>DAIOGH010000022.1:0-68086 GCA_036745335.1 Paracoccaceae bacterium
CTCGCTGCCACCGTCATCTTCTGGCTATGAAACGAGAACGAGTCCTGAGCCTAGGCAGATCTTCAGCCGCTCAAAGCTCGCCTCCGGCCCGCCTGCGGGGGCATCCTCGGCCAGAAATCCGTCCAGCATCGGCCAGAGCCGGATCGCCCGGTCCACCGCCGGATCGGTGCCCTGAACATATAGCCCCGCCTGCACCATCATCTCGGCCCGGTCATAGGCCCCCAGCGTGCGCCGCGCATCCGAGATCAGCGCATTCTCGGCTGCACTTGCCGCATCGGGCAGGCTGCGCGAGACCGAACGCAACAGGTCGATCGCCGGATAGCGCCCGCGTTCGGCAATCTTGCGGTCCAGTACGACATGACCGTCCAGCGTGCCGCGAATGATGTCGGCCACCGGTTCTTCCATATCCGATCCGGCCACCAACACCGAAAAGACCGCCGTGATATCCCCCGCAGTGCCCGCCCCCGGCCCGGCGCGTTCGGCCAGCCCCATGATCGCATGGGCGGTCGAGGGCGGATAGCCGCGCAGGCTGGCATGTTCGCCGCCGGCCAGCGCAACCTCGCGATGCGCTTCGGCAAAGCGGGTGACGGAATCAAGCAGCAGCAGCACATGCAGCCCGCGGTCGCGGAAATGCTCGGCCACTGCCATCGCCGAAAGGGCGCAGCGCCGCCGCATCAGCGGCGATTGATCCGAGGTTGCCGTGACCACAACCGACCGCGCCATGCCCTCCTGACCCAGCACCCGTTCGGTGAAATCGCGCAGCTCGCGTCCGCGTTCGCCAACCAGCCCGATCACCGCCACATCGGCGGCAACTCCGCGCGCAAACCGGGCCAGCAGCGAGGATTTTCCCACCCCGGAGCCCGCAAAAAGCCCGATCCTCTGCCCGCGCACCAAAGGCAGAAGCGTGTCGAATGCGGCGGTTCCGGTGGAAAGCCGCTCTCCCATCGCGCGACGTTCGGCGGGGGCGGGCGGTGCGCCTGTCAGGGTGCGCCGCGCCGGCCCGCGCATCAATGGACGGCCGTCCAGCGGTTGCCCCGTCGGATCGACGATGCGCCCCAGCCAGGACCGGTCCGGCGCAATCGTCGCGGGGCCCAGCAGCGCCACGCGCGCGCCGATCATCAGCCCCTCGGGGTCATCCTCGGGCAGCACGGTCGCGCCTTTGGCGGAAAGCCGCAGCACCTCGCCCCCCAGGGCACCTGCACCCGTCTCGACCAGTACCCTGTCCCCCAGCGCGGCCTGCGGCAGCCCGGAGACGGTAAAGCTGCCCCGGCCCGATTCCGTCACCCGGCCGATCGGCCGGACAGGCTCTATTCCGGCAATTTCGGCCATCAGCCCGTCGAATATCCCCGCCACGGCATTTCCTTTTCGTTCGCTGATTACGGTTTCTAAAGGAATCACTCTTAAGCCTTGGTGAAAGAGATCGAGGGAGAAGCCCGAGATGTTTCAGAAGCTGGAACTCACCAGGATGGCGCAGGCACTGGCGGCCCATGCCGGCACCCGGATGGGGGTGATTGCACAGAATGTTGCCCATGCCGATACCCCCGGCTACAAGGCGCAGGACATTCCCGGTTTTGCCCAGGTCTGGCAGGACGGCGGAGAGGCGATGCGCGCCACCCGCCCCGGCCATATCATCGAACCCGCCCGCGCGGCTGCCGCCCGTCCCTTCACGTCGGGGGAAGACGAGGCACCAAACGGCAATTCCGTCTCGCTCGAGAAGGAAATGGTCAAGATGGCGGGGGCCCGGCAGGATCATGAAATGGCGCTGGCGATCTATCGCAGCACCTCCGATGTCATCCGCGCCTCGCTTGGCCGGTCACGTTAGGGGGGCGGATCATGGCAGACCTTTTCACCTCCATGTCTTTCGCCGCCTCGGGGATGGAGGCGCAGGCCACCCGGCTGCGGCATGTCTCCGAAAACATCGCCAATGCCGATACCCCCGGCTATCATCGCAAGACCATTTCCTTTGCGGCCGCCATGGACAGCGGGCTGGTCAAGACGGGACCCGTGCGGCTGGACCAGAGCGACCTGCCCCGGATCTACGATCCCGGGCATCCGCTGGCCGATGACAGCGGGTATTATGATGGTGCCAATGTCGATCTGGTGATCGAGATCGCCGACGCCCGCGAGGCCCAGCGCAGTTACGAGGCCAATCTCAAACTCTTCGATCAGGCGCGGCAGATGACGCAAAGCCTGTTCGATCTGCTGCGGCGTTAGGAGGCACCCTGAATGGATGTGAGAAGCGCTTTTGCCGCACAGACCTATGCGCAGGCCAGAACGGCCGCAGCGCCCAAGCCGGGCAGCGCCGAAACCGGCGACAGCCCGGCCCGGTTCGTCAGTTCCTTCACCGAGGCGCTGACGACCGCCGAGACCACGGCCCGCGCCGCCATGACCGGCGGCGCGGACCCGCATGCCCTGGTCGAGGCACTGGCCTCTTCGCAGCTGGCGGTGGAAACCGTCGCCACCGTGCGCGACCGCGTGGTCGAGGCCTATCAGGAAATCCTGAGGATGCCGGTATGACCGAATCCGCCATTTTCGACGTCATGCGCCAGGGGCTCTGGATCTCGGTGATGATCGCCACGCCGCTTTTGTCGGTGGCGCTGATCATGGGCGTGGTGATCGGCCTTTTGCAGGCGCTGACCTCGGTTCAGGAAATGACTCTGACCTTCGTGCCGAAAGTGGCCGCCATGTTGGCGGTATTCTGGGTCTCGATGAGTTTCATGACCTCTACCCTGGTCAGCTTCTTCACCGAAACCATCATTCCACGCGTTGCAGGGGGCTGAACATGGATGCCGCCGGTTATACCACGCTGTCCCGCCAATCCGGCCTGATGCGAGAGATGCAGGTGGTGGCGAACAACATCGCCAACCTGTCGACCTCCGGCTTCCGCCGCGAAGGCACCGTCTTTGCCGAACATGTCTATCGCATGGATCAGGGGCCTTCGCTGTCGATGCCCCATGCCACCGGTCGCGTGGTGGATCTGTCTCAGGCCGGCCTGACCATGACAGGCGGCCCCTTCGATTTTGCCATTCAGGGCGACGGTTTCTTCCTGATCGAAACCCCGCAAGGCAACCGGCTGACCCGTGCCGGCAGTTTCACCCCGAACGAGGCGGGAGAGCTTGTCACCCCCGATGGCCATCGCCTGCTGGATGCCGGGGGTGCGCCGGTCTTCGTGCCGCCGGATGGTGGGCCCGTCAGCATGGGCGAAGATGGCACGATCTCGGCCGGTGGCACGCCCATTGCCCAGATCGGGCTTTGGCAACCCGCCGATCCGCTGACACTGCGCCACCAGTCCGGCACGCTTTTCGAGGCCGACACGCTGGAACCCGCCGAAACCGGTCGCGTCTTTCAGGGGTTTCTCGAGGAAAGCAACGTCAACCCGGTTTCGGAAATCGCCCGGATGATCGAGGTGCAGCGCGCCTATGAGCTGGGTCAGAAATTCCTGGACGCCGAAGACGCCCGCGCCCGTGGCGTGATCGAAACCCTTGGCCGCTGAGGTCGCCGATGAAAGCCCTTCATATCGCCGCAACCGGAATGGCCGCCCAGCAGATGAAGGTCGATGTGGTGTCGAACAACCTCGCCAACATGTCGACCACCGGCTACAACGCCCGCCGCGCCGATTTCGCCGATCTGCACTATCAGCAGCTGGCCCGCCCCGGCTCCATTTCGGCGGCCGACGGGTCGATGTTGCCCACCGGCATCCAGATCGGCCTGGGTGTCCGGCCAGCCGCCGTTTCCATCGTTCTGGCCCAGGGATCGCTGACCGCCACCAACGGTGATCTGGATGTCGCCATCGAAGGCCCCGGCTATCTTGAAGTCACCCTGCCTTCGGGTGGCGCAGGCTATACCCGCGACGGATCCCTGAAACGGTCTCCCGACGGGTTGATCGTCACCTCGGACGGCTATCCCGTCGCCCCCGGCATCACCATCCCCAGCGACACCCGCAGCCTGGCCATCAATGCAGGCGGCGAAGTCTATGCCTATTTCGAGAACGAGATCGAACCGCAGTTGCTGGGGCAACTAACCCTGACCGGCTTTACCAACGAAAAGGGGCTGGAGGCGATCGGATCGAACCTTTTTCTGGAAACCCCCGCTTCCGGTGCCCCGCTGGTGGCAGCGCCGGGAACCGAAGGGCTGGGCACGCTGCGGCAGGGCTATCTTGAAGAAAGCTCGGTCGATCCGGTGCGCGAAGTGACCGAACTGATCAAGGCCCAGCGCGGCTATGAACTGAACGCCAAGGTCATCACAGCCGCCGATCAGATGCTGGCCGCAACGACACAGGTGCGGTGATGTGGTGCCGGATCAGTCTGCTGGTGTCCCTGCTTCCCGGCGCGGCAAGCGCCGAAAGCCTGGTCGCGCTGCGCACCCTGCCTGCGCAGACCGTAGTGACCGCCGCCGATGTGACGCTTGTCGCAGCCCAGATCGACGGCGCGCTGACCGAACTCTCCCCTGCCCTGGGCCAGGAGGTGAAGACCACCGTCTATGCCGGGCGGCCCTTGCGGGCCGACAACCTTGGCCCGCCCGCGCTGGTGGACCGCAACCAGACCGTGACGCTGGTCTACGCATCGGGCGGGTTGGTCATCCATGCCGAGGGCCGCGCGCTGGCCCGCGGGGCCGAGGGCGAGATCATCCGCGCCATGAACCTTTCATCCCGAACCACAATATCCGGCCGCGTCGATGCGCAGGGCCGCCTGATCGTCGGAGACCGCAATTGACCCGCCCTGCCCTGCTTCTGCCGCTTTGCCTTGCCGCCTGTGGCGATCTGTCCCAGGTCGGCAAGGCCCCGGATTTCAGCCCTCTGGAAGGCAGCTACCAGCACCATTCGCTGTATTCCACACCGATGCCCGACACGGCCGACCCCGATGCCCCGACCGACGCCTCATCGCTCTGGACCGGGCAGACAACCTCGCTTCTGGGGGACCGGCGGGCTGCCGGGCGGGGTGACATCCTGACCGTGGTGATCGAGATCGACGACAAGGCCGAAATCTCGAATTCCACCGACCGTTCGCGCAGCAGCGGGCGCAGCATGGGCATCCCGCAGATGTTCGGCATCCCGCAGCGGCTGGACGAAAGCCTGCCCGAAGGGGCCTCGATGGCCGAGGCGGTGAAGACCGATGGCCGCAGCACCTTTCAGGGTGATGGGTCGGTCTCGCGCAAGGAAAAGCTGACGCTGCGCGTCGCCGCGACCGTGGTCGAGGAATTGCCCAATGGCGTGCTGCGGGTCGAAGGGCAGCAGGAGGTCCGCGTGAACAACGAACTGCGCGAGCTGATCGTGACCGGCTATGTCCGGCCCAATGACATTTCCCGCCAGAACGAGATCACCTATGACAAGATCGCCGGTGCCCGCATTTCCTATGGCGGCCGCGGCCAGATCACCGACATGCAAGAGCCGCCCTATGGCCAGCAGGTCGCCGATATCGTGCTGCCGTTCTGACCATGATGCGCAAGCTGCTTCCGCTGCTTTTGGCCCTTGTCGGTCTGGGAATCGGTCTTGGGGCCGGTCTCTTCCTGCGTCCACCGCAGGAAACTCCGGTCGAGGCCGAAAACGCCGCCGATCACGCCCCGCTGACCAGCGAAACTCCGCCGGATTATGTCAAGCTGAACAACCAGTTCATCGTGCCGATCATCGAAGGCGGCCGGGTCGCTTCGATGGTTGTGCTGTCGCTCAGCCTTGAGATCACCACCGGCCAGACCGAAACCGTCTATTCCCGAGAGCCCAAGCTGCGCGATGCCTTTCTTCAGGTGTTGTTCGATCACGCCAACAGCGGCGGCTTTCGCGGGTCTTTCACCGATGGGGCCAACCTTGTCGTCCTGCGCCAGGCGCTGAAGGAAAAAGCCGCCCTGATCCTGGGCGAAATCGTCACCGATGTCCTGATCACCGACATCGCCCGGCAGGACAGCTAGACCGGATCGCCGTCATCACAGAAAGGCGGCAGGTCGCTGTCCCTGCCCCCGGCCTGCCGCAGCAGATGCCCCTGCACCCGCTCCAGCGCCATCTTGCGGCCAAAGGCCAGCCGCGCCGCATCGGCCGCCTGCAGGCAGATCGCCCTCTGGGTTGCCAGCCGCAGGTTGATCTCGGCCCGTCGCGCATCGGCCCATATCTCATAGCCGAAGCGCGCCTGCTCGGCCGCAATCCAGGGCAGATCCGCGGCGGGCGCTGCCGCTTCCAGATCGGCCAGCTGACGCAAGAGCGCATCCCTTGCGGCATTTGCGCGGCGCAACTCTTGCGTCCGGGTGTCAAGCACCAGCCCCGCCATATGTTGCAAGTGCCGCATCCTGTCTGACCCGGCATTCATCTGCGGCGCGCCTTCCTGCGCATTGCATCGGCAAAACGGATGGCGGCGGCAACGGCAGCATAATGTTCGGGCCGGATTTCGCGGCCGATCTCGACCGTGGCGAACAGCGCGCGGGCAGTCGGCGGATCTCTGCGGATCGGCACCGCATGTTCCTGCGCACGTTCCCGGATACGGGCGGCAATCTCGTCGGTGCCCTTGGCCACACAGCGCGGGGCCGCCTCCTTGCCGCGCTGCCAGCACAGCGCAACCGCATAATGCGTCGGGTTGACGATCACCACATCTGCCTTGGCCACATCCGACAGCATCCGGTTCGTTGCAATCTCCTGCGCGCGTCGCCTGCGGCCTGCCTTGAAATGTGGGTCGCCCTCGCTGTCCTTCATCTCATCGGTCATTTCCTTGCGGGTCATCCGGTTGCGGCGGGCGAATTCCACCCTTTGCCACAGGATGTCGAACAGGCCGAAAACCAGGGCGATGGCCAGGAACAATTGAAGGAAGCGCATCATCTCGGACCCGAGCAGCTGGATCACCGGCCGCGCCTCGAGCCGTGCCGACAGAACCACGTCGGGCATCAGCCGGTGAAGGAACCAGGTCAGGAGGCCCGCAAAGGCCATCATCTTGGCAAAACGCTTGCCGAAATCGACCAGCCCGGCCCGCCCGAACTTCTGTTTCGCATTGGCGACGACCGAAAGCCGCGCGCCTTTGAACGCCAGTTTCGACGGCGCAAAGATCAGGGACCGGCTGGCGACCAGATAGAGCAGGACCGTCAGACCAGGCACGGCCAGCAGCAGTGCCAGCGGGGCAATCATCTTCAGCGACAGCGCAGAAAGGCGGACGGCCGCCCCGCCGGTCAGCAGATCTCCCATGCGGTCCGGCTCTTGCAGAAAGACCATGCCCGCCTGCCCTGCCGAGATCACGGCCCAGCCGCCGAACAGCAAAAGCGCCAGCACCAGACCGGCCAGACCGGCCACGGCCTGCAGATCTTCGGACCGGATCACATCGCCCTGTTCGCGCGCCTGGGCCAGCTTGCGCTCGGAGGGGTCGAATTCCTTTTCGGCTTCGTCTTCCTCTTGCCCCGCCAACGCTAGCCCCCCATCGGCAGCGCCAGCGCGGCATCCATCGCCTCGCGCCAGACGGTCAGAAGGACCGGGGCCGTAAGCGCCAGCAGGGCCAGCCCGCCCAGCGTCAGGGCCGGGGCACCGACGAAAGACACCATCAGCTGCGGCATCGCCCGGTTGATCGCCCCCAGGGCAAGATTGTAGAGCAGCGCCGCCAGCACGAAGGGCGCGGCCAGCGAGAAGGCCAGCGCAAAGACCGTGCCGATGCGCGCCAACCCCCATTCCGACACAGCGGCCGGATCGGGCAATTGTCCGGGCGGCATCAGATCATAGGACAGGATCAGCAGCGCCACCGCACGCTCCAGCCCGCCCATGGCGACAAAGACGGCAAGGCCTGCCAGCACCAGAAGATTGGCAACGATGGGCTGCGGCTCGGGTCCGGTGCCGGCGAACATCTGCGCCAGAGACGTGGATTGCGCCGCAATGGTGCCCGCCGTCTGAAGCCCCAGGATCAACAGGCGCAGGCTGAACCCCAGCACCAGCCCGGCAACGGCCTCTCCCGCCATCGGCAGCAACAGCCCTTGCTGCGGCATGGCAACGCCCGCAACCGCAGGGGCCACGATGGCAGTCATCGCCAAAGCGGCGGCCAGTTTCACCCGCTGCGGCACCATCTGTTCACCGATGGCTGGAAAAAGCGCCACCGCCGCGCCGACCCGCATGAAGACCAGCGCGGCCTGCCAGATGAATCCTTCGGCCAGACCGGAGAGTTGCGACAGCTGTGCAATGACGGCAGTCATGCGGCCACCTGGCCCAGCAGGGCGGGGCGCACCTCGAGCCCGATCTCCTCATAGGACAGCACCGGCGTCTGGATGCCCTTGGCCTGCATCACTGTCCGCAGGAACCTGCGCCGCGCCGCCGATGTCACCAGCGCCGGATGCGCGCCGCTTTCCAGCGCCCGGTTCACCCGGTCGGCAATGCCGTTGGCCAGCCGGGCAAAGACATCGGGCGGCAGGGCCACGTCGCGGTTGGCCCGGTCCCCGTCCATCTGATGCGCGGTGAAGGTCCGCTCCCATTCCGGGGCAAGCTGGATCAGGGGAATGGTGCCGTCGGGCCGTTTCAGACCCGAAACGATCTGAAAGCCCAGCCGTTGACGCACATGTTCACAAACCGCCTCGGCACTGGCCGAAGCGCGCGCCTCGGCGGCGGCCTCAAGGATCAGCGGCAGGTTGCGGATCGACACCTGCTCTTCCAGCAGCATCCGCAGCACGCTGTGCAGCAGGTCCATCGGCACCTTGTCGGGCACCAGATCATCCAGCAGGCGGCGGTTCGCCTCGGACCGGGCCCGGTCGGAAAGCGTGGTGAATTCGTCCAGCAGGCGGCGCAGGCCGCGCAGCGACAACAGCCGCGACAGGTTTGTCTTCAGCACCTCGAGCAGATGCGTCGCCAGAACTTCGGCCGGCGAAACCACGGTCAGCCCGGCCAGAACGGCATCCTCCTGCTGATCCGCACGGATCCAGCGGGCGGGCGCGCCATAGACCGGCTCTTTCACATCCTCGCCATCGGGGGCCGAAATCCCCTCGGACAGCAGGACAAGCACCCGGTCGGGGCGCAGCCGGTCGCTGACCCGCTCGACCCCCTGGATACGGATGCGGTAGCGGCCGGATGGCAGGCTTGCTTCGTCCGTCAGGCGGATTTCCGGCAGGATCAGGCCAAAGGCCGCAGCAATATGGTTGCGCATATTGGCGATGCGGCCGTCCAGCCCGGTGGCGGGGTCCAGCGCCATGGCAACCAGATCGGGGGCGAATTCGATGTGGATTTCGTCGAAATCCAGCACATCGCCGATCTGACGCCGCAGCGGCTCTTCGCGGGGTTTCTGCGCCTCTTCGGCCGGTATCGTCGGCTTTCGCGCCACGCGCCAGGCCGCAAGCGCCAGCCCGACCGCAGCAGCCATGAAGGGCAGGAAGGGCATCCCCGGCACGATGGCGAACAGGGCCATCAGGCCAGCCACCGTGCCCAGCGCCGCCGGAAACCTGCCAAGCTGCTGGAAGAACGACACATCCGCCGCCCCCTTGGCACCGCCGCGCGACAGAAGAAGTGCTGCGCCGACCGAAATGATCACGGCAGGAATCTGGCTGACCAGCCCGTCGCCGACGGTCAGGATGGAATAGGTCTGAAATGCTGCACCCGCAGCCATACCATGCGCAAAGATGCCCACCGCCAGACCGATGACCAGATTCAGCGCGGTGATCAGCAAGCCGGCAATCGCATCGCCCTTGACGAATTTTGACGCGCCATCCAGCGAGCCGAAGAAATTGGTCTCGGCCAGTTCCACCTCGCGCCGCCGCTTGGCCTCATCATGGGTGATGGCCCCGGCCGACAGATCGGCGTCGATCGCCAGCTGACGGCCCGGCATCCCGTCCAGCGCGAAACGGGCGCCCACCTCGGCCATCCGGCCCGCGCCCTTGGTGATGACGACGAAGTTGACGATCAGAAGGACGACGAAGATCACCAGCCCCAGCACCAGGCTGCCGCCCATGATGAAATTGGCGAACCCCTCGATCACATGGCCGGCGGCATCGGTGCCGGTATGTCCCTGCCCGATGATCAGCTTGGTCGACGAGACGTTCAGCGACAGCCGCAGCATCAGCGAGACGAGAAGGATCGTCGGGAAAGCCGAGAAATCCAGCGGCCGCTCGATGAAAAGCGTGACGGTCAGCATCAGGATGGCCAGCGCGAAGGACAGCGCAAGGCCGATGTCCAGCACGATGGCGGGCACCGGCAGCACCATCATGCCGATCACAGCCATCAGGGCCAGCGCCAGAAGGACGGTCGGCTGGAACAGCTGAAGACGCAGGGGGAAGGCCGCCATTGTCACGGTCCCCAGATCAAGGCACGTCCCGCCGTCCGGCGCGGCACGATGGACCCGGCTGAGGCCGCTTCGCCAGCCAGCAGCAAGGGAAAGCTGTTTTCTTCGGCTTCGGGGTCTGCCCCGGCCGGGGTGGCGGGTGGGGTATCGCCAAGACCGGCATAGATCGGCGTGAACCGGGCGAGGTAAGCCTTGGCCTTGTCGGGCGTGGCGGAATGATAGGCTCCTGCCGCCGTGATCCAGTCGCCTTGCTCTGCCGCATGCCCCGCCAGAAGTTGTGCTGCATAAAGGGCGTTCCGGGTCGGGTCCATCATTTCTTCAAGCGAGTCGAAGGCCCCGCCATGCCAGCGATAGTTCAGCTGGAAACATCCGATGTCGATGTTGGTGGCACCATTCGCGACGGCCGTTTCAAGATGATCCATCGCTTCGGACCGCGACGGGAACCAGAGAGACTCTCCGCCCTGATTCAACGCCCAGGGCCAGGGCTGCGACACCCCGGCCTGAACCCGGCCGGTTTCGGTCAATGTCAGCGCAAGCAGGACCCGCAAGGGCACGCCGGTCCTGTCTGCGGCCGTTTCGGCGGCCTGTCGGCAAAGATCCGGGGCCGAGGGTGCCGCGCGGTTGCGCGCCTCGACCGGCAGGGGCGGGCAGAGGGTGCAGGCAAGGACGACCAGCGGCAGGAGGAGGGGTGCAGGTGGGAAGGCGCGCGTTCTGCTGCGGGACATGTCGAATCCGATCGGTCAGGCTTCTGCCATCAACTACAAGTCGCCGCAGCCTAGCCGCGATCAGGTTGCCAAATCGTTACGGGTCTAAGAGCCGTGCTTTGCCGCCAGACTGCCCAGAAGATCCTCGATCACGGCACGGGCCGCCGCGCTTTCCTCGGCCAGCGCCGCGCCCCGCGCGATCGGCCCGGCGGCAGGGGTATCCTCCGGCAGCGTGGCGAGTCTTGCGGCATCGCGCCAGTTTTCCGGCCCCTCGGCACCGATCAACGCCCAGTCCTGCGTCCAGATCAACGCGCGCTGTGCAGCCGATACCTCGCCCGCCAGAAGCATCGCATCGGCCGCCGCTCTGGTTTCGCCCAATTGCACCCTAGCCTCGGCCGCCAGTGCGGCGGCGGCGGGTGAATCCAGCCCCTGAACAAGCGCCAAGGCTGCCACAGCATCGCGCAAGGCAAGCCGGGCCTGCGCTGCAATCAGCCGCGTTTCTTCTGCGTCTGTGTCCCTGACCGGCCCGATCCAGTGCAGGGCCAGATCGGGGAAGCCCAGCGCCAGAAGACGCCTGGCCACCGAACTTGCGACATCAGGCGCAACGGTCGGCCGGTCCAGCGCATAAAGCGCGGCCTGTTCCAGAAAGATGTCATCCGACGCTTGCCCGGCCGCCATCGACCAGAGATCGGCAAAGGTTCCGGGGTCCTGATCGACCAGATCGAAGGCCGTTGCAAAGTCCGTGACCATCGCCGCCGCAAGTATGCGCGCGCGCAGCAGGCTCGCCTCCTCAGGCGTTCCGCGCGCCATATGCAGATAGGCATCCAGCGCCAACGGAAGACCTGAATCGATCATACGATCGCCCTGAAACGCCGCCTCGACCAGCGTCGTCGCAGCGGCAGCACTGGGCAATCCCGCCCCGGCGGTCAGGTCGGAGGCAATTACACCGGCCCCGGCCGGATTGCCCTCGGCCAATTGGAACCGCGCCTCCATCAGGGGCAGTTCGGTTTCTCCCTCGGCCGGAACCCGCTGCATCGCATCCCGGATCCGGTGTGCCGCATCGCTCTGCCCTGCGGCCATGAAGGCATCGACCAGCGCGCCCCCCAGATGGCGGCGCAGATGCGCAGGCAGAGCCGAAAAGCGGGCGGTCACGGCAGCGGCATTGGTGCCGGGGGCCAACGGCCGATCCGGCCGCGCCAGTATCGCCCAGAGCGCCGCCGCCGAAGCACAGCTTTCCATGCCATCGAACGGCGAATCCTCTGCCGGTTCTCCGTCGACGATCCGCGCCATGGCCTGCAAAAGCCTGATTTCAGGCGCTTCTTCATCCAGAAGGGCAAGATACTGCCGGGCTTCCGCCCCGAAGCCGAGAAAGATATGGAACCTTGCGGCACGCAGGATCGCCTCGGGCACCGGCGCATCGAATTCCGCGATCATGCCCGACCGCGCCAGGCCGATCTGTGCCGAGACCGGCCCGGTCAGGCCCCAGCTACCGACATCCAGCGCCTTATCCGCAAGGCAGGCCCGGCCATCCGGCGTGAGATTGCCGCTGGCCCCGCGATCCGACCCGACCGCCACGCCCGGCATCTCTCCCAATCCCACCCGCGACCAGGGCGCATCCCCGATCCGGTTGCCGCCGTTTTCCGGGGCGGGTCCATCCTCGGCGATCTCGACCAGCCCTTGCGCGGCCCCCCGGCTGATCTGCTCAAGCAGGGCATCGCGCAACGGATCCAGCGAAATCTCTCCGGTCGGCAACGGCAGGTCCTGTCCCCCGGCCGTTGCCGCGAGGACGGGATCACGCGCGATGGCAAGCCAGTCGTAGCGGCCCGCATCAGCGACGGCAGGGTTGCCCGCCCCGTCTCTCTGTTCCGCCGGTGCCCCGCCACCAGATTCGGGGTGCGGGTCAAGGAACATCTCGAACGCCGATCCATCCGGCGCGGCACCGCTGCGGATGTCGATCACCACGATTCCGGGGCGGAATTCGAAGGCAAGGGCATGGCAGGCGCAGGCCAGCGAAAAGCGCAGCCGCCCGGTCGGCGGATCGCGCCAAAGCGCGGTGATCCGGTCGCGGGGGATCTTCTGGAAGGCATCGGTCACGTCAAAGCCGGTCACGGCCTGCCCGAGGTCCAGCTCATAACCATCGTCGGACCGTCCGAACCGCCAGCCCGAACTGTCCACGGCCTGAACCACGAGGCGCGTGAAATCCGAATGCTCTCCGCCCGTGACCCGCGCGGTTTCGGCTGCCGTAGGGGGCACGGCCCACAGCAGCAGGGACCAGAGCGCCGCCAGGACCGGAAGCCGGAACCGGCCCTTCAATCCGCGCAACATCAGGCGGCATCCTGCTTAAGGGCCCGCAACGAATCTTCAAGATCGCCAAAGCCCGGACGCAGCTGATGGGGTGTGTTCTGGCGGCCCACCTCGATGCAGATGTTCGCCGGGTGACGGTGCAGGTTGGCCACCAGAACCTCGCGGATCAGCTGGTAGAAATGGGCATCCTCCTCGACCACCTGCTTCACCCGCGCGGCGAAGGGCCCGACCAGCCCATAGGCCAGAAACACCCCCAGGAAGGTGCCGACCAGCGCCGAGCCGATCATAGCCCCCAGAACCTCGGGCGGCTGGTCGATCGACCCCATGGTCTTGATCACCCCCAGAACGGCGGCCACGATCCCCAGTGCGGGCAGGCCGTCGGCTATGGATTGCAGCGCATGGCTGGAATGCATCGCGTGATGCAGCTGCGCTTCCATGCGCTTGTCCAGCACCTCCTCGACCTGATGCGGATCGTCATAGTTCATCGAGGCCGCGCGCAGCGTGTCGCAGATCAGGTCGACGGCATCGTGATCATGCTGGATGCGCGGATAGCGCCCGAAGATGGCCGAGCCTTCGGGGGTTTCCACATGTTCCTCCAAGCCCACCGGATTGGATTTCGCCAGCCGGACCAGTTCGAACAGCAGGCACAGCAGATCCTTGTAATCGGCGGGTTTCCATTTCGGGCCTTTGAAAACCTTGCCGACATCCTTCAGCGTATGTTTCATCGAGCCGAGATCGTTCGAGATGATGAAGGCCCCCACCGCCGCGCCACCGATCATCATCATCTCGAACGGCAAGGCATGCAGGATCGGCTCCAGATGGCCGCCATGGATGACGAAGCCGCCAAAGACCATCAGGATGATGACGATGATCCCGATTATGCCGAACATCTGCCCCGTTCCCCGTGATTGCGCAGGGACAGTCTGGCCCCCGGCGGTTAAGAAGTTCCAAAGTCAGTTCTTCGGGGCCATCGCATTGCGCCCCGCCAGGATTGCGCTGACAGCATAGGCCTTTTCCGCCGTCATCCCCGCCATCACGGCAGCGGCGGCATCGGGCCGCATCCGCCCAAGGAACCCGGCGGCGAATTCCGGCTCCATCGCGTCGAAGAGGCGGGCCGCATCCTTGGGCTTCATGGTCTCGTAGACCGAGACCAGCCGCAGGATATCCTCTTCGGCCGCGCCATCGGCGATGGCAAGCGTTGCCCTCAGATCCGCTTCGGCCTGCTGCAACTCGGCCAGGCGGCGGGTGATCGCCTCATCCGCAAGCGCCAGCGCGGCCTCGCGGTCGGCCACTGACGCCTCTTGCACCGCAAGCCGTGCCTCGCGCTCCGACAGCGAGACCGCAAGAGCGGCGGGCGGCTCCGGGCATTGCAGGGGTGGTGCGGACACATCGGGCACCGCAGCCTGCCCGTTGCCGTGTTCCGAATTCTCGGCCATCGCCCTGCCCAGCTCGTCCCCGATGCGAAGCGCACCGGACGAGGCGAACATCAGCGCAACGATCACCAGCGCGCCCCGTCCCGCCCGACGCTTCATTCTGCGGCCTCCTCATATCCGCGCCCGGCTCGACGGCGCACGAAGCGCAGTCGGCGCGAGTCGTCCTCGGGGCCTGTCTCCGGCACCGGAGTCTCTCTCTCGGCCGCAGATCGCGGCGGGCCCGGCTCGGGCAGGTCGTGCATCGAGGCCATCAGCAGCTCCAGCCGCCGCGCCAGACCATCGGCCCTGATCGTCAGCTCCTGAAGGTTGCGCTCGGACGATCCCGCCACCCCCCGCGCCTGGTCCAGCGCGCGGGTCATGTCGTCGACTTGCGCCGATAGCACGGCAATCGCGCCGCCCATCCCGGTTTCCAGCGTGGTGAACCGGCGCAGCCGCGCGGCCAGCACCAGACAGTAGATCGCAGCCCCCAGCGAGGCGGCGATCATCAGCATATCGGCGATCAGCTCCATCTTGCCCCTCAGTTCAGCACGAATTCGGTGACGAGAAGGTCGCGCACCCGGCCTTCTCCGGTGACGATCTGCACCCGGCGCAGCATCTGGGCGCGCAGCTTCGCCATCGCGGCGGGGTTTTCGAGATCGGAGACCGAGACTGCCCGCAGATAGCTGTTCAGCACATCCAGAATCCGCGGCATCAGCACGCCCACCTCTTCGGCATAGGCTTTGGCCACCTCCAGCTGGGCGGTGAACTTCAGGTGCCGGCTGGATGATCCGGGGCCAAGCGAGATCACCACCGGCTCGACCGCGACAAAGGCGATGTCGGGCAACGGGCCTGGCTTTTCCTCCGCCGCATGCTCCGGCGCGGGCGGGCCGAAGATCAGACCGGACCAGCCGGCATAAAAGCCGCCGCTGCCCAGCAGCAGCGCCAGCACCAGCCCCAGCAGCAGGGGCAGCTTCGATCGTTTCTTTTTCGGTTCCGCATCCTGCGGCAGCTCAGCCTCGGCCAAGGCGGCCTCCTTCACGTTGCAGAACGAAAATAGATCAAAGGTCACTAACCGATTGTTAAGACGCCTCCTTCAAAGCTGGCCCCAAGGGAGAAACCCGATGGAGCCCGTGCTGACGTGCAGAATCTGATGTCCACCTGGTCGGCGCTGGAGCTGCGCAAGAGGATCGTCGTCATTGCCGCAACGCTGGCGATGTTCCTGGCGGTGCTGGCGCTGGCGCGCATGGCCGGAACCCCGCGGATGGACCTGCTTTATGCCGGGCTGGAGCCTGGAACGGCCGGGCAGATCGTCAGCGCACTGGATCAGCGCGGCATCGCGCATGAGGTGCGGGGCGATTCGATCTATGTCGATTCCACCCAGCGCGACAGCCTGCGCATGGCGCTGGCGGCCGAAGGTCTGCCGGCCGTCGGCGGCGCGGGGTATGAGCTGCTTGATTCCCTGACCGGATTCGGCACCACCAGCCAGATGTTCGACGCCGCCTACTGGCGCGCAAAAGAGGGGGAGCTGGCCCGCACGATTCTTGCGATGCCCGAGGTCAGGGCCGCCCGCGTCCATATCTCGCAGGCCCCCGAAACGCCGTTTCGACGCGATGAAATGCCGACGGCCAGCGTGACCGTCACCACCGTCTCCGGCACTCTGTCGGCGGTGCAGGCCGATGCCTTGCGCCATCTGATCGCCTCGGCCGTTGCCGGGATGCGCCCCGGCGATGTGCAGGTGATCGACACGGTCGGCGGGCTGATCGCGGGGCCCGACACCGAAGCGGCCAGCGGCAAGGGGGCGCTGGACCGGGCCGAGGAGATTCGCCGCAATGTTCAGCGCATGCTCGAGGCGCGCGTGGGCGCCGGCAAGGCCGTGGTCGAGGTGTCGCTGGAGCTGATCACCGACAGCGAACAGATCACCGAACGCAAGTTCGATCCGCAGGGGCGCGTGGCGATTTCCTCGGAAACCGTCGAACGCAGCGAAAGCGCGACCCAGCCCGGCGGCGATGTCACCGTGGCGTCGAACCTGCCCGAAGGTGACGCCGGGCCGGGAGGCAACGGCAAGTCGCAGTCCAGCGAAACGAACGAACGGGTCAATTACGAGGTTTCGGAAACCCAGCGCGAGGTTCTGCGCGGGCCGGGCGGCATCCGGCGGATGACCTTGGCCGTTCTGGTCGATGGCCAGATGGCCACCGCACAGGACGGCAGCCAGAGCTGGCAACCCAGGACCGAAGAGGAACTGGCGATCTTGCGCGAACTGGTGGCCTCGGCCGTCGGTCTGGATGAAACCCGCGGCGATGTGCTGACGTTGAAATCGCTGGAGTTTTCCCCGATTGTCCTGCCGGGCACCGAAGCCCAGGCCAGCCTTCTGCCCGCCTTGGGGCCGGTCAACCTGATGGCGATGATCCAGATCGCCGCTCTGGCGCTGGTGGCCCTGATCCTGGGGCTTTTCGTGCTGCGCCCGATCCTGAAATCGGGGCGCGGCGCCCTGCCTGCCCCGGCCGAACAACTTGCCCTTGCCGGTCCCGGCGGCGGGGCGCTGACGGGCGAGATCGACGACGGCTTTGCCCTGCCCGATCTGCCGACGGTGGATTTCATGGCGGGCGGTCTGGACGATTCGCCGCCGGAAGATCCCGCCACCCGGCTGCGCCGCCTGATCGAGGAACGGCAGACCGAATCGCTGGAAATCCTGCGCGGCTGGCTGGAGCCTGAGGAGGAGCGGGCCTGATGCCGATGCCCAAGCTAGAGGTGTTCGATACCGATCCGCTGCCCCGGCAGCCGTCGAATATGGTCGTCACCCAGCTGGGCGCGATCGAAGAGGCCAAGCTGGCCGCCTATGAACAGGGTTACAAGGCGGGGTGGGACGATGCCGCCGCCGCCCAGTCCGAAGACCAGACCCGCATCCGCAGCGATCTGGCGCGCAATCTGCAACAGTTGTCCTTCACCTATCAGGAGGCGCGATCCCACATCCTGAAGGCGCTGGAGCCGCTGCTGGAACAGATGGTCAATCGCCTGCTGCCCGAAACCGCGCGCGAAACTCTGGCCCCCATGGTGCTGGAACAGGTGATGCCCATGGCCGAGGAACTGACGGATCAGCCGGTGACGCTGGTGCTGAACCCGGCGGTCCGCAGCGCCGTGGAAAGCCTGATCGAACAGGCCACCGGCCTGCCGATGCGGATCGAGGAAGAAACGACCCTGCCCGAAGGCCAGGTCTACATCCGTCTGGGCGGGGCCGAGGCGCAGGTGGACCTGACCCGCGTCACAGCCGACATCGCCGCCGCCGTGCGCGGCTTCTTCAGCCTGTCCGAGGAGACCGAAACCGATGGATGACCCTGTCGAGAACAACCCTTTCAGCCAGGTCCCGATCGAGATCACCATTTCGGTCGGCAAGGCGCGGCCCCTTGTCCGGGACCTGCTGCGCCTGTCGCGCGACGCGGTGCTGCCGCTGGATCGCCGGGTGGATGATCCGGTCGAACTTTACGTCGGCGACAGGCTGATCGCGCGGGGCGAACTGACCGAACTGGAAGGCGACATGGCAGGCCAGCTGGGCGTGCGCCTGACCGAAGTGGCCAATCTGCGGGGCGGATTGTGAAACGGGCCGATCCCCGCCTGCGAATCTGTCTGGCCGCGCTTTTTGCGGGCCTGCTGCTGGCCTCTCCCGCGCTTGCGCAACAGGTGACACTGGACATGGGCGAAGGCGGCTCGCTCGCCGCGCGCTCGGTGCAGTTGCTGGTCCTCATCACCGTCCTCAGCATCGTGCCGGGGCTGGCGGTGATGGTGACGTGCTTTCCCTTCATCGTCACCGTGCTGTCGATCCTGCGGCAGGGCATCGGGCTGCAACAGGCCCCGCCGAACATGCTGATCGTCAGCCTGGCCATGTTCCTGACCTGGTATGTCATGGATCCGGTGCTGACCGAAGCCTGGGCACAGGGGATCGAGCCCTTTACCCGCGACCAGATCGACGTCGCCACCGCCTTTGCCCGCGCCTCGGAACCGTTCCGCGGCTTCATGGCCAACCGCATCGACCCCGACACCTTCGCCACCATGGACGCCCTGCGCCCGCGTGCGGGCACCGGAGTCGCCGATGCGCCGCTGTCGCTGCTGGTGCCGTCCTTCCTGTTGTCGGAATTGCAACGCGCCTTCGAGATCGGCTTTCTGATCTTCCTGCCCTTCCTGATCATCGACCTCGTGGTTTCGGCCATCCTGATGTCGATGGGCATGATGATGGTGCCGCCCGCTGTCGTCTCGCTGCCGTTCAAACTGGCGTTCTTTGTCGTCGCCGATGGCTGGAGCCTGATCGCGGGCGCGCTGGTGCGAAGTTACATGTAGGGGGCACCGCCCAAAGGCACCCCGGCCGGGCAGGCGCACGATTTTCGCCGAAAATCGGATCCCTGGCAAACCGGCCCCTGCTGGCCCTGCCGCATGGGCTATCTTTCGCGGAAGGCTTCCTGGCTTTTGTACAGCGGCTTTGTCAGATATGTCAGGATGGTCTTGCCGCCGGTCTGCAACTCCACTTCGGCCTGCATGCCGGGGCGAATCTCCATCTTCGCCTGCCGTTCGGTCAGCTGCGACAGGTCCACTTTAAGCGTCACGATGTAATGCGGATCGCCATCCGCCGCGCGCGACCGTTCGTCGATGAAGGTATCCGCCGAAACGAAGGTGACTTCGCCCTTCAGGCTGCCCCAGATCGTGTAGTCATAGGCCGACAGCTTCACCGTGGCCTCCTGCCCCTGCCGCACGGCGGCGATGTCGCGGGGGGCGACCTTCGCATCGACGAACAGCTCTTCGTCCAGCGGGATCAGTTGCAGGATCTCTTCGCCCGGCCGCACCACGCCGCCGATGGTGGAAATGGCGATCTGGTTCACCACCCCGCGCATCGGTGCCACCAGCACCGTGCGTTCCAGCTGATCCTGCGCCAGTTTCAGGTTCTGCCGCAGCGAGGTCAGTTCCTTCAGCGTCTCGGCATAATCGTTCGCCCGCTCCAGATCGGCCTGGGTGATGGTATCCGACAGCCGGTTTTCGGCATCCCGATGCGCCTTGCGGGCCCGCGTCACCTCGATCAGCGGGGCGACATCCTGCGCATACATCCGCTCCAGAATGTCCAGCTCCTTCGCGGCCTGATCCAGCACCGCCTGCGCCCCTGCCTTGCGGGCCTGCAGATCCTCGGCACGGGCCTGCAACAGGGTGGCCTCCGAAGCCACGATCTCGGGCACCCGGTCAGCCATGTCCTTCGGCACCTTGAAGCGGTCTTCGCCGCGCATCTCGGCCTCGATCCGCAGCTTGCGGATTTCCAGTGCGGCGATCTGGTCGCTGAAATCGTCCACCGCCGCCTGATATTGCGTGCCCTGCAACCGGCCCAGCACCTGCCCCGGCGCCACGATATCGCCCTCGGCCACCGACAGTTCGGCCAGGATGCCGCCTTCAAGGTTCTGGATGATCTGCGGCCGGGACGAGGACACCACCGTCCCCTGCGCGCGCACGATCTCATCCACCCAGGCCACGGCGGACCACAGAAGGAAGATCACGAACACCGCGCCGATGGCCCAGATCACCGCCGAGGGCCGGTTGCCGCGCACCTGAAACTCGTCGTCCCAGGTGGTCATTGCGCGCCCCCGGCCTGGGCCTTGGCCAGATGGGCCAGAACCGCATCCTTCGGCCCGTCCACCGCCAGCCGCCCGTTCTGCATGATCAGCGTCCGCGTCGTCAGTTGCAGGATCGGCACGCGATGGGTGGCGATCACGGCGGTGCGGCCGTCCAGCCAGCTTTTCAGCCGGCTGACCAGCGTGGTTTCAAGCGTCTGGTCCAGCGCCGCCGTGGGTTCGTCCAGCAGCACGACCTGCGGGTTCTGCAACCACAGCCGCGCCCAGCCGATCGACTGGCGCTGCCCCACCGAAAGACCCTCGCCCAGTTCTCGGATCATCAGGTCCAGGCCGCGCGGATGGTTGCGCACGAACGGCCCCAGCCCGGCGAAATCCAGCGCCTCCAGCAGGCGGTCGTCGTCGCGTTCCAGCTGGTTCATGTTCAGGTTGTCGCGGATCGACCCGGCGATCAGCCGCACGTCCTGCCCCAGATAACCCACCCCGCGCCGCACGTCGCGCGGATGGATCTGACCCAGATCCACCCCGTCCAGCAGCACCCGGCCCTTGGTCGGCTCATACAATCCGGCCAGAAGCCGCAGCAGCGTGGATTTGCCCGATCCGTTGGTGCCCAGCACCGCCACATGCTGCCCCGCCGGAATGGCCACCCCGGCGATCTCGACCGAAGGCGCGGACTGTGCATCGTAGCGGAATTCCACATGGCGCAGCTCGAATGTCCCGGCGATCCGGTCGCGGCGCAGATAGCTGCGGCCCGGCTCCTCGGCCTGCCGGGCATTGGCCACGGCATCCAGCGCGGTCAGCGCGGTCTTCACCTGGCTCCACCGTGCCATCATCGACGACAGCTGCGCCAGCGGCCCCAGTGTGCGCCCGGTCAGGATGCCGATGGCGATGATCGTGCCCACGGTGAACTGACCCGCAAAGACCATATAGGTCCCCGCCACCACGGCCGAGACATAGGTGGCCTGCTGCACCCCCTGCGCCCAGGTCGACAACAGCGTTGTCATGTGCCGCTGTTCGGCGCTTTTCACCGCCGTCAGTGTCACCAGCTCGGACCAGATCCGCTTGACGCGGTCTTCGCCGCGCTGGGTGGTGACGGTCTCATGCTCGAACACGCTTTCGTAAAGCAGCCGTGCCGCCTTGGTCGATGCCCCCTGGGTCGATGCCGCGATGGCGACCATCTTCTTCTGCATCAGAAAGCCGGGCAGAACCATCAGGATGCCGCCCAGCACCAGAACCCAGACCAGATTGCCCCCGATCGAGGCGACCAGCGCCAGAAAGACGATCAGGAACGGCAGATCGGCCAGCGTGCCCACGGTCGATGCGGTGAAGAATTCGCGCACCGAACCGAATTCCCGCATCGAGGCAAAGACCTCGGACGGCCTGCGCTCACCCGGTGCCATCCTCATGCCCAGCAGGCGGCGCATCAGCCGGTTCTGCACCGCCAGCTCGATCCGCTTGCCGGTGTTGTCCATCAGCGTGGCGCGCGCCACCTTCAGCACACCTTCCAGCATCACGGCCAGCAGCACCCCCAGCGCCAGAACCCACAGTGTCGGCTCCGATTTGTAGGGGATCACCCGGTCATAGATCTGCAAGGAAAACAGCGCGATGGCGACGGCCAGCAGGTTGGCGAACAGCGATCCGGCGGCGGCCTCGGCAAACTGGCGGCGATGGTGGCGGAATTCGCCCCAGAACCAATGCGGTGCGGGGCTGTCCTCGACATGCCGGCTTTCCAGATCGGCCAGCGACAGCCGGGCCTGAAGGATACGCCCGGAACAGACCTGAAGGAAGTCCGCCATCGCCACTTCGGCCCGCATCTCGGCCGCGCCCGGATCATAGATCTCCGGCCCGGTCTCGCCAAAGCCCAGAACCAGAACCACCTGCCCGTTGGTCATTTCCACCAGCGCGGGCCAGCCTTCGTCGGGCAGCGCATCCGTCGTCAGGACGCGGGTCGCAAGGCCGGTCGCCTTCATCGCAGCGGCGATCTCGGCCAGTCCCAGCTGCCCGCCTGCGGCCCCGGCGGCCAGATGCAGATGTTCCAGCAGATCGGCGGCCGGAATCTCGGCCCCCAGCAGCCCGGCATAGACCGAAGCCAGCTGCGCCCGGTTCACCGCACGGTTGCTGTGACGCGGGGGGGAAACACGCAGCGCCGGACCGGGCCGCTGCCCGGCTTCGGTTGCCGCAGGCACGCGGGCCGCGTTCATGTCAAAGGCGATGACCCTGTCACTCGTCACATCGCCGCTCCGTCCACCAGGACACCACGGTCGCGGGCAATCTCCAGCCGCGCCATCGTGATCAGATATTTCAGCGTCGCCTGATCCCGCTGCATCGCCACCAGCGTCTCGAACTGGCCCACCAGTTCGATCAGCGACCGCCGGCCCGCGCGGTATTGCTGGGTGAACAGGTCAAGATTGGCGCTCATCTGCGCCAGAACCACCGCCTGCTGCGCCTCTTGCGATGTCAGGCTGGCAATCTCGCGCTCCAGCGCCACGATGCGGCGGTTGGCGGTTTCCCTGGCCTCATCAACCCGGCGATAGGCGGTTTCCTCGGATTCCTCCAGCGCGCGCAGGCTGTCCTTGCGGCCAAAACCCAGACCCTCGCCGTCCAGCGACAGCCCGCCGTCCAGATCGCCGCCCTTGTCGACCGAGGCCTGCGCCCCGAAGCCCGGCATCAGGCTGGCCCGCACCATCTTCAGTTCGGCCTTCGTGCGCGCCGCCTCGCCCTGCGCCAGCAGCACCGACAACGGCTCGGGCGCGCCGGTATCCGGCGGCAGCGGCGTCAGCCCTGACAAACCGTCCAGCCCGCCTTCGGACATGGCGGCCAGCCCGGCCCAGGCGGTCTTGGCGGCTTCGCGTTCCTGCGACAGCATCGCCTCCATCTCGGCCAGTTTCTGCGACACGATGCGCTGTTCCGACCGGTCCGACAGCCCGCCTTCGACCCGGATCTTCATGATCCGCTCGAAATCCCGCATCCGTCCCAGCGCGGTATCGGTGATCCCGGCCAGTTCGGTGGCCCGCTGCGCCTCGACATACAGCTTCAACCCGTCATGGACGCGCTGGTTCAGATCCGCCGCCAGTTGCACGGCGGCCACCTCGACATCGGCTGCGGAAAAGGCGCGTTCGGCCTTGCGGCGGCCATTGTCGAACACCGCCTGATCCAGAAGCAGACTGGCCGCCAGCGACCCCAGCGAGGTCAGGCTGACATTCGGCCCGATCGACGGCAGCCAGTTCTTCGATTTCGCCTTGGCGGTCAGCCGGGCGACCCGCAGCTGCGATTCCGCCGCCCCCGCCCCGGCCGCAAGGACAGAAGCCGAGACGCGGGCGAAACTGCTGCCTTTCGGCAGGATGGACCGGCGCGCCGACAGCAGGCCGATGACTTCCGAGGAGACCGCGCCCTTGCGGTCCAGCGTGGGCGCGGCCAGTTGGTGGCGCGCCGGATCGGTGGCCGAACGCGAGGCATCAGGCCCCCCGCCCAGACACCCGGCCAGCGCGGCAGCCGAGATCAGCGCCAGGGCGGGGGGAAAGCCCCCCGCACCCGGCCTGTGCTTGCGATTGACGGGCATGACCCGATCCTCCGACCAGGTCAGATGATCGTGGTCTGGATGTTCTCGTCCACCAGAACCGTGCCGTCACCCAGGGTGTAGACATGGTAGCGTTCGCCGTCGATGACGCGCGACTGGCCGGTTGCCGCAGCATCGTCCAGCCTGACCACATCATCCGTGCCACCCTTGACGATCAGCTCATGATCAGGCCCGGTCAGCGCCCGCAGGTCGTTCGCGGTCAGCGTCAGGCTGGCGCTGGCAGAGCTGAGGTCGATCGAGGTGAAGTCGAACTCCTGCAATCCGTGCGTCGCCGGGTCGATATGGACCGTGGTCGCGCTGGTGTTGCGGATATAGAGGGTGCTGGCTTCGTTGCCCGCCGCATCGGTATCGCTGACGATCAGATAGCTGCCATCGGGAACCGAGGTGCCGAAGGTCGCAATCGCGCTGCCGCCGATATTGGTGACAGTGCTGTTGATCGCCATCGCCGCCCCGCTGCCCGTCACCGAATGGAAGGTCAGCGTGCCCTCGGCCTGCGACACCTGGATGCCGTTCAGCAGGTTGCCGGTGCCCAGATCGTTGATGATCAGCGGCGACCCCGGTGCCACGGTATCGACAGAGAAGCCAAGGTTTCCGCTGTCGCCGATCACGCCCGTGTTCCCGGCCGCATCCACCGCCCGGACCGTATAGGTCAGGTTGCCTTCGGACAGGTCGGCAGCCGTCAGGTTCGCAGTCCAGCTGGTGCCGGTGACAACCGCCTGGATCACCTTGCCGTTCGACAGGGTGACAGTCACCGATTGCGCGCCCGCTTCGACCGCGCCGCCGATGGCAACGCCCGCGGCCGCCTCGGTGGCGTTGATCACGCCATTTCCGGCAATGCTGCCCGACTGGGTCAACGGCGAGACCTTGGTATCAAGGTTGATGGTCTCGTTCAGGACGGCGGTGTTGCCCGCCGCATCGCTGGCCGTGATGTTCAGCGTGGCCGAAGCCTTGCCCGTGACCGGATCGACCGCGGGCAACTGGTTGGTCGGGATGGTCGCGGTCCAGGTCCCCGAAGCACCGACATTGGGGATGGTGATCACGGCCGATCCGAAGCGCAGCGTGACCGTGGCCCCCGGTTCCGCCGTCCCGGTGATGGTCAGGCCCTGCTGGGATTCGGTGTAGTTCAGCACATGGTCGGTGCCGGTCGAATCCCCGGTCTTCGCCAGCGACAGTTCGGTATCCACCCGGATCTCGCGGTGATCGACGGCGGTGTTGCCCGCCGCATCGGTGGCCGTCACCGTCGCCGTCGACGGATAGGTGCCTCGCGTGATGCTGGTCGAAGGGAAGGTCACGCTCCAGCTGCCACTGGCCGAAACCGTGGCGGGCAGGGTGACATCGCCCCATTTCACCATCACGGTGGACCCGGCCTGGGTTGTCCCGGTCATGGTGATGCCGTTCCCGGCCTCGGTCGCGTTGACCACGTTGTCCGTGGCAATCGCACCCGGTGCAAAGGCAACCGAGGTGAAGGTATCGACGCGGAACTGATGGCTCTCGGTCGACGGGTTTCCGGCCGCATCCGTGGTGGTTGCGGTGACGGTGGCGTTGTATTCGCCCAGCGGCAGGCTGCCCGGCGGATAGGACAGCGTCCAGGTGCCGTCGGTTCCCACGGTCACGGTGCGGCTGCCGCCGATCGCCTGGCCGTTCTGATCGGTCAGCGTCACGGTCAGCGTGGCCCCGGCGGTCGAGGTGCCGGTGATCTGGAACCCGCTGGAATTCTCGGTGCCGTTCACGATGTTCCGGTCGGTCACATCGTTGAAGTCGATCGGATGCGGCAGGGTATCCACCACCATCGTGTCGTTGATGACCGTGGTGTTGCCCAGCGCATCGGTCGCCGTGACCTTGACCGGGTATTCATGCTCGCCCGCCGGGATCTGGGACGTGGGATAGGTCACGCTCCAGGTGCCGTCCGCGCCGACCGTCGTGGTCTGCACGCGGGTCTGGGTGCCAACCGTCACCTCGACCCGGATCGTCGCGCCAACCTCGCCCTCGCCGCCGATGGTCACGCCATTGGTGTATTCCACGGCATTCTCGATATCGCCGGTGCTTTTCGCACCTTCGGTGATCTCGACGTCCGGGGGCGTCAGGTCCAGGATGAAGGTGGGGCCGTCCAGGGTGTTTTCGGTGTTGTCGGGCCGCGTGAACACGACTTCGGTTTCATAGGTGCCGTCCGGCGGCAGGTCATCGCCTTCGAACTCGACCTCCCATTTGCCATCATTGCCGATGACAACCTCCTGGGTCTCGTCGCCGATGATCACCGTCACGGTGTCGCCCGGCTCGCCCGACCCCGACACGTTCAGCGTCTTGTCATCGGTATTCGTGGTCACGGTCTGCGACGAATCCGGGTTGTTCACCACATCCGGCGCGCGGCCACCACCGCCGCCGCCACCGCCACCGCCACCGCCGATGACACCGCCGATGATGCCGACACCGGCCACGGCCGCGCCGACACCGCCAAGGCCCACCAGCCCCGGCACGAACATCGCCATCCCGGCCGGATCCTCGCTGACCGCACCCTGCGCCAGGGCCAGGTCATCGCCATTGCCAAAGCGCAGGTCGTCCAGGGTCGAGAACTTGTCCCAGCCGTCGGCGGGGCCATAGGCCGCCATCAGATGACCGTTGCCAGCATCCGAAAACTCGACCGCGATCACTTCGCCATTCTGCGAAAGATACAGCTGGTTCGGTTCGCCGGCCTGGTTGAAATAGTTCGACAGCACGATCTCGCGCCCGTCGATCAGGGTAATGATCAGGTTTCCACCTTCATTGCGATACCCTGCGATACTTGCCTGTACCAGGTTCAGCGAGATTTCCTCGCCCACCCCAAGCTGCACGAAGTTGCCACCATCACCGGCAACGGCACCGCGCACCAACCCGCCCGCTGAATCGCGGACGACGAAATCAATCGCCTTCACCATTTTACTGCTCCGCCTCTAGATCGCCGGATCGTTGCCCGGCATTTTGTATTCAGGGTCGTTTCGACCCCTATTGAGGACAGGCATAGCCAGCTTTTGATTTAATTTCCAGTAGGTAGTGCCACCTATTGACGCTAGGGGCAGTTTTTTCCCCCTCGCGCCGCCGATGTGAGTCTTTTCGGCCATGATTTTGCCATATTGTGCAACTCAGGGTGGCGCCCCGGCCCTATCGCAGCCGCTTCCCCGTCGCATCGAAATGGAAACAGCGGCTGGCGTCGGGGGTCAGATGCACCGTCTCGCCCACCGCGAAATCATGTTCGCCGAACAGCCGCACCGTCAGCAGGCCATGCATGTCGGTCCGCACATAGACCAGCGTTTCGCCGCCCAGTTTCTCGACATGGCTGACGCGCCCCTCGATCTGTCCGCCCGTGCGAGAGACCGCCAGATGCTCCGGCCGGATACCGGTGGTTTCGCCCTGCTGGCCCAGCGCCGCCGATTTCAGGAAATTCATCTGCGGGCTGCCGATGAAGCCTGCGACAAAGGTGTTCGCCGGGTCGTTGTACAGATCCATCGGCGCGCCGACCTGTTCCACCTTGCCCGCACGCAGCACGACGATCCGGTTCGCCAGCGTCATCGCCTCGACCTGATCATGCGTCACATAGATCATCGTCGCCCCCAGATCGCGGTGCAGCCGGGCAATCTCGATCCGCGTCGCCACCCGCAGCGCGGCATCCAGGTTTGACAAGGGTTCGTCGAACAGGAACAGCTTGGGCGTCCGCACGATGGCCCTGCCGATGGCCACGCGCTGACGCTGCCCGCCCGACAGTTCCGCCGGACGCCGCTCCATCAGCGGCTCGAGCGCCAGCATTCCCGCCGCCTTGTCGGTGGCGGCCCGGATTTCGGCCTTGGCCACGCCCGCCTGCTTCAGCGCCAGCCCCATGTTGTCGCGCACCGTCAGATGCGGATAAAGCGCATAGCTCTGGAACACCATCGCCAGTTCGCGCTTGGCCGGAGCCACGTCGTTCACCCGTCGGCCATCCAGCAGGATGTCGCCGCCTGTGGCATCCTCCAGCCCCGCGATGATCCGCAGAAGGGTGGATTTTCCGCAGCCCGAAGGCCCGACGAAGACGCAGAATTCACCGTCCTTCACCTCAAGATCGACGCCCTTGATCACCTCGGTCGCGCCGAAGGACTTGGTGACGGATTTCAGTTCCAGCGCGCCCATGGCAGCCTCACAATTTCACGGGCTTGCCGGAGCGAACGCTTTCGTCGGCGGCAAGACAGATGGCAAGCGACTGAACGGCATCATCCATATGCCGCGTCAGGTTAAGGTCTTCGGTGATCGCGCGCGCCACAAAGGCCTGCTCGCGTTCGCACAATTCCTGATGGCCCGGTTCGTCGGCCATCGACAGGTCCTCATCCGGCTGGCCGATCCGGTGGACCCGCAGCAGGCTGGTCTTGGTATGGGTGTCGTGGTCGTCCGATTTCGCATTCTCCGGCATGCGGATCGACACCGCGCCGCGCGGGCTGACCACATCCTTCACGAAAAAGGCGGTGTCGGACATCATCGGCCCCCAGCCCGCCTCATACCATCCCAGGGAACCATCCTCGAACAGCACCTGGAAATGACCGTAATTGTACATGTCGGGCGCGATCTCGTCCGACAGCCGCAGCCCCATGCCGCGCACCTCCACCGGGCGGGCATCGGTGATCTGGCACATCACGTCGACATAATGCACCCCGCAATCGACGATGGGCGGCGTGGTCTGCATCAGCGTCTTGTGGACATCCCATGTCGGGCCGCTGCTCTGCTGGTTCAGGTTCAGCCGGAACACATAGGGCCCGCCCAGGGCGCGTGCCTCGGCGATCAGCCGCATCCAGCTGGGATGGTGGCGCAGGATATAGCCGACCACCAGCTTGCGCCCGTTGGCGCGGGCCGCATCCACCACCCGCCGCGCATCGGCCACGGTCGTTGCCAGCGGCTTTTCGACAAAGACATGCGCCCCCGCTTCCATCGCGGCCACTGCGAAATCGGCATGGCTGTCGGAATAGGTCGAAACGTTCACCAGATCCGGTTTCAGCCGGTGCAGTGCCGCATGGAAATCCGGCTCGACCCTGTATCCCGCCAACTCCGGGTCCAGCCGGGGGGTGCTGCGGTTGACCAGCCCGACCAGATCGAAGGCCGGATTGCGATGATAGGCCAGCGCATGACTGCGCCCCATGGTGCCCAGACCAGCGACAAGAACCCGGATCATTTGCCCGTCCTTCACTTGACAGCCCCCGCAGTGATGCCGCGGATCAGTTGCCGCGAGAAGATCAGATAGAGAACCAGCACCGGCACGATGGCCAGGCTCAGCGCCGCCAGCACGGCGTTCCAGTTTGTGACGAACTGCCCGATGAAGACCTGCGCACCCAGCGTCACCGTCTTGGTGCTTTCGGCCGGGGCCAGGATCAGTGGGAACCACAGGTCGTTCCAGATCGGGATCATGGTGAACACCGCCACCGTCGCCATCGCGGGCCGCACCAGCGGCAGGACCAGCGTGAAGAAGATACGGTATTCCGACAGCCCGTCGATCCTGCCAGCGTTCTTCAGATCATCCGACACCGATTTCATGAACTCCGACAGGATGAACACCGCCAGCGGCAGGCCCTGCGCCGTATAGACCAGGATCAGCGCCGTCAGCGTGTTCACCAGCCCGCTGGCCACCATCAGTTCAAGAATGGCCACCGTGCCCAGCCGGATCGGGATCATGATCCCCAGCGCCAGATACAGACCCATCAGAAGATTGCCGCGGAACCGGTATTCCGACAACGCAAAGGCCGCCATGGCGCCAAACAGCAGCACGCAGAACAGGCTGGCGCAGGTGACGATCAGGCTGTTCTGGAAATACAGCAGGAAATCGCCCTGCTTCATCACCGTCTGATAGCCGACCGGATCGAATGTTCCCGGCAAGGGCAGCGCCAGCGGATCGGCAAAGATCGCCTTGCGGCTCTTGAAGCTGTTGACCACGATCACGAAGACCGGAAACAGCGCGATCAGCGTATAGGCCAGCAACACCGCATGGGCTGCCACCGTCCGCCCTGTCGACATGCGCGCGCTCATCAGAACTGATACCTCCGCAGACGGGTCTGGATACCGAAAAGATAGATGCAGACCCCGACAAGGATGATGCCGAACATCGCCCCCGCGATGGCCGACCCCATGTAGGGATCGCCCAGTTGCAGCTGGAAGCCGAAGAAGGTGCGATAGAGGAAGGTGCCCAGGATGTCGGTGCTGTAATCCGGCCCCGCCAGCGCGCCCTGCGCCACATAGATCAGGTCGAAGGCGTTGAAGTTGCCGACAAAGGTCAGGATGGAAATGATCCCGATCGACGGCAGGATCAGCGGCAGCTTGATCTTCCAGAACTGGCTCATCCCGGTCACGCCATCCATCTCGGCTGCCTCGATCACCTCATCCGGGATCGACAGCAGCGCGGCATAGATCAGCATCATCGGGATGCCGACGAACTGCCAGACCGACACCAGCGCCAGCGTGGTCAGCGCATATTCCTCTTTCCCCAGCCAGGGCGCGAACAGCGACTTCAACCCGACCATGTCCAGCATGCCGGGCGCGATGCCCCAGATCGGCGACAGGATCAGCTTCCAGACAAAGCCGACGATGACAAAGCTCAGGATCGTCGGGATGAAGATCGCGGTGCGGTAGAAGGCCGCCATCCGCAGGCGCGGCGTCGACAGGATCGCGGCCAGCGCAATCCCGATGGGGTTCTGCACCAGCATGTGAATGATGAAGAACCAGGTGTTGTTGCCCAGCGCATTCCAGAACGCATCCGACCACAGCGCATCGCCGAACAGCCGCGCGAAATTCTGCAACCCGACAAAAACCCGCTCGCCCGCCGCATCCTTGTTGAACAAGGATTGCAGCAGCGTCCCGAACAAGGGGATGATCATCATCGCGGTATAGACCGCCACCGCCGGGGCCAGAAAGATCAGGATATGCCAGCGGGTTTTCATCTTGCGGCCCCCGGAAACCGCCCCGACCGTCGCGCCGGAATCGCGGCAAAAAATTCTTTCATATATTTGATTTCATTGTGAAAATATCCAAAAGATCGCAGTCGAAAAGATTGCCCCGGCCTGCTCGAAATGGTAAGAATGTTTCTCAAGCCAAACATCAGGATTCTCCATGACCCATGCGATCTGCGTCCGCTGCGGCGCGATGAAATTCGGCTGTCTTCTGGCCTGTCCCAGCTGCGGTCAGCCCCCGCGCACGGCGCGGCAGCGCGTCTATTCCTACTATTTCAGCGACCATTATCTTGATCCGGCCGAATTGCAGCGTCTGTCGCAGGATGTGACGGTGAACCGCATCGCGCTGCCGTCCTTCACCGCCGCGGATGAAGCCAGGTTGATGGCCGACTTCCACATCCACGCCTCTGCCGATGAGCCGGATGAGGCGGATGTGCTGGGCCCGCCCCACCCGGAAGGTTAGGCACGCTGCGGAATGGATGGCCGGCACCCCGGCCATCCATGCGCCGCGCTTACTTCTGCGGCTCGTACCAGCTGGCCAGGCCCTCTTGCAGCCGCTTGGCCGCATCCTCGGGCGTCTCGCTGCCGCGGATCACGTTCGCGCTGGCGTTCCAGGTCTCGTTCTCCAGGTTCGGCGTGCCGCGCGACAGGATCTGATAGGTCGACCGGATCGTCGACTGGCACTTTTCACGCCAGGACACGAATTCCTGCGCCAGCGGGTCCTCCATCGCCACGGGGGTCGAATTCAGGCTGAAGAACCCCGGCAGCGCATTGGCGTAAAGCGCCGCGAATTCGGGGCTGCCCACCCATTCCAGGAACACCTTGGCCGCTTCGGCATTCGGCGACTTGGCGTTCATGCCCATGGCGATGTCGGTATGGTCGCTGATATAGCAGGTGTCGCCCGCCGCCGCGACCGGAGGCGCGAAAGCGCCCATCTTGAACCCGGCCTGCGCGTTGAAGCCGGCAATTTCCCAAGATCCGGCGGGATAGATCGCCGCGCGGCCCAGGGTGAACAGGTTCTGGCTGTCCGGGTAGGTCTGCGCCTCGAACCCATCACCCAGATAATCCTTCCAGCGCGCCAGCTCGGCAAAGGGCGCAACCCAGCCCTCATCCGTCAGCTTCTGCTCGCCCTTGATCAGCGCCAGACGGCCCTCTTCGCCCTTCCAGTAGTTCGGCCCGATGTTGTTGTACCCCATCGTCGCGGCTTCCCACTGGTCGTTGGTGCCCATCGCCATCGGGATATAGGTGCCGTCCGCCTTGATCTTGTCCAGCGCGGCAAAGAACTCGTCCCGCGTGGCGGGCACCGCGATGCCCAGCGCCTCGAAGGCATCGGCGTTGTAGATGAACCCGTGGATCACCGATGCCATCGGCACGCAGAAGGTGGCCGCGCCGTCATCGGTCTGCCAGGCCGATTTCGCCACCGGCGAGAAGTTGGCCATCGCGGCAAGGCTGGTCAGATCGGCCAGGTTGCCCTGATTGTACAGCTCAAGGCTGGCATCGAACGGGCGGCAGGTGATCAGGTCGCCCGCCGATCCGGCTGCCAGCTTCGAATTCAGCACGGCGTTGTATTCCGCCGGGGCAGTGGGGGCAAAGACCACCTTGATATCGGGATGCGCCGCCTCGAAGGCCGGGATCAGCGTGTCCTGCCAGATCGTCAGGTCATCGTTGCGCCAGGATTCAATGGTCAGCGTGGTTTCGGCCAGCGCCGGGCCTGCCAGCAGCGTGCTGGTCAAGAGCGCCATGCGGAACGTCTTCGTCATCCTACTTCTCCCTGTTGCGGGGCGTCAGCGCGCCCCTTGGCTTCGTCCGTCAAGCAGGGGCGTAAGATGCCCCCCGCTTTTCTTCAGGTCTTCCTTCGCCTCGGCCGCCGTGCGGCCCTGCGCCACCAGAATGGCAGGCTTCACCGCGCCCGCCGTGGCGTCAAGCGCCATCCGCGAGGCATCCATATCCGCGCCCGACAAGGCCGACACGATCCGCGCCGCGCGGTCGCGCAGCTTGGCATTGTCGGCCACGACATTGACCATGTAGCCGTCATGCACATGCCCCAGCCGGATGCCGATCAGCACCGACAGCATGTTCAGAGCCGCTTTCTGCGCGGTCGCCGCCGCCATCCGCGTCGACCCGCTCACCACTTCCGGCCCGGTGTCCAGCAGCACCGCATGATCCGCCGCCCGCAGCAGCGCCGATCCGGCGACATTGGCAAAGCCGATGGTGACGACACCCGCCGCCCGTGCCAGCCGCACGATCTCCAGCGTATAGGGCGTCGTCCCCGAGGCTGAAAGACACAGCGCCACGTCGCCCCGGCCCAGAGCCGCCGCCGCAAAATCCGCCTGCGCCAGCGTCGGATCGTCCTCGACCCCGCCCGTCATGTGCAACAGCGCCGCGGTGCCGCCCGCAAACAGCATCGGCGTCCGCGCGGGCGGAATGCCAAAAGTGCCCGCCAGCTCCAGACAATCCGACAGCGCCATCAGCCCCGACGACCCCGCGCCGGCATAGGCCAGTTTGCCGCCCTGCCGCAGCGCATCCGCCCCCAGATCGGCAGCCCGCTCCAGCGCGGGCAGGGCAGGGCGCAACTGTTCCAGCGCCGCAATCTGCGCCGCCAGCAGCCGCGCCAGAGCCACCGCCGCGTCAGCGGCATGCAACCCGGCAGATGCCGTATGGCGGGCTTCTGTGGACCGGTCGGACATGCGAATCTCCCTCTCAGTTATATAATGCCAAACTAATACCACTTGTAAAGCAATTCCTTGTATTTCTGGATTTCACTCGATTTATGGCGCATACCGAAGTCTTTTCTTGCAAATGGTATTATCTTGGTATCATCTTCCGGCCGGAGGATTCGATATGGGCCTGATCATCGGCATCGACGGAGGGGGAAGCGGCTGCCGCGCTGTCGTGGCGGATGCTGCCGGCTCCATCCTCGGCCGTGCCGAAGGCGGCCCCGCGAACATCGCCACCGATCCCACCGCCGCCCTGCGCTCGATCCTCGATTGCGCCGAAGCGGCCTGCCGGGCGGCGTTCGGCGCGGCGGGCCCGGACAGGCTGCGCCGCGCTCGTGCCGGGCTGGGGCTGGCCGGGGCCAATGCCAAGGGTGCCGCAGACCGTCTTTCCGCCGCCCTGCCCTTTGCCGCCTGCCGGATCGAAACCGATGCGATGACCGCTGCGCGCGGTGCCCTGGGTGAACAGGATGGCGTGCTGGCTGCTCTGGGCACCGGGTCGGTCTTCGTGCGCCGTCAGGCCGGCGTGTTGCGTCAGTTCGGCGGCTGGGGGCCGGTGCTGGGCGACGAAGGCTCGGGCGCCGCCCTCGGCCGCGCCGCCCTGTCGCGCGCCGTGATGGCGGTGGACGGCCGCGTCCCGATGACTGCCTTTCTGGCCGGAATGATCGACCGGCATGGCGGGGCGGACGGGCTGGTCAGCTTTTCCTTTGCCGCCCGCCCCGCCGATTTTGCAGCATTGGCACCCGAGATCATCGCCTCGGACGATCCGGCCTGCCGCGCGCTCTGGGGCAAAAGCGTCTCTGACGTTGCGGAAATCCTGTCCTTCCTGCGCAAAGGCGACCTGCCCGTCACCTTTGTCGGCGGCCTTGGCCCCGCCACCGCCGCCGCCCTGCCCGGCAGCCCCCAACGCGCCGCAAAAGGCACGTCGCTGGACGGTGCGCTGCTGCTGGCGCAGGAGATTGCCTGATGGATCTGCTGTTCACCCCTGAAGGGTTCGACGATCCCGGCTCCGGCCCGCTCTATCTGCAGCTTCAGCGCCGCATCGCCGATGCCATCGCCTCGGGCCGTCTGGCCCCCGGCGACAGCCTGCCAGCCGAACGGGACATGGCCGCGATGACCGGCCTGTCGCGCGTCACGGTGCGCAATGCCATTCAGGCGCTTGTCACCTCGGGGCAGTTGGTGCAGCGGCGCGGATCGGGCACCTTCGTCCAGCAAAAGGTGGAACGGCTGGAACAGGCGCTGTCGCTGCTGACCTCGTTCACCGAAGACATGGCCCGGCGCGGCCGGACGGTGGATTCGCACTGGATGTCCCGCCGCATCGACGCGCCTGCCCCCGAAGAGGTGATGGCCCTCGGCCTTGGGGCGGATGACCGCGTGGCCCGGCTGGAGCGGGTGCGCCGGTCCGATGGCGTGCCGCTGGCGATCGAACGCGCCTCGATCCCGGCTTCGGTCCTGCCCGCGCCCGAGGCAGTGGAAGGCTCGCTCTACCTGGCGCTGGAACAGCGCGGCATGCGGCCCGTCCGCGCCGTGCAGCGCATTTCGGCCGCCAATCTTGGCCCGCGCGATGCCGAACTTCTCGGCGTTACCCCCGGCGTGGCCGGTTTGCGGATCGAACGGATCGGCTATCTCGCCTCGGGGCGCGTCGTCGAATTCACCCGCTCTCTTTATCGCGGCGATGCCTATGACTTCGCCGTGGAACTGAAGCTGTCACCGGAAGGACCGGCAAGATGACCTCGCATATGGCCCGTGAAGTGGCCGAAATCCCCGCCGCCGTGCGCCGGTTCCTGGATCTGTCGGCCGATCCACTGCGCGCCGCCGCCGCCGCGATGCGCGACCGCGATCCGCCGCTGCTGGCCACCGTGGCGCGCGGCTCGTCCGACCATGCCGCGACCTATCTGAAATACGCGGCCGAGCTTCTGGCCGGGGTGCCGGTCGCCTCGGTCGGGCCTTCGGTCGCCTCGATCTACGGCCGGCCGCTGCGGCTGAAAAACAGTCTCTGCATCGGCATTTCGCAATCCGGCAAAAGCCCCGACATCGTCCAGATGCTGCGGACAGCCGGGCAGGGCGGCGCGCTGACCATCGCCATCACCAACCATGCCGACAGCCCGATGGCGGCCTCGGCCAACCATTGCCTGCCGCTGCAGGCCGGGGTGGAATCTTCGGTCGCCGCCACCAAGACCTTTGTCACTTCGGCGCTGGCCGGGCTGGCCCTGCTGGCCGAATGGCAGCAGGACCAGGCGCTTCTGGCGGCCATCGCCGCCCTGCCCGAAACGCTGGAACAGGCATTGTCGCAGGACTGGTCGCCGCTGTCGGCCCGGCTGTCGCGGGCGCAATCGGCCTATGTCCTGGGCCGGGGGCCGACGATCGGCATCGCCGCCGAAGCTGCGCTGAAGCTGAAGGAAACCTGCGGCCTGCATGCCGAGGCGTTTTCGGCGGCCGAGGTGCTGCACGGCCCTTCGGCCATCGTGCATCAGGGCTTTCCGGTGCTGGTGCTGGGGGTGGACGACGCCGCCCTGCCGCATGTGGTCGCCACCGCCGAACGGCTGGCCGCGCAGGGGGCCGATGTCTTCCTGACCGGGGCCGCCGCCAAGGGGGCCACCACGCTGCCCATTGCCACGGCCTCGCATCCTTTGCTGGCCCCGTTGGTGCTGGCGGTCTCGTTTTATGCCTTTGTCGAGACGCTTTCGCGCCGACGCGGCTTTGACCCCGATGTGCCGCCACATCTGCGCAAGGTGACGGAGACGCTGTGATGCCCCAGACCTATACCGGTGCATCGGTCTTCGACGGCAGCCGTCTGATCCCCGGCGGCACCCTGTCGGTTCTGGGAGACAAAGTCACCGATTCCGCCGGAACAGAGACGATTCAGCTGCCGGGCGGCTATATCCTGCCGGGCCTGCTGGACTTGCAGGTCAATGGCGGCGGTGGGCATCAGGTGTCTGGCGGCACCACTGCCGATGATCTGGCGATGATATGCGATGTTCACGCCCGGCTGGGGGCCACCGGCATCCTGCCCACGCTGATCACCGACACGCCCGAGGCCACCGCCGCGGTTCTTGCAGCAGGGATCGAGGCCGCACGAAAACAGGTGCCGGGCTTTCTTGGCCTGCATCTCGAAGGCCCGCATCTCGACCCCCGGCGCAAGGGCGCACATGACCCCGCGCTGATCCGGCCGATGACGGACGAAGACCTGAACAGGCTCTGCGAAGGCCGAAAAGCCCTGCCGTCGCTGCTTGTCACCCTTGCGCCCGAAAGCGCGACACCCGCCCGGATTGCCACTCTGGCAAAGGCCGGTGTCATCGTCAGCCTTGGCCATACCGATTGCAGCCATGCCACCGCCCAGGCGGCCCTTGCGGCAGGGGCCACCTGCGTCACCCACCTTTTCAACGCGATGAGCCAGCTTGGCAACCGCGAGCCGGGCATGGTCGGCGCGGCCCTGACCGGAACCGCCCATTGCGGCCTGATCGCCGATGGCATCCATGTCGCGCCCGAAGCCATGCGCATCGCCATGGCCGCCGCCCCGGACCGGCTGTTCCTCGTCTCCGACTGCATGGCCGCCGCTGGCACTGGGGAAACCGAATTCGTGCTGGGCGACCGCCGCATCCTGCGCCGCGACGGACGGCTGACGCTGGAGGACGGCACCCTTGCCGGGGCCGATCTGACCCTGCCGCAGGCGCTGCGCGTGATGGTGGACCGGGTCGGCACCCCGGTTGAAACCGCCTTCGCCATGGCCACCAGCCGCCCCGCCGCCTGCCTTGGCCGCAGCGACATCGGCCATCTGCGGCCAGGCGCGCAGGCGGATTTCATCCATCTGCGGCCAGATTTCACCCTGGGCGGTGTCTGGCGGTGCGGTCAGCGCCTGCTCTGATTTCCGCCTTTACAGAGCCGGATTTCTGCGGCTTACCTCTGGCATGGCCGGACAGACCGACACCCTTATCACCGCGATCATGGACTGGATCGACATCGGCCGCCTGAACCCCGGCGACCCGATCGACGAAGCCCTGCTGGCGTCCGAATTCGGCACCTCGCGCACCCCGATCCGCGAGGCGATCCTGAAGCTGGAGGCGATGGGCCTGATCCGCCGCCACCCCCGCAAGGGCGCCACCCTGTTCCGTCCGACGCTGGAAGAATTCCTCGCCATTCTCGAAGTCCACGCCAAGCTGGAAGGTCAGGCCGCCGGCCTTGCCGCACGTCGCCTGTCGAAAGCCGGGGCCGAGGCGCTGGAATCCATCGTGGCGCGTTGCGAAACCCACGCCGCCCGCGATGGCGACGGCGATCCCGATGGCTATTACCAACTGAACCTGCGCTTTCACGAAACAGTTGCGGTCGCGGCGGGCAACCCCTTCCTGACCGAGATGATCAAGACCAACGCGCGCAAGCTTCTGGCCTATTACCGCGCCCGTTATCGCTATGCCGGGGCCATCGCCGCCTCGGCGGCCGAGCACCGCCAGCTTGCCCGGCTGATGCTGGACCGCGATTCCGCCGGGGCCGAGGCGATGATGCAGCGCCATGTCCAGTTCGACCAGATCACCGCGATGGATCTGCTTGCTGCACTGTCCTGAGGCAGGTTGCACGTCGGGCTACCAGCCAGACGCAAGCCATACCTTTGCCATACGTTCCGCAGACGCGCATCCTGATGACCGGCCGCCCTCAGCCCGCCTCGAAGAAGTCGACAATCCGCTGCGCCATCCGCTGCGTTTCGGCCGGTCGGTCGAGCGAGGCTTTTGCGGCCATGGCCACCAGGGGCGGCAGCTTGTCCTGGTATTCTGCCACCAGCGCCGTGGCGAATTCCTCGGTGATCTCGGGGTGATACTGCGTGGTCAGCACGCGGGTGCCAATCCGGTAGGCCCCGACCGGGCATTCCTCATTGCCGCCCAGCGCCTCGGCCCCGTCCGGCAACTGTGTGACCTGTTCGACATGCGCGGCATAAAGCCGGATCGGCGCGCCTTCCATCTGCGTTTCCGCCAGCCCGAACACCCAGCCGCCGGGGTTCTTCTCGACCTTGCCGCCCAGTGCCTTGGCAATCGCCTGATGCCCGAAGCAGGCACCGAAGACCGGCTGGTCCTTGGCCCTTATGTCACGAATCACCTGCATCAGCCGATGCACCCAAGGCTGATCATCATGAACCGAGGCCGGGCTTCCGGTGATGATGAATCCATCATAGGCAGCCAGATCGTCGGGAAACTGACCATCCTTCACCGCAATGGTCGTGATCCGCCAGTCAGGCCGCAAGGGCAGAAGAAGATTGGCGAATTTCTCGCCATCCTTCGGGTGCTTCTGCGCAAAATCGCTTTCGTCGGTGTTCGCCATCAGGATTGCGATATGCATGGTCTGCGGCCTTTACATATTTATGAACAGGTTTAGTATATTTATAACTCAGCTTCAGGCAAGGGAGAGGTGCATGACAGTCTGGACCCCCAGTGACGACGGCCATGCCGATCTGTCCAGCCACGACACCTTCCTTCAGGGCGCGCCCCACAACACCTTTGCCCGCCTGCGCCGCGAAGACCCGATGGCCTGGACCGAATATGCCGGTGGACAGGGCTTCTGGTCCGTCACCCGCCACGCCGACATCCTGGAACTGAACGGCAAGCCGGACCTGCTGTCCAGCGCCCGCGGCATCAGGATGGAGGACCAGACCTATGAGGAATACCTCGCCCGCCGCACCTTTCAGGAAACCGACGCGCCCGAGCATATGAAGACCCGTGTCAAGGTGGCCAAGGCATTTTCCAAACCCGTGATCGCGCAGTTCGAAGCCATCATCCGCGATCTGTGCGGGCCGATCCTGGATCAGGCGCTGGCCAAGGAAACCTTTGATGCGACAAAGGAAATCGCGCGCCAGCTGCCGATGCGGATGCTGGGCCGGATCGTCGGTCTGCCGGACGAAGACCTGCCCTGGCTGGTGGAAAAGGGCGATGCGCTGATCGCCAACACCGACCCGGATTTCACCCAGCATGTGCTGGACAAGATGTCCACCGACGAATTCCGCATGATGCCCTTCAACTCGCCCGCCGGGGCCGAACTGTTCGTCTATGCCAAGGATCTGATGCGCAAGAAGACCGCTGCCGGCGATACCTCGGGCGTGTTGCACCTGATCCTTCAGCCGGGGCCGGATGGCTCGGTGATGCCGGAACACGAATTCCGCAACTTCTTCTGCCTGCTGGTGGCGGCAGGCAATGACACCACCCGCTATTCCATCGCCGCCGGGTTGCAGGCGCTGTGCCACCAGCCGGAACTTCTGGGCCAGATCCAGCGCGGCGAGGTGACGGAGACCATGGCGGACGAGATCATCCGCTGGGCCAGCCCCACCAGCTATTTCCGCCGCACCGTGACCCGCGATTTCGACTATCATGGCAAGCAGATCCGCCAGGGCGACAAGGTGCTGTACTGGTTCGCCAGCGGCAACCGCGACGAAACCGTCTTCGATCAGCCGATGCGCGTCGATCTTGGCCGCAACCCCAACCGCCATGTTTCCTTCGGGCAGGGCGGCCCGCATGTCTGCCTTGGCATGTGGCTGGCGCGGCTGGAAGTGCGCGTGCTGTTCGAAGAGCTTGCCAAACGTATCCGCTCCGTCGAACCTGCCGGAGAGCAGAAATTCCTGCGGTCGAATTTCATCGGCGGCATCAAGGAACTGCCCGTCAGGGTCACGCTTCAATAAGCGGCACAAGACCGCATCTCAGGGAGACCACGAATGACCGAGCGCCTGCGCGCCATGTTCTGCGATCATCTGTCGATCCTGCGGGGGAAATACCTGCCCGCCTCGAAGATGCAGGATGATGAAAGCCGCTTTGCCCAGCCCAACTTCAGCGTGCATTACGACAAGGATCTGCTGCTGGAGGCCCCCGGTGCCATGTGCCTTCAGGGCCTGCCCGACATGGTGCTGCGCTGGAAGGCGGCCGAAATCCGCCAGGGTTGGGAACCGGCAACCCGTGTCGTGATCGGCGATCTTTACGGCGGTGACGGCAATCCGCTGCCGCTGTGCCCCCGCGGCGCTCTGAAACGTGCTGTCGCGGCCTGGGGCAGGCACGGGCTGACCCCGAAGGTCGGGATCGAGCTGGAAGCCTATGCCTTCACCCGCAATCCCGATGGCCGGATCGTGCCCTATGACAACCCCGGCGGCGTGGTCTATGGCACCGGCAATTTCACCGATCCGCGCCGGTTCACCGATGCGATCTGGAACAAGGCGCATGAGATCGGCCTGCCCCTGGATCTGATCACCGCCGAATACGATACGCCGCAATTCGAATTCACCCTGACCTTCGATACAGCGGTCGAACATGTCGACACGGTCGTCCTGTTCCGGCAGATGGCACGGGAAATCGCGCTGGATCATGGGGTTATCCTCAGCTTCCTGCCCAAGCCCATCCTCGGCAAGGGCGGGTCTGGCCTGCATGTGAACCTGTCCTTCACCGATGCCAAAGGGCAGAACGCGCTTGCCAACGGCGAACGCGGCGATCCCGACAACCTGAATGATCTGGCCAAAGGCTGCATTGCCGGCTGGATGCGGCATCACAAGGGTGTCGCCGGACTGGTGGCCCCGAACGCGCTGTCCTATGGCCGCCTTCAACCGGCCAGCCTTTCCGGCTTCTGGTGCAACTGGGGCGGCGACAACCGCAATGTCACCGCACGGGTCAGCGCCGAAGGCGGCAAGAAGGCAAGGCTGGAACACCGGATGCCCGACGCCACCGCAAACCCCTATACCACCGTGGCGACAATCCTTCAGGCCGCCCTGCTGGGCTATGAGGGCAAATATGACCTGCCGCCCAGGGAAACCGGCGACGGCTTTACCGGCAATGACGCCCTCCATGGCACCGCCGCCAGCCTTGCCGAAGCCCTCGATGATCTGGCCGCCGATACCGCCCTATCGGCAGCAGTCGGTCAGGATCTGGTCGACCATCACCTGTTCATGAAGCGGGCCGAGGTCGAAAAGACCGCCGGTCTTGAGGGCGACGCCGTGCGCGACTGGTATATCTGGTATCTCTGACCCGACGGCCCGACCCGGTCTTTCCCTTCTGCAAATATCCTGCGGGGGTCCGGGGGTGCAAAACCCCCGGCGCCCGCCCCAAATCCCGGAGCCAACCCATGAAAGCCACCTGGATCCTGCCCGACGGCCAAAAGATCACCGCCGATGTGAAAGAGGGCATGAATCTGATGCAGGCCGCCGTCGCCAACAACATCCCGAATGTCATCGGGGAATGCGGCGGCAACCTGTCCTGCGCCACCTGCCATGTCTATGTCGCCGATGACTGGGTGGCCACCACCGGCGAAGCCGGGGATTTCGAAGATCCGATGCTGGACGTGGCCGAGGCCGAGCGTCGCCCAACCTCGCGCCTGTCGTGCCAGCTGGTGATGTCGCCCGCGCTGGACGGCATCACCCTGATCGTGCCGCAACCCTAGGCGGGGTCACGGCCGGCAATCGCTGCGGTCAGTTCTGTGCCGCCAGGTTCGCCGCCCCGGACTGCGCCCGGCGTGCCAGTTCCTGCCGGTAAAGCGCCAGGAAATCCACATTGTCGACGTTCAGCGGCGGGAAGCCGCCGTCCCGCGTCACGTCGCTGATGATGCGGCGGACAAAGGGGAACAACAGGCGCGGGCATTCGATCAGCAGGAAGGGATGCAGCTGATCCTCGGGCACGCCCTCGACATGGAAGGTGCCGCCGTATTCCAGCTCCATCAGGAACAGCGTATCGCCGTTCACCTTGTTCTTCGACGTCACCTTGAACTTGCAGACCACGTCATATTGATGCTCGGCCTGCCGTTTGCGGGCATCCAGGCTGACGGCGACCTGAATGTCGGGCTGCACCTCACCCGCCGACAGGCCCTTTTGCGCCACGATATTCTCAAAGCTCATGTCGCGGATATATTGCGCCAGAACCTGCATGCGCAGCTGCGGCGCAGTGGCGGCGGGGGCGGCACCGTTTGCGCCAGCGGTTTCGTCAGTCATCGTCAACTCCTGCCTCTGGCGGCCAGCCGCCTGTCTGTCGGCCACGTGCTTACCAGAGCGCCCGCGCCCGCTCAATGCCAAGACGAGCTTCCCGATTCTCGACAACCTGCTGCAAGATCGGTAATCCTGAGATTCAACTCAGGGAACGCCCATGCCGCGCAATACCACGCTGACCGAAGAAGCCTATACCCACCTGCGCCGCGACATCATCCGCGGCCAGTGGAAACCGCTGGAACCCCTGCGGATGCACAATCTGTCCGAACGTTACGGCATGGGCCAGTCGCCGCTGCGCGAGGCGCTCAGCCGGTTGCAGGCCGAACGGCTGGTGATGCTGATGCCGCTGAAGGGGTTCACCGTCGCACCGCTGTCGGCATTCGAGATGTGGGATGCCATCAGTTTTCGTATCCTGCTGGAAACCGAAGCCCTGCGCCGGTCGATCCGTGACGGAGACGACAGATGGGAGGCCGCCATCGTTGCCGCCCTTCACGCGCTTGTCCTGCAGGCCCGCCGGACCGGCACCGAAGAAGCAGACCCCGACCTGTTCGAAGCCCGGCATCACGACTTTCACCGCGCCCTGATTGCCGCCTGCAATTCGCCCCGGATGCTGGAGCAGTTCGACCGGCTTTATGCAGAATGCGAACGCTACCGCTTTCCCACGCTTGACCCGTCAGCCGCAGCAAGGCGCGACGTGCAGGCCGAACACCGCGCCATCGCCGATGCGGCCCTGGCGCGCGATGCCGACACCGCCTGCGATCTGCTCGCGCGCCACTACCGCGCCACCGCCGAACGGGTGGAGGCGCGATTCCGCGAGATGGCCTAGGCTTTCGGGTCCAGCCCCACGGCGCGGCGATAGGCGCGCTGGCCGTAAAGCAGCGCATGCGGGTTGTCGGCCAGCACGACCTGCGTGACCCGGCCGACGATGATGTGATGCGTCTCCCACAGGACGGATGTCGCCAGCTTGCATTCAAAGGTGGCCGTCGCCCCGGCAAGGACCGGCTGGCCCAGCGGGCCGGGCTGCCATTGGGCGCGGTCGAACCGCGCGCCATGATCATCGCCACCGCGCCCGGCGAACAGATCGGACAGCGGCTGCTGATCCTCGGCCAGAAGATTGGCGCAGAAGGCGCGGTTCTTCAGGATCGCCGTTGCCGCGGGCGACAGGTGATGGATGCAGGCCAGAAGCGACGGCTGCTCTCCATCCGCCGAGACCGAGGTCAGGGACGAGATCGTCACCCCCGCCCTGCCCCCAGGCCCATCGGTGGTGGCGACCGCAACAAAGGTCGCGGCCCGGCTCATCCCTTCCAGAAAGGCGGCGCGCAGGTCCATCCTGTCCTCCCTCAGCCCAGATCGAAGAAGCGTTCCAGTTCCACATCGGGAACGCGGCGGCGGAATTCGTCATACTGGCTTTGCCGCGTGGCGGTGAAGGCATCGACGAAACGCTGGCCAAGCCAGTCCTTCGCAAAGGCCGATCCGCGCAGGCGTTCGATCGCCTCTGGCATCGAGCGGGCGAAGTCCCGGTTCGGCGTCTGCGCATAGCCCGAGCCGATGACCTCGTCATCCGGTTCGGCCTTTTCCAGGATACCGGCCACCCCCGCCGCGATGGTGGCGGCAGCGGAAAGATAGGGGTTGCTGTCAGCCCCCGGCAGCCGGTTTTCGACCCGAAGGCTGCCCGCATCATGGCCGACCAGTCGGAAGCAGGTGGTGCGGTTCTCATAGCCCCAGGTCAGGCCCGGCGGCGCAAAGGTGCCGGGGGCAAAGCGGCGATAGCTGTTCACCGTGGGCTGGAAGATCAGCGTCATGTCGCCGATGTATTTCTGCAAGCCGCCCAGGAACCAGCGGAAGGTCTGGCTGACACCGTTCTTCTGCTCCTTGTCCCAGAACAGCGACTTTCCGGCCTTGTCTTTCATGCTGATGTGCAGATGGATCGACTGGCTATCGGCGTTTTCATTCCAGCGCGGCATGAAGGTGACGGACTTGCCCTGCCGCAGCGCCAGCGCCCGGATGAAGTTCTTCAGCAGTACCAGCTGATCGGCCGGTTCCACGCCGGTGCCCGCGCCGATGCAGGCCTCCATGAACCCGGCACCGATTTCCTCGTGCATCTTGGCAAGGTCGATGCGCAGCGGTTCGCACATCTGCGACATCGCCTCATACCATTCGGTCTGGACGACCTGATACAGGATCAGGTCATGGCTGGCGTGCAGGGTGGCGGGCTTGAGGTTGCGATAGCCCTTTGCCCTGGCGCTTTCCGGCGTCTCGTCGAACAGGGTATATTCCAGCTCCATGCCGTATTTCGGCTCTAACCCGGCCTTGTCGGCCCGTGCCAGCACCGATTTCAGCAGCGCGCGCGGGCAGATTTCGGCCGAAGCCCCGGAATAGTTCGACAGCACCAGAAGATCATGCCCCGGTTTCGACCACGGCAGGCGGCGGGCCGAAGCGGGATCCACCACCAGCGGATCGTCGTGGAAATCGCCACTGTCATCGTTGACGCCCGGCATGTTCAGATGCACATCGGTCGGGTCCAGCGCCAGCTGCGCCGGGGCCATGCCCATGCCGTTCTTTGCAATCCCGCGCAGGCTGCCGGTCGAGATCATCTGCCCGCGCAACAGGCCGTTGGTGTCGGTCATCGCCACAGTGGCAAAGCGGCTTGCCGGATCGGCAAGGAAGTCGTCAAGCGTCATGTCTCACCTGTTGGGATTGCGCGCCGGTCAGGGCGTCGAGTTGTGCGATATCCGCCTGCGCGGCCGTGGAATAGGCGCGCAGGAACACCCGCAGGCCATTGTCGATATAGCGGGCCAGCGTGGCCCGGTCGGGGGGCGAATCCGGCATGTACAGAGCCTGAGTCCGCGGTGCCGACAGGATCAGCCCCCACAGATCCTGAGCGGCCAGTTCGGCATCCTCGAAGGCCAGCCGCCCCTTGTCGCGCTGCCCTGCCAGATAGCGCATGATCCCGCGCAACAGGTGATCGGGACCGCTGGCCTGATAGGCACGGCCGATTTCCGGGAACCTTTGCACCTCGCCGATGATCAGCCGCGCCAGAGACAGCATGTCCGGCCGCATCACCGTATCGGCATAGTCCCAGGCGAAGGTGTGCAGATCCTGCACCATGCCTTCGGGCGAGGGATGTTCGAACACATCCAGCATCCGGTCGCGCTTGCCCAGCATCATCGCCTGGAAAAGCGACTCCTTCGACGGGAAATAGCTGTAGAGCGTGGGCTTGGTCAGCCCGGCCTCGGCAGCCACCGCATCCATGGTGCAGCCGGAATAGCCCATTTCGGCAAAGACCTTCAAAGCCGCATCCAGGATGCGTTTTTCGCGGTCAAGCCGGTTCTGCTGGCGGCGCGGAAGCGGGGTCATGGCAGCTTGCGCAGGAAGTCGAGCAAGGGGCGGTTGTAGGCGGCGGGCTGTTCGACGTTGCAGACATGGCCCGCATCGGCGATCACCTCGAACCGCACGTCGGGGCGGGGGGCATTGTCCCAGATGCGCCCGGCCACGCTGCGGATTTCCGCTGGGGGGGCCAGTCGGTCATGCTCGCCCGTCATCATCAGGACCGGCATGGTCAGCTTGCCGAAGTCGAATTTCTCCAGCGGATTTGTAAAGCAGACCAGCGCGTCACGATAGGTTTCGGTCAGGATGGCGGCCATGCTGTCATAGAGCCGCTTTCTGGTGTCTTCCGATGCATTCGGCCCGGACAGAACCTTGACCACAGCCGGGGCGAAATCGCGCGGAGTCTGGCCCGCGTTCATCGGCACTTCGCGGCTGATGCGAAAGGCTTCGCGCTCATCCGGCCCGGCCTCGGACATGCCGGTGCAGCCGCCCGACAGGACCAGCCCGTCCAACAGATGCGGATGGCGCATGGCGAAGGATGTAGCGATCCACGACCCATAGGACAGGCCGACCAGAACCAGGCTTTCCGCGCCCATCACCTGCATCACCCGCAGGATGTCGTCGCAATAGTCATCCACGGTGGACTGCCGCGGCCCCAGCGTGCTGTCACCATAGCCGCGCAGGTCCAGTGCAGCCGCGGGCATCACGCCGCTGGCCACTGCGACCTGCTGATTCCAGTTGTCGCGGTTGCCGCCGATGCCGTGCAAGAACAGGCACAACCTGCGGCCCGGCCCGCCCGCCGTGGTCAGCGCCAGTCGCGGAAGATCGTCGATCAGCCGCTGCTCCGTCGCAACCACGGGCACTGTCTCGCCGGGCTCAGGCTGCAAAATGCGGCTCTGTGCCAGCGATTCCAGTGCCGCGATCCCCGCTTCATAGACCGCCTTCGTGCCTTCACAGATCGGCCCCAGCCGGGACGAGGGCGCCCGCACCACCGCCGACCAGCTGACCACCGCCCCGCCACCCTCGGCCGCGCTGACCGTCACCCTCGCGTCATAGGCCTCGCATCCCGCGATGCCCTCAAGATGGGTGTATCCCAGCACGCGGTCGGAATCGGAGAACCATGTCAGCTGCTCGCGGTAAAGCGTGTCCTCGCCCTTCACGGTGAAGGCCCGGATCAGCGCGCCGCGCGGGTCGCGTTCGGCGCGGATGGTCGCCATCCAAGGATGCCACAACCCGGCGAAATCGCGCAACACGGCCCAGACGGCCGCCGGATCGGCTGCAATGCGCCCCGTGACCTGAACCGTGTCGCGCGCCATCTCAGCGCAGTCCCTTGACCGTGCCGCCCTCGCCCCGCCACAGCGAGGTGCGGGCACCGCCCTCGTCGCCAGGGGCATGGTCGATCTCGTTCATGTCGTAAAGCGCAAGGACGCCGATATAGTCCTCCATGATTTCCGATGTATAGGGCAGCATCAGCGCGCCGCAGCGGCTGTCGCGATACATCCGTTCCAGCGGCAGGGATTTCAGCATCGACTGGCCACCGCAGGTGCGGATCGCAAGGGCTGCCAGTTCCTGCACGCCTTCCATGACGTTGTATTGCGCGGCATACATCCGCATGACTTCGCCCTTGGTGGGGAAACCCTTGGCCTCGCCAAAGGCCTGCCACCAAAGGGCGCGCATGTTCGCCAGGCGGGCATACATCTTCGACACCGCCACGCGCTTCGTCGCAAACATCCGCCGATCAATCGGCGGCTGGCCGGGAATGCGGCCTTGCAGATAGGCCACGGTGAAATCGAAGGCACCCTGCGCGACACCCATATAGGTCGGCGACAGCGTCGCCATCATATGCGGCCAGTTCGCCAGCGTCTTGCCGAAGATGCCGCGCGGCATCAGCAGATCATCGCGGGTGACGAAGACATCCTTCAGGATCAGGTCGCGGCTGTTGGTGCCGCGCATGCCCAGAGGATCCCACTCGCCCTTGACCGTCAGTCCGGGGTTGTCCTTGTGGACAACGAAGATCATCGTGTCCTCGTGCCGCGGCTCGACCCCTTCGAAAACCTCGGTGCAAACGATGGTGTAATAATCGCAATATCCCGCCAGAGAGGCGAATTTCTTGAATCCGCTGATCTTCCAGCCGCCTTCCACCGCGCGGCACTGGGTCTGGTTCGGCTTCGAGGTCCAGTTCTGCCCGCCTTCGGAAATCGGCTGCGAATAGATCGCGCGTTCCTTGATCGCGCGGCGGAACTGGCGTTCGCGCAGCGGCGCGAATTCGGCCTTTTCTTCCGCCGTCAGGTTCGGCATCTCGAACATGAAGCGCGACCAGGCCATCGACGAATTGTGCATGTTGAAGGTCAGTGCGGTCGCGCCGCAGAACTTGCCGATCTCGGCCCCGACCATGGCATATTCACCCATGGTAAAGCCCATGCCGCCGAATTCGACCGGGATGCACAGGGTCAGGAACCCCTCATCCGCCAGATCCTTGTAATTTTCCACCGGGAAGGAGGCGTCGTCATCCACCGCCTTCGCCCGTTCGGCAAAGCGCGGCCCCAACTCGTTCACCCGGCGCAGGATCTTCTGCACTTCGGGGCGGATGCGGGACAGGTCATAGTAGTCGGCAATATCGCTCATCTCGGTCTCTCTTGCAGAAGGGGGGATCAGAGGGCCAGTTCGCCCTGCAGCACGCCGTCTTTCACGACGATGCGGCCGTCCAGCGCGATGGTGCAATTGCGCATCGGCAGGTCGAAATGGCCCAGGGTGTAGCGGCCGGCATATTGGTTGGCCCCGGTGGACCACAGGAAACTGCCCGCCAGCGCCCGGAACTCCACCGCCTGCATGTCGCGCTTGTCATACATCGCGGCGCTGACCCATTTCGCGCCGGGGTGCATGCCCCAGCCGACATGGCTCATGCCATAGGCGTTGCGGTCGTCCCAGGCTTCCATGTATTCGCGGAAATGCAGGGCGTCGATGCCGTCGCCTTTGATGGCGGTGACGAAGTCGTTCTCGATGGTAAAGTCGATCTGGCTGGTCAGATAGGTCTTGAACGTCAGGTTCATGTCGCCGACGCCCATGACGATCCGGCCGTTCACCGCGTTCTTGCCGGGGAAGGCCAGGCACAGGCCACCCGGCCAATGCGCCACCGCGCCCGGCGTGGTGCCGAAACCTGCCGTGCCGCCGCAGGGCGCGCCGCGCAGGTCCACCGTCAGATCGGTGCCAAGCGCCGAGGTGACGCGCATTTCCGAGGCGTCCTTCAGCATCTGGATGCCCAGCTGCACCTTGGGCCAATGTTCGGCCTTCGGCTCCGTCCGCTCCAGAATCTCGGGGTGTTCGTTGGTGATCACCAGCAGCCGGGTGCGGCCGGCATCCTCGACTTCCGGCCATTCCGGGGCATGGATCAGGCCCTCGACCGTGCAGTCGACAATCACGTCGCACAGCTTCAGCGCCTCGATCACCGCGCGGTTGCCTTGCAGCGCCCAGGAAGTGCCGGTGGATTTCACCGGGACCGGGGCCGATTGCGGCGGGGTCGGCATCTGGATCATGCAGAATTCGGCCCCCAGATCATAGGCGGCCAGCTCACTCAGCTGCACCAGAACCGGGCGCGACTGGGTTTCGGACAGGATGGCGATGCGCGTGCCCTTGCCGATCCCGTTCAGCGCGAAGACCCGGCGAAAGGCGGCCAGCCATTTGCCTTCGATGCGTTCCTGAAGCATCGCACTCCCCCTGTTGACGATTCGCATCGTTGCGAATTTCTTTACTCTGGAGTTAAAGTTTCACAGGGGAGGTAAAGCTGTCAACAGGATTTTCGAGAATCTGATTTTCGACGAAAATCAGCCGCCCCCGGCCGTCAGCTGCGACCATGTCGGGCGGGCCAGGCTGAAGGTATCCCGGCTGCGGACATAGTCACTGCCAAAGGACCGCGCGACCAGATCCAATGCAGGCGTGTCGATATGCGCCCTCTCGGCATCCAGCAGGAAACGGTCTTCGACATGCACCGCCAGCACCCGGCCGATCACCACCACCTGATTTGGTCCGGTGACAACCGAAGACAGCGCCCGGCATTCATAGCTGACAGGGCTGTCGGCGATCCGCGGCGGCGCAACATGGGTCGAAGGCGTGGTCGCCACCTCGGCGAAGGCCAGTTCGTCCACCCCCGGCGGCGCATCGGCCGAGGTCAGGTTCATCACCTGAACCAGCCGCTCGGGCACCAGATTCACCACGAATTCCCCGGTATCCAGGATGTTGCGCGCGGTATCCTTGAAGCCCCGGTCCGGGGCCTTCATCAGCCCCAGCGCGATGGTGGGCGGAGCCGACCCCATCACGTTGAAAAAGCTGTAGGGCGCGGCGTTCAGGGTGCCATCCGGTGCCTTCGTCACCACCCAGGCAATCGGGCGCGGAATCGTGGTCGCCGCCAGCAGTTTGTAGGCGATCGGCTCAGCCACCTTGTCCAGATCGTATCTCATCGCGCACCCTCATGCTGTCTGTCGGCATATGGCAAGGGCGGGCGGGTTGGCGCAAGAGATTTTCGATAATTCGTCGAATTATCGTTCACTCTGCGCCCGCAGCGCATCCGTTGCCTGCACCAGCGCCTCGCTGATCCCCGGTTCGGACAGGGCGTGCCCTGCCATTCCTACCAGCTTCAGCTGGCACGCGGCCCAGCCTTGCGCAAGTTTCCAGGCCGAAGTCGGGGGGCAAACCATGTCATAGCGCCCCTGCACCACGGTGGCGCCGATATGCTCGATCCGGTGCCGTTCGCGCAGGATCCAGCCATCGCATTCCAGAAAGCCGCCGTTCAGGAAATAGTGGTTCTCCAGCCGCGAAAAGGCGCGGGCATAATCCGAAGGCCCCTCGCCGAAAGCCCCTTCGGACTGGATCGAGGCCAGCGCGTTTTCCCATTGCGCCCAGATCCGCGCATGGCGGCCCTCTTCGCCCAGGCTGCCGCTGAACAGCCGCCGGTGATAGGCGGCGATCAGGTCGCCGCGCTCCTCGGGCGGGATCGGGGCCACGAACCGCGCCCAAAGATCGGGGAAGAACAGCCCCGCGCCGCCGCCATAGAACCAGTCCAATTCGGCCCTGGTCATCAGGAACACACCGCGCAGCACCAGATGGCGCACCCGTTCGGGGTGGGTCAGCGCATAGATCAGCGCCAGTGTCGCGCCCCAGCTGCCGCCGAAAGCCACGAAACTTTCGATCCCCAGCACCTGCCGGATCCGCTCGACATCCGCCACCAGATGCCAGGTCGTGTTGTCCTGCACGCTGGCATGCGGCCGCGACCGCCCGCAGCCGCGCTGGTCGAACAGCACAACGCGGTAATGTGCCGGATCGAAATAGCGCCGCATCGCCGGAGAACAGCCGCCCCCCGGTCCGCCATGAAAGACAAAAGCCGGAATGCCTTCGGGGTTGCCGCATTGTTCGACATAGATCGAATGGCCGTCGCCCATGTCGATCATGCGCTGGTCGAACGGGTCGACCGGCGGGTAAAGATACTCGACTGCGCGCTTTTGGCCTGATCTGTGATCCATCGACACCCTATATAACCCGTGCAACGCCCGAGTCGAAGTGCAAAGGGAAGACCCATGGAAACCACCGTCGATGCCGCCGAAGTGGCGAAATTCGAGGCAATGGCCGCCGAATGGTGGGACGCGGGCGGCAAGTTCAAGCCGCTGCACCAGATGAACCCCTGTCGGCTGGATTACATCACCCGCCAGATCGGAGCCGAATTCGGCCGCGATCTGACCGGTCCGTTGCCCTTTGCGGGATTGCGCATTCTGGACATCGGCTGCGGCGGCGGGCTGTTGTCGGAACCGATGGCCCGGCTTGGGGCCGATGTCGTCGGTGCCGATGCCGCCCCGCGCAACATCCCCGTCGCCCGCATTCATGCCGAACAATCCGGCCTGACCATCGACTATCGCCACACCACGGCCGAGGCGCTGGCGGCAGCGGGCGAACGGTTCGACGTGGTGCTGAACATGGAAGTGATCGAGCATGTGGCCGATCCGCTGACCTATCTGACCGCCTGCCAGACCCTGCTGAAACCCGGCGGACTGATGATCTGCTCCACCCTCAACCGCAACGCCAAGAGCTTTGCGCTGGCCATCGTCGGTGCCGAATGGGTGATGCGCTGGCTGCCGAAAGGCACCCACGACTGGCAGAAATTCATCACCCCGGACGAGCTTTACGACCTGATCCGCCGCGCCGGGCTGGACCCGGTGGACCGCAAGGGCATGGTCTTCAACCCGGTCAGCTGGCGCTGGGGCCTGTCGGACCGCGACCTGTCGGTGAACTACGTCACCACCAGCCTCCGCCGGTGAGGGGCTTGGCCGCCAGCCTGACATTCTGGGCGATCCTGCCGGTCTTTTCGGCCTGGGCCGGGCTGGCGCTCTGGGTGCAGTTCCCGCAGGTGCGCGGGCTGATGCTGGCATTTCTGACCGTGGCCATCGGGCTGGTGATCTGGCAGCGGCTGTCCGGCGGTTGGGGCTGGACCGGGCTTGGCCTGCTGGTGGCGGTGATGATGGGCTGGTTCTTCAGCCTTGCCCCGCAGCAGAACCGCGACTGGGCCGAAGATGTCTCACGCATGGTGCAAGGCCGGGTCGAGGACGATCTGGTCCATCTGGAGAACATCCGCGATTTCCGCTGGTCCGGGCCCAAGACCACGACACAAGAGCTGTGGACCAGCCGCACCGTCGATCTGAATACACTGCAAGGGGTGGACGTGATCACCTCGGTCTGGGGCAACCCGGACATCGCGCATGTGCTGGTCAGCTTCCGGTTTCAGGGCACCGATCCCCTGACCTTCTCGGTCGAGATCCGCCGCGAGAAGGGTGAAAAATTCTCGCCCCTTGGCGGCTTCTTCCGCCAGTTCGAGCTGTCGCTGATCGCCGCCGAAGAGGCCGACATCGTGCAATGGCGTGCCGTGCCAAGGGCCGAAGAGGTGCGGCTTTATCCGCTGACCTTGACCCCGGAACAGACGCGGCAGATCTTCCTGCGCTTTGTCGATCTGGGCAATGACCTGAACGCCGCCCCGCGCTGGTACAACACCGTCACCGCCAATTGCACCACCGTCGCCTGGCGGCTGTCGCGGGTGCTGTCGCCCGATTTGCCGCTGTCGCCCAGCTTGCTCTTGTCGGGCCGCCTGCCGCAGTATCTCGACCGGCTGGGCGTGCTGGCCGGGCCGGGCACGCTGGAGGAAAAACGCCAGCGCGCGCTGATCTCGGACCGCGCCAGGACGATGCCGGCAGGGGCCGGATTTTCCGACTGGATCAGGGCTGATCCCCGGCCGTGAATAAGCCGTGAAAGTCGGCCCGCGGTGCCGGATTGCCCCTGCGCGCGCGGGTCTGCTGTGGCACTCTGCGATCATGGCGCGATTCAGGAGAATGCGATGACCGCAGCATGGCAGCCCGCCGACGCCGCCCCGCATGGCCCCCATGTGGCCTGGGAAGCGGCCATGGAGACCGGCAGCGCCCCGCGTCTGGTGCCCGTTCTGGCGCGTCTGGCCCCGCCACCCGGCAGCGGCATGGATCTGGCCAGTGCCATCGCGGCCAGCCTTGCCCTGCCGGGGGTGGAGTTCGCCCGCCATGAGCGCGACCTGCTTCAGACCGAGTTGACCCATGCCGCCCCCGGTTGGCCGCATGAGGTGCGGCTGGTCGCCTATCTGCCGCGCGCCTTGCTGAGCGATCTGCCGGAATTCTGGCAGGTCCTGCACATCGGGCCGGGTTTTCTGCCGGGAGAAGCCGCCCCAGCCCCTGCGGCCTGCGACCTTTGTGCGCTGGAGGGCGACCTTGATCCCGCCCGGCCCGTGATGGCGCTGATCGACGAAGGCATCGGCTTTCTGAACGCCCGCTTTCGCGCAGCACGGCAAAGCACGCGCTTTCTTGGCATCTGGTTGCAGGCAGACGAACGGCGCGCCCAGGGCCCGATCGGCCCCTGGGGCGACATTCGGCTTGGCCGCGTCCTGACCGCCGATGAAATCGACGCCATGCTTGGCTCGGGCCAGCAGGAAGCCGATCTTTATCACCAGCTGTCCCGCAGCCTTTATCCGCCACCGGCCAATTCGGCCTTTCTGCGGCGCATCGGGCATGGCTGCCACACGCTTGATCTTGCGGCAGGGGCGGGTTTCACCGATCCGATGGCGCAGGTGCCGATCCTTGCCGTGCAGCTTCCGCCTGCCTCGATCGCGGAAACCGCCGGGCGACGGATGGGCGCGCATCTGGTGCAGGGCCTGCGCTGGATTCTGGCCGAGGTGCTGCGCCGGTCCCATGGCACCGATCTGCCGCCGGTCGTGGTGAACCTGTCGATCGGTGCGCTGGCCGGGCCGGGCGATGCGACCGAATTTCTGGCCGACTGGCTGGCCTATGAAATCGACCGTCATCACCGCCTGGCCCCCGGATCAGAGCTGCGCTTTGCCGCCGCCTATGGCAACGCGCGACGGTCCCGACTGGTCGCCCGCGCAGAAGCGCGCATATCGCACCCCGTCACGCTGGACTGGCGGCTGCTGCCGGATGATGCCACCTCCAGCTTTCTGGAAATCCGCGTCGATCCGGCCCTGTCAGAGGGGCTTTCGCTGTGCCTGACCCCGCCGCAGGGCAGCGGCCTGCCGCCCCTGACGGTGGACTGGCCTGCTGCCCCGCTTGGCTGGCGGCTGGGCGGCGGCACTGGACCGGTCGCCCTGGTCTCGTTCAGCACAGAAACCGGCGGGCAGGCGCTGTGTCATCTGTCCCTTGCGCCGACACGGCCCACGCCCGGCGGAACGTGGGCCGCCCCCGGCCTGTGGCGCGTCACCTTTCGCACCGCGCGCAATGAACCCGTCCGCGTCATCGCCCGCGTCCAGCGGGACGATACACCCTTCGGCCATGCGCCGAACGGCCGCCAAAGCTGGCTTGACCATCCCGAAGGCTGGACCTGGGAGGATGACCTTCGCGCCTTCGCCCTGCCCGATCCAGGCGGTGCGGGTGCGCCGTCCTGCCCCGTCACGCGGCAAGGCAGCGCGGTGTCCTTTGCGGGCTGCGACCGGCCGCAGGTCTATACCGTCGGCGCCCTTAGACCGGGACGCGCGGCGGGAACATGGCTGCCGTCGCGCTTTTCCGCCGAAGGCGCCGTCGCCCTGATCCACCCCGGCGAATCGCCCGGCCCGACCCTGTCGGCACAGGGCGAAGACGGGCCGATGACAGGCGGCGTTCGTGCAACCGGCCTGCTTACGGGCAGCACGGCGCGGCTGGCGGGAACCTCGATGTCCGCACCGGCGGTTGCCCGGCGTCTGCTGGACTATTTTCGCACGACACCGCCCGCGATGCGCAGCCTGACCGCCGAGCGCGAGGCCCTGGCAGGGCCGGGGCAATGGGCTGCCACGCCCGATCCGCGGACCGGACATGCCATGCTGAAAACCGGCTGAGCCATCACGCGACAGGTTGGGCAGGCCCCGGTCCCCATTCCTGCACGGCGGCCCGCCACAACTGCGGCAGGACGCTCCAGCTTTCGGCGGGTGCAACCCGTGACTTGCCCTGACGCCAGCCGGTCGTGGTGCCGACCCCCAGCGCCGCCACCCATTTGGCCAAGGTGAAATCGCCTGTCCAGTCATCGCCGCGCGCCGTGAATTCCGGGATCGGGAAATCCTTGCCGCCGCCCAGACAATGCGCCACGAAACCCAGCGCCACCGCCAGCCCGAGCAACCCGCCATGCGCCCCGTCCACCGGGTAATGCACCCCGGCGACCGTCCGGTTGTCGGCGATCCGATGCGCCAGCCGGAACAGCATCACCGTCTCATCCACCTCGGGCGAGGCTTCTGCGGCCGGGGTCAGCCGGTTCAACAGCGCGTCGATCAGCCCTGCATCCGCCGTTCCCGTTCCCGACAGCCGCAGCGCCGCAATCGTCGCCGCCAGGGCAAAGGATTCCGTCGCATGGCCTGACGGATAGGCCGAATGCCCCGGCGTATCGATCACCGGCTGAATCTGCGGCGACAGATCAAACGGCCGCGCGACCGAACAGAAATGCTTCATCCGCTGTTCCTGACTGACCACGGCGTCATACATCGCCGCGATCAGAAGCCGGGTATAGCGCCGCCGGTTCAGGCCCAGCCCGTGCTGCGCGTTGAAGAACGACAGAAGGTCGTTCGACTGCGCCAGGATCTCGGGCAACCGGTCGGCGCGCAGATCCATCGCGGTGCGCAGCTCGGCCATCTGTTCGGCGATCTTGGCATCGCCGGGCGGTTCCAGCGACAGGATCTCGTCGGCACCCAGCAGGGAATAGCCACTGGCATTGGGGATGACATGGAACAGCCGCAGCGCCTCATGCGCCAGCACCGAGGCGCGGGGAAAATCAGCCTGCCGCATCAGCCGGGTCAGATCGTCGGCACGATGTGTCACCCGCACAGGAACCGATCCGTCCCAGTATCCCATCAGCCCCTCGGCCGTCAGCGCCAGCGCCGTCGACAACCAGGGAGAGCCGCCGCCGCCGGGCGAAGCGTGCGACCCATGTGACCCGTGCGACCCATGTGATCCATGGGAACCGTGCGACCCATGTGATCCGTGCGAACCGTGAGATCCCGAAATCGTCATGCCAATCTCCTTGCGTCGTGACTGGAACATTGCCCGGCTTTGCCGGACCTGCCTAGCAGGCCGAAGGTTGGCCGATGCCGATTGACGGCGAATTCACGGATATTGCTTGCCAAGGTTGTGCCGGATTGCCGCTGCGTTAAGGTGGTCGGAAACAGATGGGACAGGGACATGTTCTTACGCCTCGTCGGCGTATTTCAGGTGGTGGATGGTGCCGGGCGCGATTGCACGCCACGCGGTGCCAAGACTCGTGCCATCCTAGCCATCCTGTGCCAGACACCCGACCGGCGGCGGCCGCGCCGCTGGCTGGAATCGAAGCTCTGGTCCGACCGGGGGCCGGAACAGGCGTCCGGCAGTCTGCGGCAATCGCTGATGGAACTGCGCAAGGCGCTTGGCGATGCCGCCGACCTGATCAGCGCCGACCGGGATTCGGTGATGCTGGCCCCGATTGACACCGATATCGAGATCGAACCCGCCGCCGTGCGCGCGGCCCTTTCGGCCGGGCGCGAGTTTCTGGAAGGCATCGACATCGTTGATCCCGCCTTTCAGGGCTGGCTGCGCGACGAACGCGCCCGGCTGGCCGTTGCCTTCGGTCTTGCCACCAGTCCGGCCGCCGCGCCCGCAGATCCTGCGGCCATTCCGTTCGTGGTGTCCTTCGGCTCTCTGCCCGACGGCGCAGGCCGCTTTGCCGCGCAGGATCTGGCGCAGGCCATTGCAGGTCTGGCAACCGAATTCATGGATCTCGACGTCTATGGCATCGGAACAGACATTGCCCTGCCGACCGCAATTCCCGCGGCGCAAGGCCTCGAACTCCACCTCGAAGGCGCTGCGATCCGCGACCACATTCACATGATGGTCACATTGATCCTGCGCGGCTCCAGGCAGCTGGCCTGGAGCCAGCGCATCGCCCTCTCCGGCCCCGAGGACATTGCCGAAGGCCGCAGCGATGTATCGGCGCTGGTGTTTCAGGCTGCCAATGCCGCCCTGATGCAGATGCCCCGCCTTGCCGATATGCCCGGCGCCAATGCCAGATGCCGCGCCGCAGGTCTGGTGGCCCGCGCCGTGACCGAGATGTTCAGCTATGGGGCCACCCGGCTGCGCGACGCCGACGCCCTGCTGACCGAGGCCGAGGCCATCGCCCCTTCGGGCCGCATCGCGGCCTGGCGCAGTCTGGTCCGCCAGATCATGTTCGTCGAACGCACCGAAGGCCCGCCCAGGCGCCTGGAGACCGAGGCCGATGCCTTCGCCCGCCGCGCGCTGGAAGATGCCGAAGGCAATCCGCTGGTGCTGGCCCTGGTCAGCCATACCCGTGTCATGGTGGATGAAAACCCCGAGGCCGGCACGGTCCTGGCCCGTGATGCCGTGCGGTTGTCGCCGTTCAACGCCTTCGGCTACTGGTCGGCGGCCGGGGCCGATCTGCGCCACGAACGCCATGATGCGGCGCTGTCCGCCGCCCGTCGCGGCACGGACATCGCCTCGCGCACCCCGATCGGCCATTGGTGGGAAGCGCTGGCCGGTCTTGCCGCCCTGCGTGGCGGCAAACTGGGCCCGGCCATCGCGCATTACGAATCCGCCTTCTATCGCGCACCCAATTTCCGCGCGGCGATGCGGCACCTTGCCTATCTTTACCTTGAGACCGGCGATACCAGAAAGGCCGAGCGCGTGTTGCGGGCGTTGTTGCGGGCCGAACCCGATTTCCTGCCCGCCAGCGTTCTGACAGACGGCTATCCCGCCATCACCCTGCGTCGCAGCGGACTGGCCGAACGCCATCTGGCCGCGATGACGGCCATCTGCAACCGCCTGCGTCAGACCGTCTGATCCCCGGCATTGCACCCCCGACCACAAGAGGCCATGTTGATCCGATGTTCAGATGGTCCCGGCAAGGTCTCGATTTCCTGTCAGCAGTCTGGCTGCGCGTCGGTGATGGTCATTTCGGCCTGGTCGCGGCAGGCGTTGCCTTTTACGCCATGTTCGCCGTCTTTCCCGGCATTGCCGCCGTCGTCGCGATCTGGAGCCTGATGGCCGATCCGCTGGTAATTTCGGGCTATCTTGCCGTAGCCGAGCGCTTCCTGCCGCCCGATGCAGCACAATTGATCCATGATCAGGTCATGGCATTGCTGAATGCGCCTGCGGCGACACTGGGCTGGACAACCTTCGTGTCGTTCGCGCTGGCCTTCTATTCCGCCCGTGCCGGGGTCTCGGCGCTGATACAGGGGCTGGATGTCGTCCACAGGGCGCAACCGCGCGGCTGGATCAAGGGCTATGTCGCCGATTTCCTGCTGACGGCAGCGCTGATCGGGGCCTTGCTGGTGGCGCTGGCCACAGTGGTCATCGTGCCGGTCCTGCTGAACTACATCAGCCTTGGCCCGTTCGAGGGCTGGTTCATTCGCGTCCTGCCCTGGACCGCGATGTTCATCCTGGTCCTGTCCTGCCTGTCGCTGCTGTATCGCTTTGGCCCCAATGTGCCCGGCGGCTTCAAATCCGGCTGGATCAGCCTTGGCGTGTTCTTCGCGGCCCTTGCCTGGGCCGGAGTGTCCATCGGATTTTCCGCCTATCTGTCCAACTTCAACAGCTACAACCGCATCTATGGTTCGATCGGAGCCGTCATCATCCTGATGATGTGGCTCTATCTCTCGGTCTGGGCCATCCTGGTCGGCGGGGCCATCAATGCCGAACTGGATGCAAGGTCACGGCTCCGCCGCTCGATGGGGCGACGCTAGGGGGGGGTGCCCCCGGCACACGGTAATCGCGGGCGGAACGGCAATGCGTTCCGCCCGCGTCGGCCGGATCAGCCGCCCGCGATCTGCCGGGCCTTCTGCACCAGAACCTCGGCCTGCCGGATCGAGGCGTAGTCGATCAGCCGCCCGTCCAGCGACACCGCACCCTTGCCCTCGGCCGCGGCCTTTTCCATCGCCTCAAGGATGCGCGTCGCCCGCGTCACCTCGGCGTCGGAGGGGCTCATCACCTCATTGGCCAGCGCCACCTGGCTGGGGTGAATGGCCCATTTGCCCTCGCAGCCCAGCACGGCCGCCCGCTTCGCCGCCGCGCGATAGCCGTCAGGGTCGGAAAAATCGCCGAACGGCCCGTCGACCGGCCGCAACCCGTTCGCCCGCGCCGCCACCACCATCCGCGCCAGCGCATAATGCCACATGTCGCCCCAATGCACCGCGCGGCTGCCATCCGCCAGCGGATCGGTCAGCACCGAATAATCCGGGTTTACCCCGCCGATGATCGTGGTGCGCGCGCGGGTCGAGGCGGCATAATCCGCCACCCCGAAATGCAGGGATTCGTTGCGCTTCGACGCGCCTGCAATCTCGGTCACATTCTGCATTCCCAGCGCGGTCTCGATGATATGTTCGAAGCCGATCCGCTTCTTCAGGCTTTTCGCATCCTCGATCTGCGTCACCATCATGTCGACGGCATAGACATCCGCCGCCGTCCCGACCTTGGGGATCATGATCAGATCCAGCCGTTCCCCCGCCTGTTCCACCACATCCACGACGTCGCGATACATGTAATGCGTGTCCAGCCCGTTGATGCGGACCGACATGGTCTTCTTGCCCCAGTCGATCTCGTTCAGCGCCTTGATGATGTTCTTGCGGGCCTGCGGCTTGTCGTCGGGGGCAACGGCATCTTCCAGATCAAGGAAGATCACGTCGGCATCGGACTGCGCCGCCTTTTCGAACATCTGCGGCGCGCTGCCCGGAACGGCCAGTTCGCTGCGGTTCAGGCGCGCGGGCGCCTGCTGGATCATATGGAAAGACATGTCGGGCTCCTGTCAAAGGATCAAGGAGCTGCACCCGGATACAGGCATCGGCCACAGCAGGCCCCGTCGTCAAGCCCCAATTCGCCACCGCGCCGCGATGTCAGACTTCCCCGCGCGAGGCCCGGTTGGCGTAGAAGAAGGCAATCGCCTGCGCGCGGTTCTTGACCGACAGCTTGTCGAACAGGTTCGACAGGTGGAACTTGACCGTGTTGGCGCTGATGTCCAGCTCGCGCGCCAGCTCGCGGTTGGTCAGGCCCTTGGCCAGGGTCTCCAGCAGGGTGCGTTCGCGCGGGGACAGTTGCTCGATCGGGTCCTGGCGCAGGCTGCGCACGTCAAGGAAGGGAAACACCATCTGACCCTTGGCCACGGCAAGGCAGGTTTCCAGCAGCCGTTCAGCCGAATCGGACCGCGAAGTGAAGCCCGCCGCACCGGCCGCCATCGCCTTGCGCGCGGTGTCGCCCGATTCGTCGGCATAGATCACCAGGCGTGGTGCGGATGGCTGCACCCGCAGCACGTCGATCAGCCGCGCCCCACCCAGCGCCGGCAGGTTCCAGTCGATCACCCCCAGCTGCACCGGCATCCGCATCACCGCGCCCAGAAAGCCTTCGGCCGTCGCCGTGGTGGCCACCAGCGAAAAACGCGGGTCGCGGTCGAAGATTTCCGACATCGCGGTCAGCATCAGCGGGTTTCCGTCACCCACCATCACCGTGACCGGCTGTTCCCTTGCAGGTAGGCTTGTCATTCCCGTCTCCTGAGACCTACCCATACGGGTAGGGAGTTTTGCGCTGCAATGCGGCGAAACCACCCATACGGGTAGGTTATTTCCCGCCAGAATAGATTTCCAAAAGCAGGATATAGGGATGTTGTGACCTCTGTCGAGAACCCGTTTCCTTGGCCGCAAGGACAGCCGGTTCCGGCAGGGTCCGCGCCAGGTTCTCCGCTGCACCCGGACCCGCCGCGCGTCCTGCCGGACCCGGCGTCCTGATCCGACCCGAGGGAGGCATGATGACCGAGACCGAGATCTTTCCGCAGCTTTCGATTCCCGAAACGCTGGCCGCCGGGCCCGGCCCCGGCAACACCGACGCGCGGGTCCTGGCCAGCTTTGCCAATGCCGGTCTGGCCGATCACATGCAGGCCGATGTGCTGCGCGGCATGATCGAGGCCAAGCACATGCTGCGCCGGGTCTGGGGCACCGCCAACGTGCATACCTTCGGTGTGGCCGGAACCGGATTCAGCGGGCTGGACTGTCTGTTCAGCGCCGTCCTGCCGGGCGACACGGTGGTTGCCTTCACCAATGGCACCTTCAGCGGCATCGACGCGCTGACCCTGCGCTTCAAGGCGGCCAGCCGCGCTGATCTGGCCGCAAATTCGATGGACCCGAAACCGGCCAATGTGACCGTGATCACGGTGCCGCACGGCCAGTCCGTCACCGCCGAGGTGATCGACACCGCACTGGCGGCGCACAAACCCACCTGGGCCTTCATGGCGCATTGGGAAACCGGATCGGGCCGGATCAACGATCTGCGCGGCTTTTCCGATGCCTGCGAACGCCATGGCGCGATGGGGCTGGTCGATGCGGTGTCGTCGCTCGGCATCGCCGATTTCGCCATCGACGATTATCCCGGCGTTCAGGGCTGGGCCTCCTGCCCGCAAAAGGGCGTGCTGTGCCTGCCGCTGACCTATGCGCCGGTCAGCTTCACCGACCGCTACATCGCGTATGTCAGGGCGAACGGCTGTTCGACCTATGTGCATCATCCGGTGCTTGAGGCGCGGCACTGGGGCATCATCGACGGCAAGGATGCGGCGGCGGGCAGCTATCACCGCACCCATTCCGGCTATGCCGTGGCCGCGTTCCACGAGGCGCTGCGGATCAACCTGCAACACGGCCGCGCCCAGAAGGCACGGGACTATGCCCATCACGAAGCCGCCCTGCGCAAGGCGGTGGCGGCGCTTGGCTGCGATGTCACCTCGAACATGACCAGCCTTGTGGTGCTGAACCTGCCGCCCGCGCTGGCGGGCCGCGAAAAGGACCTGGTGCAGAGCTGCCGCGCCCGCGGCTTCGGCATCTGGCCCACCCTGTCGGAACCCGTGCAGGTGCGGATTGGCATCCTGAACCAGCTGAGCGAAGCGGCGATCACCGAGATCGTCACCCGCTTTGCCGCCGCGATGGCCGAAATGGGCGCGGGGACCGACACAGAAGCCGCGCATCAGGCGCTGCGCGACCATTACGACACCAGATTGGCCGCCGAGTAACCGCGGCAGAGGGAGGAGGCAGGAATGGACATTCACGAATATCAGGCCAAGGAAATCCTGGCGAAATTCGGCGTGGCAGTGCCTGCGGGCGCGCTGGCCTACAGCCCCGAACAGGCGGCCTATCGGGCCCGCGAACTGGGCGGAGAGCGCTGGATCGTCAAGGCGCAGGTCCATGCCGGGGGGCGCGGCAAGGCGGGCGGGGTCAAGCTCTGCACTTCGGAACATGAAATTCAGGACGCGACGAACACGATGTTCGGCCGCAAGCTGGTGACGCATCAGACCGGCCCGGAAGGCAAGGGCATCTATCGCGTCTATGTGGAAAGTGCCGTCGACTTCACCCGCGAAATCTATTTGGGCTTCGTGCTGGACCGCAGCTCGCAGCGGGTGATGATCGTGGCCTCCTCCGAAGGCGGGATGGAGATCGAGGACATCTCGGCCACGCGGCCCGAGTCGATCGTCCGGTCCACCGTCGAACCCGCCGTCGGATTGCAGGAATTCCAGGCGCGCGAGATTGCCTATTCGCTTGGCATCCCCGTCGCACTGACACAGCAGATGGTGCGCACGCTGCAAGGCTGCTACCGCGCCTTCCGCGAGCTTGACGCGACGATGGTGGAAATCAACCCGCTCGTCATCACCGCTGACAACCGCATTCTCGCGCTGGACGCGAAGATGACCTTCGACACCAACGCGCTGTTCCGCCATCCGCAGATCGCCGAACTGCGCGACAAGAGCCAGGAAGACCCGCGCGAAGCCCGCGCCGCCGACCGGGGGCTGGCCTATATCGGTCTTTCGGGCAACATCGGCTGCATCGTCAACGGGGCCGGACTGGCCATGGCGACGATGGACACGATCAAGCTGGCCGGAGGCGAGCCGGCCAACTTTCTTGACATCGGCGGCGGGGCCACGCCGGAACGGGTGGCCAAGGCGTTCCGTCTGGTGATGTCGGACGAAAACGTTCAGGCGATCCTGGTCAACATCTTTGCCGGCATCAACCGCTGCGACTGGGTGGCCGAAGGCGTGGTGCAGGCCCTGACCGCCAACCCCGTGGATGTCCCGGTGATCGTGCGCCTGTCGGGCACCAATGTCGAAGAGGGGCAGAAGATCCTGGCCAAATCCGGCCTGCCGATCATCCGCGCCAGCACCCTGATGGAGGCGGCCGAACGCGCCGTCACCGCCTGGAAGAACGACCGCAAGCAGAACACCAAGATGAGGGCCGTGTGATGAGCATCTTTCTCGACCGTTCCAGCCGTGTCGTCGTGCAGGGCATCACCGGCCGCATGGCGCAGTTCCACACAAGGGAAATGCTGGATTACGGCACCCATGTCGTTGCCGGCGTCGTGCCGGGCAAGGGCGGGGAAACCGTCATGGGCGTGCCGGTCTTCGACACGATGAAACAGGCGGTCGCGGCGACCGCGGCCGACACCAGCCTTGTCTTCGTGCCGCCGCCCTTTGCCGCCGACAGCATCATGGAGGCCGCGGATGGCGGCATCCGCTATTGCGTCTGCATCACCGACGGGATTCCGGCGCAGGACATGATCCGCGTCAAACGCTATATGCTGCGCTATCCGCGCGAACGCCGCATGGTGCTGACCGGTCCGAACTGCGCCGGAACCATCAGCCCCGGCAAGGCGCTTCTGGGCATCATGCCCGGCCATATCTACCTGCCCGGCAACGTCGGCATCGTCAGCCGATCCGGCACCCTGGGGTATGAGGCCGCGCAGCAACTGAAGGACCGGGGCATCGGCGTGTCCACCTCGGTGGGCATCGGCGGCGACCCGATCAACGGGTCCAGCTTCCGCGACATTCTGGAACGGTTCGAGGCCGACCCCGACACCCATGTCATCTGCATGATCGGCGAAATCGGCGGCCCGCAAGAGGCCGAGGCCGCCGCCTATATCCAGGACCAGATGAAAAAGCCGGTCATCGCCTATATCGCCGGTCTGACCGCCCCCAAGGGCCGCACCATGGGCCATGCCGGGGCCATCATCTCGGCCTTTGGGGAAAGCGCATCGGAAAAGGTGGAAATCCTGACCGCAGCGGGCGTCACCGTGGCCGAGAACCCCAGCGTCATCGGCGAAACCGTCGCCCGTGTCCTGAACAAGCGCGCCGCCTGAAGGGGGATGCGATGCCGAAACCCAGACTCCTTGTGACGCGGCGCTGGCCCGCGGCGGTTGAACAGAAGATGGCCGAGGTCTTCGATCTTGACCTGAACCGATCCGATGCTCCGCTGTCCACGGCCGATCTGCGCGACGCGATGGGCCGATATGATGCGATCCTGCCGACCGTGACAGACCGTCTTCCCGCGGCGGTCTTTGACGGTGCGGCACCGCGTACAAGGATTCTGGCCAATTACGGCGTGGGCTTTGCCCATATCGACACCGACGCCGCCAGGGCGCGCGGCATCGCCGTCACCAACACGCCCGATGTGCTGTCCGACTGCACCGCCGACATCGCCATGACCCTGCTGTTGATGGTGGCCCGCCGCGCCGGTGAGGGCGAGCGCGAATTGCGCGACGGCCGCTGGACCGGATGGCGTCCGACGCATCTGATCGGCACCAAGGTCTCGGGTGCCACACTGGGGATCATCGGCTTCGGCCGGATCGGGCAGGCCATGGCGCAACGGGCGCATTTCGGCTTTGGCATGAAGATTCTGGTGCAGAACCGGTCGCCCGTTCCGCCCGAGGTGCTGGCCCGCTTCAATGCCGTGCAGGTGCCGACGATCGAAGACCTGCTACCCGATTGCGATTTCGTCTCGCTGCACTGTCCCGGAGGGACCGCCAACCGCCATCTTATCAACAGCCGCCGTCTGGACCTGATGCGCCCCGGTGCCTTTCTGATCAACACCGCGCGGGGCGAGGTGGTGGATGAACATGCGCTGGCCCAGGCTTTGTGGTTCGGCACCATCGGCGGGGCGGGCCTTGATGTCTTTGAACGTGAACCCAATGTGCCCGAGGCACTTCTCGGGGCCGACAATCTGGTGCTGTTGCCGCATCTGGGCAGCGCCACCCGCGAAACGCGCGAGGCGATGGGCTTTCGCGTCTTCGACAATCTGACGGCCTTCTTCGACGGCCGCACCCCGCGCGACCGGGTGGCCTGAGCCATGCCCGCCGTTCCGCATCCGGTGGATCAGGCCGCCCCGCCGCCCGATGCGGAAACCGCCGCGCTGCGCCGCGACCTGCTGGCCCTGTGGCAGCGCGTCATTGCCCGGCGCGCTCCGCAGGCGCTGGCGCTGGTCGAAGATCCCGACGCGCCGCTGCCCGTCGACAGCGCCGCAAGCGCCTGTCTACAGGCGATGTCGATCCGGTTCCAGCTGACCCGGATCATCGACGAGATCACCGCCGCCCGCAGCCGCCGCGCCACCGAAACCGCCGAAGGCCCCGCCGCTGTCGACGGCAGCTTTGCCCGTGCCATCGCCGATCTGGACCCCGCCCTGACCGCGGCAGAGTTCTCGGCCCTGACCGCCCGGCTTTGCGTCGGCCCCACGATCACCGCCCACCCGACCGAGGCCAAGCGCGTGACGGTGCAGGAGATCAACCGCCGCATCTACCGGCTGCTGGTCTCACTGGAAACGCAGCGCTGGACCCCGCGCGAACGCGACGACATCCTGTCCGACATCGAAAGCGAGATCGACCTGCTGTGGATGACCGGAGAGCTGCGGATCGAACGCCCCAGCCTGCGGGACGAAATCGAATGGGGCCTGCAATTCTTCCGCGATGCCATCTTCGACGCAGCGCCCCAATTGTTCGACCGCTTCATCACCGCCAGCACGGCCCGCTTTGGCGATGGGGTGCGGATCACCCCCTGCCTGAAGTTCCATTCCTGGATCGGCGGCGACCGCGACGGCAATCCCAATGTCACAGCCGCCGTCACCCGCAACGCGCTGGACCGTGCCCGCCGCACCGTGCTGGGCCGCTATCTGGACGGGATCGGCAGGGCGGCGGCGGCGCTCAGCATCACCTCGCGCATCGTGCCGCTTCCGCCCGCGCAGGAAACCCGCATCCGCGCCATCATCGGGCAAAACCCGCGCGCCGGCGACCTGGCCGCCCGCAACCCAGGAGAGCTGTTCCGTCAGGCGCTGACCGCCATCGCCGACCGGTTGCGCCCGATGCCTGATCGTCAGCCCGGCGGCTATCCGTCGGTCGCGCATTTCATCGCCGACCTGCGGGCATTGGAAGACGGGCTGATCGTCATAGGGGCCGCGCGTCTGGCCGCACGCCATCTGACACCGCTGCGCCGACAGGCCGAAACCTTCGGTTTCCGCACCTCGACGCTGGACATCCGGCAGAATTCCACCGTGGTCACGGCGGTTCTATCCTCGGTCTGGGGCCAGACCGGCAAAGCCGCGCTGCCCGGCTCGCCACAATGGTCGCGCCGGTTGCGCGAAGAGTTGGGCCGACCTGACCTGACCCATGCCGACCGCAGCCGCCTTGACCCCGAGTCACGGGAGCTGCTGGACCTGCTGGCCCTGATGCATCAGGCCCGGATGTCGGACGACCCCGAGGCGATCGGCCCCTTCATCCTGTCGATGACACGTTCAGCCGATGATCTTCTGGCGCTTTACCTGCTGGCCCGCCACGCCGGTTTCGGGGCCGAAAAGCTGGATCTTCAGGTGGTTCCGCTGTTCGAGACCATCGAGGACCTGCGCCGCGCGCCGACCGTCTATGACGATCTGTTGCAGGTGCCGCTGGCGCAGCGCAGCCTGCGGTCGCGCGATGCCACGGTCGAGATCATGCTGGGCTATTCCGACAGCAACAAGGACGGCGGCTTTCTCTGCTCGACATGGGAGCTGGACAAGGCCCAACGCCGACTGACGCAATCGCTGGCACGGCACGGGCTGCGGCCGGTGTTCTTCCATGGCCGCGGCGGATCTGTCAGCCGGGGCGGGGCGCCGACCGGCCGCGCCATCGCCGCCCAGCCGGTCGGCACCGTCGCCGGGCGGCTGCGGCTGACCGAACAGGGCGAGGTCGTCTCGTCCCGCTATGCCAACCGCGGCACGGCGGTGGCACAGCTGGAACTGCTGGCCTCATCGGTGCTGGCGCATCTGCCGGTGCGGGTGCAGCCCGCCGCCGACCCCGAACATATCGACGCGCTCGAGGCGCTGTCCGGCCTGTCGCAGACCGCCTATGGCGGCCTTCTGGCGATGCCGGGCTTCATCGACTATTTCCAGCAGGCCAGCCCGGTCGAGGAACTGGCGATGCTCAAGATCGGCTCGCGCCCGGCGCGCCGGTTCGGGGCAGCATCGCTGGCCGATCTGCGGGCGATCCCTTGGGTTTTCGCCTGGTCGCAGAACCGCCACATGATCACCGGCTGGTTCGGCTTTGGTTCGGCCATTGCCGCCTTTCGCAAGGTGCGGGGCGCCGCCGGAGATCAGCTACTGGCCGCGATGTTCGCGCGGCACCGGCTGTTCCGCCTGATGGTCGACGAGATCGAGAAATCGCTGATGCTGACGGATATGGAGATTGCTGCGGGTTATGCCGGGCTGGTGGCCGATCCCATGGTCCGCGATACGGTTCTGACGCGAATTCGCACCGAACACGGTCTGGCGCTGACCGCGCTGCGCGATCTGACCGGAGACCCCCATCCCGGCACCCGCTTTCCGATGATGCAGGACCGCTGCCGCAGCCTGCGGCCGCAGCTGGACCGGATCAACCGGCTTCAGATTGCGCTTCTGCATCAGGCCCGCACCGAAGGCCGCACCCGGACCACGGTGCCGCTGATGCAGACCATGAATTCCATCGCCGCCGGCCTTGGCTGGACCGGCTGACCGAAAGGACCTTACCGATGTCATCCACTGGCTTTTTCACCGGCTCGCTGTCCTT
>DAIOGH010000023.1:0-67949 GCA_036745335.1 Paracoccaceae bacterium
TGCGCACCATTCCGGGCAGCATCGGCGGCGCGGTGCGGATGAACGCGGGCTGCTATGGTCATTATGTTGCGGATTTCCTTGACGAAATCCGCATCGTCACCCGGCAGGGCCGCGTCGAGACCCTGCCCGCCGCCGCCCTTGCCTTGCGCTATCGCCAGTCCGACCTGCCCGAAGGCGCGGTCGTCGTCTCGGCCACCTTCCGCGCACCCGCAGGCGACCCCGCCGAACTGGCCGCGCGGATGGAGGACCAGTTGGCCAAGCGCGATGCCAGCCAGCCCACAAAGGATAGGTCTGCCGGCAGCACCTTCCGCAACCCCTTGGGGCGCAGCAGCACCGGGCGGGCCGATGACAGCCATGAGCTGAAGGCCTGGAAGGTGATCGACGAGGCCGGAATGCGCGGCGCGCGGCGGGGCGGGGCGCAGATGTCGCCCAAACATTCCAACTTCCTGATCAACGCCGATGCCGCCACCGCCGCCGATCTGGAAGATCTGGGCGAAGAGGTGCGAAAAAAGGTTTTCCAAAACAGTGGGATCGCGTTAGAGTGGGAAATCATGCGCGTCGGAGAACGCGCGGACAAATAAAGGGGCACAAGACCCCAGAGGCAGTAGATGGCGGCGGGATCGGGCAGATTTCCCCGCGTGGCGGTTCTGAAAGGCGGCATGTCCGCGGAGCGTGAGGTATCCCTCTCCTCCGGGCTGGAATGCGCAAAGGCCCTGCGCGAGGCTGGATATACAGAGGTGATCGAGGTCGATTGCGGCCGCGATATCGTGGCACAGCTGGCTGCGGCCAAACCGGATGTTGTGTTCAACGCGCTGCATGGCCGCTGGGGCGAGGATGGCTGCGTGCAGGGCATCCTCGAATGGCTGGGCCTTCCCTATACCCATTCCGGCGTTCTGGCCTCGTCGCTGGCGATGGACAAGCAGCGCGCCAAGGATGCCTATCGCGCCGCCGGTCTGCCGGTGGTCGACAGCGTGATCGTCGCGCGCGAGGCGGTGGAACAGGGCCATGTCCTGCCGCCGCCCTATGTGGTCAAGCCGAACAACGAAGGCTCTTCGGTCGGCGTCTATATTGTCCACCCCGGATCGAACGCGCCGCGACTGGCGGCCACGATGCCGACGCAGGTGATGGTGGAAACCTATGCGCCGGGGCGCGAGCTTTCGATTTCGGTCATGGGTGACCGGGCGCTGGCGGTGACGGATATCATCACCGACGGCTGGTATGATTACGATGCGAAATACAAGCCGGGGGGCAGCCGGCATCAACTGCCCGCGAACATGCCGGACGAGGTGACATCGGCCTGCCTGGATTATGCGCTGCGCGCCCATCAGGCGCTGGGCTGCCGGGGGCTTTCGCGCACCGACATCCGCTGGGACGACACGCGCGGCGTGGCCGGGCTGGTGCTGCTGGAAACCAACACCCAGCCGGGAATGACGCCCACGTCGCTGGCCCCCGAACAGGCCGCCCATCACGGCATCACCTTTGCGCAACTCTGCGACTGGCTGGTGAAGGACGCCTCATGCAACCGCTGAACGCCCAACGCCGGTCGGGGCATGAACCCGTGATGCGCCGCGATCCGGCCCCCAGCCGCTGGGCCTACCGGATGCAGCGGGTGATGCTGACGCCCTATCTGCGGGCGCTGCTGCGGGTGGGGTTGCCCAGCTTTGTCGTGCTGGCGATGACCGGTCTCTATCTGGCCGACGAAGGCCGCCGGGCCGGAGTTGTCGGGGTCTTCACCGAGATCCGCGAGAAATTCGAAAGCCGCCCGGAATTCCGGGTCTCGCTGGCCTCGATCGAGGGTTGTTCCGACGATCTGGCCGAAGCGGTGCGCGCAAGGCTGGGGCTGAACCTGCCGCAATCCAGCTTTGATCTGGATCTTGACGCCGCGCGGGCGCGGATCGAGGCGCTGGATGCTGTGAAATCGGCGGAATTGCGGGTGCGGTCGGGCGGCGTGCTGCAGGTTCTGGTGACGGAACGCCAGCCCGTTGCCGTCTGGCGCACCGAAGACGGGCTGACGCTGGTCGATGACACCGGCCACCGCGTTGCCGGGCTGCATGCCCGCACCGACCGGCCCGACCTGCCGCTGATCGCGGGGCAGGGCGCCGATGCCGCCGCCGCCGAGGCGCTGTCACTGATTGCCGCCGCGGGCCCGCTGGCACCGCGCATCCGCGGCCTTGTCCGCATGGGCGACCGCCGCTGGGATATCGTGCTGGATCGTGACCAGCGCATCCTGTTGCCCACCGGCGACCCGGTTCGCGCGCTGGAGCGCCTGCTGGCGCTGGATCATGCGCAGGACATCCTGGCCCGCGACCTGCTGGTCATCGACCTGCGCAACGATGCGCGCCCCACCTTGCGCCTTTCGACCCTTGCCATGACCGCCCTGCGCCGCAGCCAGGGCCTTGATCCCATGGAGACCGATCTGTGACCGATCTTTACCACTCCCAACGTGCCATGCGGCACATGCGCAAGGCGGCCATGCAGCGCGGAGTCATCGCCATTCTGGACGTGGGCACCTCGAAGATCGCCTGCCTGATCCTGCGCTTCGACGGGGATCACCGCCTGACGGATGAAGGCGTCGGCCCGATGGCCGGTCAGTCGCAGTTCCGCATCATCGGGGCCGCCACCACCCGCAGCCGGGGTGTGCGCTTTGGCGAAATCGCGGTGATGAACGAAACCGAACGCGCCATCCGCACCGCCGTGCAGGCGGCGCAGAAGATGGCCAATGTCCGCGTCGATCACGTCATCGCCTGCTTTTCCGGGGCTGAACCGCGCAGCTATGGGCTGGCGGGGGAATGGGATCTGGCCGACAGTGTCGTGACCGAACAGGACGTGGCCCGCGTGCTGGCCGCCTGCGACGTGCCCGACCTGGGGCAGGGGCGCGAGGTGCTGCATGCCCAGCCGGTCAATTTCGCGCTGGATCACCGCTCCGGCCTTGGCGATCCGCGCGGCCAGATCGGCAACCGGCTGGCCTGCGACATGCATCTTCTGTCGGTCGACGGCGATGTGATCCAGAACCTGCTCTACTGCATCAAGCGCTGCGATCTGGAACTGGCTGGCATCGCCTCGTCGGCCTATGTGTCGGGCATCTCGTCGCTGGTCGAGGATGAACAGGAACTGGGGGCCGCCTGCATCGACATGGGCGGCGGGTCCACCGGCCTGTCGGTCTTCATGAAGAAGCACATGATCTATGCCGATACGGTGCGGATGGGCGGCGATCACGTCACCTCCGACATCTCGAAGGGCCTCCAGATCCCGTTCGCCATGGCCGAAACAATCAAGACACGCCACGGCGGGCTGTTCGCCACCGGCATGGACGACCGCGAGATGATCGAGATCGGCGGCAATTCCGGCGACTGGGAAAAGGACCGCCGCCAGATCAGCCGGACCGAACTGATCGGCATCATGCGGCCGCGCGTCGAAGAGATCCTTGAGGAAACCCGCGCGCGTCTGGATGCGGCGGGTTTCGACCACCTGCCCAGCCAGCAGATCGTGCTGACCGGCGGCAGCAGCCAGATTCCCGGTCTGGACGGGCTGGCCAGCCGCATCCTGGGCCAGCGCGTCCGCCTTGGCCGCCCCTTGCGCGTGCAGGGGTTGCCGCAGGCGGCGACCGGCCCTGCGTTCAGCTCGGGCGTGGGCCTGTGTCTCTTTGCGGCACACCCGCAGGACGAATGGTGGGACTTCGAAATCCCTGCCGAGCGTTATCCGGCAAGATCGCTGAAAAGGGCGTTCAAATGGTTCAAGGACAACTGGTAAGCCCAACATACGGTATCAGGCGCGAAATCCCGCCGATTGCGGGCCGCAATCCCCCATATTTTGTGGGGATTGCGTGTTTTTCTCGTGACCTTGGGGCACGGAATGGCTAGAGTCGGCCATAATTGGCGCTATCCGGGGCAGGGACAGGCCCGCGGATTCGTGGATGCGGCATAAAAAACGAACAGGCGGACCCATGGCACTCAATCTGACGATGACCAACCAGCGCGAAGAGCTGAAGCCGCGCATCACCGTTTTCGGTGTCGGCGGGGCCGGCGGCAACGCGGTCAACAACATGATCGAAAAGCAGCTGGAAGGCGTTGAATTCGTCGTCGCCAACACCGATGCGCAGGCGTTGCAGCAATCCAAGGCCGGTGCGCGCATCCAGATGGGCGTCAAGGTGACAGAGGGTCTTGGGGCGGGTGCGCGTCCGACCGTCGGTGCCGCCGCCGCCGAGGAGACCATCGAGGAAATCGTCGACCATCTGGCGGGCGCGCATATGTGCTTCATCACCGCCGGGATGGGCGGCGGCACCGGCACCGGCGCGGCCCCGATCATCGCCCAGGCCGCGCGCGAGCTGGGGGTGCTGACCGTCGGCGTCGTGACCAAGCCCTTCCAGTTCGAGGGCAACAAGCGGATGAAGCAGGCCGAAGAGGGCATCGATGCCCTGCAAAAGGTTGTCGACACGCTGATCATCATCCCGAACCAGAACCTGTTCCGGCTGGCGAACGAGCGGACCACCTTTACCGAAGCCTTCGCCATGGCCGATGACGTGCTGTATCAGGGCGTCAAGGGCGTGACCGACCTGATGGTGCGCCCCGGCCTGATCAACCTGGACTTTGCCGATGTCCGCGCCGTGATGGACGAGATGGGCAAGGCCATGATGGGCACCGGCGAGGCGGATGGCGAATCCCGCGCCGTCGATGCCGCCGAAAAGGCCATTGCCAATCCGCTGCTGGACGAGATCAGCCTGAACGGCGCCAAGGGCGTGCTGATCAACATCACCGGCGGTTATGACCTGACCCTGTTCGAACTGGACGAGGCCGCCAATATCATCCGTGAAAAGGTGGACCCCGAGGCGAATATCATCGTCGGGTCCACGCTGGACACCACGATGGAAGGCCGCATCCGCGTGTCGGTCGTCGCCACCGGCATCGACGCCAGCGCCCAGCTGAAACCCGAACTGCCGGTCGCCCGGCGTTCGATGGCGGCCCCGCTGACCCTGCAACCCGAACCGCGCCCCGAACCGCGCCGGGAACCAGCGCTTGCCGTCTCGGCGGTTGCGGCGGCTCCGATGGCTCCGGTCTCCGCCCCGCCGCAGCCCGAGCCGGTTGCCCGCAGGGTTGAACCCGATCTGTTCGAGGCCCCGGCCTTCGATACTGCGGCCTTCGACGGGTCCTATGAGACCGAAGCCGAGGTCGAAGAAATGGCGGACAATGATCTGCCGCCGCCGGTCTATCGCCCGCAGCCTGCCGCTGCCGCCCCGGTGGCCGTTGCCCGCCCCGCCCCGCCGTCGATCGAGGATGATGCCGGTGCCTTCGTCGCGCCGCGTCCGCGCACGGCCGGTCAGCCCTCGCCCGAGGCACTGGCCCGGTTGCAGGCCGCCGTGTCGCGGAACCCCGGCATGGCGGGCCAGCGCCCCGCCGCGCAGCGCCCTGCGGCCCCCGCAGCGGCACCGCAGCCCGCGGCTGCCGCTGCGGCGAAACCGCGCTTTGGCATCGGATCGCTGATCAACCGCATGGCCGGGCATCTGGAGGCCACCACCGACCGCCCCCAGCCGCAGGACCGCCGCGCCCAGCCGCCGGTGACATCCTATGACGAAGAGCAGGACCACAGCGCAGATGACAACCGGATCGAGATTCCGGCCTTCCTGCGCCGTCAGGCCAACTGAAAGACAGGGCGGCACAACCCTGCAAAAGGCCCGGTTATCCGGGCCTTTTTCTTTTCAGATCAGTCATTTGAGATTGTGACACTCTCTGTCACAAACCGTTGCAAAAGGTGAGTTGAGCAAGCCCCCCTGCTTGATTACTTAGACTGCAACCGATCGGGGGCTTGCGGGTTTCCTGATCATGAGAGGCAACAGAAGGCCTGGAAACGTGCAGAACACGTTGAAATCCGCGGTGACATTCTCTGGTGTGGGTCTCCACACCGGCGAAGCCGCGCGCATGACGCTGCGCCCCGCCTCGGCCGATTATGGCATCTGGTTCCGCCGCACCGACATCATGGCCGACGGCACTGGCCGCGATGCCATGATCCGCGCCATCTGGTCCGCCGTTCCCGCCGCCCGCCTTTGCACCGTGGTGGAAAATGCCGCCGGGGTTTCGGTCTCGACCATCGAACATCTGATGGCGGCGCTTGCGGGCAGTGCCATCCACAATGTGCTGATCGACATCGACGGCCCCGAGGTTCCGATCCTTGACGGATCGTCCGAGCCCTTCGTCGCCGCCTTCATCGCCCGCGGGCTGGTCGAGCAGGATGCCGAAGTGCGAGCGGTGCGCGTGCTGAAACCGGTCGAAGTGCGCGAGGGCGAGGCGGTTGCCCGCCTTGACCCCTCCGACATGCTGGAAATCGACTTCCGCATCGACTTTGCCGAAGGGGCCATCGGACGGCAGGAGCGTCGACTGAATATGGCCAACGGGGCCTTTGTGCGTGAACTGTCCGACAGCCGCACCTTCTGCCGTCAGGCCGATGTCGATGCTATGCGCGCCAACGGGCTGGCGCTTGGCGGCACGCTGGACAATGCCGTCGTGTTTGACGGCGACCGCGTTGTCACCCCCGGCGGTCTGCGCCATGCCGATGAACCCGTGCGTCACAAGATGCTGGATGCGCTGGGCGATCTGGCGCTGGCGGGCGGGCCGATTCTGGGCCGCTATACCGGTATCCGCGCCGGCCATGCGCTGACGAACAAGCTGTTGCGCGCGCTGTTTTCCGATCCCGAAGCCTTCCGCATGGTGTCGGTCAGCGATGGCGTCGGCGGCAAGCTGCCCGGCGTCGGCGTTCACCGGGGCGACCTGCCGTCGCGCCACCGCGCCGCCTGATCCTTTCCCATCCGTCCTCGTCGGTCTTCGACCGCTCGTCCGGGGGGCCGCGACGAGCGGTCGAAGACCGACGAGGAGCCTTCCCTGCCGGATTTCCTGACCTCTCGCCGATGTGTCCAATGTCACAAAGGCGTTTTGCGCAGCCGGATTTTCTGTGCTAGGACCTCTGCAAACACGGTGCCGAAGACCCGGACGGAATGTCGGGTCAACAGGGGGCCGGACAAGGAACACAGGTTTGGAATTGCGGAAAATGGCAGGCGGAGGATCGGGCGCTGGGCGCGGCGGGGCAGCGATGGCCCCTGCTCTGGCCTTGGGTCTTGCCCTGCTGCTGGCGTCCTGCGGCGGCAAGGATGCCCGTCAGGACGAGTCGCTTGAGAAATACACCGCCGAGGAAATCTATCGTCAGGGCGAACTGGCGCTGGAGCAGAATCGCAAGCCCGACGATGCCCTGCGCTATTTCCGGGAGGTCGAGCGGCTTTATCCCTATACGGAATATGCCAAGCGCGCCCTGATCATGCAGGCCTTCACCCTGCACAAGTCGAAAAAGTATGAAGAGGCCCGCATGGCCTCGCAGCGCTATCTCGACCTTTATCCGGGCGAAGAAGACGCGGCCTATGCGCAATATCTGCTGGCCCTGTCCTATTACGACCAGATCGAGGATGTCGGCCGCGATCAGGGCCTGACCTTCCTTGCCCTTCAGGGCCTGCGCGACGTGATCGAGAAATATCCCGACAGCGAATATGCCCAGTCGGCGATCCTGAAATTCGACCTGGCCTTCGACCATCTGGCGGCCAAGGAAATGGAAATCGGGCGCTATTATCTGAAGCGCAAGCATTACACGGCCGCGATCAACAGGTTCCGCACCGTGGTGCAGGATTTCCAGACCACCACCCACACGGCCGAGGCGCTGATGCGCCTGACCGAAGCCTATCTGGCGCTTGGCTTCGAGGCCGAGGCCCAGACGGCGGCGGCGATCCTTGGCTACAACTATCAGTCCTCGCCCTTCTACGAGGATGCCTTCCGCCTGCTGAAGAACAAGGGTCTGAAGCCCGAGGCCAAGGGCGACAGCTGGCTGGCGCAGGTCTATCGCCAGATGATCCGCGGCGAATGGCTGTAAGGGGGATGGGCGGATTGCCCATCCTGCGGGACCCGGATGCTGCGTTCGCTTGAAATCCGCGATGTGCTGATCATCGACCGGCTGGCGCTGGATCTGGGGCCGGGTCTGAATGTGCTGACCGGGGAAACCGGCGCGGGCAAGTCGATCCTGCTGGATTCGCTGGGTTTCGTGCTGGGCTGGCGCGGGCGGGCCGATATCGTGCGCGCCGGGGCCGACAAGGGCGAAGTCACCGCCGTCTTCGACCTGGCCCCCGGCCATCCCGCCCGCGCCGTGCTGGACGGGGCCGGGATCGAGACCGAAGACGAACTGATCCTGCGCCGCACCACCACCGTCGACGGCCGCAAGACGGCCTTTGTCAACGACCGCCGCGTCGGGGCCGAGGTGTTGCGCGATCTGTCGGATCTGCTGGTGGAACTGCATGGCCAGCAGGATGACCGGGGCCTTCTGAACCCGCGCGGCCACCGGCAGTTGCTGGATGCCTTTGCGGGCATCGACCTTGCGCCCGCCCGTGCCGCCTGGGGCGCACAGAGGCAGGCGCGTGATGCGCTGTTTGCGGCCGAGGCGGCGATTGCGCGGGCGAAGACCGAAGAGGATTTCCTGCGGCACGCGGTGGCCGAGCTGGACAAGCTGGCCCCGCAGCCCGGTGAAGAGGCTGATCTCGACGCCCGTCGCCGGTTGATGCAGGGCGCGGCCCGCATCCGCGACGACATCGCCCGCGCCGCCGCCGCCCTGTCGGATGACGGGGCCGAAGGCCGGATGCGCGATGCGACCCGCTGGCTGGAAGCGGCCGCCGACCGTTCCGAAGGCCGGCTGGACGATCCGCTGGCCGCGCTGTCGCGCGCGATGATCGAACTGGCCGAGGCGCAGGCCGGGGTGGAAAGCTGCCTTGAGGCGCTGGATTTCAATCCGCACGACCTTGAGGCGCTGGAGGAACGGCTGTTCGCCATCCGCGCGCTGGCGCGCAAGCATTCGGTGGCCGCCGACGATCTGGCCGGGCTGGCCGAGGACCTGCGCGCCCGGCTGACAGCCCTTGACGCGGGCGAGACCGGGCTGGCGCAGCTGGCCCGCGCGGTGACAGCGGCCGAGGCATCCTATGCCGCGGCGGCGCAGGCGCTGCATCAGGCCCGGCAAAAGGCGGCGCGGCGGCTGGATCAGGCCATGGCGAAGGAACTCGCCCCGCTCAAGATGGAACGCGCTGTCTTCACCACCGAAATCGCCGATGGCGAGCCGGGCCCGGACGGGATGGATGCCGTCACCTTCACCGTCGCCACCAACCCCGGTGCCCCTGCCGGGCCGTTGAACCGGATCGCCTCGGGCGGCGAACTCAGCCGGTTTCTGCTGGCGCTGAAGGTGTGCCTGACCGGCCGGCAATCCGGCCTGACCCTGATCTTCGACGAGATCGACCGTGGGGTCGGCGGGGCCACCGCCGATGCCGTGGGGCGCAGGCTGAAGGCGCTGTCCGATGGCGCGCAGGTACTGGTCGTCACCCATTCGCCGCAGGTGGCCGCCCTTGGCGCGCATCACTGGCGGGTGGAAAAGCGGGTGGCCGGGGGGCAGACCCTGTCCACCGTCACCGCGCTGGATCAGGCCGCACGGGTCGAGGAACTGGCCCGGATGCTGGCCGGCGACACCGTGACCGAGGCGGCGCGGGCCGCCGCAAGGGCGCTGCTGGGCTGACGCGTGCGGGCTGCGTCATGCGTCATGCGCATATCGGGTTTATCTGCCGCATGGCTTAACATGCCGCGCCGCAGCATCCATATTGGGTCCAGACGAAAAGGACCGAAATGATGCTGACTTTCCTGAAATCCGCCCTGCGCGACCTGCGCCTGCCGACCGAATCCGAACGCGAATATGCCTATCTGGCGGAATCCACCTCGCTGGTGGATCTGGAACGCCGCCAGCGCCAGCTGGACATCGCGCGCACCGGCAAGGGGCCGCAGCCCTGGTAAACCGGCGTCATGCCGCTGCCAGCGTAACCAACCGAAAGGGTGCCCGTCGGGGCACCTTTTGCATTCAGGGCACGACTTTCCCCGGATTCATCCGGTTTTCCGGGTCCAGCGCCTGTTTCACCGCCCCCATCACCTGCCAGCCCGCGCCATGTTCCGCAGCCATCAGCGCCCGCTTGCCAAAGCCCACGCCATGCTCTCCGGTGATGGTGCCGCCCAGCCGCAGCGCCCGTTCGGCCATCCGGGTGGCCAGATCCTTCGCAATGGCGGCCTCGGCCTGATCCCCGTCGCGGATCAGCAGGATCGCATGGAAATTCCCATCCCCGACATGGCCCAGAATCGGCCCCGGCACGCCCGAGGCCGCAATATCGGCCCGCGTTTCCTCGACCGCCTGCGCCAGCGCCGAAATCGGCACGCAGACATCGGTCACGATGGCGCGGCATCCGGGGCGCGAGGCAAGGATGGCGCGATAGGCCTCGTGCCGCATCTTCCACAACCGGCTGCGGTCTTCCTGGGCCTCGGCCCGGCGGAACCCCAGCGCGCCGAAGCCCGCGGCAATCTCGCCGAACCGGGCGGCCTGTTCGGCCACCCCGGCGGGCGAGCCGTGGAATTCCAGCAAAAGTTGCGGGTGCAGGGGCAGGTCGGTGCCGGAAAAGGCGTTGCAGGCGGCGACCGTCGCCTGATCCAGGAATTCGATCCGGGCAACCGGTAGGCCGGTCTGGATCGTGGCAATCACGCAATCCACCGCCTCGGCCATGGCCCCAAAGCCGCAGACCGCGGCCGACACCGCCTCGGGCTGACCATGCAGCCGCAGGGTCAGGGCGGTGATCAGCCCGAGCGTGCCTTCGGAGCCGACCATCAGCGCGGTCAGATCATAGCCGGACGAGGATTTCGGGGCCGATGATCCGGTGCGGATCACCCGGCCATCGGCCAGAACCACCTCAAGCCCCAGCACATTGTCGCGCATCGTGCCATAGCGCACCGCCGTGGTGCCGCTGGCCCGCGTGGCCGTCATGCCGCCCAGCGTGGCATTCGCGCCGGGATCGACCGGAAAGAACAGCCCGGTCGCCCGCAAATCGCGGTTCAACGCCTCGCGGGTGATGCCGGGCTGGACCACGGCGATCATATCCTCGGGATGCACGGCCAGAACCCGGTCCATCCGGGTGAAATCCACCGTGACGCCGCCTTGCACCGCCAGAGCATGCCCTTCCAGCGACGTGCCGGCGCCCCAGCCGATCAGCGGAAATCCGTGCCGGGCTGACAATCCGGCCAGACCGGCCACCTCATCCGTGGTCAGCGGAAAGACCACGGCCCAGGGCGGCGGGGCGGTGACGTGGCTTTCACTCTGGCCATGCTCCCCCAGCACGGGGCGCGAGGTGGTGAAACGCGGGCCGAACAGGGCGGTCAGATCGGCGATTGCGGCATCGGTCAGCATGGTGCAAGGCTAGGGCGGAAAGCGGTTCAGGGAAAGCCCCGGCGGAATGGGGCGGGCCCCGGAGTTTTCAGAAAACTCCGGCGCGAATTCTGCACAGAATTCGCGGCCACCCTGCCGCCACATCTGGAAGACCCCGCCGCCTTGCGCTATGCCGCGCCCATCCCCAGCCGCAGGAGTCGCTGATGAAAGCCGCCGTCATCACCTTCCCCGGATCGAACTGCGACCGCGATCTGGCGGTGGCCTTCGACCGCGCGGGGTTTCAGGTCGCCCGCGTCTGGCACAAGGACAGCGCGCTGCCCGCAGGCACCGATGTCGTGGGCATCCCCGGCGGCTTTTCCTATGGTGATTACCTGCGCTGCGGGGCCATCGCCGCGCAATCGCCGATTTCCGCCGCGGTGAAAGCCCATGCGCAGAAGGGGGGGCATGTGCTGGGAATCTGCAACGGATTTCAGGTGCTGACCGAGATGGGCCTGCTGCCGGGCGTGCTGATGCGCAATGCCAGCCTGAAATTCCTGTGCAAGTCCATCACGCTGAAGGTTGCCACCACGGCCTCGGCCTTTACCGAAGGTTATGCCATGGGGCAGGAGATCCGCATCCCGATCGCCCATCATGACGGCAATTACACCATTGATGCCGAGGGCTTGGCCGCGCTTCGTGATCAGGACCGCATCGCCTTTACCTATGGCGACAATCCCAATGGCTCGATGGGCGACATCGCGGGCGTCCTGTCGGCGAACCGCCGCGTTCTGGGCCTGATGCCGCATCCCGAACGCGCGGCCGAGGCGTTGCATGGCTCGACCGACGGGGCGGCGATGTTCGCGGCCCTGATGGGCGGGATGGCGCTGGCCTGAGGGGCCTTGGCTTGAGACGTCCCCTGCACGGGCCTAATCTCGGGGCCATGAGCCAAAGCCCCGATCCCCAGCTGGATGATGCGCCGCAGGGCCTGCCCTGGCGGGTCAAGCTGGCTGTGATCCTGCTGGTGCTGCTGGCGGCGGTGGTGGTGCTGACGACGAACCGCTGGCTGTCCGACCGCTTTACCGAAGCCACCCGCAACCGGGCCGAAGTGCGGCTGGCGCTTTACACCGGGAACATCGTTTCGGAACTGCAACGCACCTCGGTGGTGCCGCTCCTGCTGGCGCGCGACCCCGATCTGATCTCGGCGCTGAAGGACGGGTTCTATTCGCGCACTTCGGCCAAGCTGATCGCGCTGCAATCCGAAATCGCCGTGGCGTCGATCAAGCTTCTGGATGGCGATGGCCGCGTGGTGGGGGCAACCAACCGCAACGTTCTGGGGGCCTCTCACCGCAACGACACCGCCTTTGTCGATGCGCAGCGGGCCAATGACACCATCTTTACCGCCTCGCGCCGCGAAGCGGGCGGCTATGATTTCAGCTATTCCCGCGCCCTGCGCGCCGATGGCAAGGTCGTCGGGGTGATCGTCGTTTCGGTCGATCTGATGAAATACGAACGCGCCTGGGCCGGGTTGCAGGATGCGGTTCTGGTGACGGATACCGAAGGCACCGTGATCCTGGCGACCGAGCCGGTGTGGCGCGGGCAGGCCATGGCCGTAGCGCTGGAGGCGCGCGATCCGCCTTCCGCCATCCAGCGCGCGCTGGCCGCCACGACCGACTGGGCCCAATCCCCGCCCGATGCCTATATCCATGGCGAGGCGGTAATGCAGACCGAGGCGCGGGTGCCGTTCCGCGGCTGGCGGATCTACACCTTCACCGCGTATGATTCGGTGCGCGAAAAGGTGAACGGCATCCTTGCGCTGGAGATCATGGGCTTCGCCATCCTGATGGCGATCACCTTCTATGTCCTCAGCCGTCGCGCCTGGTCGCGTTCGGTGGGCTTCCAGCGGGAATCGGCGGAATTGCGGATGCTGAACGCGCGGCTGCAGCGCGAGATCGCCGAGCGCGAGAAGGTGGAGAAGGATCTGGAAGTGGCCGAGCAGACGCTGGCGCAATCCTCCAAGCTGGCGGCCCTGGGCGAGATGTCGGCCGCCGTCAGCCACGAATTGAACCAGCCGCTTGCGGCGATGAAGACCTATCTTGCCGGCGCGCGCCTGCTGTTGCAGCGCCGCCGCCCGGATGAGGCGCTGTCCAGCTTTCAGCGCATCGACGATCTGATCGAACGGATGGGGGCCATCACCCGTCAGTTGAAGTCTTACGCAAGGAAGGGCGGCGAAGCCTTTGAACCCGTTGATCTTCGCGCCTGCATTTCCTCGGCCCTGGCGATGATGGAACCACAGCTCAAGGCGCGCGTGGTGAAGATCAGCCGCGCCCTGCCGCGCCAGCCGGTGATGGTGATGGCCGACCGGATCCGGCTGGAGCAGGTGATCATCAACCTTCTGCGCAATGCGCTGGACGCAACAAAGGACGCGGCAACGCCACAGATCGACCTGCTGCTGGCCGCGGGCGAAACAGCCACCCTGTCGGTGCGCGACAACGGTCATGGCATCGACGAGTTGGGCAACATTTTCGAACCCTTCTACACCACAAAGAGACCCGGCGAGGGCGTCGGGCTTGGTCTGGCGATCTCTTCGGGGATCGTCACCGATCTGGGCGGCCGACTGACCGCCCGCAATGCCGAAGAGGGGGGCGCCGTGTTCGAGATGCAGCTGCCCATCCTCGGGCGCGAACAGGAAGCAGCGGAATAAGGAAGACCACGCATGGCACGGGCAATGAAAGTGGCGATTGTCGATGACGAGGCGGATATGCGGGCCTCGATCAGCCAATGGCTTGCGCTCTCGGGCTTCGACACGGAAACCTATGCCAGCGCCGAAGAGGCGCTGAAGGCGATCGGGCCGGAGTTTCAGGGGGTCGTCGTCTCTGACATCAAGATGCCGGGCATGGATGGCATGGCCTTCCTGAAACGGCTGATGAGCCAGGATTCCGGCCTGCCGGTGATCATGATCACCGGGCATGGCGATGTGCCGATGGCGGTTGAGGCGATGCGCGTCGGGGCTTTCGATTTTCTGGAAAAGCCGTTCAACCCCGACCGGATGACCGAACTGGCCAAGAAGGCCACCCAAAGCCGCCGGATGACGCTGGACAACCGCGCGTTGCGGCGCGAATTGTCGGACGGCTCGTCCATCATGAAGAAGCTGGTCGGCAGCAGCCCGGCGATGGAGCGGCTGCGCGAGGATATCCTTGATCTGGGGCAGGCCGACAGCCACGTCCTGATCGACGGCGAAACCGGCACCGGCAAGACGCTGGTCGCCCATGCCCTGCATGCCGTGGGGCCGCGGGCTTCCAAAAGGTTCACCACGATTTCCTGCGCGGCCTGGTCCGAGGATCAACTGGCGGCCAAGCTCTTCGGACCGGCCGAGGATGGCAGTATCCCGCTGGTCGAAGAGGCGCGCGGCGGCACGCTCTGCCTTGAGGATATCGAGGCGCTGCCGAACGCGCTTCAGGCCCGGCTTCTGACCTTCATCAACGATCAGGGCACCCCGCCGGAAACCCGGATCATCGCCATCTGCAACCAGCACACCCCCGACATGACGCTGGAACAGGTGCTGCGGCAGGATCTGTTCTATCGCCTTGGGGCGATGACCATCGTGCTGCCGCCGCTGCGGGCGCGGGGCGAGGACATCCTGCAACTCTTCACCCGCCTCAGCGAGCAATTCGCCGAGGAATACGGCTGCGACGCCCCGCAGGTGACGGCGCAGGAGGCAGCGCAACTGTTGCAGGCCCCATGGCCCGGCAATGTGCGGCAACTGGTCAACATCGCCGAACGGGCGGTGTTGCAGAACCGGCGCGGGTCGGGGTCCATCGCGTCCCTGCTGATGGCCGACAACGAAGCATCCGGCCCCGCCCTGACCACCGAAGGCAAGCCCCTGAAGGATTATGTCGAGGCGTTCGAGCGGATGCTGATCGACAATACCATGCGCCGACACAAGGGCAGCATCGTCGCGGTGATGGAGGAACTGTGCCTGCCGCGCCGGACGCTGAACGAGAAGATGGCGAAATATTCGCTGCAACGGTCGGATTACGTCTGATGCGGCGTCTGTCGGGGGCAGGGGTTCTACTGATGCTGGCGGCCCCCGCCCGCGCCGAATGTCTGGGCGATGGCTGCTATGACGGCCTGGTCTGGTTGCTGGCCGCCATGGCCATCGCCGCCCTTGTCGGTCTGGCCGGGCTGGGGATGCTGCTCTTTCGCAAGACCCGCCGCGCCGGGCTGATCCTGCTGGCCGTGCTGGCGGTCCTTCTCTTTTTCGCCTTCTTCACCCCCAGCCTGTTCTGACGCCGCAGGTTCGTTACGTCCCTGTCACACCCCTGTCACCAAACGCCGCCACAAGGCAGGGCAAAGCGACAGGAGCTGACCATGACCGCCGACACCACCCCCGCGCAGGACTGGTTGCAGGCCGAACTGGCCGATGCGCTGGACGAGGATTACGAGCTGGAACTGGAAGACGCCGTCCTGAGCCGGGAAATCGCCCGCATCTACAAGGAAAACCATCCGGCGGGAATCGACCGACATGCCTATTTTCAGTCGCTGATCCGCCTGCAATCCGAACTGATCAAGTTGCAGGAATGGGTGCAGTATCACCGCAAGAAAGTGGTCGTGCTGTTCGAGGGCCGCGATTCTGCCGGCAAGGGCGGGGTGATCAAGCGGATCAGCCAGCGGCTGAATCCGCGTGTGGTGCGGGTGGTGGCGCTGCCCGCGCCGTCCGACCGCGAAAAGACCCAGTGGTATTTCCAGCGCTATGTGCCGCACCTGCCCGCCGGGGGCGAGATCGTGCTGTTCGACCGCAGCTGGTACAACCGCGCCGGGGTCGAACGTGTGATGGGCTTTGCCAGCGAAGACCAGGTGCAGGATTTCTTCAACGACGTGCCGGAATTCGAACGCATGCTGGTCCGGTCGGGCATCACGCTGGTGAAATACTGGTTCTCGATCACCGACGAGGAACAGCAGATGCGCTTTCTGATGCGCATCCACGACCCGATGAAACAGTGGAAACTGTCGCCCATGGATCTGCAAAGCCGGGTGCGCTGGGAAAGCTATACCAAGGCCAAGGAAGAGATGTTCGCCCATACCAACATCCCCGAGGCGCCGTGGTATATCGTCGAAGGCAATGACAAGAAGCGGGCGCGGCTGAACTGCATCGACCACCTTCTGTCGCGCTTTCCCTATGAACCCGTCCCGCATGACGAGATCACGCTGCCAGACCGGGTGTTCAACCCGAACTACGAACGCGCCGTCCTGCCGCCCGAGCTTTATGTGCCGGCAAAATACTGACGGCATGGCCGGTTCAGCCCCCGATTGCACGCCAGCCGGGCAAGGCGGGGGAAAATCCCTGTTGTCATTGCCCGGCCTCTGCCCCTATGGTCTGCGCGAGGCGCTTTGGCGCCCGGTGAATTCTCCGCCCTCGAGCCCGGCATCGCTGTCTGTCGCCGAAGGTGGTCGGATCGGCCCCTGACAAGGGACTGGAAGGATTGCCCGGCTCCGCCAGCGACGGATCGGGCGTTGTGAACAGGCTCTGCCACGGCGGGGCCATGGTGTGAACGCGATGGATCGCGCGCGGGAAACGGCAGCTGTCAGGGGGGTGCCTTTCGGCATCGCCCGTTCTGTCGTTCCGCCGCATCCTGCACAGACAAGCCGCCTCCTGCCCGGATTTTCGCGCCCTGCCTTGCGGGGCCGTGCGGGTTCGGGTCCGGGGCGCGATGGAAATCAATGTCCAAGAAAATGCTCATCGACGCCACCCATGCGGAAGAAACCCGCGTGGTCGTGGTGGACGGAAACAAGGTCGAAGAATTCGATTTTGAAACGCTGAACAAGCGCCAGCTTGCCGGCAATATCTATCTGGCCAAGGTGACGCGGGTCGAACCGTCGTTGCAGGCGGCCTTTGTGGATTACGGCGGCAATCGGCACGGCTTCCTCGCCTTTGCCGAGATTCACCCCGATTACTATCAGATCCCCGTCGCTGATCGCAAAGCGCTGCTGGAAGAAGAACGCCAGGCCGCCCGGGATGAGGAAGAGGAAGAAAACCGCCGCCACCGTCGCCGGGGCCCGAAGCCGAAGCCCAAGGCCGAGACCGCAGCGGATGGTGATGCGGTGGTGACGGCCCCCAGCGGAATGGAGGTCGTCGATCTGGACGAGGGGGAAGTGGCCGAGACCGCCGAGGCCCCCGAGCCGGTCGAGACTGCGGCCGAACCCGCGGGAAACGGGGATGAAAATGGCAATGGTCATTATCACGCCATCGACCATGCGTCTGACACCGATGACGAGATCGAGTCGATCGCCGAAGAAGACGTGGCCGAGGAAATCAGCCAGCCCCGCCGCACCCCGCGCGCGCGGCGCTACAAGATTCAGGAAGTGGTCAAGGTCCGCCAGATCATGCTGGTGCAGGTGGTCAAGGAAGAGCGTGGCAACAAGGGGGCCGCGCTGACCACCTATCTGTCGCTGGCCGGGCGCTATTGCGTGCTGATGCCCAACACCGCGCGCGGCGGCGGCATTTCCCGCAAGATCACCCAGGCGACCGACCGCAAGAAGCTGAAGGAAATCGCCGGAGAGATGGAGGTGCCCGAAGGGGCCGGCCTGATCATCCGCACCGCAGGGGCCAAGCGCACCAAGGCGGAGATCAAGCGCGATTACGAATATCTGATGCGGCTGTGGGAACAGATCCGCGAGCTGACGCTGAAAAGCATCGCCCCGGCCAAGATCTATGAAGAGGGCGACCTGATCAAGCGCACGATCCGCGATCTTTACAGCCGCGAGATCGAGGAAGTGCTGGTCGAAGGCGAGGCGGGCTATCGCAACGCAAAAGACTTCATGCGCATGATCATGCCCAGCCATGCCAAGCAGGTGAAGCGCTACGAAGACAGCACCCCGCTGTTCGCGCGCCATCAGGTCGAAAGCTATCTTGGCGGCATGTTCAACCCGACCGTGCAGCTGAAATCCGGCGGCTACATCGTGATCGGCGTGACCGAGGCGCTGGTGGCCATCGACATCAACTCCGGCCGCGCCACCAAGGAAGGCTCGATCGAGGAGACCGCGCTCAAGACCAACCTCGAGGCTGCGGAAGAGATTGCCCGCCAACTGCGCCTGCGCGACCTGGCCGGGCTGATCGTCATCGACTTCATCGACATGGAAGAGCGGCGCAACAACCTTGCGGTTGAAAAGCGCCTCAAGGACAAGCTGAAGACCGACCGCGCCCGTATCCAGATCGGCCGCATCTCGGGCTTTGGCCTTCTGGAAATGTCGCGCCAGCGGCTGCGTCCGGGGATGCTGGAATCGACGACCCAGCCCTGCCCGCACTGCCATGGCACCGGGCTGATCCGATCCGATGACAGCATGGCGTTGCAGATCCTGCGCGCGCTGGAGGAAGAGGGCACCCGCAAGCGCAGCAAGGAAGTGCTGCTGAAGGCCCCGATCGGCATCGTCAACTTCCTGATCAACCAGAAGCGCGAGCATATCGCCCTGATCGAGGCCCGCTATGCCATGTCGGTGCGGATCGAGGCGGATCCGTCGCTGATCTCGCCCGATTACGCGATCGAGAAGTTCAAGACCGCGACCCGTGTCGTGCCGGAAACACCGGTGATCTCGGGCCATGCCGGGCTGATGGGCGCGCCGGTGGACGAGGATGAGGACCTGCTCGATGATCTCGTCGAAGACGAGGAAGAGGAAGAGGGCGAGGACGAGGCCAAGGCCAGCGAAGCGGCCGAGACCCGCCGCGACGGGGCCCGCGACGGCAACCGCGACGGGGGCAAGGATGGCGACGGCAAGAAGAAGCGCCGTCGCCGTCGGCGTCGGCGGGGCGGCAAGGGCGAAGGCGGTGCGGAAGGCGCGGCCGAGACCGAGGCGCAGGATGGCGCGGATGCCGATGGTGCCGAAGTCGCAGAGGCTACGCCCGAGGCTGCGCCCGGTGCCGGGACCGGCCCGGAAGAACCGGCCGAGACTCCGGCCCCGAAGAAGCGCACCCGCGCGCCGCGCAAGCCCAAGGCCGCTGCGGCAGAGCCCGTGGCAGAAATCGCTGCCGAGCCGGTGGCCGAAGCTGCCCCCGCGCCCGAAGCCGAAGCTCCGGCCCCGAAACGCAGCCGCGCGCCGCGCAAGCCCAAGGCCGGTGCCGCTGACGAGGTGGCCCCAGCCGCTGACGCCCCGGCAAAGGCGAAACCCGCGCCCCGTGCCAAGGCCCCGGCCAGATCGCGGGCGGCCGCAGCGGTGGCCGAGCCTGTTGCGGAGTCTCAGCCTGAACCGGCTTCCGTTCCGGTTGCAGCCGAACCGCTGCTGCAGCCTGCACCCGCCGAAAGCCCGGCCGAAGGCACCGCGCTGCAGCCCGATCCGGGCGAGGCAGGCCCGGCCAAGCCGCGCCGCATCGGCTGGTGGTCGAAGAAGTGACATGCATCAGGCGGGCAGGGAAACCAGCCCGCCTTTTTCAATCACCCCGCCTTTTCAACCGTTCTGCGCGGCGCGGCCTTGCGGTGGCTCGCCCGCCCGGATCAGGTGCAGCGCCACGGGGCCATCGGCCCCGGCGCCCAGATAATGATGCCCGGCCTTGGCGCAGAAATGCGGCAGATCCACCGCCGCCATGCCATCGGTCGCCCGGACGCACAGCACCAGCCCCGGCGCCATCGTCATCAGCCGCTTGCGCGCACGCAGGACGGGCAGGGGGCAGAGAAGCCCCTCGCAATCCAGCACCTGATCCCAGTGGGGCCTGTCATCGGTCATGCCCGCCCCATAGCCGCGCGGCCGGGGCATGACAATCCACTCCCGCCAATGTGACGACAGGTCGCCCCCGCTGGCGCCGGTTGACAGGTGACGTTGACGGGCCGCCACGCTAAACCGGTGGCCGGAAGGAACAGCGATGCTCGATTTCTCGATCCTTGACGCGGGCCTTGCCCTTGCCACGCTGCTTGCGCTGGCGGGGGGGCTGTTGTCCTTCCTGTCGCCCTGCGTGCTGCCCGTGGTGCCGCCCTATCTGGCCTATATGTCCGGCATCTCGGTCTCGGAGATGACAAGCCCGGCCGAAAGCCGCCGCCGCGTCATCGTGCCGGCGCTGTTCTTCGTCATGGGGCTGTCGACGATCTTCCTGCTGCTGGGGTTTGCGGCGTCCAAACTGGGCATCTTCTTCCTCAGCAACCAGGAATGGTTCAACCGGATCGCCGGGATCATCGTCATCACCTTCGGCCTGCATTTTCTGGGCGTGATCCGGCTGCCGTTCCTGATGCGCGAGGCGCGGGTCGATGCCGGGGATCAGGGCGGCAGCGCCTTCGGGGCCTTCATCCTGGGCCTTGCCTTTGCCGCCGGCTGGACGCCCTGCAACGGCCCGATCCTGTCGGGCATCCTGACCATGGTGGCGCGCGAGGCGGATGTGACCCGCGGCCTTTACCTGATGGGCATCTATTCCATCGGCCTTGGCCTGCCGTTCCTGCTGTCGGCCATCTTCATCAGCCGCGCCATGGGTCTGATGCGCCGCCTGCGCCCCCATATGCGCAAGATCGAGATTGCCATGGGCGCCCTGCTGGTGGTGGTCGGGCTGCTGCTTTTCACCTCGTCGCTGTCGATATTGTCGGGCTGGATGCTGGATGCGATGGACCGTCTCGGCATTCCGCTGCTGGGGTAATCGCCCCGATTTTCGGCGAAAATCGGTTCCCCCCTTAATTCCGCCCGGATTCTCGGCCATGATCCGCCCGATGGATGGGGATATGCAGCACGATCCGACCGCGCCGCCGCAGGCGACGGCAAGGCCGTTTCGCCGCCGGGTGTTCTATATTCCCGGCTATGATCCGTTCCACCCCCGCCGCTACCGCGAGCTTTACCGCAAGGAAAGCAGCGAACAGGCCCGGCTTTCGGGCTATGTGCTGGAGCTGAAACCGAAATCCGGCAAGGGCCGCTATGGCTGGCAGGCCATCGGCAGGATGGATGGTCAGATGGCCGAGACCGATATCGACGTGCTGGTCTGGTCCGATCTCGTCAAATCCTCGATGTCCGAGACCATCCCCGCCACCTATCTGCAACTGATCCGCACCGCCTGGGCCTATATCGGATCCGGGGCGCTGTTCCGGCTGATGCGGCTGCGCAAGGGGCCGATGATTGCCGCGCTTTACCCGATCGTCTTCCTGATCCTGCAACTGCTCCTCGTCGGCCTTCTCGGCTGGGGCCTTGGGGCCCTTGTCGCGGGCTACAGCCATTGGGTGCCGGGGCTGCTGGTGTTTGCGGCCACTGTCCATGGCGGTCTGCGCTGGTTCCGCGCCAGGGACAACAGGATCTTTGCCTGGTATCTGATGCATGACTATGCCTATTCGGCGCAATCCGGCGGGGCCAATCCGCCCGAGCTGGAGGCGCGGATGGCCGAATTCGGCACCACGATCAGGGCGGCGCTGGATCAGGATTTCGACGAAATCCTTCTGATCGGCCATTCCTCGGGGGCGCATCTGGGGGTGTCGATCCTGGCCGACCTGTTGCGCGATGCCGACAGGGCAGGCGGCCTGCCCGCCGATGCTCCGGCGCTGGCCTTCCTGTCGCTGGGCCATGTCGTGCCGATGGTCAGTTTCCTGCCGAAAGCCCACCGCCTGCGCGCCGACCTGCGGTTCCTTTCGTCCCGGCAGGACATCACCTGGGTCGATGTCACCGCCCCCGGCGATGGTTGTGCCTTTGCGCTGTGCGATCCGGTTGCCGTGACCGGCGTCGCGCCCGAGGGCAAGCTCTGGCCGCTGGTGATCTCGGCCGCCTTTTCGCAGACCTTGTCGACGCAGAAGCAGAAAGAGTTGAAGCGCCGTTATTTCCGGCTGCACTTCCAGTATCTCTGCGCCTTCGATGCGCTGCCGGGCAAGACGGATGACTATGACTACTTCCGCATCACCGCGGGGCCGCAAACCCTGGCCGATCGGTTCCGTCAGCGCAAACCGTCGAACAGCCGCATCGAACGCGCGGTCAACCGCCACAGGGCCACGCTGTGACCGGCTGCCCCTTTCACCCGCCAAAGCCCGCGCCCCGGCCCGACAAGGTGTCGCTCCTCACCTATCTGCGGCTGTTCCGCCGCGATATCCTGTCGGCCCAGCCTGCCCGGCTTTACCGCGCCTGGATGGCCGAATTCCGCACGCCGTTCTTTCGCAGCTACATGGTCAACGATCCTGCGCTGGTTGCCCGCGTGCTGGACGAACGCCCCGATGATTTTCCCAAATCCGACCGGATCGGCGAGGGGTTGCGCCCGCTTCTGGGCCAGTCGGTCTTTGTCACCAATGGCGAGACATGGAAACGACAGCGCCGCATCATCGACCCGGCTTTTGAAGGCGGCCGCCTGCGCGACACCTTTCCCGCCATTCTGGATGCCGCCCGCGCCGCCGTCGCCCGCCTGCCCGAAGGGCAGGTCGAGATCGAAGAGCAGATGTCGCATGCCGCTGCCGATGTGATCTTTCGCACGCTGTTTTCGATCCCGATCGAGAATGAGGCGGCGGCCCGCGTGTTCCACGAATTCCGCGTCTTTCAGCGCAGCCAGCCGATCCTGAACCTGGCCGCCTTCCTGCCTCTGCCGCGCTGGTTCCCCCGCCTGCACCGCCGCGCCACCCGGACCTCGGCCCGCATCATCCGGGGCCTGATCGCGCAGATGACCGCTGCCCGCGCCGCCGAGATTGAGGCGGGTACCGCGCCGGACGATCTTGCCACCAAGATCATGACCACCGCCGATCCGCTGACCGGCGCGCGGTTCGCGCCCGAAGAAATGGTCGATCAGGTGGCGATCTTCTTTCTGGCCGGGCATGAAACATCGGCCTCGGCGCTGGCCTGGGCGCTGTATCTGCTGGCGCTTTATCCCGAGGTGCAGGACCAGGTGGCCGCCGAAGCCGCCAGCCTGCCCGAAACCCCTGCCTTTTCGGATATTTCCCGGCTCAGGCTGACCCGTGATGTCTTCCGCGAGACCCTGCGGCTCTACCCCCCCGTGCCGATGATGGTGCGCGAAACCCGCTGCCCCGAGGAATTCCGGGGTCGCAGCATCCGCCCCGGCGCGCAGGTCGTGCTGTCGCCCTGGCACCAGCACAGGCACGAAAGGCTGTGGTCCGATCCCGATGCCTTCGACCCCGCCCGCTGGCAGACCGAGGAAGGCCGCGCATCCTCGCGCCTGGCCTATATGCCGTTCTCCTCGGGGCCGCGTGTCTGCACGGGGGCGGGCTTTGCCATGGTCGAAGGCCCGCTCTTGCTGGCGCTGCTGGTCCGGGCGTTCAGGTTCGACCGGATCGCGGGCAAGGAGCCGGTTCCCGTCGCACATCTGACAGTGCGGGCGAAAGATGGCATCCCCCTGCGAGTCGTCAGACGGTAGGGCCACGATTTCTTGAAAGAAATCGTGCCGGAATTTTTGAAAATTCCGGCGCGGCGGGGGAAATGCTCAGCTGATCTCGACCCGGTAGCTTTCGATAACCGTGTTGGCCAGCAGCTTTTCGCACATCGCCTTGACCTCGGTCTCGGCGGCTGCGGCATCGGTCGCGGCCAGATCAAGTTCGATAACCTTGCCCTGCCGCACCCCGTTGACGCCGCCAAACCCCAGGGACCCAAGCGCATGCCGGATCGCTTCGCCCTGCGGGTCCAGGACGCCGTTCTTCAGCATGACGGTGACGCGGGCTTTCATCTCAACCTCCGGGCTGCGGTGCATGGCGTCCGCTTAGCGCCCCGCGTCGCAAGGGGCAAGGTCTCACAGCCCCGGCAATCGCCGCCGCAGGGTCTTTCGCAGCACCAGCAGCACGGCCAGCATCAGCACCCCCGGCAGCGCGGTAACAACTGGGGCGAAGAAAGCCAGAACAGGCTGGCCAGGCTGACCCGCTCCGGCCGGGCGGGGGACCAGTAGACCTCGACCGGATCGCCCTTTTGCTGTTTCCAGAGGTTGGTGGCTGTGCCGGTCCGCGCCTCGCGCATTGATCCGTCCACAGGATCGGCAAAGGATACATGCATCCAGTAGGTCGTCACACTGTCGCGCGTCGTGCTGCGGGGGGCTGCCTCTAACCGGCTGACCACGGCCTCCAGCCGATAGGCCTGAGTGGTCCACCAATAGGTATGGGCTGCCAGCCCCGCACCGGCCAGAACCGGAAGGCCGGCGGCCAGCATGAAGAGGCGCAGGAACCTGTCGATGGCCATCTTGTCCGCCTTTCGGAACCGATGGGCCGAATAGGCGCGGTTTCCGTGTCGCAGGCAAGCCGGATCAGTTGATCAGGCTGGGCTTCGTCGTATGGGTCACGTTCGAGGGCATCACCCCCAGCCGCCGGGCCAGTTCGGTATAGACATCGGCCAGCGGGCCGGGATCGGGCAGGGTGCCGTCCGGGCCTTCGGTCACGCGCATGTCCCACAGGCGGCAGCTGTCGGGGCTGATCTCGTCGGCCACGATCAGCCGCATGAAGTCGCCTTCCCAGATCCGGCCCACCTCGATGCGGAAATCGGCCAGACGGATGCCGACGCCCATCATCACGCCCGACAGGAAATCGTTCACCCGCAGCGCCAGCGCGATGATGTCGTCCAGATCCTGCTGGTTGGCCCAGCCGAAGGCGACGATATGCTCTTCGCTGACCAGCGGCGTGCCCAGCTTGTCGTCCTTGAAGTAATATTCGACGATCGGGCGCGGCAGCGGGGTGCCTTCGGGGATACCCAGCCGTTTCGAGATGTCTCCGGCGGCGAAGTTGCGCACCACCACTTCCAGCGGAATGATCTCGACCATTCGCACCAGCTGTTCGCGCATGTTGATGCGTCGGATGAAATGGGTGGGTACGCCAACGGCATTCAGCCCGGCCATGAAGAATTCCGACAGCCGGTTGTTCAGCACGCCCTTGCCTTCGGTCGCCGCCGGGGCCGCCGCCACCGGGGTCGCGCCGTCATCCTTGAAATACTGGATCAGCGTGCCGGGCTCGGGGCCTTCATAGAGGATCTTTGCCTTGCCCTCGTAGACCTTCTTGCGCCGTGCCATGAATTCTCCGATGCGGATGCCGAAAGGGGGCGGCCACGCCACCCCGAGTTGCCTTGGCCTATATGCCAAGGGGCCGCCCGCCGCAAGGCGAGGGGCCCGCCGCCGTCTTTGCCCTTGCGGCGCGGCCCCGCGATGGGCATATGACAGGGAACCAACCGACAAGAGCCGGGGAATGCCATGACGACCTTCGACGACCGCGAAAACGCCTTCGAATCCAAATTCGCCCATGACAGCGAAATGCAGTTCAAGGCCGAGGCCCGCCGCAACAAGCTGGCCGGTCTCTGGGCTGCCGGGCTGATGGGCAAGACCGGCGACGATGCCGCCGCCTATGCGATGGAGGTGGTTTCCGCCGATTTCGAAGAGGCCGGGAACGAGGATGTGGTGCGCAAGCTGGCAGCCGATCTGGGCGGCAAGGCCAGCGATGACGAGATTCGCGCCAAACTGGCCGAGTTGCTGCCCGTCGCCAAGGCGCAGCTGATGAGCGAGATCTGATCAGGTCCTGACCTGATGCTGCATGGGGCCGCGCCTTCCTGACCGGGGCGCGGCTTTTTGCTGGCGCTGCGCCCCGGCCGGGCCGGAGAATGGAATTGCATCGCCCCGGCCTGCGTGGCAGAGCATGCCCTGTCGGAACCAGTGTCAAAGGACCCCGCCATGACGAAGGATGCGCTTTCCAGCCTGCTTTCCGCCCGTGACTGGCTGCTGGCCGACGGGGCGACGGGGACCAATCTGTTCAACATGGGCCTGTCCTCGGGCGAGCCGCCGGAACTGTGGAACGTCGACCAGCCCGACAACATCCGCGCCCTCTATCGCGGCGCGGTCGAGGCAGGGTCGGACCTGTTCCTGACCAATACCTTTGGCGGCAATGCCTCGCGGCTGAAGCTGCACAATGCCCAGGGGCGGGTGCGGGAACTGAACCGCATCGGGGCCGAACTGGGGCGCGAGATTGCCGATGCATCGGGCCGCAAGGTGATTGTTGCCGGGTCTGTCGGTCCGACCGGCGAGATTTTCGAGCCGATGGGCACGATGACGCATGCGCTGGCGGTAGAGATCTTCCACGAACAGGCCGAGGGTCTGAAAGAGGGCGGCGCCGATGTTCTCTGGGTGGAAACCATCAGCGCGCCCGAAGAATACCGCGCCGCCGCCGAAGCCGCCGCCCGTGCCGGGATGCCCTGGTGCGGCACCATGAGCTTTGACACCGCAGGCCGCACCATGATGGGCGTGACCTCGGCCGCGATGGCCGAACTGGTGGAAAAGCTGCCGAACCCGCCGATCGCCTTTGGGGCGAATTGCGGGGTAGGGGCGTCGGATCTGATGCGCACGGTGCTGGGCTTTGCCGCCACCGGCACCGAACGCCCGATCATTGCCAAGGGCAACGCGGGCATTCCGAAATACCACGACGGCCATATCCACTATGACGGCACGCCCGAACTGATGGCGGAATATGCGGTGATGGCGCGCGATGCCGGTGTGCGGATCATCGGCGGCTGCTGCGGCACCATGCCCGAACATCTGAGGGCGATGCGTGCCGCGCTGGAAAACACCCCCAAGGGGCCGCGTCCCAGCGCCGAGGATATCCAGGCCAGGCTGGGCAGCTTTTCCTCAGCCTCGGACGGCACCGGCGACACATCGGGCGAGCCGAAGCGCGAACGTCGCGGACGGCGGGGCTGAAGCGCCGATTTTTCGACGAAAAATCGAATCCGCTCAGAACAGGCTGAGTTGGTCGCCTCTGGCAGGGGGCGGCCGGAACAGGTCGCGGCGCAAGGGCGGCATCTGCTGGTTCAGGCCAAGCCGGGCAACCGCCTTGTCGAAGCGCTGCGCGATCAGCCGCGACCACAGCCCTTCGCCGCGCATCCGCTTGCCCCAGCTTGGGTCATAGTCGCGCCCGCCGTGGGTTTCGCGCACCCGCGCCATCACCTTTGTGGCGCGGCCGGGCACGGCTTCGGCCAGCCAGTCCTGGAACAGGTCCGAAACCTCGCGCGGTAGGCGCAGCATGATCCAGCTCGCCGCACCGGCCCCCGCCTCTTGCACCGCCGCAAGGATCGGTTCCAGCTCGTGATCGGTCAGGCCGGGGATCACCGGGGCGATCATGGCGCGCACCGGAATGCCCGCCTCCGCCAGCCTGCGGATCACCGCCAGCCGCCGGGCAGGGGCTGCTGCCCGTGGTTCCATCTTCCGCGACAGGCCCGGATCCAGCGTGGTGATGCTGATCCCCACCCGCAACAGCCCCTGCGCGGCCATCGGGGCCAGAATGTCGATGTCGCGTTCGATCAGCGTGCCCTTGGTGGTGATGGCCAGCGGATGATTGAAGGCGGCCAGCACTTCCACCACCTCGCGCATCACTTTCCATTTCGCCTCGACCGGCTGATAGGGATCGGTGTTGGTGCCGATGGCAATCGGCTGCGGCAGATAGGATTTCGCCCGCAACTCACGCTCCAGCACCGCCGCGATGCCGGGGCGGGCGATCAGCTTCGTTTCGAAATCCAGCCCCGGCGACAGGTTCAGCCAGGCATGGCTAGGCCGGGCAAAGCAATAGATGCAGCCATGTTCGCAGCCGCGATAGGGGTTGATCGAGCGATCGAACGGAAGATCGGGCGACCGGTTGAACGTCAGCGCCGACCGCGGCTGTTCAACCCGCACTTCGGTCTGAAGCAGCCGGTCGTCATGCTCCGTCTCCCAGCCGTCATCCATGGCTTCGCGCGTGGTTGCCTCATACCTGCCAGCGACATTCGATGTCGCCCCGCGTGCGCGGGCCCTGTCTCCGGGCAGCAGGCTGGAATGGCTGGGCATGGTCAAATATAGAACATAAGAAGAACATTTGGAAAGCCCCCGATGCCGCTTTTCCCTTGCTGTCGGCTTTCAATCGGCGCATGTCGCAAAAGAAGAAGTGGATGGGCCGGGGATGGCCCATGCAAAGTGCAGGCAATTTCCCACGGAGCCGCCCCATGGCCGACGAAGAAGACATCATCCTGTCCGAACTTTCGGATGACGAACTTGTCCTGCAGATGCACGACGACCTTTACGACGGTCTGAAGGAAGAGATCGAAGAGGGCGTCGAGATCCTGCTGGAGCGCGGCTGGACCCCCTATGACGTGCTGACCAAGGCGCTGGTCGCCGGGATGACCATCGTCGGCGCCGACTTCCGCGACGGCATCCTGTTCGTGCCCGAAGTGCTGCTGGCGGCGAATGCGATGAAGGCTGGCATGGCGATCCTGAAGCCGCTTCTGGCCGAAACCGGCGCGCCGCGCATGGGCAAGATGGTGATCGGCACCGTCAAGGGCGACATCCACGACATCGGCAAGAACCTTGTGGCGATGATGATGGAAGGGGCCGGTTTCGAGGTGCTGGACCTGGGCATCAACAACTCGGTCGAGAAATACCTGGAAGCGCTGGAAAAGGAACAGCCCGACATTCTGGGCATGTCCGCCCTGCTGACCACGACGATGCCCTATATGAAGGTCGTGATCGACACGATGAAGGAAAAAGGCATGCGCGAGGATTATATCGTTCTGGTGGGCGGCGCGCCGCTGAACGAGGAATTCGGCAAGGCGATCGGCGCCGATGCCTATTGCCGTGATGCGGCTGTCGCGGTGGAAACCGCCAAGACCTTTGTGTCGCGCAAGCACAACCAGATGGGGGTCTGATCTTTCGGGCTCTGCGGATCGGGGCCCCAGCACATTCCGGGGCCTCTTTCATTCGTGACTTGGATTCCGCCGCGCGCGGGACCATGTTGAAGGTTCGGGGGATATGTTCATGCCGCTGACCCACTTTCTTGGACTTCTGACCCTGGTCGTTCTGGCCGCCGGGGCGACACTTGCGCTGGCCTTCTGGGCGGGGGTGCCGCTGTTGGCCATCAGCTTCGCGGCCCTGGCGGGCAGCCTGATCCTTGGAATAAGGCAGTGGCGCTGACCGCTGTCACCGATGAGGGCCTGACCGAGGAGGGCCTTTCGCTGGCGCACTCCGGCAAGGTGCTGCTGATCGCCTGCGGTGCCTTGGCGCATGAAATCCTGGCGTTGAAGCAGGCGAATGGCTGGACGCATCTGGATCTGCAATGCCTGCCGGCCAAGCTGCATCTCTGGCCTGACCGGATCGTCACCGAGGTCGAGAGATCGGTGCTGGACCATCGCGCGGAATACGACCGCATCTTCGTCGTCTATGCCGATTGCGGCACGGGCGGGCTTTTGTTCGAAAAGTGCAAGGATTTGGGCGTCGAGATGATCGAAGGCCCGCATTGCTATTCGTTTTTTGAAGGCAACGCGGCCTTTGCCGAACGGGCCGAAACCGAATTCACCGCCTTTTACCTGACCGATTTCCTGGTGCGGCAGTTCGATGCCTTCGTATGGAAGCCGATGGGTCTGGACCGCCACCCCGAGTTGCGCGACATGATCTTTGGCAATTACACCAAGCTGGTCTATCAGGCACAGATCGACGACCCCGCGCTGGATGCCAAGGCCCGCGACTGCGCCGCCCGGCTGGGGCTGGAGTATGAGCGGCGGTTCACCGGCTATGGCGATCTGGCCACCACCCTGGCGCGGGTGGCCGATTAGGCCGCGAAATCGGTGATGACCGCAACGCCGGGTGCGGTGGGTCCGTCGAAGGCGCGCAATTCCCCGGTCGCCTGCGACAGCGCCACCTGCCGGGCCACGATCGGGCTGACATCGACGCGGCCGGTCTCGATCAGCGACAACAGCGACGGATAGCGCCAGGCGGGCATGCCGCGGGTGCCGAAGACCGACAACTGCCGCATGTAGATCGCATTGACGTCGATCTGCATCGTGGCGGTGTGGCCGACCGGCAAGCCGACCTGAACATGCCGCCCCAGCGGGCGCAGACAGCGCAGCGAGGCATTGGCGGTGATCTCGATCCCCAGCGCTTCGACCGAGACATGGGCACCGCCGCCGGTGATCTCGACGATCCTTGCCGCAACGTCGCCGTCGCGGGCATCCACGGCAGCTTCGGCTCCCAAGGCTCTGGCATGGCTCAGCTTGTCCGGCACAACATCCACCACGACGATGCGCGCGCCAAGCGCCTTTCCGATCAGAAGGCAGGACAGGCCGATGCCGCCGGTGCCATGCACCGCCAGCCATTCACCGGCCTGCAGCGCCGCCCGCCCGGTCAGCGCGTGATAGGCCGTCGTGACCCGGCAGCCCAGACCGGCCGCCAGCGCGGGCGACAGGCTTTCGGGCAGGCGGGTCAGGTTGTGGGCATGCGGCACCGAGACATATTCGGCATAGGCCCCGCGGTCGCCGAAGCCCGGCACCCGCTGCGCGCGGCAGGTGGTGGTCTGGCCCGAGCGGCATTCGGGGCAGGCCCCGCAGGCCAGGATGAAGGGTGCGATCACCCGATCGCCGGGGCGCCATGTCGCCAGCGGCCCGGCTTCGACCACTTCGCCGCAATATTCATGGCCGGGGATGTCGCCGGGCCTGACCTTCGGATGTTCGCCCACCCAGCCGTGCCAGTCGCTGCGGCAGATGCCGCAGGCCAGCACCTTCAGCACCACGCCATCGGCTTCACAGACCGGGTCGGCCACGGTTTCCAGCGACAGGGGCGCGCGATAGGTGCGAAGGACGGCGGCGCGCATGGGTCAGATCCTCTGGCGGTAGTGGTCAAGACAGAAGACCCGGATCGCCGAGGCAAGGCCCTCCTCTCCGCGACGTGCCGCGTCGATTTCGGACGCCAGTTCGTTCAGGGTGAGCGATCTTTCCGACGCGATGGCCCGGAAGGCGGCCCAGAACTCCGGCTCCAGCGAGACCGAGGTGCGGTGGCCGCGCAGGGTGAGCGAGTGTTTTTCGGGGCGGGTGGTCATGGTGAAAGCCTAGACGGAGTTCCCCGGCCGCAAAATCCTTGTGCAAGGATTTTGTCAAATTTCTTGATCAAGAAATTTGCTCTTTCCCCGTCACAGGCACAGATAAACGGGGTCGGAGTTGCAGAACACGATGAAATGTCCTGCATTTTCGGCCACGCGAAATCCCCTTCGGCGCATCAGGTCCAGAAAGACCTCTCTTCCGACCAGCCGTTCCACGTCCGACACGCTGCGCCGCACGACGCCGCCGTCGATCACTGTCCGGCTGGACAGCATCTGACGCAGCCATTCCTGCGGCGAGACGGGCAGTGAGCGACGGGTCGGGGAAAGATCACGCATGGCACACCTCCTGCGCCATCCTTTCCGCCACAGGGTTAACCGCCGGTTAATCCGCCCCGGTCTCCCGGCGATGCGCCGCAAGCTCCCGTGCGGCCTTCTTCGCCTGGGCTTCCTGCAACTCGCGCTCGGCCTTGGTCCGGCCGTGCTTTGCGGCATTGGCATCGCCGGTCGCGCGGGCGACCTTGCGGGCCGCCTGCTTCTTGGCCGCCCTCAGGTTGACGACCTCGGCCATATCAGCCCTTCGGCCCCACCATGTCTTCGGGCCGCACGATGCGATCGAAGGTTTCGCCATCGACGAAGCCAAGCGCAATCGCCTCTTCGCGCAGGGTGGTGCCGTTCTTGTGCGCGGTCTTGGCCACCTTGGTGGCGTTGTCATAGCCGATCGTCGGGGCCAGCGCCGTGACCAGCATCAGGCTTTCCTTCATCAGCCGGTCGATCCGTGCCACGTTGGCCTGGGTGCCGACCACCATGTTGTCGGTGAAGGACGACGCCGCATCGCCAAGAAGCTGGATCGACTGCAGCACGTTATAGCTCATCATCGGATTGTAGACGTTCAGCTCGAAATGGCCCTGGCTGCCGGCGAAACCGACAGCGGCGTCATTGCCCATCACATGCGCACAGACCATGGTCAGCGCCTCGGCCTGGGTGGGGTTCACCTTGCCCGGCATGATCGACGATCCCGGCTCGTTCTCGGGCAGGATCAGTTCCCCAAGACCCGAACGCGGGCCGGAGCCGAGCAGCCGCAGGTCGTTGGCGATCTTGAACAGCGCCGCCGCCACGGTCTTCAGCGCACCCGAGAACATCACCATCGCATCATGCGCCGCCAGCGCCTCGAACTTGTTCGGCGCGGTGACGAAGGGCAGGCCGGTAATCCGGGCAATCTCGGCCGCAACGCGGGCATCGAAGCCAACCTTTGTGTTCAGCCCGGTGCCGACGGCAGTACCGCCCTGGGCCAGCTCATAGATGTCGGGCAGGCACATCTTCACGCGGGCAATGCCCTTGTCGACCTGCGTGGCATAGCCGGAAAACTCCTGCCCTAGGGTAAGGGGGGTGGCATCCTGGGTATGGGTGCGGCCGATCTTGATGATGTCCTTGAATTCGCGTGATTTCGCCCACAGGGCCGCCGACAGCTTTTCCAGGCCGGGGATCAGCACGTCACGGGTGTGCATGCCGATGGCGACATGCATCGCGGTGGGGAAGGTGTCGTTCGACGACTGGCCCATGTTGACATGGTCGTTCGGGTGGACCGGTTTTTTCGACCCCATCACCCCGCCCAGGCTTTCGATGGCGCGGTTGCTGATCACCTCGTTCGCATTCATGTTCGACTGGGTGCCCGAGCCGGTCTGCCAGACCACCAGCGGGAAGTTGTCGTCGAAGCGGCCCTCGATCACCTCGGTTGCGGCGGCGGCGATGGCATCGGCCAGTTCGGGCGCCAGATCGCCCTGCGCCTTGTTGACCAGCGCGCAGGCCTTCTTGATCACACCAAGGGCGCGGATGACCGGGACCGGCTGACGCTCCCACCCGATCGGGAAGTTGATGATCGACCGCTGGGTCTGCGCGCCCCAGTACTTGTCGGCGGGAACCTCGAGCGGGCCGAAGCTGTCGGTTTCGGTGCGGGTTGCGGTCATGGGTCTCTCCTGCGGGAAGTTGCGCATCGCATAGCGGCCGGGGGCGGCAAAATCAATCGGCATACCATCGCATACTGTGCGGAAATGCCCGCGGAGACCGCGCGCACAGGCCCTGTTCGCATCTGGACGACCGCGGCTGCCGCCGGATGTGCTATAGCAAAGGGGCGCGCGGCGATCCCTGAAAGGAAATGCGAATGACCGACATGCCCGAACTGACGTCCTCCCCGCGCGAGCGGCTGGTGCTGCCTTTCCTTGCGCCCTTCTACCACGGCTTTGCCCAGCCGGTCGGCTGGCTGGCGCTGCGTGTGGTCGTCGGCGGCTATCTGATGGTCGAAGGCTGGCCCAAGATCACCGCGCCCCTGGCGATGACCGGCTTTGTCGAGGGCTTGGGCTTTTACCCCGGCTGGCTGTTTTCACCCCTGCTGGCGGTGGTGAACTTCATCGGCGGGGCGCTGATCGTTCTGGGTCTGTTCACCCGGCCGGTGGCGCTGGCCAATGCGGTGATGCTGATGGTGACATGGTGGTTTCACGTCAGCCATCCCTACGGCCCTGCGTTCCTGACGGCTGAGGGAATCGAATTCCTGAAGGCCAACCTGCAATACCTGACGGCGGCGGGGCAGGAGAACCTGTTGGCTGATGGCGGAACCGGCTTTCTGTCGCTGGTGCAGATGAAGGCGGAAACGAATTCGCTGTTCTGGGCCGGGACGGCCGCGCTGTTCGCGGCCTATGGCGGGGGGCATTTTGCGCTGGACCGGCGGATGCGGCGCGAGGTCTGAGGCCGGGGCAAGGCACCGCCGGGGCTGGGGCTCAGGCCCGGCGAAAGCGATAGACCGTTGCGGGCGGAAGATTCGCCCAGACCTTGAAGCCCTTGTTCACCTTCAACCCCAGGGCCGCGATCTGCTCGGGCGGCAGGGGCGGGCGCGGACCGTAGGTGAACTGCACATAGCTGCCGCGCGGTGCCATGATCTGAAAGGCGGCTCCGACGATGCCTTCGCGCACCGTTTCGGGCATCGACAGCAGCGGCAGGCCCGAGATCACCACCGCGGCCTTGCCGCTGACCCGTTGCGCGGCCTCTTGCGCGGGGGCCTGATGCACTGTCACGCCGGGGAATTTCTGCCGCAGATAGGCGACGAATTCATCGTCCAGTTCGAACAGGGTCAGGTTTTCGGGCGGCACGCCACGGGCAAGGATCGCCTCGGTGAACCGCCCGGTGCCGGGGCCGAATTCGACGACCTGGCCCGATTGCGGGCCAAGGCCCAGCGTCATCGCCCGCGCCAGCGTGCGCGACGACGGTGCGATGGCCGACACCTGCCGGGGGTTTTTCAACAACCGGCGGCGGAAAAGCGCAAGGTCGCTGGTCATTGGTTATTGCTTGCGGAAGCGGTCAAGGCGGACGATCTCGGCATCATGCGGAGGCGGATCGTCATCGCCGTCATCCTCATCCTCGTCCTCTTCGTCATCCTCGTCTTCGTGGGTCTCGAAGCGCAGGCCGAATTCGACCGAGGGATCGACAAAGGTGCGCACGGCATCGAAGGGGATCACCAGCGGCTCGGGCTGATTGCCGAAGTTCAGCGTCACCGAAAATCCCTGATCCGTCACCACCAGGTTTTCGAACCAGTGCTGGATCACCACGGTCATGTCGCCGGGATAGCGCGAATGCAGCCAGTCGGCGATGGCAACGCCGGGGTGATTGGTGTCGAAGGTAATGAAGAAATGGTGCGCACCCGGCAGGCCGTTCTTCGCAACATCCTCCAGCACGCTCTGGATCAGCCCGCGCATCGCCCGGTGCATCAGGTTGCCATAGTCGATGCTGCGCGTCATTCGCCACCCTTTCGCAGTTGCGGCCAGCATAGGGGATTCGCGGGGCAAGGAAAGGGGTGGCGGCCGCGAAAGTGCGGCCCGCCCGTCGCAGCCCCGCAGCCCGATGAAAAAGGGGGCCCGCAGGCCCCCTTTGCGTTCTGCGGCAAGCGGCCTGTTCAGAATTTCACGTTCACGCCCAGGCTGACGGTGCGGCCGGGGGCGTAAAGCGGATAGACGTATCGCGCACCCAGATTGCGTTCGATGTAGCTGGAGCGTTCGTAGTAGGTTTCGTCCAGCAGGTTGTCGACGGCCAGCCGAACGGTCAGGTTCTCGGCCGCGGGGGGTGTCCATTCGGCATAGGTGTTCACGACCGTGTAGGAGTCGTGATCGCTGAAATTCGCCGCCGTCAGCACCGGATCGGACAGCGTGCCCGCCCATTCGACTGTCGCACCGATCTTCATGTTCCAGGCAGGCAGCTCCTGATCGACATAGATCGACGCGGTATCGCCGATCGGCATCACGCCGCCACCGTCAGCCAGCGCGATGGTGCCGTCTCGGGTGACATCGGCCTTGGTATAGCTGAGACCGACACGGCCGGTGTCCCATGTGTAATGGCCGTTCAGGGTAAAGCCCTTGCTGCGCATCTCGCCCGAATTGACGATGGCATTGACGGCGGCAGAGGTGTCGTATGAGGCGACGCCCTTCAGACTGGTGTCAAAGAAGGTGATGCCGCCGGACCAGTTCTCGCCGCCGCCGTTCAGGCCCAGCTTGATGTTGCTGGCCGTGGCGGGCTGGTAATCCGGGTCGATGTGGAATGTCGGCACCCGTGCATGCAACAGGCCGTATTCGCCCACATCATAGCCAAGCCAGGTTTCTGATGCCTCGGCAAAGACTTCGAACCCGTCGGCGAATTCGTAAGAAATCGTGCCGTTCACGCTGGGGCCCGATCCGGTGAACCGCGAACCATCAAAGCCGTTCAGGCGGTGGTGGTCATAGCGGATGCCGGTGGACAGGTCGATGCCGTTGTCGAACTCGAACCGGCCCTGCACGAAGGCCCCCACCTGCATGGTCGAGAAGGTCCAGACCGGTTTGAAGCTGGCCGGATTGTCGCCGTAGTTGTCGACGCGATAGTCGGAATAGGCGAAGTCGATCCCTGCCGTGATCTTGCCGGGACCGGCGGTAAAGGTGGCCGTTCGGCAGGCGCAAGGCGTTGTCGGCCCGATCCCGACCGATACCATCAACGCACTGATTGACGCCTATGTCGCCGGGTGGCCGTCTTTGCCCCGAAAGCTGGCGATCAGCACGCAGGAGCATTACAGGCGGCATCTGCGGGTGGTGCGCGAGGCTTGGGGCAACCTGCCAGCCGAGCATCTGCGCCCGTCGCATGTCCAAGCTCTCATGGACAAGATCGGTGCAGACAAGCCGGGCAGGGCGAACAACGTGCTGGACGCGCTCCGCTCGATGTGCCGGTGGGCGATGGGGCCGCGTGAGCTATTGTCCCGTGATCCCTCACAGGGGGTTGCGAAATTCAGCGCCGGAGAGGGGCACAAGCCTTGGACGCCTGAACAACTGCGCTATGCCGACCAGAACCTGACCGGGATGCTGCGCCGCGCCTATGTTCTTGCCCGCTACACCGGGCAGCGGGTCAGCGACATTGTTCGCTTAGGCTGGACCGATCTGGACGAGGGCGGGTTGAGCCTGCCACAGAAAAAGACTGGCGTTCGGCCGTGGTGCCCGATTTACCCCGAGCTGGAAGCCGAAATGGCAAGTTGGGAGAAGCGCCCCGGTCCATTCCTGTTGCAGGAGACCGGCAAGGGAGCGGGCAAGCCCTTTTCGACCAACCAGCTCTGGAAGGTATTCGACAAGCTGCGGGAAGATCACCCGACCCTTGATGGCGCTGTCTGGCACGGCCTGCGGGCAAATGCGGTGATCCACCTGCGGCAGAACGGCGTCACCGCGCTACAGATTTCCGACATGGTGGGAATGTCCGTCGAGACCGTCGAACACTACAGCCGCCACACCAACCGCAAGGCTGGTGGACAGGCGGTGCTGCGCGACCTGCAAGAACGTAAGCAGGCCAAGACTGTAAAACAGTGAAAAACTGTAAACAGAAAGGGAAAGGAAAACAGATGCTTGATGTAGAGAAGGAAGAGTGCAGGCTTCTGTTGCCAGGTGCCTGCGAACCCCGCCCTACGCGGCTAAGCGCAGGGGCTTAGATTTGGTATTGCGAGCCGCTTACGCAGCCAGCGCCACCGGAGCACGGTTGTCATTGGCAACTGTGATCTTGGACCGATAACGGTGGTACCTCACCGAGCGAAAGCTGGCCTCTTTGAACGTCCGTCGATCCTGTTTCGGCCCCACACGCCCGCAATGAACGGGAGGATTTGGTGGAGCCGCCGGGTACCGCCCCCGGGTCCGAGCCGTCTATTACAGGTGCGTTTATCGCCATAGTCCGGGTTGCCCCGGACAGGGTTGAATATAGGGGGGCGGCGCGGCGTGTGCAAGGGAGGCGCTTGCCGTGGGTGGAAACGGGAAGTTGAATTAAATCAATCTGTTGAAGTTGCCGTAGGGATGTATCCCCGCTCACAAGCCGAAAGCGCGGGCGGGACGAAGGGGGCTGGATGCCCCTTCTGTCGATGAGAGAGGTTTCCATCGGGATCGGTTCGGGCCAGGTCTCTTGGATCTTGTTACCGCTTCCGAGCCCTTAGCTGCGGTTTGAATGACAATCCGGCCGGGTTAACAGCCGCGTCAGCCGCCCCGGCCAGCGCCCGACCGCCCCTATGGGCGGGCACTTCTGCGCCGTCAGTCTTCCGTCCAACCCGCAGGAGGGGCCGCACCATAAAGCACTGCACCCGTGCCGCTGGATGCGCCCACCCTCGGCCGGGCGCTGGCCTCTCGTTGCCCTGACCGTCCGCTTCGTCCGCATAGCGGACTGACAGGCAAGGGCCCCTATGCAGCGCCCATCTCGACCACCACACGGCCCTGCACCTGGCCCTTCAGGATCGCCGCCCCCAGCGCGGGCACGTCTTCCAGCCGGGCCGGGCGGATCATGGCATCCAGCTTGTCCAGCGGCATCTCGCGTGCCAGCCGGTCCCAGGCCGTTACCCGCCGGGCGTAGGGGACGGTGACGGAGTTCACGCCCAAGAGCTTTACCCCCCGCAACAGGAAGGGGATGATGTTGGCGGGCACCTGCAAGCCGCCCGCATTGCCGACGGCGGCCACCGCGGCTTCGGATTGCATCTGGCCCAGCACGCGCGCCAGCATCGCGCCACCGACGGCGTCGATGCAGCCCGCCCAGGTTTCCGATTCCATCGGCCGCTTCACCACCTCGGCCAGATCTTCGCGTGGAACGATGCGGGCTGCGCCAAGACCTGTCAGATAGTTCGCCGTCTCGGGCCTGCCCGTCACGGCGGCCACCTTGTAGCCCGCCGTCGCCAAGAGCGCGACCGCGACCGAGCCGACACCGCCTGCGGCCCCCGTCACCAGCACTTCGCCCGCTTCGGGCGTCAGGCCATGCGCTTCAAGATCCATCACGGCCAGCATGGCGGTGAACCCGGCTGTTCCCAGCGCCATCGCCTGCCGCGTGGTCAGACCCGCAGGCAGCGGCACCAGCCAGTCAGCCCGGACGCGGGCCTTTTCGGCGAAACCGCCCCAATGCGCCTCGCCCACCCGCCAGCCGGTCAGCACCACGGCATCGCCGGGGCGATAGCGCGGATCGGCCGACGTCTCGACCCGGCCGGCAAAGTCGATGCCGGGCACATGCGGATAATTCCGCACCAGTCCGCCGCCGCTGGCCGACAGGCACAGCCCATCCTTGTAGTTCAGCGTCGAATAATCGACGGCAACCGTCACGTCGCCTTCGGGCAGGGCGGCGTCCTCCAGTTCGGCCAGCCGTGCCAAGGCAGCCCCGTCTTCGCCCTTTTCCATCAGAATCGCGCGGAACATATGTGTCTCCCAGTCGCCCCGAATCCGGTAATCGGCTGCCAGACTGCCCTGCTTCACGCCCGAGTAACAGGCATTTGCAGCCGCTTTTGCAGGTTGCGCGATATTTCCGCTTGGTGGATTTCCGCGCAGGCGCAACGTCAGTTCAGGCTTGTGAGAGTCCCCGAACCTCGCTTAGCTTCGATCCAGATGAAAAGGCGGTGCGCCAGGGGAAGGTCCCGCCCGATGACGAAGGAGCCAGAATGACCCGTTTCGCCACTCTTCTTGCAGGAACCGCTGCCGGTCTTGCGCTGACCACCGCCGCCCATGCCGCCGATCCCGAGCTGACCATCTTCGACTGGGCCGGCTGGGAAATCGACGGCGCGCTGGCGCCCTATGTGGAAAAGCATGGCCAGAAGCCGACCTATTCCTTCTATGCCGATGACGATGAGGCGTTCCAGAAGGTATCCTCGGGCTTCAAGGCCGATGCGGTCCACCCGTGCCCCGGCGCTGTGCCGCGCTATCGTGAAGCCGGGCTGATCGAACCCTGGGACACCACCAAGGTCGAGGCCTTTGCCAATATCGACCCGGCGCTTTTCGCGTCGCATCACATCAAGGACGATCAGGGCGTCTGGTTCCTGCCGTTCGACTTTGCCTATACCGCCATCGCCTACAACAAGACCGAAGTGCCTGAAGAGGACGTCCAGTCGCTTGAGGTGTTCAAGGACCCGAAATATGCCGGGCGGATTTCGATCTCGGACAATTCCGACGATGTCTGGGCGCTGGCCTTCCTGGCCACCGGCGTGACCTCGTGGGAAAGCGTGACCGACGAGCAGATCGAAGCCGCCGCCACCTGGCTGCGCGAAGTCGCGCCGAACGTGCGGTCCTGGTGGTCCGATCCGTCGGAACTGTCGCAGGCGATGGCCTCGGGCGAGATTCTGGTGGCCTGGTCGTGGAATGACCCGGTGGCGATCCTGCAGGCTGACAACTTCCCGGTCGGCTTCAACCGCGCGCCCAAGGAAGGCTCGACCACCTTCTTCTGCGGCTTTGTCAACATGAAGGACGGGCCGGGCAACGAAGACAAGGTCTATGACTGGGTGAATTCGATGTATGCCCCGTCCTCTGCCGCGCCGATCCTTGAGGCGATAGGCTATGCCAACACCAACCCGGCGGCGATGGCCACCATCCCGGAAGACGATCTGAAGGCGGCCTTCGTCGACAAGATCGACAGCACACTGTTCCTGCAGACCCCGATGGAACCGGCGCTGCGTGACAAGTTGGTGGAAGAGTTCGAGCTGATCAAGTCGGGCTTCTGATCCCCGCCTTGCGGCTGTTCTGACATGGCGCCCGGAGGAAACTCCGGGCGTCCTGCGTTCAGGGGATTGCCTGACGCCGGGGCGGGCGCTATGCCTGTTGCCGATGCCGGGACGCCCCGGCTCTGGCCTGCGGGGACACATCCGCGGGTCTGGCTGGAAGACCTGCCGCGGACCGGGAATTCCCGCCTCGCGCGCGGGGATCCGGCCGCGGCCCCAAGATGGAGCCGCCCCATGGCGCTGGACCTGAATTTCGTCCGTTCGCAATTCCCGGCCTTTGCCTCGCCGGTGCTGTCGTCGCATGCCTTCTTTGAAAACGCCGGGGGCAGCTACCCTTGCGCTCAGGTGGTGGACCGGCTGACCCGGTTCTACCGTGACCGCAAGGTGCAGCCCTATGGCCCCTATCCGGGCGCGCAGGCGGGCGGGACCGAGATGGACGAAGCCCGGACCCGGCTGGCGGCGATGATGGGGGTGGCGCGGGAAGAAGTGTCGTTCGGGCCATCGACATCGGCCAACACCTATGTGCTGGCCCAAGGCGTGCGGCGCTGGCTGGCAGGCACCGATGGCGCGGTCGTGGTGACGGATCAGGATCACGAGGCGAATTCCGGCGTCTGGCGGCGTCTGGCCGAAGACGGGATCGAGGTGCGGGAATGGAAGCTGGACCCGGCCACCGGCGCGCTGGACCCTGCGGCGCTGGCGGCGCTGCTGGCGGATGGCCGGGTCCGGCTGGTCTGCTTTCCGCATTGCTCCAACGTCATTGCCGAGGTGAACGATGTGGCGGCGATTGCCGCCCTGGCGCGGGCGGCGGGGGCGCGGACGGTGGTGGACGGGGTCAGCTATGCGCCGCATGGCTTTCCCGATGTGCCTGCGCTGGGCTGCGACTGCTATCTCTTCTCGGCCTACAAGACCTTTGGCCCGCATCAGGGCATCATGGTGCTGCGCGAGGCCTTCGGCATGGAATTGCCCGGCCAGGCGCATTTCTTCAACCATGGCGTGCTGTACAAGCGCCATACCCCGGCCGGGCCGGATCATGCCCAGATCGCGGCCTGTGCCGGCATGGCGGATTACGTCGATGCGCTGGCCGCGCATCATGGCGTGGCGGGCGATGCCGCGGCTCGCAACCGCGGCGTTCATGACCTGATGCGCGCGCAAGAGGTGGCGGTGATCCAGCCGCTGCTGGCGTTCCTGTCCGCCCGCAACGACCTGCGCCTGCTGGGCCCCCGCGATGCCAGCCGCCGCGCGCCCACCGTGGCGGTGGAGCTGGACCGCCCTGCGGTCCCGGTGTCTGAGGAACTGGGCCGCAACGGCATCGCCTGCTGGGGCGGCGATTTCTATGCCGTGCGGCCGCTGGCGGCGCTGGGGATCGACCGCGACAAGGGCGTGCTGCGGATGTCGGCGGCGCATTACACCAGCGCGGACGAGGTATCGCGCCTGATCGCGGCGCTGGAGCGGGTGCTGTAGGCTGCCGGATTGCGCGGCTGCCGCCGCATTGTTCTGGCTATGGGGCCTCTGCGCCCCTGGCCCGCGTTGCAGCGGGGGCGTCCCGCCCCCGAATCCCTGGGGATATTTGAAGAAGGGAAAGGGCTTGCGTATCAGGTCTTTCCCTTCTTCAAATATCCCCGCCGGAGGCGCAGGCTGATGCCGGGCGATCCCGCCGGGGCGGGAAGGATGGAACTGGCATGATGATGGCCCCGCTGATCCTGTGGTTCCGCCGCGATCTGCGGCTGGCGGATCAGCCGATGCTTGCGGCGGCGGCGGCGACGGGACGCCCCCTGTTGCCGGTCTTCATCCTGGACCCGGAAACCGAAGCGATCGGCGCGGCGGCGCGCTGGCGGCTGGATCTGGCTGTCCGGGCCTTTTCGACCGAACTGGCGCGGCTGGGGGCGGCCATGGTGTTCCGGCGTGGCCCGGCGCTGGCGGTGTTGCAGGGGCTGGTGGCCGAGACGGCGGCGGGCGGGGTCTGGTGGTCGCGGCTTTACGATCCGGCCTCGGTGGCGCGGGACACCGGGGTCAAGGCGGCGCTGAAGGCGGCGGGGATCGAGGCGCGCAGCTTTGCCGGGCATCTTTTGCATGAACCATGGCAGGTTCAGACCGGGCAGGGCGGGCCCTATCGGGTGTTCACCCCGTTCTGGACCACGATCCGGCGGCGGGATGTGGCAGAGCCGGTTGCCGCGCCCGTCCGTTTGCGCGGCATCGGGGGGCTGCCGCCTTCGGACCGGCCGGAGGCATGGCGTATGGGGGCGGCCATGCGGCGCGGCGCATCGGTCGTGCTGCCGCATCAGACCGTTGGAGAGGCCGCCGCCGGGCGGCGCCTGGCGGATTTCATGGGCGGGCCGGTTTCGGATTATGCCGGGGGCCGGGATGTTCCGGCGCGGGCCGTGACCTCGGGCCTGTCGGAGAATCTGGCCTATGGCGAGATCGGGCCGCGCCAGATCTGGCAGGCCGGGATGCGGGCACGCGACGCGGGCGCGGCGGGGGCCGAGACCTTTCTGAAGGAGATGGGCTGGCGCGAATTCTCGTATCATCTGTTGCACCATTTCCCCGCCATGGCGCGGGACAGCTGGCGCGATGGCTGGCAGGATTTCCCCTGGCGCGGCGACAGCCCGGAGGCCGAGCGCTGGCGGCGCGGCATGACCGGAGAGCCGCTGGTCGATGCCGGGATGCGCGAGATGTATGTCACCGGGCGGATGCACAACCGGGTGCGGATGGTGGTGGCCAGCTATCTGACCAAGCATCTTCTGACGCATTGGCGCATCGGGCTGGACTGGTTCGCCGATTGCCTGACCGACTGGGACCCGGCCGCGAATGCGATGGGCTGGCAATGGGTTGCGGGCTGCGGGCCGGATGCGGCCCCCTGGTTCCGCATCTTCAACCCCGCCGGTCAGGCAGCAAGGTTCGACCCTGACGGCCTTTATCGCCGCCGCTGGCTGGCCGAGCTGTCGCCCCGTCCGGGGGCCGAGGCGCGGTCTTTCTTCGATGCCGTGCCGCGCGACTGGGGGCTGGACCCTGCGGCCCCTTACCCGGCACCCATGATGGCGTTGGACGAAGGGCGCAGGCGCGCCCTGGCCGCCTGGCAGCGGCGTGAGGGTTAACGGCATCGCGCGAAACGCTTGAGCGGATCGCCGGTTTCGTGGAAGCTGTGTGCCGCAGGCCGATTTCCACGGGTGAGATCATGGGCGTTGTGACGACTGTTCGGGGCCAGGCCGATCTGCCGCGCTATTTCGCGGCGGTGTTCGAGGTGGCGTCGAAGCTGGCCGAGGGGCGGCTGGATTTCGTGCTGCCGGACGGCCGGCGGTTCCGCTGCGAGGGCAGTGCCCCCGGCGAGGCGGTGGAAATCGTGGTGAAGAATCCCGAACTTTTCGCCCGCATGGTGCGCGAGGGCGAGCTGGGGTTCTGCGATGCCTATCTGGATGGCTGGTGGGAGACGCCGGATTTGCAGGCGCTTCTGGATCTGGTGCTGCGTCCGGCCAATCTGCAGGTGGGCGACGGTTATCCCGGACAGGCGCTGATCCAGCTGTGGGAGCGGGTGCGGTTCTGGTTGCAGGGCAATTCGCGTCGGCAGGCCCGCCGCAACATCGCCGCGCATTACGATCTGGGCAATGAATTCTACCGGCTGTGGCTGGACGACAGCATGACCTATTCCTCGGCCATCTTCGACGGGCCGCAGGACAGCCTTGAAGCCGCTCAGGCGCGCAAATATGCCAGCATGGTGGACCGGATGGGCGTTGCGCCCGGCGATCATGTGCTGGAGATCGGCTGCGGCTGGGGCGGGTTTGCCGAATATGCGGCCGGCCAGCGCGGGCTGAAGGTGACGGGGCTGACGATCAGCCGTGCCCAGCATGACTTCGCAGTGGCCCGCATGGCCCGCGCCGGGCTGGCCGACCGGGTGGACATCCGGTTGCAGGATTACCGCGACGAGCGTGGCCGCTATGACGGCATCGCCAGCATCGAGATGTTCGAGGCGGTGGGCGAGAAATACTGGCCAACCTATTTCGCCACCCTGCACGACCGGCTGGCACCCGGCCGCCGTGCGGTGCTTCAGGTCATCACAATCGCCGAGTCGCGCTGGGACAGCTATCGGCGCAACGTGGATTTCATCCAGAAATACATCTTTCCGGGCGGTATGCTGCCCACCCAAAGCCGCCTGAAGGATGAAGGCCGCCGCGCCGGTCTGTCCTTTGCCGATGCGATCACCTTCGCCGAAAGCTACAGCCAGACCCTGCGCCGCTGGCGTGAAACCTTTACCGCCCGCTGGGACGAAATACGTCACCTTGGCTTCGACGACCGCTTTCGCCGGATGTGGGATTTCTACCTGACCTCTTGCGCGGGCAGCTTTCGCGGCGGTAACTGCGATGTGACGCAGATCACCTTCAGCCGCCCCGCCCTGGGGCAAAGCCCGGACAGATAAAGCATGCCGACAACTGCCAAACTCGTCGCCGCCGTCCTTTTCGCCCTGATCGGCTGGCTGGCGGCCAATGCCCATGTGCCCGCCCTGGGCGAAGGCGCGGCAATCGGGCGGTTCCGCGAGATCGCGGCGCTGATCGGGCTGGTCGTCGGCTGGGGAACCATGGGGTCGCTGGTCGGAAAGGGCTATTCCGATGCCATCGGCTCGGGTCTGCGGACGTCGATCACGCTGGTGTTCTTCGCGCTTTTGATCTTTTCGACCTGGCTGATGTTCAAGCAGACCGAAAAGATGGCCTATGACGGCCCGATGGAGGCCGTGCTGGGCGTGTTCGCATTCATGCTGGAACATGGCCGCAAGATGCTGACACCCGGCGTGCTGGGCGTTCTGGTGATCGGCGGGGCCGGGGCCGGTCTCTTGACCGAATGGGCATCACGGCGCTGGCGCTAGGCATGTCGTCCGATCTGATGACCCTGATCCGGGGCGACGGCTCCGAAGCGGATGCGGCGGCGCGCCTGGCCTTCTGGCAGGCGGCGACAGGGGGATTGTCGGCCCCGGATCCGGCGCTGGAGCGGCAGTTGGCCGTCGATATCCTGGCGCTGCGGGGGCAGGTGTCGGCCGAGCGGCTGCTGGCCAGACGCAATTCCATGCTGGTACGCGCGGCCTCGGCCTTGCGGGCGCAGGCAGAGGCGGCACCGCAGGGATTGCGTCGGGCCGCCGGGCCGGGGGATGTCCGGCGCAGCCGTCTGCGGGTGCCGTTCGCGGGCTTTTTCTCGGTCGAGGAATTCGGCCTGCGCTTCCGCCGCTTTGACGGCAGTCTCAGCCCCGAAGTGACGCGCGAGGTCTTCATCGGGGCCGATGCGGTGACAGTGCTGCCCTGGGACCCGGTGCGCGACCGGGTACTGGTGGTGGAACAGGTCCGCACCGGCCCGATGGCGCGCGGCGAGGCGAATCCCTGGCAGCTGGAGCCGGTGGCGGGCCGGATCGACGCGGGCGAGACCCCGGAAGAGGCCGCCCGGCGCGAGGCGCTGGAAGAGGCCGGGATCGTGATTGGCCCGCTGGAGAAATGCGCCGAATATTACCCGACCACCTCGGCCTTTTCGGAATATCTCTATTCCTATGTTGCACCCTGCGACCTGCCGGATGAGGCTGCGGGGGTTTTTGGTCTGGCCGAGGAAGCCGAGGATATCCGCGGCCATCTGGTCGGGTTCGACGATCTGGTGGCGCGGATGGATGCGGGAGAACTGGGCAATGCACCGCTGATCCTGACCGTCCAATGGCTGTTGCGGCACCGCGACCGGCTGAAGACGGCGTTCCTGTCCGGTCCCCGGCCCGGCATTTGATCACATCTTGCCCGGCATTTGATCACATCTTGATTGTGCCGCGCCATGGCGCAAGACTGGCCCCGGCAAGGGGCGGAGCGGCGATGAAGGCGGACAGGGCCAAGACGGCGGACACGGGCAAGGCAGCAGCGGACGAAGACGGGCGGGACCGCAAGGTGCCGTCGCATGAAGTGACCTATGTCCGCCTGCGCGACATGATCCTTTATGGCCATCTGACGCCGGGTCAGCCGGTGACGATCCAGGGCCTGATCCACGATCTCGGGGCCGGGATGACCCCGGTGCGCGAGGCGATCCGGCGGCTGACGGCCGAAGGCGCGCTGTCACCGCAGGGCAACCGCCGGGTCGCGGTGCCGCCGATGACGCTGGCGATGCTGGACCAGGTGGCCTTCGCGCGTCTGGCGCTGGAGCCGCATCTCAGCGGTCTGGCCGCGGCACGCTGCACCCCGGCGCTGATCCGGCGGCTGGAGGCGGCCGATGACGAGGTGAACCGTGCCATCGGGGCAGGCGACATCCCGGCCTATCTTGCGGCGAACCACGCCTTCCACTTTGCGCTTTACGAGGCATCGGATGCGCCGGTGCTGGTCGATATGGTGCGCTCGCTCTGGCTGCGGGCGGGGCCCTCGCTGCGGGCGGTGATCGGTCGCTATGGCCGCGCCGCGATGCCCGACCGCCATTCCGAGGCGATTGCTGCCCTGCGGGACGGGGAGGCGGGCAAGGTGGCGCAGGCGATGGCCCGCGATATCCAGCAGGGTGTCGATCACGTCCGTCAGGCGCTGACCGAAGGACATTGAGCGGCCTTGCGGCCGCAAGGTCGTTTCTCGCCTCTGCGCGTTCCGCGCAACCGGCTCGGGCCGCTCGCTGTCTGCTCGAACCGGTGGCGCAGTCCGCTCGCACCTCCGGCGGGGATATTTCCAGAAGGGAAAGGGTGGGCGCGGTTCAGGCTTTCCCTTCTTCAAATATCCTCGGGGGCGGTTGGGGGGCGAAGCGCCCCCAAGGCCGGGCATGGGTCTGATGCCGAATAATTTGATCAAATTTCTTGAAGCCCCCCTGATATGATCATATCCTGCATGGAAGCGGGGAACCGCCCTGCCGATTCTGCGAGGATGTTTCGATGAACATGATCACCAACCACCTGCCCACGGCCGAGCTGCAGAAGCTGGATGCCGCGCATCACATCCACCCCTTCACCGATGCCAACGGACTGGCTGCCAAGGGGGCCCGCGTCATCACCCGCGGCGAGGGGGTCTGGCTGACCGACAGCGAGGGCCACCGGATCATCGACGGCATGGCGGGGCTGTGGTGTGTCAACATCGGCTATGGCCGCAAGGAGCTGGCGCAGGCGGCGGCCAAGCAGATGGAGGAGCTGTCCTATTACAACACCTTCTTCCAGACCACCCATGTGCCCGCGATCGCGCTGGCGGCCAAGCTGGCCGAACTGGCGCCGGGCGATCTGAACCATGTGTTCTTCGCAGGGTCGGGGTCCGAGGCCAATGACACCAACATCCGGCTGGTGCGCCGCTACTGGCAGGTCAAGGGCCAGCCGGAAAAGCGCATCATCATCGGGCGCTGGAACGGCTATCACGGATCTACCCTGGGCGGCGGCAGTCTGGGCGGGATGAAGCCCATCCATTCGCATGGCGGCAAGATCGACGGGATCGAGCATATCGGCCAGCCCTATTGGTGGGCCGAGGGCGGCAGCATGACCGAGGACGAGTTCGGCCTTCTGCGCGCGCGCGAACTGGAGGCGAAGATCGAGGAACTGGGTGCCGACAAGGTTGCCGCCTTCATCGGCGAACCGATCCAGGGCGCGGGCGGGGTGATCGTGCCGCCGAAAACCTATTGGCCGGAAATCCAGCGCATCTGCCGCAAGCACGGCATCCTTCTTATCGCCGACGAGGTGATCACCGGATTCGGCCGCACCGGCAACTGGTTCGGCAGCCAGACCTTTGACATCACGCCCGACATCATGACCATCGCCAAGGGTCTGTCCTCGGGCTATGCGCCGATCGGGGGCAGCATCGTCAGTGATGACGTGGCGCGCGTGGTGGCCGAGGGCGGCGAATTCTTCCACGGCTACACCTACAGCGGCCATCCGGTCGCCTGCGCCGTGGCGCTGGAGAACCTGCGCATCATTCAGGAAGAAGGGATTGTCGAGCATGTGCGCGACGTGGCCCATCCCTATCTGGCCGAACGCTGGCACGCGCTGGCCGATCATCCGCTGGTCGGCGAGACGAAACTGGTCGGGCTGATGGGGTCGCTGATCCTGACGCCGGACAAGGCGGCGCGGGCGAAATTCGCTGGCGAAGAGGGCGACGTCGGTTATCGCGCCCGCGAACGCTGCTTTGCCAACAACCTGATCATGCGCGCGGTGGGAGAGCGGATGATCATCGCGCCGCCGCTGGTGATCACGCCGTCCGAGATCGACCAGCTGGTCGAGCGGGCGAAAAAATCGCTGGACGAATGCTATGCCGGGCTGAAGGCCGACGGGCTTCTGGTGGCGAAGAAGGACTGAAATCCGGCATTTGCAGGGCCGGGGCCGGGGCTGTTCGCAAGAACGGCCCCTTTGCATTCCGACCGTCCCGCCGGGTGGGGGTGCAGGCGGAAACCGCTCTGATGCCGGGGCCGCCGATCCCATCCGCGCCGCTTGAGGTCTGGCGCGGCAGGGCCTAAGACTGAAGGGGAACCGCCAAGGAGCCTGCCCATGACCATCCACAGCGATCTGGCCCATGCCATCGGCAACACGCCGCTTCTGAAGCTGCGCCGCGCCTCCGAGATGACGGGCTGCACCATCCTTGGCAAATGCGAATTCCTGAACCCCGGCCAGTCGGTCAAGGATCGGGCCGCGCTTTACATCATCAACGATGCGGTGAAGCGCGGGGCGCTGAAGCCGGGCGGCACCATCGTCGAGGGCACGGCGGGCAATACCGGGATCGGGCTTGCGCTGGTGGGGGCCAGCATGGGCTTCAAGACCGTCATCGTCATCCCCGAGACGCAGAGCCAGGAAAAGAAGGACATGATCCGGTTGGCGGGGGCCGAACTGGTGCAGGTGCCTGCCGCGCCCTACAGGAATCCCAACAACTATATCCGCTATTCGGGGCGTCTGGCCGAGGCACTGGCGCGGAGCGAACCCAATGGCGCGATCTGGGCCAACCAGTTCGACAACGTCGCCAACCGGCAGGCCCATATCGAGACGACGGGACCGGAGATCTGGGAGCAGACCGGCGGCAAGGTGGATGGCTTCGTCAGTGCCGTCGGCTCGGGCGGCACCCTGGCCGGCGTGGCGATGGCCTTGCAGCCGAAGGGCGTCAAGATCGGGCTGGCCGATCCCGAAGGGGCGGCCTTGTATTCCTACTACACCACCGGCAAGCTGGATGCGCCCGGTTCGTCGATCACCGAAGGCATCGGGCAGGGGCGGATCACGGCCAATCTGGAAGGCGTCACCCCTGATTTCAGCTGGCGCATCCCCGATGCCGAGGCACTGCCGCTGATCTTCGATCTGGCGATGGAGGAAGGGCTGTGCATGGGCGGATCGACCGCGGTCAACATCGCGGGGGCCATCCGCATGGCACGCGAGATGGGGCCGGGGCACACCATCGTCACGGTTCTGTGCGATTACGGCAGCCGCTATCAATCCAAGATCTACAACCCGGCCTTCCTGCGTGAAAAGGGGTTGCCGGTGCCTGAATGGCTGGCGCGTCCGGCGCGGGCGATCCCGTCGGTCTTCGAGGACGCATAGAACCGATGCGGGCCTTGCGCGGCCTTTTCCTGATCCTGTCCCTGCTGATGCTGGTGGCCGGGCCCCTGACGGGCCCGGTTCTGGCGCAGGACGTTCCGGCTGAAGAGGCTGTGAACTACGAGGATTGGGAAAGGACCGCCGCAAAGGCCGAGGACGAGCTGGAAAACAGCGATCCGTCCGAGTCCCGGCTGGAAGAGTTGCGCGGCCAGATGGCGGAATGGCGGGCGGCGCTGTCGACGGCGCAAAGCGCCAATTCGGCCCGGATCGGCACGGTCAAGGAACAGATCGCCGCCCTTGGCCCGGCCCCGGCCGAAGGCGAGACCGAAGCCGAGGAGATCAGCGCGCGCCGTAAGGAACTGGCCGACCGGCTGGTCAAGTTGCAGGCACCGGGCATCGCGGCCGACGAAGCCTATCGCCGGGCCGATGGCCTGATCCGCGAGATCGACCGCATCCTGCGTGAACGTCAGGCCGATGCCTTGCTTCGGCTCTGGCCGTCGCCGGTCAATCCTGCGAACTGGCCCGAGGCGCTGGTGGGGCTTTCTGACACCGTGATGCGGCTGTGGTATGAGGGCAGCGATGCCTGGGACGACCCGGATGCGCGCGACCGTCTGGTCGACAACCTGCCGCTGATCTTCCTGTTGCTGGCGGTCTGGGCCGGGCTGACGATCTATGCCCGGCGCTGGATCGACGGCTATGCCGACCGGCTGCAACAGCGCGGCGGCGAGATGCGGCGGCGTGTGCTGGGGGTGCTGGCCTCGCTGGGGCTGGTGGTGGTGCCGGTTCTGGGCGTGGTGGCGCTGACCTCGGCGCTGCGGGCGACCGAGATGCTGGGCGAGGTGGGCACACGGCTGAACAATGTTCTGCCGGTGCTGGGCTTCGTGATCTTTCTGGCCGCCTGGCTGGGAATGCGGGCCTTTCCGCGCCAGCAGGGCGAAGGGGCCGTCCTGCCCCTGCCGGCCGAACGGCGGGCCGAGGGCCGCTTTCTTGCGGTGATGATGGGCCTTGTCGTCTCGGCCGAGATGCTGCGGGCAGAGGCGATGGACCCGCAGGAATATTCCGAGGCGACGACTTCGGTGATGACCTTCCCGATCCTTGTCGCGGGCGGGCTGGTGCTGTGGCGGCTGGGCCGGGTGCTGAGGCTGGGCCGCCAAGAGGCGGCAGGGCAAAGCTATGTGCTGACGCTTCTGGCCCTGATTGCCCGCGGCATCGGATTGATCGGCATCATCGGCCCAGTGCTGGCGGCCCTTGGCTATGTCGCCGCCGCCGATGCGATGATCTTTCCGGCGATCATCTCGCTGGGGTTGGTCTGCCTGCTGTTCATCCTGCAACGGCTGATCGGCGATGTCTGGGCCGTCACGCTGGGCCGCCGGGCCGAAGGGGATGAGGCCGGACCGGGCGACGGGCTGGTTCCGGTGCTGGCGGGGTTTGCGCTGGCCGTGGTGTCGTTGCCCCTGTTCGCGCTGATCTGGGGCGCGCGGTTTTCCGATCTGACCGAGCTGTGGACCCGGTTCCGCGAAGGCTTCCAGATGGGCGAGACGCGGATCTCGCCCACCGATTTCCTGGCCTTCGCGGTGATCTTCGTCATCGGCTACATGGTGACGCGTCTGTTGCAGGGCGCGTTGCGCACCACCATCCTGCCCAAGACCAGCATGGACCGCGGCGGGCAGACTGCCCTTGTCGCCGGTGTCGGCTATGTCGGCATCTTCCTGGCCGCACTGGTGGCGATCAACGCCACCGGAATCGACCTTTCGGGCCTTGCCATCGTCGCCGGTGCCCTGTCGGTCGGCATCGGTTTCGGCCTGCAGAACATCGTGCAGAACTTTGTCTCGGGCATCATCCTTCTGGTCGAACGCCCGGTCAGCGAAGGCGACTGGGTCGAGGTCGGCGGCGTGCAGGGCATCGTCAAGTCGATCTCGGTCCGCTCGACCAAGGTGCAGACCTTCGACCGCACCATGGTCATCGTGCCCAACGCCGATTTCGTCAGCCAGCAGGTCAAGAACTGGACGCGGTTTTCACTGGCCGGGCGGCTGGTGGTGCCGGTCGGCGTGGCCTTCGGAACGGATACCCGCAAGGTGGAACGCATCCTGCGCGATATTGCCGAAGCGCAGCCCCTGGCCATCCTGAACCCGCCGCCGACAGTGGCCTTCACCGGCTTTGGCGCGGATTCGATGAATTTCGAAATCCGGGTCATCCTGCGTGACGTGAATTTCAGTGCGCAGGTCAGGACCGACATCAACCATCTGATCATCGAGCGGTTTGCCGAAGAGGGGGTCGAGATTCCCTTTGCGCAAAGCGATGTCTCGATCCGCAATGTCGAAGAGATCGCCCGCGCACTGGCAATCCTGCGGGGCGATGCCGTGCCCGCCGTCGCCCCGCCGTCCGAGGCACCGCCCCTGCCGCAACAGCCCCGCGACAAGGATGACAGCGGATGATGACCGAGCTTCTGTTCCGTGCCGATCCCTATCTGCAGACCGCCCCCGCACGCGTTCTGGCCCATACCCCCGAAGGCGGGATCGTGGTCGATCGTTCGGTGTTCTATGCCACCGGCGGCGGCCAGCCCGGCGATTCCGGCTGGCTGGACTGGGAGGGCGGGCGGCTGCCGGTCGCCACGGCGGTCAAGGTTGACGGTGGTGGCGTGGCGCTGGTTCCGGCAGAGCCTGCCCGGATGCCGCCGGTCGGGGCCGGGGTGGCGCAGATCCTGGACTGGACCCGCCGCCACCGGCATATGCGGGTGCATACGGCGCTGCATCTTCTGTCGGTCGTGGTGCCGCTGCCGGTAACGGGCGGCCAGATCGGGGCCGAACGCGGGCGGCTGGATTTCGACATGCCCGACCCGCCCGAGGATATTGCCGCGGTGGAAGACGCGCTGAACCGGCTGATCGACCGCGACCTGAAAGTCACCGACAGCTGGATCACCGATGACGAGTTGCTGGCCAATCCGGGGCTGGTCAAGACCATGTCGGTCATGCCGCCGGTGGGGCAGGGCCGGGTGCGGCTGGTCAGGATCGGCGAAGGGGCAGGGCAGGTCGATCTGCAACCCTGCGGCGGCACCCATGTCGCCCGCACCGCCGAAATCGGGCGCGTCGCCATCGACAAGGTGGAAAAGAAGGGCCGCCAGAATCGCCGCATCTCGGTTTCGCTGGTGGATTGAACCGCACCGGCACCGGCCACGACCTGCCCCCTTGAACCTGTCCGGGCCACAGGCTAAGACCCCGGTCACGGACAGTTGGCCGAGTGGTCGAAGGCGCACGCCTGGAAAGTGTGTAGGCGGGGAACCGTCTCGAGGGTTCGAATCCCTCACTGTCCGCCATACCACACCCATAAGACATTGATATTGTTGATAAATTCAGATGATCAGCCAAGTCATACACATATAATACACAGTTTGGATTTTGCCTCGCGTTGATTTTGACCAAAGCCGCGAGCATCATGGTTTGAAGAATGACTAGGAGGCGCGGCTGTGGGTGGCAGAGATTCTGGCGGCGATACCGCTAGTGACGAAAAGTCAAAGCACGACGATCCAGAATACATGCTCAAGGGAGTTCAAGCGTTTGGCCTCGGGGTAGCACTGTTCGCCGCGTCACTCGCGGTCGGTCACGCCGCGTTCAATTTAGGGACTAGTTCACTGGCCTCTCTATGGGTCAAGGTGCCAGTGGCAACCTTGCTTGCACTGCTTTGTGTCCCAATTTCGCTGTTCGGTTGCCTCTCAATCACACTGGGCTTGTCAATGACCGGCTTTTGGCAACCGAAGGGCGCTATTCCGATAGTTAGCTGGGCACTGACGACCACATGGCTGGTCATTTCCTATGTGCTCATCGCCAGCACTGGAAGCCCGTAGAAGGCCCCGCCGTGCGCGGGGGTAGCATGGTAGCGGCGAAGGGCCTTGCGGCCTTCTGGCGGCGCTCCCACGCGCTGCGCGCCCGGCAGAGCCAGCAGCCGGGGCTGCGCCCATCTAGCAGAGCCAGCCCGCTGCGCGGTCGTCGTCATTTAGCAGCAAGATGACCGATGATCTTCTCTTGGGGGTATCCTCCGGCGTTTGGACCGCCGAATGTCATCCTCCTTCTGTTGGTGGTTATATCCTTCCTCTTAGGGTGAGTGTGTAACTCATAGGGGGTGAGTGTGGGACTCACCCCCCAGTGAGTCTGGGACTCACTCCCCCTACCTGTCTGCCCGGTCCAGCAGGTAATCGTCATCGGTCGGCCAGTAGCGTTCCGCCAGCGCGTCATAGCCTGCACAGAACACCGCTGCCCTGTCCTGTGCTTCGCTGGTGACAAACGCTTGCAACAGGTCGTGCATAACCAGCGATGAAAACTACATCGTATTCCAAGTCTTCGAACGTGTCGGCGAACGAGAACTTGCGGTGGAAGCCGTCCCAATCGAAGAAATGGAGAGGGCAAGGCGTTGGGGCGAGGCGCTCACAGCATGGATATTCCAAACGCTCGACCGTTTGCAGCCAACCGCGACGAAATGAAAAAGACCCCGGCGCAACGCGGCCCTATGCGCTGCAACCGGGGTCAGTCACCTTCCACGGCCCTTGTGTGGAAGGTCGGAAGCACCCGAAGGCGCTAAGGTCATTCGGCGGCGGGAGGTGCGAACGGGGCGTCAACGTCAACCCGGCTCTTGGTCGCCCGGTCGGCCTGATCCCGGCGGTCCGGGATTCGACCTGTCTGGTCATCTCGGTCATCGCCGAAATCACCGCCGCCTATATCCAGACGGTGGCTGGGGAACCGGCCCAGGCCTGATCGGCATTCAGGATTCCCTGTCGGGAAAATGGATGATTCCTGGCAAATCCTGTCGTGACATGCAGCCCGGAAATGTCGGCGAAGCGGTATGAGGCGCGCGATGCTCAATGGGGGTGTTCGCATTGCCCGGATTCCTCTGAGATACCATCCATCTCGCCTCTTGCTCAGCGCAGGAAGGGGGCGTCCGGGTTGGTCCGGTCTTCTGCAAGGCTGCCATCCGGGGCAAGGCTGGCCGGTTCCGATCCGACGCGGCATCCGCCCCGTATCCCGTTTTCCGTCACGATGAGGTCAAGCGGCACGTCATGGGGCTGTGGGAAGATGGTCTGCAGCCGGGCCGATTCAAACCCGATTCCGATCACGAACGGGTGCGGCGACAGGGCTGCCAGCGTCCGGTCGAAATAGCCGCCGCCATAGCCAAGACGATAGGCATCCTCCGTCCAGCCCACCAGGGGGGCCAGCGCGATCTGCGGGATGACGCGCGGCGCCTCGGGCGGCGGCACGGGAATGTTCCAGTCGCCGCGCTGCATCCGTGTCTGCGGGGTCCAGCGACGAAAAGTCAGGGGCGCGGCCCTGGTTTCGACCAGCGGCAGGGCCACGGACACCCCGGCGTCATGCAGATCCGCCATCAGCGGGCGCAGGTCGGGTTCTCCCTTGATCGGCCAGTAGGCCGAAAAGACCAGACCCTGCGCGCCGCCGAAACGGTCGTTCAGAATCTGGAGCAGATGCCCGGCCAGCGCCTTGCCGATCGCGTCGCGGTCGGCGACGGTCAGCGCCATCCGTTCGGCCCGCAGGCGTTGGCGTTCGGCCTTGCGCCAGCGCGCCACGTCCAGCGCCTGCTGCGGGTCCACGGCAAGCGGGTCGAAATAATCCGGCGCGATCTCGGCCGCATAGCAGGGCGGAGAGGCAAAGCCGCTTCGGGGGGCGTCGCTCATGCTGTGCCCCCGATCATGATGCGCCGGGCCTCGGCGACCATCGCGGCCAGACGCGCGGCGGCGGGCGGGATCTCACGGATGGTGCCCGCACCCTGACCGGCATAAAGCGCCATCGCTTCCAGATCTCCGGTCGTGGTGCGCAGTGGCGAATCCGTGCTGAAGCGCAGGCGCGGCTGGTCGTCGTCCCAGGCAATCGCCTCGCGCGGCAGGGCAGCGGGGTCGTGGCCCAGATAACGGCCGTCCAGCCCATTGGTCACGCTGTTGGCGATCACCCGCACCGCCGCGCCCTTGGGCCAGTTCAGCACGAAGACATCGGTCAGCACGGTGTCACCGCCGGTCGCCGCGACCACGCGGGCCTTGTGATAGGGATGGGCGAAGGAGTCTTCGGTCGCCAGAAAGGCGGTTCCACATTGCACGCCGCTGGCCCCGATGGCCAGGGCATCGGCAAGCCCTTGCCCCGTTGCGATCCCGCCCGAGACGATCACCGGCAGGCGCGTTCCGGCCAGAATCTCTGCGGCCAGTCCGAAGGCAGGGCTGCGGCCGTGGACATGGCCGCCGGCCTCGATCCCCTGGGCGATGATCACGTCTGCCCCGGCCGCTTCGGCCATCCGGGCAGCGTCCACCGTGCCGACCTGATGCAGGACCAGAGAGCCGGCGGCCTTCACGCGCGCCACCACATCTGGCATCACGTCCCAGAAGAAAGTGAAGGCAGAGACGCCGAGATCGAGACAGCAGGCGATCTGTTCGTCCAGAAGCCGCGGGTCCGTTGCGGCAGGGATCAGGTTGACGGCGAAGGGGCGGTCGGTTGCGGCCCGCAAGGCGGCGATCTCGCTGGCGATCAGGCCGGGGGGTTCGCGCACCATGCCCAACATGCCATAGCCGCCTGCATTGGCCACCGCCGCCGCCAGTTCCCAGCGGGAAACGCCCCCCATTCCGGCCAGCAGGATCGGCACCTCGCACCCCAGCAGGTCGCAAAGCGGCGTATGCAGCGAAGGCTCAGCCATGGTTCCCTTCCTCGCGGTCCAGCCATCGCCGCAGGTGGTCCCGCAGGACGATGGCGTTGTTGTGGGTCTCGTCCTTTGCGGCAAAAAGCAGCGTGACGACATCACCTTGCGCATATCCGGCCAGATCGCGGACCAGATCGTCCCTGGCAGCCAGTTCCGCCTGATAACGCGTGCCGAATTCCTGCCAGCGGTCGGGGTTGGCGTGGAACCAGTGCCGCAAGGCATCGCTTGGCGCGAGATCCTTGAACCAGCCGGACAGTCGCGCGCGGTCTTTCGTCACGCCGCGGGGCCAGAGGCGATCCACCAGAATGCGTTTGCCGTCGGACAGGCGGGCGGCGCGGTAGATCCGTTTCACGCGGATGCGCGCGGCCGGGGTATCGGGAACGGGCGGTCTGACCGGCATCTTCTGTCCTGTCTGTCCATGCCGTCGCTGTGGGCACAGCTGCCAATCTGGCGTTTGCATGCCGCATTGACAGAACTGCACCCTGTTCCGGGCGGCCCGGTGGCTGTGGGCGCAGAAGCCCGGATGCTTTCGGATGGCGTCGCATTTCAGAAATTTGGACTTGATATCAGTCCTATGGTCTTTAATAGATATTGTAAATACCGATTCAATCCTGCCGATGTGGTCCCATGCGTCTCACCTCTTTTGCCGACTACGGATTGCGGATGCTGATGCGGATGGCCAGCGCGCCAAGCCGGGCCTTTTCGACGGCCGAGCTTGCCGAAGAGATGAATCTGTCGCGCAACCATCTGACGAAAATCATGCAGCGGCTTGCCCGTGGCGGGATTGTGGAAACCCGGCGCGGAGCGGGTGGCGGGGCGGTGCTGAGCCGCGATCTCTCGGCCATCCGACTTGGCGATGTGATCCGGTTGCTTGAACAGGGGCAGGCATTGGTCGAATGCCTTGGTCCGGGGGGCGGGGCGTGCAGCATCGAAGGGTGTTGCCGTCTCAAGGCAAGGCTGCGGCGTGCCGAGGCGCGGTTTCTTGACGATCTGAACCAATCCACGCTTGCCGATATCGCCTTGCCGCAACGGGTGGCGGCATGACGGGAAAGGCACCCCGGCCCGGCACAAGATCTGCCTGGTGGTGCCGACGCTGATCCTTTCTGCGGCCCCGCCTGCGGGGCGTTCGGGCGCGGCCCGGTAACACGTTTCTGTAAAAGTAAAAATCCGGTCAGAGTTTGGTTTTGTCGTTGTGCTGCGGGCCTGCAACCGGCTTGCGGAAGTGTCCCCTCATTGTTCGGGCGCAAAGAAGCCTGTCTTCACCCGTCGTAGGCGTATCCTCATGATCCGCAGTCTGCTTCCCCTTTGGCTTCGCCTTGCCGCCACCTTCCTTGTGGTGCTGAGCCTCTTTGCGGCGGCCCAGGCCAGGGCCGCAATGCCGTTTGCCGGGCCGCTGATGGCAATCGAGATTTGTCACGACCATACGGTTCGCACGATCCTTGTCGATGCGGCCGGCAACGAACACCCTGCCGCGCCGGATTGCCGGGATTGCCCGCTCTGTGCGCTGCCTGCGCTGGATCCGGCCCGAAGCGCGCCGTTGACTGCCATCTTCCTGCTTCACACAGCGGACATCGCCCTGCGCCCCGACGCCCCGCGCCGACTGCCGCCGTCGAACCGTTTCCCGCCCGCGCGCGGGCCTCCATCCCTTCAATCCCGGATTGCCAGCGCATGAAAGCCCGCCATCTGATCCTTCGCCTTCTGGCCCCCGTTCTCGCCTGTTTCCTGCTGATCGCCGCCCCCGCATGGGCGGAAACCGTGCTGGAGAAACTGCTTCCCGATCAATCCGCTGCGGATCTGGTGCCCGGCGCCGATGCCTTCGGCCCGGTGCAGCCCGATCTTGCGGTCGCGCCCGTCCTGAAGGGCAGCGAAACCGTCGCCTGGGCCTTCGTCACCTCGGATTTCGTCGGCACCACCGGCTATTCCGGCAAGCCGATCCACACGCTTGTCGCGGTTGATAAGGACGCAAGGATCGCCGGGCTGCGGCTGGTCAAGCATTCCGAACCCATCGTGCTGATCGGCATACCCGAAGCGAAGATCCGCGCGCTGGTCGAAGGCTATCTGGGTCTTGATCTGGTGGCCGAGGCGAAATCGGGCGGCACCGAGCATGAGGTGGACATCATCTCGGGCGCGACGGTGACGGTGATGGTGATCGACGATTCCATCATCCGCTCGGGGCTGAAGGTGGCGCGTGCGCTCGGGCTGGGCGGACTTGCCCCAGAAGCCGCGCAGACCGGCCCGCAGTTCGAGATCAACCCCGACGCAGCCGCCCCCGCCGACTGGACGCAGATGGAAGGGGACGGCACCCTGCGCCGCCTGTCGCTGGATGTGGGGCAGGTCAACGCGGCCTTCGCCGCCAACCCCGATCCGCGCGCCGCCGAACGCGCCCTGACCGAAGCGCCGGCCACCACTTTCATCGAGATGCAGGCGGCACTGGTTTCGGTTCCGGCCATCGGCAAGACGATCCTGGGCGAAGCCGCCGATGCCAACCTGAAAGACTGGCTGAAAGAGGGCGATCACGCCCTGGCCATCGTCGGGCGCGGTCTCTACAGCTTCAAGGGGTCGGGCTATGTGCGCGGCGGCATCTTTGACCGGATCGTGCTGATCCAGGATGATGTTTCCGTCCGGTTCCATGACCGCGACCATCGGCGGATCAACGCGATCGCGGCCGAAGGCGCGCCGGATTTCACCGAGATGGACCTGTTCCGCATCCCGGCGGATTCGGGCTTTGACGCGACCCGGCCGTTCCGCATCCAGCTTCTGGTGCAGCGCGCCGTCGGCCCGGTTGAAAAGGTGTTCCAGACCTTCGATCTGGCCTATCAGCTGCCGCCGCAATATCTGCGCGCGCTGGCCCCCCCGGCCCCGCCGCCCGAAGTGGCGCAGGTGGCCGACCGCGACGAGGCGCAGGCGCAATCCGACCTGTGGAAGCGGATCTGGCAGGGGTCAAAGCCGGAAATCGCCGGGCTGGCAGCGATGCTGCTGGTGCTGACCGGGGTATTCTTCTTCCAGTCCGTCGCCGTCCGCAACGAACGCCGCTTCTACATCTTCCGCATGGCCTATCTGACGGTCACGCTGGTCTTCCTGGGCTGGTATGCCAATGCGCAGCTGTCGGTGGTGAACCTGATGGCACTGTTCGGCAGCCTGATGAGCGGTTTCAGCTGGCAGGCGTTCCTGCTTGATCCGCTGACCTTCATCCTGTGGTTCGCGGTGGCGGCGGCGCTGCTGTTCTGGGGGCGCGGGGCCTATTGCGGCTGGCTGTGCCCCTTCGGCGCGCTGCAAGAGCTGACCAACCAGATCGCCCGCAAGCTGCGCATCCCGCAATGGACGCTGCCCTGGGGCCTGCATGAACGCCTGTGGCCGATCAAATACATGATTTTCCTTGGCCTTTTCGGTGTTTCGCTGATGAGCGTCGAACAGGCCGAGCATCTGGCCGAGATCGAGCCGTTCAAGACCGCCATCATCCTGAAATTCATCCGCGCCTGGCCCTTCGTGGCCTATGCGGTGGCGCTTCTGGTGGCAGGGCTGTTCGTCGAACGCTTCTATTGCCGCTATCTTTGCCCGCTGGGCGCGGCGCTGGCGATCCCGGCGCGGCTGCGGATGTTCGACTGGCTGAAGCGCTACCACGAATGCGGCAACCCCTGTCAGACCTGCGCCAACCAATGCCCGGTGCAATCCATCCATCCGACGGGCGAGATCAACCCGAACGAATGCATCAACTGCCTGCATTGCCAGGTTCTGTATCAATCCGAAACCACCTGCCCCGTCGTCATCAAGAAATTGAAACGCCGGGAAAAAATCGCGGAAAGCACGCCGCCGAAGCTGGGGATGCCCCCGGCGGGGCACCCCAATGCTGCCCGCACAACCCCCCCTGCCATCTGATCGAAAGGAACCAGATCATGAAACAGAACGAAGCCAAGGGACTGAGCCGCCGTGCCGTTCTTGGTGCCACCGCCGGAAGTGCCGCGCTTGCCGGGTCGCTTCCCGGCCGCCTGGCGCTCAGCGTTGGCGGGGTTGGCGCGGTTGCCGGCCTGACCTCGGGTGCCGCGCTGGCGGCGGGGCCGGATGGCGGAATCGCGCCCGGCCAACTGGACGATTACTACGGCTTCTGGTCCTCGGGCCAGTCGGGCGAGATGCGGATTCTCGGCATCCCCTCGATGCGCGAACTGATGCGCATCCCGGTCTTCAACCGCTGTTCGGCCACCGGCTGGGGGCAGACCAATGAATCGATCCGCATCCATCAGCGGACCATGACCGAGAAGACGAAAAAGCAGCTCGCCGCCAACGGCAAGAAGATTCATGACAACGGCGACCTGCACCACGTCCATATGTCCTTCACCGAAGGGAAATATGACGGCCGGTTCCTGTTCATGAACGACAAGGCCAATACCCGCGTTGCCCGCGTGCGCTGCGACGTGATGAAACCGGATGCCATCCTGGAAATCCCGAATGCCAAAAGCATCCACGGGCTGCGGCCGCAGAAATTCCCGCGCACCAACTATGTGTTCTGCAATGGCGAGGACGAGGCGCCGCTGAACAACGACGGCTCGACCATGAAGGACGTGTCGACCTATGTGAACATCTTCACCGCCGTCGATGCGGATGCCTGGGAAGTGGCATGGCAGGTGCAGGTCTCGGGCAACCTGGACAACTGCGACGCCGACTACACCGGCAAATGGGCGTTCTCGACCAGCTACAATTCGGAAATGGGGATGACCCTGGCCGAGATGACCGCCGCCGAGATGGACCATGTCGTCATCTTCAACATCGAAGAGATCGAAAAGGCCATCGCCGCCGGCCAGTTCGAGGAAATCAACGGCGTGAAGGTCGTGGATGGCCGCAAGGAAGCCAATTCGCAATTCACCCGCTATATCCCGATCGCCAACAACCCGCATGGCTGCAACATGGCCCCGGACCAGAAGCACCTCTGCATCGGCGGCAAGCTGTCGCCCACGGTGACGGTGCTGGACATCACCAAATTCGACGCGCTGTTCACGGACAATGCCGAACCGCGCAGTGCCGTGGTGGCTGAACCGGAGCTGGGCCTTGGCCCGCTGCACACCGCCTTTGACGGGCGCGGCAATGCCTATACCTCGCTCTTCCTCGACAGCCAGGTGGTGAAGTGGAATATCGAGGATGCCGTCAAGGCCTATGCGGGAGAGGCCGTCGACCCGATCAAGGACAAGATCGACGTGCATTACCAGCCCGGCCACCTGAAGACGGTGATGGGCGAGACGCTGGATGCCACGAGCGACTGGCTGGTCTGCCTGTGCAAGTTCTCGAAGGACCGTTTCCTGAACGTCGGCCCGCTGAAGCCCGAGAACGACCAGCTGATCGACATTTCCGGCGACAAGATGAAGCTGGTCCACGACGGCCCGAACTTTGCCGAACCGCATGACGCGATTGCCGTGGCGCCGTCGATCATGTCGGGGATCAAGTCGGTCTGGGACCGGCAGGATCCGATGTGGGCCGAGACCCGCAAGCAGGCCGAGGCGGACGGCGTCAACATTGACGACTGGGCCGATACGGTGGTGCGCGACGGCAACAAGGTGCGGGTCTACATGACCAGCGTCGCACCGTCCTTCTCGCTTGAGGAGTTCACGGTTCAGGAAGGCGACGAGGTGACGGTCATCATCACCAACATGGACGAGATCGACGATCTGACCCACGGCTTCACCATGGGCAACCATGGCGTTGCGATGGAGATCGGGCCGCAGCAGACCTCGTCCGTCACCTTCGTCGCCGCCAATGCGGGGGTCTATTGGTATTATTGCCAATGGTTCTGCCACGCCCTGCACATGGAGATGCGCGGCCGGATGTTCGTCGAGCCGAAGAAAGCCTGATCCGATGCGCCTGCCTGCCCTGTGCCTTGCCCTGCTTTGCGCCCTGCCTGCCCTTGCGGCAGAGCGCGAGGTCGTGCCCGGCCCCGGCAGGCTGGCCGAAGCCATCGCCGGGGCGGACTCCGGCGATGTGCTGATCCTGCAAGGCGGGGCCTATGCGGGCCCCGTCACCATCGACCGTCCGCTGACCATCCGCGGCCCCGAGACCGCTGCGGTAGAAGGGGGCGGGAATGGCACCGTCATCACCATCAGCGCGCCGGATGTGGTGCTGGAGGGGTTCACCGTTACCGGCTCGGGCAGCCGGAACGAAGACCTGGATGCCGGCGTCAAGATCCTGAAGGGGGCCGACCGCGTGCGTGTCGAGGGGCTGAGCCTGGTCGACAACATGCACGGCATCGACGTGCATGGCGGGCGCGATGCGCAGATCATCGGCAACCGCATCACCGGCCGCCAGAACCTGCACATGAACGAACGCGGCAACGGCATCTATGTCTGGAACAGCCCCGGCACCCTGCTGGAGGGCAACGACATCCGCTTTGGCCGCGACGGTATCTTTTCCAATGCCAGCGCCAGCAGCATCTATCGGGGCAACATCATGCGCGATCTGCGCTTTGCGGTGCATTTCATGTATACGCAGCGCACCGAAGTGTCGGGCAACATCTCGATCGGCAACCATCTGGGCTTTGCCATCATGTTCTCGGACCGGGCGAAGATCCTGAACAATCTCAGCCTTGGCGACCGCGAACACGGGCTGATGCTGAACTATGCCAACAATGCCGATGTCACCGGCAACCTGATCCGGGGCGGCACCAAGAAGTGCCTGTTCATCTATAACGCGCACAAGAACCTGATCTGGAACAACCGGTTTCAGGGCTGCGGCATCGGTCTTCACTTTACCGCCGGATCGGAAAAGAACGTGCTGACCGGCAATGCCTTTGTCGCCAACCGCGAACAGGTGAAATATGTCGGCACCCGCTTCATGGAATGGAGCCATGAGGGCCGCGGCAATTTCTGGTCGGATCATCCCGCCTTCGACCTGAACGGCGACGGCATCGCCGATGGCAGCTATCGTCCCAACGACCTGATGGATCATATCCTTTGGTCACAACCCGCAGCGGCCCTTCTGACCGGGTCGCCCGCCGTGCAACTGGTCCGCTGGAGCCAGTCGAGCTTTCCTGCCACCATGCCGGGCGGCGTGACCGACAGCCATCCGCTGATGCACCCACTTGATATCCCCGTCCCTCCGGCCATCGCCGAGATGGAGACCGCCGTGGCGGGGCGCTGGACCTCTGGAAGTTACGATGACATCGACCCTGACGATCTCGCAGCTCACTAAACGCTTCGGCCCGGTCGAGGCGCTTGGCGATGTCTCGCTGACGGTCAACGCCGGGCAGCGCGTGGCGCTGCTGGGCCATAACGGCGCGGGCAAGTCGACGATGATGAAGATCATCCTTGGCCTGATTGCCGCCGATCAGGGCGCGGTTTCGGTCTGTGGTGCCCGGCCCGGATCGGCCGAGGCCCGCGCGCAGGTGGCCTATCTGCCGGAAAACGCCGCCTTCCACCCCGCCCTGACCGGCGAGGAACAGATCCGCCATTACCTGCGGCTGCGCGGTGAAAACCCGGCGCTGGCGCCGGATCTGCTGGCACGGGTGGGGCTGGCCCCGGCGGCGCGGCGACGGATCGGCACCTATTCCAAGGGGATGCGGCAGCGCGTCGGGCTGGCGCAGGCCCTGATCGGCACCCCGCGCCTGCTGGTGCTGGACGAGCCGACCTCGGGGCTTGATCCGGTGTCGCGCCGCGACTTCTATGCCCTGCTGGACGGTCTGGCCGCCGAAGGGGCGGCGATCCTGCTGTCGTCGCATGTGCTGACCGAGGTCGAGGCCCGCACCGACCGCATCCTGATCCTGGCGCAAGGCAGGCTTGCGGCCGAGGGCACCCTGGCCGAACTGCGCCGCAGCGCCGATCTGCCGGTGGGCTTTACCCTGACCCCGGCCGAAGGGGGGGCCGACAGCCTGCTGGCTGCGCTGCCGGGGGCCAGCCGCCTTGCCTCGGGCCAGATCCAGATCTCTTGCCCGCAGGACCGGAAACTGGCGCTTCTGGCGCGGATCAGCGGGCTTGGCCCGCAACTGGCCGATCTGGATGTGACGCCGCCCAGTCTTGAGGATATCTACAGCCACTTCAGCCGGAGGACCGGACAATGAGCCGTATCCTTTCGACCATGGGCATCGAGTTCCGCATTGCGCTGCGCAACCGCTGGGTTGCCATCGCAACCGGGCTGATGGTGCTGTTCGCGCTGGTTCTGGCCGCTGCCGGGGCCGCGCCCACCGGCGATATCGGGGCCGACCGGCTGTCGGTCACGGTGGTGTCGCTGACATCGCTGGCGGTCTATCTGGTGCCGCTGCTGGCGCTGCTGATGAGCTTTGACGCCGTTGCGGGCGAGGTGGAGCGCGGCACGCTGCCCCTGCTGCTGACCTATCCCGTATCGCGTGCGGGCATTCTTGCGGGCAAGCTTCTGGCGCATGTGCTGATCCTCGCCATTGCGGTGACGCTGGGCTATGGCGCGGCGGCGCTGGCCGCGTTCTGGGCTGATCCGAAGGCGGTGGCGGGGCTGTCGGCGCTGGTGCGGCTGATCTGGACCTCGGTCCTGCTGGGGGCCACCTTCCTGGGCCTTGGCTATGCGCTGTCGTCGCTGGCGCGGCGGCCCTCGGGTGCGGCAGGGCTGGCGATCGGGCTGTGGCTGGCCCTGGTCGTGCTGTACGATCTGGGCCTGCTGGCGCTGGTCGTCTCCGGCGGAGACGGGCTTGCCGTGCAGGCCCTGCCGGGACTTTTGCTGGCCAATCCCGCCGATGCCTTCCGCCTGTTCAACCTTGCCGCGGCTGCCGCTGTCGGCGCGGCGGGGGGCATAGGGGCAGCGGCAGCCTCGATCCCGCTCTGGCAATCGGCGCTGTCGATGGCGCTTTGGCCGCTTGTGGCCTTTGCGCTGGCCCTTGCGGCCTTCAGAAAGGTCACGCCATGATCCGCCTTGCCCTGATTGCCGTGCTGACGCTGGGCCTTGCGGGCTGCAAGGAAGAGGCCGGACAGGATCTGACCCCGGTCGACATGAGCGTCGAAACCCTGGGCCATTACTGCCAGATGAACCTGCTGGAACATCCCGGCCCCAAGGCGCAGGTCCATCTGGAGGGCCAGCCCGGCCTGCCGCTGTTCTTCAGCCAGGTGCGCGACGCCATCGCCTATCAGCGCCTGCCCGAACAAAGCCTGCCGATCCTTGCGATCTACGTCAATGACATGGGGGCTGCCGGGGCGACGTGGGAGGTGCCCGGCAAGGGCAATTGGATTCCGGCCGGGGATGCGTTCTATGTGCTGGGCTCCTCCCGCGAAGGCGGCATGGGTGCGCCGGAAACCGTGCCCTTCGCCAGCCGCGAGGCCGCGCTGGCCTTTGCCGCGGCCGAGGGCGGCACCGTGATGACCCTGACCGAAATTCCCGACGATGCCGTTCTGGCCCCCGTCAGCCTGACCCCCGACCAGAGCGAAGATGACGCCGATTTCGACGCGCGCCTGCGCGCCATCCAATGATCCCCGAGGGCCCAACCATGCCGCTGACCCGCCGCCGTTTCATCGCCATCTCTGCCGCCTTTGCCAGCCTGCCCGGCCCCGTCACGGCCCGCCCGGTGCCGCGTCACTGGGCAGGGCAGGCGCTGGGTGCCCGCGCCTCGATCCGGCTGGATCATCCGCAGGCCGAGACGATCACCGCCCGTTGCCTTGCCGAAATTGACCGGCTGGAAGGCATCCTCAGCCTGTACCGTGCCGACAGCGCCTTGTCCCGGCTGAACCGGGACGGTCGGCTGGAAGCCCCGCCCTTCGAACTGCTTGACTGTCTGGCGCAGGCGCAGGCTGTCCACCGGGCCAGCGGCGGGCTGTTCGACGTGACGCTGCAACCGCTCTGGACGCTCTGGGCCGAGAGCGCCGCCCAGGGCCGCCGCCCTGACGAGGCTGAACGACGCGCGGCGCTGGCCCTGACCGGGCAGGAGCGGATGGAGATCTCGTCCGGGCGGATTTCCCTGCTGCGCGGCATGGCGATCACCCTGAACGGCATCGGTCAGGGCTATGTCGCCGACCGGGTGGCCAGCCTGCTGATGGCCGAGGGGCTGACCGATATCCTGATCGACACCGGCGAACACCGCGCGCTTGGCACCCGCCCCGACGGCAGCGCCTGGCCGCTGAAGGCCGACGCGGGCGGGCGCGACATTCCGCTGGCGTCGCGGGCGCTGGCGACATCGGCGCCGCTTGGCACCTGTTTCGACACAGCCGGGCGCGATGGCCATATCCTTGATCCGCGCACCGGCGCACCGGTTTCGGCACGGTGGAAAGCCATCAGCATCTCGGCCCCTTCTGCGGCGCTGGCCGATGCGCTGGCGACGGCCGCCTGCCTGACCCGCGATCAGGCCGAGCTTGCACAGCTTCTGGGGGCCTTTGCAGAGTGCCGGGCCGAAGCCGCCCTTCCGGCCTGAACAATCGGGATGTCGCGGTCGCGCCGTCGGATGGGGCGGGCGGAGGATCAAAAATTATTCTCTGATCAAAAATTATTGTTGCCTGTGCCCAAGAGATGCGGTCTTTATGGGGCCAGAAAAGGGGCACATCAGCCCCGGCTGCCAGCCAACGGGATGCCTTTGTCGAAGAAACCTGCCGCCATGCCGGTCGCGCTTGGCCGACGCATCCGCAAGCGTCGGCAGCAACTGGACCTGACGCTGCAACAACTGAGCGGTGCCAGCGGCATTTCCGTGGGCTATCTCAGCCAGGTCGAGCGTGACAATGCCGTGCCGACGCTGGGCACGCTGGCCAATATCGCCGCTGCGCTGGATGTCGGGATCGACCACTTCATCACCACGCCGCAGCAGGCCGACAGTGTCACCCGTGCGGCCGACCGGCTGCGCTTTGCGGTGGCGGGCACTTCGGTCGTCTATGAACAGATCGGCGCGGCCTTTCCGGGGCACGAGCTGACCTCGTTCATCCTGAACGTTCCGGTCGGCTATCAATCCGAGATCGTGCAGCATGAAGGCGAAGAACTGATCTTCGTGCTGGAAGGGTCGATCCGCCAGATGGTCGCCGGGCAGGAATTCCTGCTGAACGCCGGTGACAGCATCCATTATCTTGGCCAGAATCCGCATTGCTGGGCCAATGCCTCGGACCGGGTGGCGCGGCTGTTGTGGACGGGCAAGATGCGGCACGAGGCGCTGGCCCTGTCACCGGACCCTGCACCCCTGCCTGCGGGACCGGCTGCCGATTTGCATTCCCGGTCGGAGTGACCGGCCATCAAGACGATAACCTTCATCCTAGGGAGATGTGAGCGATGAAAAAACTGTTCCTGTTCGCCTCGGCGCTGGCGCTGAGTGCCGGTCTGGCCGAGGCCAAGACCTTTGTCTATTGTTCGGAAGCCTCGCCCGAAGGCTTTGATCCGGCGCCCTATACGGCGGGCGGCACCTTCGATGCTTCGGCCCATCCGATCTACAACCGCCTGACCGAGTTCAAGAAGGGCACGACCGAGGTCGAGCCGGGTCTGGCGGAAAGCTGGGACGTGTCGGCCGACGGGCTGGAATACACCTTCCACCTGCGCAAGGGCGTGAAATGGCAGTCGAACGACAAGTTCACCCCCACCCGCGATTTCAACGCCGATGACGTGATCTTCTCGTATGACCGTCAGGGCAATGCCGAAAATCCGTGGCACCAGTATATCGCGGGCATCACCTATGAATATTACACCTCGATGGCGATGCCCGACCTGATCAAGTCGATCGAGAAGATTGACGACTATACGGTCAAGTTCACCCTGAACACGCCCGAAGCGCCGTTCCTGGCCAATATCGCCATGCCCTTCGCCTCGATCGTGTCGAAGGAATATGCCGATACGCTGGAAGCTGCGGGCACCAGGGAAGACCTGAACAACCTGCCGATCGGCACCGGCCCGTTCAAGTTCGTGGCCTATCAGA
>DAIOGH010000024.1:0-67673 GCA_036745335.1 Paracoccaceae bacterium
GAAAACTACATCCGAAACTCAGGATACGGTTCCGTGTAGCGTCATCATGCTCTAATCCACCCGCGCCGCTGCCAGAATCGCCGCCGGACCTTCTTCCTGCACGATCACCACCGCAGGCTGGCTTCCCGTCACCGGGGCCGAAACCTCCAGCGGGGCCGTGCCCGCCCAATCGCCCAGATTGTCCCAGCTGGTGACGATGTTGTGGTAGGTCACGACCTTGCCCGCATTCTCGCCCCGCTGGATTTCCACTGTTTCTTCTGGCAGATAGCGCACCAGCTGAATGCGGACCGGGGCCGTCAGCGGCGGGTCGGCATCGGCGCGGATCACCAGAACATCGCCCTTGCGTTCCACGACCAGCGTCACCTGCGCGGGAGCCGCCAGATGGTTCGCCAGATGATAGGCCAACTCATCCGGCGCATTGCCTTCCACCCGTTCCACCCCGCCGACGATCATCTGCGGCGTATAGATCATCTTGGCCCCGGCGGCGCGGGCATAGGCTTTCTGGCGCTTGGTGAATTCGGGGCTGGCAAAGCTGTCGGCCCAGCCGATGTAATCCCAGTAGTCGACATGCAGCGACAGGGGAATGATGCGCGGGTCGCCGGTCAGCGTTTGCAGAAAGGCATCCGCCGGCGGACAGGACGAACACCCCTGCGAGGTGAAAAGCTCCACCACCACCACGGGTTCGGCCTGCGCAGGCAGGGCGCAAGCCACCCAGAGGCCGCAAGCGGCACCGACGAAATGTCGCATCCTGATCGTTCCGGTCCTTTGATCCCCTGCCGAAGTTATAGGCAAGCGGGTCGTCGGCTGCCAATCAAGGAATTGCGATTGCCTGTCACAGAGCGCCCTCCTCCTGCCTTTTCATCGGTCGCGCGATGGGTCTGGCCTTTCGGCATACAATTGCATACAATGCATCCGAAGCCCACGATTCCCTTGCGTCCCCGCCCCCGTGCAGGCATGTGGACGCAAAGGCAAGCCAGCCACAGGAGGCCCGCATGACCGTCACCGTCGGACACGACAGCCAGAACACCCGCAAACGCCTTACCGCCGGCGGCCAGACCGTATCCTACTATTCCATCCCGGCGGCCGAGGCCGCGGGTCTGGGAGAGTTCTCGCGGCTGCCCGCCAGCCTCAAGGTGGTGCTGGAAAACATGCTGCGCTTCGAGGATGGCAAGACCGTGCATGTCGACGACATCCGCGCCTTTTCCGACTGGGGCAAGCAGGGCGGCCAGAACCCGCGCGAGATCGCCTATCGCCCGGCCCGCGTCCTGATGCAGGATTTCACCGGCGTGCCCGCCGTCGTTGACCTTGCCGCCATGCGCGACGGCATCCTTGGGCTGAAAGGTTCGGCCGCCAAGATCAACCCGCTGGTGCCGGTGGATCTGGTCATCGACCACTCGGTCATGATCGACGAATTCGGCACCCCGCGCGCCTTTCAGGCCAACGTCGACCGCGAATATGAGCGGAACATGGAGCGGTATGTCTTCCTGAAATGGGGACAGAACGCCTTCAACAACTTCCGCGTGGTTCCGCCGGGCACCGGCATCTGCCATCAGGTCAATCTGGAATACCTGGCCCAGACCGTCTGGACCGACACCGACCAGAACGGCGAGATGGTCGCCTACCCGGATACGCTTGTCGGCACCGACAGCCACACCACCATGGTCAACGGCCTGGCCGTGCTGGGCTGGGGCGTCGGCGGGATCGAGGCCGAGGCCGCAATGCTGGGCCAGCCGGTTTCCATGCTGATCCCCGAGGTCGTCGGCTTCAAGCTGACCGGCAAGATGGTGGAAGGCACCACCGCCACCGACCTTGTGCTGAAGGTCGTGGCGATGCTGCGCAAACACGGCGTGGTGAACAAATTCGTCGAATTCTACGGCGAGGGGCTGGACAGCCTGCCCTTGGCCGACCGCGCCACCATCGCCAACATGGCCCCGGAATACGGTGCCACCTGCGGCTTCTTCCCGATCGACAATGAAACCCTGCGCTATCTGCGCAACACGGGCCGCGAGGAAAGCCGGATTGCCCTGGTCGAGGCCTATGCCAAGGAAAACGGCTTCTGGCGCGGCCCGGATTACGATCCGATCTATACCAGCACGCTGCATCTGGACATGTCCGAGATCGTGCCCGCCATTTCCGGCCCGAAGCGCCCGCAGGATTACCTGCCGCTGACCGACAGCGCCCGCACCTTCTACAAGGTCGTCGCCGATTATCGCGGCATCGACATCACGAAAGCGGCGGTGGAAATGGCCGATGAAGGCGGCGGCGTCATCGCCCCGCCGAAGGATGCCCGCAAGGTGGTGCCCGTCGAGGGCAAGGACTACACGCTGACCGACGGGTCCGTTGTGATCGCGGCCATCACCTCCTGCACCAACACCTCGAACCCCTATGTGATGATGGGGGCCGGTCTTGTGGCCCGCAAGGCGCGCGCGCTTGGCCTGACCCGTAAGCCCTGGGTGAAAACCTCGCTGGCACCGGGATCGCAGGTCGTGGGCGAATACCTTAAGGCCGCCGGTCTGCAAGAGGATCTGGACGCCATCGGCTTCAACCTGGTCGGCTATGGCTGCACCACCTGCATCGGCAACTCCGGCCCACTGGGCGATCCGGCGATTTCCAAGGCGATCAACGATCATGATCTGGTCGCCGCCGCGGTCCTGTCGGGCAACCGCAACTTCGAAGGGCGGATTTCGCCGGACGTCCGGGCGAATTTCCTCGCCTCGCCGCCGCTGGTGGTGGCCTATGCCATCGCCGGGGACATGAACATCAACCTGACCAAGGACCCGATCGGGGTTTCCCGTGACGGCAAGCCGGTGTTCCTGAAGGACATCTGGCCCACGACCAAGGAAGTCGCCGACATGGTGGATACCGTGGTGACGCGCGAGATGTTCCAGGCCAAATATGCCGATGTCTTCAAGGGCGATACCCTTTGGCAGGGCGTCAAGGTGACAGAGGCGGAAACCTATGACTGGCCGCCCGCATCGACCTATATCCAGAACCCGCCCTATTTCCAGGGCATGTCCAGATCGAAAGGCGTGATCAAGAACGTCGAAGGCGCGCGCATCCTTGCCCTTCTGGGCGACATGATCACCACCGACCACATCTCGCCAGCCGGTTCGTTCAAGGCGTCCACTCCGGCCGGCAAATATCTGACCGAACGTCAGGTTCCGGTCAGCGAGTTCAACTCCTATGGTGCCCGTCGCGGCAACCACGAGGTGATGATGCGCGGCACCTTCGCAAATATCCGCATCAAGAACGAGATGCTGGACGGCGTGGAAGGCGGCTATTCCATCGGGCCGGACGGCCAGCAGACCTCGATCTTCGAGGCGTCGATGGCCTGGCAGGACCAGGGTGTTCCGCTGGTGATCTTCGGCGGTATCGAATACGGTGCCGGATCGTCGCGCGACTGGGCCGCCAAGGGCACCGCCCTTCTGGGCGTGAAGGCGGTGATCTCGGAATCGTTTGAACGCATCCACCGCTCCAACCTGGTCGGCATGGGGGTGATCCCGTTCGAATTCACCGGCGGCGACACCCGCAAGACCCTGGGTCTGAAAGGCGACGAGGTGGTCAGCATCGAAGGGCTGGAGGGCGATCTGAAACCGCTCAGCCTGGTGCCCTGCCACATCACCTATGCCGACGGCACCACGAAGACGATCCAGATCAAGTGCCGCATCGATACCGCGATCGAGATCGAATATGTCGAGAACGGCGGTGTGCTGCATTACGTTCTGCGCAACCTCGCGGCGTCCTGACGCCGCAGCGACTGACGGACAGGCAAAGGCCGGGCGATGCCCGGCCTTTGTTCTTGTTAAGTTCCCATTCATTCCAATGCGCCATACTGGCCCCGTCAGCACAGGGGCCAGACCATGCCGCATCCCTTCCCCGCCATTCGCCCGCAACATCAGATCGACGCACCCACACGCGTCCTGCCCTCACGTCCGTCGCTGCCCTGGGGGGAATGGCTGCTTGCGCTGGCGGCGCTGCTGGTGCTGCTGCGGGGCTGAGGTCCGCCCGCTCAGGGGGCGCAGGCGGTGGCGCGATCGTCGGTGACGGCCCAAAGGGTGAACCGCGCGCCCATCTCTGACGCACAGGTCAGCACCGGATAATTGCTGTGGTCGTTGAAATACTGGCACCACAGCCCGAACGGACCATCCTTGCCCTCAAGGATATTCGGCACCTCATCATAGCCGCTCGGCCGCAACTCCAGCGGCCCGCCTTCCACAGGCCCGCCATCGCAAGGGCGGATCACGATGCCCCAGCCATCGGCGGTCGGATCGATCCGCAGCAGATCGTCGATCAGGCCGGGCGGGGTCTGCGCATCGCGGCCAACCCGTTCATAAACCCCGGTGAAATAGGACGGATCGGGCCGGTTGTCCTCGGCCATCGCCTGCTGGGCCGTCACCGCCAGAAGCAATGCAGCGGCCGCGGCCTTCATTTCAGCGCCTCTTCCAGCGCGGGGACAAAACGGGTTTCGTAATCGGTGCCCACCAGCGGGCCGACAAACTTGAACAGCACCGTGCCGTCACCACCGATGATGAAGGTTTCCGGCGGATTGGTGACGCCCCATTCCACCCGGTTGCGTCCCTGCGGATCGGTGGCCAGCGCAAAGAACGGATTGCCCTCGCGTTCCAGATATTTCAGCGCATCCGCCTCGGCATCCATCATGTCGATCCCGGCGACGCGGATGCCGCGCTCGGCCATCGCCGTCAGCACCGGATGTTCGGCCCGGCACGGCGGGCACCAGCTGGCCCAGAAGTTCAGCACCGTCACCTCGCCCGTCCGCAGATCGGCATCGGTCAGTTGTGGCACTCCCGGCAACCCGCCTTGCGGCACCGCGGGCGCAGGCTTGCCGATGAAGACGCTGTCCAGCTCTGCGCTGTTGCCGCTGAGAAGGCCGCCCGCAAAGGCCACCACCAGCGCGCCGAACAGAACCGGCGGGATCATCAGAAGCCATCTAGCCATCGTGCTTGCCCGCCCGCGCCTCAACCTCGTCCAGAAGCCGCTTTGCGCGCGCCCGCTGCCACAGCGTCATGCCCACCAAGACAGCCAGCAGCACCGCCGTCGCCGCATAGGAGCCCAGCACCGCAAAGGCGTATTTCCCCAGATCGGGCATCATGCCAGCCTCTCCCGCGCCATCAGCGCCTGCGCCCGGCGCAGCCGGATTTCCGTCCGCGCCCGCACCAGAACCAGCGCCAGGAACAACAGCTCGAACCCGACGATGCAGATCACCAGCGGCACCCAGAACACATCCGATACGTTCTCTTGCGCATCCATCGAAAGGCTGGCCCCCTGATGCAGGCCCTGGTTCCAGAACAGCACCGCATAGCGGCTGAGCAGCGCGAAGACCGATCCGACGATGCACAGAACCCCGGTCAGATCGGCGGCGGTATCGGGATTTTCCACCGCCTCCCACAGCGCGATGTAACCCAGGTAGAACAGCGCGAAGATCAGGAAACTGGTCAGCCGCGGGTCCCAGGCCCACCAGGTGCCCCACATCGGCTGCCCCCACAGCGCCCCCGTCACCAGCGCGATCAGCGTGAAACACAGGCCCACCGGGGCGGCAGCCCTGGCCACCAGCGCGCTGACATGGTGTCGCCGGATGATCCAGACCAGCGAGGCCACCAGCATCACCACCCAGGCATTGATCGCGGCCGAAGCGGCGGGCACATGCAGATAGATGATCTTGACCGTCGCCCCCTGCTTGTAATCGTCGGGGGTCAGGAAAAAGCCCCAAAAGATGCCCACCCCCAGCGACAGCACCGCAAGGCCCGCCACCCAGGGCAGCACACGGCCGGACAGCGCCATGAACTTCTTCGGATTGGCATATTCCCAGATCGACATCATGCTTGGTTAATTCCCCTGGCTCCTGCGCTCAAGACACTATCATGCCGGGCTCAACGCAGGTTGATGCGGATTGCCGCAGCCGAGGCAAAGGGCAGCAGGGCCGCCGCCGCCGCCGTGATCGCGGCCAGCAGCGCCAGCGGCGTGGTCGGCTCCATCCCCGTGGCCCCACGCCGGACCACCTCGGCCCCGAAGATCAGCGTCGGCACATAAAGCGGCAGCACCAGAAGCGACATGAGCAACCCGCCGCGCTTCAGCCCCACCGTCAGCGCCGCGCCGAAAGCCCCGATCACCGACAGCGCCGGCGTGCCTGCCAGAAGCGAGATCACCAGCCACAGATAGCCCTGCGGCGGCAGAAACAACAGAACCCCCAGCACGGGCGACGCCAGCGTCAGCGGCAGCCCCGTCACCAGCCAATGCGCCAGCGCCTTCACCGCCACCGCCCCTTCCATCGGCAGGGGCGAGGTGGCCAGCAGATCCAGACTGCCATCCTCGAAATCCAGCGCGAAGATGCGGTCCAGCGACAGAAGACAGGACAGAAGCGCACCGACCCACAGTATTCCGGGGGCAATCCGGCCCAGGGTGCCGCCCTCGGGGCCGACACCCAGCGGCACCAGCACCGCCACCAGCAGGAAGAAGGCCAGCCCAAGGCCAAAGCCGCCCCCGGCCCGGAAGGCCAGCCGCAGATCGCGAATCAGAAGGGCAATCACAGGAAAGCCTCCTGAAATCCGGCATCCGGGCCCGCGACGCGCCCGCTGGCGCGATAGGGTGTCAGGTCCAGCACCGCAGCTTCTGCAAGGCCAAGGTCGATGTGGGTGGCCATCAGTGCGGCCCCGCCTGCGGCCAGATGCCCGCGCACCACCCCCGCGAACAATGCCACCGACTCGGCATCCAGGGAAACGGTCGGCTCGTCCAGCAGCCAGATCGGGCGACCGGAGACCAGGAGCCGCGCCAATCCCAGCCGCCGCTTCTGCCCCGCCGACAGGCTGGCGGCCCGGCGGTTGCGCAATCCCGTCAGGTTCATCGCCTCCAGCGCCTGACCGGCGGCATCGGTGCCATGCACCGCCGCCCAGAACGACAGGTTTTCCGTCACGGTCAGCATGGCCTTCAGCCCGTCGGCATGACTGGAATAGGCCAGGCTTTCGGCCGGGGCGTCGATCCGGCCCGCCACGGCGGGTTGCAGCCCGGCAAGGGTGCGCAAAAGCGTGGTCTTGCCCACCCCGTTCGGGCCGCGCAAGATCAGCGCCTGCCCCGGCGGAAGGGCGAAGCTCAGCCCCTCCAGCACGGTCAGACCGCCACGCTGGACGGCAAGATCGGTGACGCGCAATTCCATGGCACAGCCCTAGCGCATCGCGCGCAGCGGCAAAACCCCCTGCGGCACCATGGCACGAAGCTGCGGCCGGGGCCCGATCCTTCGACGAAGGATCGTCCGGGTTTTCGTCGAAAACCCGCCCTACCCCACCGGCAGCACGGCAGCGGCGATGCGGCGGCCTTCGCTCAGCAGCACGTTGTAGGTGCGGCAGGCGGCGGGGCTGTTCATCACCTCGACCCCGATCCCCGCCCCTTCCAGCGCCGTGCGGAAATCGGCGGGCGCATGGGCGATCTCGGCCCCCATGCCCAGAAGCAGAACGTCGATCCGTCCGGTCAGCGCCAGCGGCGTGGCCCAGTCGGTCAAGCCCCCCCAGGGCCCCGCATCCCAGGGCGTGATCAGGGTCGCCCCGCGCAGAACATGGCCGCCGATGCGAAAGAACCCAGGCCCGTATCCGTCGATGGGCCGGGCGCTGTCATAGCTGATCTCGGTCAGCCGCATGGAAGTCAGGCCTCGACATCGGCGAATTCGCTGGTGCTTTTCTTCGGCTTGTCGCCCCGGTCCACGCCCAGGAACAGCACGATGTTCTTGGCCATGTAGAGCGTGGAATAGGTGCCGAGCAGCACCCCCAGCACCATGGCGAAGACAAAGCCCCGGATCACGTCGCCGCCCCAGATCAGCAGCACGATCAGCGAGATCAGCGTGGTCGAGGCGGTCATCACCGTCCGGCTCAGCGTCTCGTTCGCGGTCAGGTTCATCATGTCGCGCAGCGGCATGGTCTTGTATTTGGCCAGATTCTCGCGCAGCCGGTCAAAGATCACGACGGTATCGTTGACCGAATAGCCAAGGATCGTCAGCAGCGCCGCCACGATCGACAGATCGAACTTCAGGCCGAACAGCGACCAGATCCCCAGTGTCACGATCACGTCATGCAGCATGGCCGCCACCGTTCCCAGCGCCATCTGCCATTCGAAGCGCATCCAGATGTAGATCAGGATGCCGATCGACCCCGCCACGACCGCCAGAAACGAACTGCGGATCAATTCGCCCGAGACCTTGGGGCCGACGGATTCGACGGCGGCAAAGGTCACTGCCGGGTCAACCGCCCGCAATGCCTCTTCCGCCTGGCCGATGGCATCCTCGGAGACCGCCTCTTCACCGTCGCGCGGGCCGATGCGGACCTGGGCAACATGCTGGTCGGCACGGAAGGCCGGGTCGTTCACCTCGGTGATGGTGACATCGCCCAGATCCAGCGGGGCCAGCGCCGCGCGATAGGCCGCGACATCGACGGGATTGGTCGATTCCGTGCGGATCGTGGTGCCGCCCAGGAAATCCACCCCGAAGTTCAGCCCCTTGACCGCCACCAGCCCCAGCGAGGCGACGATCAGGAAGATCGACAGCCCGAAGGTCAGCCATTGCACGCGGAAAAAGTCGATGCTGGTCTGTTCGGGAACAAGTTTCAGACGCCAGGCCATTGCCGTTCTCCCCTTCAGACCACGATCGTCTTCGGACGCCTGCGCGCCAGATAGACCTCGACCACCAGCCGCGTGACATAGACGGCGGTGAACATCGACGTCAGGATTCCCAGCGTCAGCGTCACCGCAAAGCCGCGCACGGGGCCAGAGCCGATCCAGAACATGATGATCCCCACCAGAAGCCCGGTGATATTGGCATCCATGATCGCCGAGAAGGCGCGGTCAAAGCCCGCCTCGCAGGCCTTGCCGGGGCTTTGCCCGGCGCGCAATTCCTCGCGTATTCGCTCGAAGATCAGCACGTTGGCATCGACGGCCATGCCCATGGTCAGCACGATTCCGGCGATGCCGGGCAGCGTCAGCGTCGCCCCGATGGTGGACAGGATCGCCACCATCAGGATGATGTTCAGAACCAGCGCGATATTGGCGAACCAGCCGAACATGCCATAGCTGAGAACCATATAGGCAACGACGGCAAGGGCACCGATGATTGCGGCGGTCTGGCCGGCCTTGATCGAATCCGCGCCCAGTTCGGGGCCGATGGTGCGTTCTTCCAGGAATTCCATCTTGGCCGGCAACGCGCCCGCGCGCAGCAGGACGGCCAGTTGCGTGGCTTCCTCGATGGTGAAATTGCCGGTGATGATGCCCGATCCGCCGGGGATCGCCTGGTTGATCCGCGGGGCCGAGATCACCTGATCATCCAGAACGATGGCGAAGAGGGCGCCCACATTGTTGGCGGTGTAATCGCCGAACTTGCGCCCGCCCGCCCCGTCGAAGCGGAACGACACCGCCGGGTTGGAATTCTGGTCGAACGACGGCTGGGAATCGCGCAGCTGTTCGCCGGTGACGACGGGCGTTTCCTCGACGATGTAATAGATGCCGGGCTCGTCCTTGGACGGCAGCAGCAGGTTGCGGGCACCGGGGGCGGCGGCGGCATTGTCGGTACGGCCGACGACCGGATGGAACGACAGTTTGGCCGTGGTGCCGATCAGGCCCTTCAGTTCGGCCGCCGATCCGATGCCAGGAACCTGGATCAGGATGCGGTCCGCGCCCTGGCGCTGGATCGTCGGTTCGCGGGTGCCGGCCTGGTCCACCCGGTTGCGGATGATCTCAAGGCTTTGCTGCATGGTGCGGTCATCGGTGGCCTGCTTTTCGGCTTCCGAAAGCTGCACCACGATATCGGCCCCCTCGGCCGTCACCTCGATATCGTTCGATCCGACCCCGGTCAGCGTGATCACCGGCGTCGCCAGCGCCCGCACCGCCTCAAGCGCCACGGGCATCGCCTCGGGCTTTTCGATCGTCACCCGCAGCACGCCGTCGGGCGAAGGCGCGCGGCGCACCGCGCCAACCTGATCGCGCACGCCGCGCAGCGCGTCGCGCACATCGACCCACATGCCGTCGATCCGGCTCTTGTAGACATCGGCCAGTTCGACCCGGCCCAGAAGATGCGCGCCGCCCCGCAGGTCAAGGCCAAGGTTCATCAGCGCCGACGGCAGGAACGACGGCCATTCCGCCAGCGCCGCCTCCTGCTCGGGGGTGGCCACGCCCTGCGCCGACTCGATCGCCTTGGCGGCATCGTTATGCGTCTCGACCCGGCCGTAAAAGGCATTGGGCACGGCCGCCACGATGCCCCAGGCACAGAACATCAGGATCAGCACGCGCTTCCAAAGCGTCGTATTCGTCATCGCGGGGCCTCAGCTTTTGCCGGAACGTCTTGGGCGGGGCCTGACGGTCAGGCCCCGGTTCAACAGGAAAGCAGGGGTCAGGCCGCCGCAGGTTCGGTCTTGTTGAGGACCGAGGTGATGGTGTGGCGCAGCACCTTCACCTTGACGCCGTCGGCGATCTCCACCTCGATCATGCCGTCTTCCTGCACTTTCGACACCTTGCCGACGATGCCGCCCTGCGTCACAACCTGATCGCCCCGGCGCAGCGCCGCGATCATCGCCTTGTGCGTCTTCATCTGCTTTTGCTGCGGCCGGATGATCAGGAGATACATGATCCCGAAGACCAGAACCATCGGGATGAGCATGGAGCCAAGGATGCCACCGGCACCGGCAGCGTCACCGGCGGATTGCGCATAGGCGGGGGTTGCGAACAGCATGGGCATCCTCTCGTTTGCGGCCGGGGTCCAGCGCCCCGGCTCTTTGTGGCAAACGCCGCAGGGGCGTGTCCCGGCCCATGTAAGGCGTTTTTCCGCCCGATGCCAGAGGGCAGAGGTCAACCGCCCGTGTTGTTCGCTTCACCCGTGCTGTTCGCTTGCCCGGATCGGGCCGGGTCAGACCATGGCCTTCAGGACCGGCAACCGCTTGCAGGCCCAGGTTGCCCCCCAGGCCCCGAAAAATGCCACCGCAAAGCCCAGCTCACGGTGCATGTCGGCCCCGAAGATCTTGTACCCGACCAGCAGGAAGAACGGATGCAGAAGATAAAGGCCGAAGGCATAGCCCGCCAGTTTCGTCATCCATTCGCCGCGCCAGGGCAGGCGGAAGAAGATCTCGAACACCACGGCGCACAGCAGAAGCTGCATGCTGGCGACATCCCAGTCCAGTGCCAGCATCACCGCCGAGGACAGCGCCGCCGCCGCCAGCGTGATCCCCGGCAGCCGCAGCCGGTGCGATACCGCCGCCAGCGCGCCCCAGATGTAGATCGGCAGCGAAAAGGCCCATTGCGGCACCGGCTGCGGAATCGGGCTGCCCGCAATCTGCCAGCCGCCCAGCCCGGATTTCGCATGGATCAGACCCAGCGCGATGGAAAACGGCACCAGCAGGGCCGAGGCCCAGATCAGGTTGCGCCGCGTCTCCACATCCCGCGCGATGGTGGGAATGAAGATCAGCGCCACCGCGGCAAAGGGCAGGAACCACAGGTGGATCGACGGGCCGATCAACAGGGTGAACGGATCGGACAGCAGTTGGAACGGTTCATCCGACACCACCTCATAAACCAGCCGGTAGAAGGCGCACCAGAACAGCCAGGGGATCAGGATGCGCCGCGCGCGCGAAGTCCAGAACCCGCTTCCCGCCGGTCCCGCAGCGGATGCCATGGTGCGGCGATAGGAGCCGATGCCGAAATAGGAGGTCAGGATCAGGAACAGCCCCAGCGCGGGATAGCCGACCACGGCCCAGCCCAGCGTGTGATCCATCACGATCCCCGCCGCCGCCAGAAACCGCAGCAGATCAATCGCGCGCCGATACTCGGTGCCCTTGGCCCGTGCCTTTTCGGCGCTGTCGCCTGCCATCTGCCATACCCCTGCGGTCCTGCCTCCGGCCCATGCCGGACCGGCGGATTGCCCTTCCCCCCGCCTGCGCTAGCGCAGCGCGGCGGGCCGATCAATCCGGGCCGCCCGCAACTCTGCGTTTCGGCCTGCAACACAGTGGGTTTGCGGCGGGTTTGCCGCGGGTTTGCGGGCACCCTGCGGGTTTGCCACTCTCTTTCCCCGGCGCGGCCGATCTGGCATAAGCCCGGCACTGACCGCCCGACCCAGACCGAAAGACAGCAGAGGCCATCATGCACGACATCCGCGCCATCCGGGAAAATCCCGCCGCCTTCGATGCGGCCCTTGCCCGCCGGGGACTTGCGCCGCTGTCGTCCGCGCTGCTGGCCATCGACGAGGCGCGGCGCGCCGGCATCCTGGCCGCCGAAACCGCCACCGCCGACCAGAACCGCGCATCCAAGGACGTGGGGGCTGCCAAGGCGCGCGGCGACGATGCCGAATTCGAACGGCTGCGCGCCCTTGTGGCCGAGAAGAAGGCCGAAGTCGCCCGGCTGACCGAACAGGCCGGGGCCGAGGATGCCCGACTGAAAGCCGCCCTTGAAGTCATCCCCAACCTGCCGCTGGACGAGGTGCCCTTCGGCCGCGACGAAGACGACAATGTCGAAATCCGCCGCTGGGGCAGCCCGCGCAATTTCGACTTCACCCCGGTCGAGCATTTCGACATCGCGGGCGTCAAGCCCGGCATGGATTTCGAGACTGCGGCAAAGCTGTCCGGCAGCCGTTTCGTGGTGCTGAAGGGGGCCGTGATCCGCCTGCACCGCGCGCTGGCGCAGTTCATGCTGGATACCCATGTCTCCGAACACGGGCTGCAAGAAACCTGGACCCCGGTTCTGGTAAAGCCCGAGGCGATGTATGGCACCGGCAACCTGCCGAAATTTGCCGAAGACAGCTATCAGACCACGAATGGCTGGTGGCTGGTGCCCACTTCGGAAGTGACGCTGACCAATGTGGTCGCGGGAGAGATCGTCGATGCCGCCACCCTGCCCCTGCGGATGACCGCCCATACCCAGTGCTTCCGCTCCGAAGCCGGGTCGGCGGGCAAGGACACCACCGGCATGCTGCGCCAGCACCAGTTCGAAAAGGTCGAGATGGTGACGATCTGCACGCCCGAAACCGCGCTGGCCGAACATGAGCGGATGACGAAATGCGCCGAGGCGATCCTGGAAAAGCTGGGCCTGCCCTATCGCACCATCGTGCTTTGCACCGGCGACATGGGCTTTGGCAGCCAGAAGACCCATGACCTTGAGGTCTGGCTGCCCGGCCAGAACCGCTATCGCGAGATTTCCAGTTGCTCGACCTGCGGCCAGTTCCAGGCGCGGCGGATGAATGCGCGCTATCGTCCGGCGGGCGGCAAGCCGGAATTTCTCGCCACGCTGAACGGATCCGGCCTTGCGGTCGGGCGTTGTCTGATCGCCGTGCTGGAAAACGGCCAGCAGGCGGATGGCTCGGTCGATCTGCCGGAGGCGCTGCATCCCTGGCTGGGGGGCAAGACCCGGATTTCGGCCGAAGGGGCGCTGGTGTGATCTGAAGGACGGAAAGGAACAAGGGCGATGACCAAGGCTGCCACTCTCTTTGCCGCCGTCCTGTGCTTTGCCCTGTCCCCGCTGGTGTTCGATCCGTTCCGGGGCTGGGAACCGTCGCAATTTCCGGTGTTCGTCGACCGCCACCCGGTCCAGCCCGCCGGTTATGCCTTTTCTCTGTGGGGCGTGATCTACCTCTGGCTGGTGCTGCATGGCGCCTTTGGCCTGTGGAAGCGCGCCGAAGATGCCGTCTGGGACGCGCCGCGCACCGCGTTGACGCTGGCGGCAGCCCTGGGCACGGTCTGGATGCCGATCGCACATATGAGCCCCGGCTGGGGCGTGGTGACGATCTGGCCGATGGCGCTGGCGGCCTTCGCGGCCTTTCTGCGGGCCGATCCGTCGCGCGACCGCTGGCTGCTGTCAACGCCCCTTGCCCTGCTGGCGGGCTGGATGACGGCGGCATCGGGGGTCGCGACCGGGGTGCTGCTTGGTGGATATGGCGTGCTGGCCCCTGTTCCGGCGGCGCTGGCCATGCTGGGGCTGGTGCTGCTGATCGCCATCCTGGTGCAGCGCCGCCAACCGGGCCAGCCGGTCTATGGTCTCGCCGTGATCTGGGCGCTGGCGGGCATCGTGGTGGCGAATCTTGGCGGTCCCCCCGTGGTCGCCCTTGCCGCCGGGGCCGGGGTCGCCGCCATGGCGGCACTTCTGCTGATGCCGCTGCGCAATCGGCGAATCTGACTCCGCCACCGCTTGACCCCGCCCGGCCAGTCCCATCATATTGTCCACAATAAAGAAACAACCGGATCAGCCGGTTCGGTGGCTTGCGCGGCCGCAACGGCAGGGCGGAAGTTCGGTGCAGAGGTGACAGATGCTGGCCTATGACGATGTGATCATCTCTTCGGGGGTCAAGGTCCCCTTCGTGCCCGCCATCATCACCCCGAAGATCGAACGCCCGATGCGCAACAGCCGCTACGAGGCCGGGGAATGCGCCAGCCTTCGCCGCATCCTGCGCCCCGGCGACCGCGTGCTGGAGTTGGGGGCCGGCGTGGGGCTGCTGTCCACCGTGGCCGGGCTGGTCGAGGGGGTGGAAAGCGTGACGACGGTCGAGGCCAACCCCGACCTGATCCCGCTGATCCGCGAAACTCACCGCCTCAACGGCGTCACCACGGTCGACCTGCGCAACGGCGTCGCCACCGCCGAAGACGGGCCGGAGATCGCCTTTTACCTGCGGCCGGATTTCTGGGCCTCGTCGATGGAACCCGACAGCCGGCCCTTCACCCGCAGCGTGCAATTGCGCCGCTATGGCCTGCCCGCGCTGATCGCCGAAGTGCGGCCCACCGTCATCGTCTGCGACATCGAGGGCGGCGAGATGGGCCTGTTCGACAAGGCTGACCTTACCGGCGTCCGCGCCATGGTGGTGGAGTTCCACCCCAAGGTCTATGGCGACAAGGGGGTTACGCGCATCCTGGGGGTGCTGGCCGCCAAGGGCATCACCCTTGCCGCCGGGAACAGGGAAGGCTCTTCGGTGCAGCTTCTGGAACGGGCCGAGGCCAGGCCCCGCGACCTGCCCTTTCCGCCGCGCAGCTTTCGTGACTGGCCGATCAGGGACCCGCGGGTCTTTGTCGCCACCTGCATGAAGGACGAAGGCCCCTTCATCCTGGAATGGATCGCCTGGCACAAAAGCATGGGCGTCACCGACATCACCGTCTTTACCAACGATTGTTCGGATGGCACCGATCTGATCCTGGACCGGCTGTCCGACATGGGCCATGTGCAGCATCTGCCCAACCCGGCCCTTGCCACCGGCAGCACCGCCTTCCAACTGGTCGCGCTGGCCTATGCGCATCAGTTGCGCCAGATGCGCGAGGCCGATTTCTTCTTGTCGATGGATGTCGACGAATTCCTGAACGTGCGGGTCGGCGATCATAGTCTGGGCGCGCTGTTCGATGCCACCGGAGCGTTCGATGTGTTGTCCGTGACCGAGGTGAATCACGGATCGAACCATCACGAACACTACAGCCCCGGCTGGCTGACCGAACAATTCCCCCGGCACCAGACCCTGACGCCCGGCAAGCTCAAGGCCCGGCGCGGGGTGAAATCCATCGTCCGGCTGTCCGAACGGGTGGAACAGCTGCGCAACCACCGGCCCGACATGCGGGGCGATGCCGGTCCGATCCTGTGGCTGGACGGGTCTGGACGGGTCGTCACGCATTTCATGGAGGACCGGCAGGAAAACGGGCACGATTGCCGACACAGCTATGATCTGGTGCGGCTGGAACATTTCGCCCTGCGCTCATTGGACAGCTATCTGGCCAAGATGTATCGCGGTGATGTCGTTGTGGCCGACAAGATGGTCAGCCAACGCTATTGGCGCACCCGCAACAGCCAGGAAGACCTGTCCAACGGCTATGAGGTGCAGTTGAAGCGCGCGAAAGCCTGGGCGAAGAAGCATCTGGAAAAGGACAAGGCGCTGATGGCCCTGCATGAAGACGCCTGCAAGGCGCATGCCGCCCGCATTTCCCAGTTGCTGTGCGACCCGGTCTTCATCGAACGGCGGGCCTGGGTGCTGGCCGAGGCCTGGGGGGATCGGGCAGAGGCCGGCTGATCCGATCCTTCGTCGAAGGATCGAATGCCGCAGGATCAGCCCTGCGGCTTCATTTTGTCCTTGTGCTTGCGCAAGCGGCTGGGGGTGTGGAACTTGCGTTCCTTCCAGGGATTCTCATCCCCCTGGCCGCGGAAATACAGCCGGATCGGCGTGCCGGGCATGTCGAAATGGTCGCGCAACCCGTTGACCAGATAGCGTTTGTAGCTTTCGGGCAATTCATCCGGGCGGCTGCATTTTACCACGAATCCCGGCGGCCGGGTCTTGGCCTGCGTGATATAGCGCAGTTTGATCCGGTGCCCGCCGGGCGCGGGCGGCGGATGCGCCTCGGTCATCGCGCCCAGCCAGGTGTTCAGCCGCGCCGTCGGCACCCGGCGGTTCCAGATGTCATGCGCCCGGCAGATCGCGTCATGCAGCCTGTCCAGCCCCCGGCCCGTCCTGGCCGACACCGTGATCAGCGGCGCGCCGCGCAACTGTGGCAAAAGCCGCTCGAACATCTCTTTCAGCTCGGCCAGCTTTTCCTGCTTGTCGTCTTCCAGATCCCATTTGTTGACCGCGACCACCACGGCGCGGCCTTCGGTTTCGGCAAAATCGGCGATGCGCAGGTCCTGGGTCTCGAACGGGATTTCCACGTCCAGCAGGACCACCACGACCTCGGCGAACCGCACCGCCCGCAAGCCATCCGACACCGACAGTTTTTCCAGCTTTTCCGTGACCCGCGCCTTCTTGCGCATGCCTGCCGTGTCGAAGATGCGGATCGGTGTGCCCTGCCAGTCGGCCCGGATCGAGATGGCATCGCGGGTGATCCCGGCCTCGGGCCCGGTCAGCAGCCGGTCCTGCCCGATGATCTTGTTGATCAGCGTGGATTTTCCGGCATTGGGCCGCCCGATCACCGCAATCTGCAACGGTTTCTTCGCCGTGGGCCGGTGGGCGAATTCATCCGCCTCCAGTTCGGCCTCGGCTTCGGTCAGGTCCACCTCGACCTCGGGCGCAATCTCGGCCTCGCGCGCGGCGAACTCGCCCTCCAGCGGGCGCAATACATGGTAAAGGTCGTCCATCCCCTCGCCATGTTCGGCCGACAGGCGCAAAGGCTCTCCCAGACCCAGCGACCAGGCTTCCAGCGCGCCCGCCTCTCCGGCGCGGCCCTCGGCCTTGTTCACGCCAAGGATCACCCGCGCGCCCTTGCGCCGCAGGATCTCGGCAAAGACCTGATCAGACGGCGTCACCCCGACCCGGCCATCCAGCAGGAACAGGCAGATGTCGGCCATGTCCACCGCCCGTTCGGTCAGCCGCCGCATCCGGCCTTGCAGGGAATCGTCGGTGACTTCCTCCAGCCCCGCCGTGTCGATCACGGTAAAGCGCAGATCGAACAGCCTGGCATCCCCCTCGCGCAGGTCGCGCGTGACACCGGGCGTGTCATCGACCAGCGCCAGCTTGCGGCCGACCAGCCGGTTGAACAGGGTGGATTTGCCCACATTGGGCCGCCCCACGATGGCAAGGGTAAAGCTCATCTTTTGCGTCCGTCATTGAGAAGCGCCCCCTTACACGGGGTTTGCCTCAGCGGAAAGCCACAACCTGCCCCTTGGTGGTGACGACATACATCACGCCGCCCGCCACCGCAGGCTGCCCCGCCGCGCCGCCGGGGATATCGGTCTGGTAGACCAGCCCGCCATCGGTCGGCGAAAACGCCGACAGCTTGCCGTCACTGGAGGCGACCCAGAGCCGCCCGCCTGCCAGCACCGGGCCATAATGCGCCACGATGGATTTGCGCTTCTTGATCTTCTCGGCCTCGAAATAGGGCATCTCGACCGACCAGATCAGGCTGCCGTCGGCGGCATCCATCCGCACCAGGCGCGCCTCGTCATTCACCATGAAGATCGACCCGCCCGCAATCGCCAGCGGCCCGACAGCGCCTTCGTTCACGCCCCAGAACTGGGTGCCCGATCCGGCGTCGATGGCGACCGTGCGTCCCGCCGCCGTGCCCGCATAAAGCGTGCCGCCCACCAGCGCCGCGTCGGCGGTGATGTCATAGCTCAGCGCATAGGCCCGGCCCAGCCGCTTGCCCGCAACCGAGGAATGCCAGATCGGCGTGCCGCCGCCCGGCTTCAGCACCGCCATCAGATCGCCGGCGTTCGACGGGAAGAATACCACCCGGTCGCCCACGGTCGGGGCCGCCGACCCCAGCCAGCCCGCCTTGCCCGGCGCGCCGAACACCTGCCAGACCACCTTGCCATTGGCCGCATCCAGCGCCCAGGCCGATCCGTCGCGGCCCGAGACATAGACCCGCCCGCCCTCGACAGCCGGGGCCCCGATGGCGGGCGCGTCGATGCGCTGGCGCCATTGCACCGCGCCCGTGGCCGCATCCAGCGCCACAACCTCGCCATAGCCGGTGCTGGCAAAGACCTGGCCGCCAGCCGCCGCAAGGCCGCCGCCCGACACGCCGCCGCCCTTGTCGAAGCTTGCCGTCAGTTCCTTTTGCCACAGCAGGCCGCCGCCGGTGGACAGCGCCGACACCACAGCCCCGGAATCCATGGCAAAGACCCGGCCCCCGGCCACCACGGGGGCGGCCGAAATCCGGCTCTTGCGGCTGTTGCCTGCGCCCGCATTGGTGGCCCAGACCGCCACCGGTGCGGCGGACAGCGCCACATGCGGCGCGGCAAGGCGGGCATTGCCGCCGCGCTGGCCCCAGTCTGCATTGGCCTGTGCGGCGGGCAGGCTGATCGGGCGGCTGGCCGAAGCCACGGCGTGATCCGGGGCCTGGGGCGCAGGGTTCTCTTCGGTCGGCAAAGACTCTTCCAGCGGGGTCCTCACCGGGAACCGTTCGCCCGGCAGGATCACCTCGCGCTGGTTGCATGCCGCCAGCAGCGCCAGCGCCGCAACCCCTGCCCAAAGCCCGTTCCGACCCGCTGCCACCTTGACTGCCCTCATTCCCGCCATCCGTTCCATCCGAAAGGTCCCGGCCCTTGCCTCAACCGTCCAGATCGGCCTCTGATTCATTCCCGGCCGCAGGTGCCGTCGCCGGGGCCGCAGACGGCGGCGCGACCGGAATGCCGCCCAGGGCCGTCACCATCTGCGCCGCGCGGCCACGCAGCGACTGGGACGCGTCCTGATCCTGGATCAGCGCCTGCAGGGCGTCGATCGCCTCGGCCGGCTTGCCCTCTTCGATCAGGAGATAGGCCAGTTGCTCGGCCACCAGCGGGCGATAGGGTCGCCCGGCCACCGCCGCCGGTTCCAGCGCGGCGCGGCGGTCGGCCAGCGGCATCTCGGCCCCCGCCACCAGCACCCGGCGCAGCACGGCCAGATCGCGGTAGACCGGTGCCAGTGCTGCATCGGCGATCAGACGGTCCAGGGCCGCCAGCGTCGCGGCGCGGTCCTGCACCGGATCGACCGCCTCCATCAGCGCCAGCAGATGCTTCTGATCGCCATCCGCCGCAATCGCCGCCAGCGCGGCGCGGCGTTCCTCGGGCGTGCCCTGATCATAGGCTTCGATCACCGCATCGCCGAAAGCCTCGGCCCGCGCTTCGGCCCCGGCCTTGCGCCATTCGTTCCAGGCGGTGCCGAACACGATGACAAGGATCAGCAGAACGCCGATCCAGGCATATTTGCGGAACAGCCGGAACAGCCGGTCGCGGCGGACCTCTTCTGTCACTTCGTCGATGAAACTGTCAGAACTGCTCACGCCGCTGTCGCCCCCATGGCCCGTGGTCTTGGTCTTTGCCCGTCTTACAGGCAAAGCGCCAAGGTTGCCAAGCCCGGACAACCGGACCGCGCGCCCCGCCTGCCGCCTGACCTGCCCCTGCCTCAACCCGTCAGTTGCCACCCAGCTTGTTGCGGTAATTGTCGATCCAGCTCAGATAGCTGTCGGGCAACTGGCCCTGCGCCTGCAACCCTTCCAGCAGCGCCAGCGATTCCCGGAAATAGGGCAATGGATCGCCATAATAGCTGGCGGTGCGGTCCAGCGCGGTGGCCAGGTCGATGATGTTCCATTGCTGGCCGGGTTCCTGACTGTCGACCCAGCGCAGGATGCCCAGCGCGCGTTCCTCTAGCGGCCGCCCGGCGTCGTAATTCTGTTCGTAATAATAGGTATCGGCCAGCTTCTGCAACGCATAGGCCAGATCGCGCTGCGGCTGCAGGGCGGCCGTGTCCTTTCCGGCCAGCCATTCGCGCATCTGGACGCCGATCTCGAAATCCGCCCGCGCGCCCGGATAATCCTGCAGCGCCAGCTTCTGATCGCCCAGCCGCACCATGGCCAGCGCATAATCCCAGGCCGCCGAGACATTGTAGCTGTCTTCCGCCGACAGGGCATGGGCCACCTCGGCCATGGTGGCAAAGGCAGTCAGCGCGCCGGCATTGTCCTTGTTGCCGGCCCTGGCATCCCCCAGCCGGTTCGCCGCCACCAGCTTGGCGTGACGGTAATCCCACAGGGCGGGATCGGCGGCCAGCAGAATGTCCGAAGAGGCCAGCGACAGTTCGGCATAGGCGGTGGCGGTCGCATAGTCGCCGCTCTGCATCATCACATCCGCCATGTCGGTGGAGTAGATCGTCAGATCCCACTGGCTTGGCAGATCCGACGGATCCTGGGCCAGCAGGGTCTGCAGGATGCCGATCGCCTCGCCATAGGCCTGCCCGGCCGTCGCCAGATCGCCCAGCTTCCATTGCAGCTTCCCGATGGCCGACAGCGAGAAGGTCAGGTCCAGCTGGTAAAGCCGCGTCGCCGGATCGGCCGCCGCCGTCTGCCGCCGGGTCGCCAGCGCGGTCTGGTGCGAGGCCAGCGCAAGTTGTGCCTCGCCCATGCCTTCCTGTGCCCGGCCCACCTTGTCGATGCAGACCCCCAGATCACGTTGCGATTGCAGGTTGCCCGGATCGACCGCAACGATGGCCAGCCGCAGATCGCGGCAGGCGGAAAACGCCTCCAGCGCCCCGGAAAACTCACCTTCATTCTGGTAGATCTGGCCCACCTTCTCATGACTGATCGACAGATCGCGCGCCCAAAGCATGTTGGCCGGGTCCAGCGCCACCAGCTGCGCGCGGATGCCGCGCGCCTCTTCCTGACTCATCAGCGCCGATCCGACATCGCCCATCCGGTTGTAGACTTCGCCAACCCGTTCATAGATCAGTGCGGCATCGCGCTTGCGGGTGGCGTTCCCAGGGTCCAGCGCCAAAAGTTCATCGCGGATCTTCTGGGCCTCAAGAAACGCCGCCAGCGAGGAATCCAGATCCCCCACCGCCTGCATCGTATCGCCCAGCCGTTCGTAGGACACTGACAGGTTGCGGCGGATTTCCAGATCGGCGGGGTAAAGATCGGCCAGCTTCTTCGAGATTTCCAGCGATACGTCAAAGGCATCGCGGGCGGCATCGCGGTCGCCCATCGCCACCAGAACATCGCCGATCCGTTCATGGCTGATCGACACATCCTGATTGTAAAGCACCTCGTCCGGGGCGATTTCCAGCAAAGACTGGCTGATGCCCAGCCCTTCCTGATAGGCCATCAGCGCGCCCGGCAGGTCGTTCAGGGCAAAGCGCACATCGCCCAGCTTGTTCAGCGCCACTTCCAGATCGCGCATCAGCACCAGATCGCCGGGGCTGTCGACATTCTGCTGCGCCGTCACCTCATAGGCGCGGCGATAGGCCTGTTCGGCCTCGCGCAGATAGCCCTGCTGCTGCAACACCGTGCCCACGGCGTTCATCGCCCAGACCAGTTCGCGCGACCAGCCGAAATCCTTGGGATTGGCGGCCAGTTCGGCCTCGGCGAATTCGGCGCGGGTCATATAGGCTCCCAGCGCCCCAAAGGTATTGCCGGCCATCACCTGCAGATTGCCCAGATCGCCCAGGGCAAAGACATAGTCGAACCGCGTATCCCGGTCCGGCAGATCGGCCTCGATCTCGGCAAAAAGCTCGACCGCCTTGGTCAGGTCGGCGATGGCCAGATCATAGCGCAGGTCGGTCTTGGCCGCATTGGCGTTCAGGATATGCGAGGTGGCCTCGGACAGCGTCCGTTCCACCAGATTGGCCATCTGCTGCGCGATGTTGTCCTTGATCGACAGCCGCGCCTCGGCGTCGATCTCGGCCGCTTCCGAGATCAGCGCGCGGGCGGCCATCGTCGCCCCCAGCGCCAGCTGCTCCTCGGCCTTGACGCGCAGTTCGGCAACCCGCGGGTCGCTTGAGGCGAATTTGGTGAAGCTGGCCTGGAACTGGGCATAGCCATTGGCGGCCTCTTCCAGTTTCTTCAGCCGTTCTTCTGTAGGCAGCGACCCCAGATCCCCTTCCAGCACCGCACCGTAAAGCGGGGCGAAGGGCATGTTGTAGGCGGTGGCCACCTGCTCGACCTCGGCGCGCAATTCGGGCGTCACATCGGCCATCGACAGCAACAGCGCCTCGCGCTCGGGCAACTCGCCCTTGTCGGTGATGAACACCAGCTGCGCCAGGCCGCTTTCGATATAGGGCAGCTGCTTGCCCCGGCTGCGGTCATAGACATCCTGCTGCACCAGCGTCAGCGCGGATTTCAGCTCCACCCCCTTGGTGCCGAAATGCCGGATCAGCGCCGAAGTGAAGGGCGAATTGCCGTCGTTTCCGTCCGAAGCCGTCTCGCCCGGTGCGGCGGCAAAGGCGAACAGCACCCCGTCCGCCCGCCCGATCCGGCCCAGGCCCGGCGTCGGCGGTTTCTTGTCCGGCGGGTCGCCCGACAGCGGCACCGCCCCGCGCCCGTCACCGGACCCGCCGGTTGCAAAGGGATCGTCGCGGCAGGCGTCCAGCAGCACAATGGCCATCGGCGCCACATCGTTCAGCACCGCCTTCACCTCTTCCAGCGGCAGCGAGGTTTCCGCCAGCCGCGCGGTCGATGTCGCCTCGGCATCGGTGGGCAGAAGATAGTTCACCCCGTCCAGCGCCACGCCATGCCCGGCATAGAACACCAGCGCCACATCGGACCCTGCGGCATCGGTGCGGAAATCCTCCAGCGCGCGGCGCATCCGCTTCAGGTCGCGGTCGGTTTCCAGCCAGACCTCGAACCCCAGCCCTTCCAGCAGCGTTTCCATCGCGCGGGCATCGTTGACCGGATTGTCCAGCTTGCGGATGGTCTTGTAATCCTCGGTCGCAAACACCAGTGCCACCCGCCGTTCGGCAAGTGCCGCCGAGGCCAGCCCCAGCATCAGGATCAGTCCAAGAATTACGCGGCGCAGCATCGCGTCTTTCGCTCCAATGCCACGATCCTGCCGCGCAAGCCGCATCAGGTCAAAGGAAAACCGGCCCGGAACGGATTTCCTGACCGTCACTCGGCCGCGACGGCCTCGTCTTCCTCTTCGGCGATCTGTTGTGCCCACATCGCCGCATAGCGGCCGCCACGATCCAAGAGTTCGTCATGCGTGCCCTGCTCGACCACCCGGCCGGCCTCCATCACCAGAATCTGGTCGCTGTCGGCAATGGTCGACAGCCGGTGCGCGATGACGATGACGCTGCGGCCCTGCCCCATCTCGGCCAGGCTCTCCTGGATCGACCGCTCGGTCTGGCTGTCCAGGGCGCTGGTCGCCTCGTCCAGGATCAGGATCGGTGGGTTCTTCAAGAGGGTGCGCGCAATGCCCACCCGCTGCTTTTCCCCGCCAGACAGCTTCAGCCCCCGTTCGCCCACCGTGGTGTCATAGCCATCGGGCAACGACAGGATGAAATCATGGATCCGCGCTGCCTTGGCCGCCGCCACCACATCGGCCTCGGTCGCCGCATCGCGGCCATAGGCGATGTTGTAGCGGATGGTATCGTTGAAAAGGACGGTATCCTGCGGCACCACGCCGATCTGCGCATGCAGGCTGCCTTGCGTCACATCGCGGATGTCCTGCCCGTCGATGCGAATCGCCCCGCCCGATACGTCGTAGAACCGGAACAACAGTCGCCCCACGGTGGACTTGCCGCTGCCGGAATGGCCGACCAGCGCCAGCTTCTGCCCCGGTGCCAGCCGGAACGACAGGCCCTTCAGGATCTGACGGTCCGCCTCATAGGAAAAGCGCACGTCGTCGAACACGATCTCACCGCCCGTCACCGCCAGCGGCCGGGCCGCCGGTGCGTCCACCACTTCGGCAGGCTGGCCCAGCAGGCCGAACATCTGCCCCATGTCGACCAGCGCCTGCCGGATTTCACGGTAGACCGTGCCCAGAAAGTTCAAGGGCATCATGATCTGGATCATATAGGCGTTGACCATGACGAAATCGCCCACGGTCAGCGCCCCCGCCTGCACCCCGCGCGCCGCCAGAGCCATCACCAGAACCAGCCCCGTCGTGATCAGGAAGGTCTGGCCCACGTTGAGGAAGGCCAGCGTCACCCCGGTCTTCACCGCGGCACTTTCATAGCCGCGCATCGCCGCGTCATAGCGGGTCGCCTCGCGCGACTCGGCGTTGAAATATTTCACCGTCTCATAGTTCAGCAGGCTGTCGATGGCCTTCTGGTTGGCATCGGTGTCCTTGTCGTTCATCTCCTGCCGGATCTTCACCCGCCATTCGGTCACTTGCAGCGTGAAGACGACATAAAGCGCAATCGTCACCACCACGACCAGCGCATAGGCCCAGCCGAAGTACAGCGCGAAGATCACCGAGACCAGCGTCAGTTCGATGATCAGCGGCCCGATGGAAAACAGCATGAAGCGCAAAAGAAAATCGACGCCCTTCACCCCGCGCTCGATGATGCGCGACAGGCCCCCGGTCTTGCGCGTGATGTGATAGCGCAGCGAAAGCTGGTGGATATGGGTGAATGTCTCCAGCGCCAGTTGGCGCAGGGCGCGCTGTCCCACCCGCACGAACACCGCGTCGCGCAATTCGCCGAATGCGACCGAGCCGAGCCGCGCCAACCCATAGGCCACCACCAGCCCCACCGCCCCCAGCGCCAGCATGGCCGCGGGGTCGCTGCCGGTCCCGGCGCTCAGACTGTCCACCGCCAGCTTGTAGATATAGGGCGTCACGATCGACACCGCCTTGGCCGCCACCAGCATCAAGAGCGCCGCCACGACCCGACGCTTGACCCAGGCCTTGCCCGGCTCTTTCGGCCACAGATATGGCAGCACCCGCGCCATGGTCTGCCAGCCCGAGGCCGCCCCGGAATCGCTGGTCGTTGCGGAATTGGCAGGGCGGCGCATGGCGGACTCGTGTCTGAATTGATGGTTATCTGTGGTTGATCCGGCCTGCCGCTTGGTCTAGGCTCATTTCAACGCTGCATGAATAGTTGAACCATGAACCGGAGTAAAGCCCTCGCCGCCTTTTCCGCCCTGTCGCACGAGGCGCGGCTTGAACTGATCCGGCTTCTGGTGCCCGCGGGGGCCGAGGGCATGGCCGCAGGCGACATCGCGCGGCGGCTGGATCTTTCGGCCTCGCGGCTGTCGTTCCATCTGGCCGCAATGGAACAGGCGGGGCTTCTGACCTCGCGCCGGGTGGCGCGCAACGTGTTTTATGCCGTCGATGCGGCGGGCCTTGGCAGCGTGATCGGCTGGCTTCTGAACGATTGCTGCATGGAACATCCCGAAGTCGTCGCCTGTTGCCAGCACGCGCGTCAGGCCGAAACGCCCCGCATCCGCCTGCCCGCCAAAGCCCCCTGAAGACGGAACCGGAACGCGCTGGCCGCCTAACCGCCCGAAGGGATGGTGAACACCTGGCCCGGATAGATCAGGTCCGGGTCCTGGATCGCCGCCTTGTTGGCCTCCCAGACCTGCACATACAGGATCCCCTCGCCCATCTGCCCCTTGGCAATCGCCCAAAGCGTATGTCCGGGCTGCACCGTCACCGTAACCGCGACGGCAGGCTGCGGGGCGGGCGGTTCCGCTGCGGCAGGTTCGGGCTGGGCAGTCTCGACCGTGGCGGGCTGCGCTGCCGCCGGTTCGGGTTCCGCAGGTTCAGGTTCCATAATTTCGGGCAATGCGGGGTCTTCCACCGCAGCCACGGTCTCGGCGGGGGTCTCTGCCGGGGGATCGGCCACGGCCGCAGGCTCTTCGACCAAAACCACCGCCGGGCCTTCTTCCTGCGCGGGCCGGGTGCCCGGATATTCGGCATCCGCCACCACGATTGCGCCCTCTGCCGCAGGTTCTGCGCCATCCTCCGCCGCCGTCTCATCCGGCGCGGTATCATTGACGCGCGCCGCCTCGGGCGCATCAGGCGTCATCCCGGCAGGCGGCGTTTCGGCTGCCGCAGCTGCGGCGGCCAGCGCCTCAAGGCTTTCGCGCTTGAACGGCGTCTCGAAGCGGCTGGTCACGCCCCCGGCCCCGTCCAGCTGATCGACCCGCAGCTGATAGACCCCCGGCGGCACATCCTTCAGCGTCGAGAACCATTGCCCCGAGTCGGGGATCAGAACGGTCTGCAACGGTTGATTGTCCAGATAGATCCGCAGGAAAGCCCCGCCCTCGCCGCGCCCGCCCAGCTGCACCGCCCCCGAAGCGGTGTAGCTGATCGTCTGGACCGACACCGGCAGCACCGTGTCCGCAGGATCCGCAGCGGCAACTTCTGCCGTAACTTCGGCCTCCGGCGCGGGGTCGGGGTCCTGCAACACCGCCGCGCCGTCTTCGGTCAGCATCAGGGCGGCCGGTTCCTCGGCAGGCGGCTCCTCCGGTTCGGCTGCGGCAACGTCCTCCGCCGCTTCGGCCGGGGCTGGAGGTCCTGCAATCGGCCCCAGCGCGATCGCGGCCTTTGCAGGCAGTTCGGTGCCATCGGCCAGCACCGCCAGCAGCGTCATCAATGCGGCCTTCGGGTTGGCGGCCAGGGTGAACAGCGCGGCGAATTCCCCCGCAGCGGTGGCCTTCGTCTCGGCCACGGTCTCTCCATCGACCATGATCCTGACCAGCGCATCGGGCGGGGCCTTGCCCGCCACCGTCGCCGATCCATCCGGTGCCACGCGCCAGGCATCGACCGTCAGTTCGGGCGCAGGGGCAGGCGCGGCAGCCGCCTCGGCCGCAGGTTCCGCCAAGGGTTCCGTCACGGGGGCCGGTTCCGGGGCCACCTCCGGCGCGGATGTGGCCGCCCCGGCCCCAGGTTCGACCGCCGCCACGGCCAGCGGCTCTGCGGGCAGTTCGGGTTGCGACGCGCGCCAGACCGCATAGCCGCCCCCGGCCACGGCCACGCCGCCGACCGCCATCACTGCCGCGCGGCCGCCCGCGCCCAAAGCCGCCCAGAAGCTCATCCGCCGTCCCCTTCCCGTCCCCGCCGGTTGCCCCGTCCCGGCTTTCCCTTGGCAGGGAACCCGGATACAGCGCCCTTGGCAACAGATTTCCGGAGCCGCCATGCCCGTCCCCGCCCCCCATACCGCCGCGCCGCCGTCGATCTGCGTCTTCTGCGGCGCGCGTCCCGGCCGCAATCCCGCCCATGCCGACGCGGCCCGCGCCTTTGGCGAGGCCATCGCCCGCAACGGCTGGCGGCTGGTCTACGGGGCCGGGGATGTCGGCCTGATGGGCGAAGTGGCCCGCGCCGCGCAGGCGGCGGGCGCGCGGTCGATGGGGGTGATCCCCACGCATCTTCTGGGGGCCGAACGCGGCAAGCGCGACCTGACCACCTTTGTCGTGACCGAGGACATGCATGAACGCAAGAAGGTGATGTTCATGAATTCCGATGCCGTCGTGGTGTTGCCCGGCGGCGCGGGGTCCTTGGACGAATTCTTCGAGGTGCTGACCTGGGCGCAGATCGGCCTGCACCGCAAACCGATCCTTCTCATGGACGTTCAGGGCTACTGGCAGCCGCTGATCGGTCTTCTCGATCACATCGTGGCCGAAGGCTTCGCCGATCCGTCGATGCTGTCGCTGTTCAGCATGGTCGCCGATGCCCCGGCGGCCGAGACGGCGCTGCGGCAGGTTTTCGGCTGACCCGAAACGGAACGGAAACCGCAAGGTCCGGCAAACGACAAAAGGCCCGCAATCCGCTGCGGGCCTTTCCAGTCCTTTCCGCACCGCGCGTCAGAGACGGCCGGCGACCGCCTCCCAGTTGACCAGCTTGTCCAGGAAGTTGGTCAGATAGGCCGGGCGCTTGTTGCGGAAGTCGATGTAGTAGGAATGTTCCCACACATCGCAGCCCAGAAGCGCGGTCTGGCCAAAGCACAGCGGGTTCACGCCGTTTTCGGTCTTCGTGACCTTCAGCGACCCGTCCTTGTCCTTCACGAGCCAAGCCCAGCCCGATCCGAACTGGCCAGCCCCAGCGGCGGCGAAATCTTCCTTGAACTTGGCGACCGAGCCGAATGCTTCATTCAGCGCCTTCTCCAGCGCACCGGGAATCTTCTTGCCTTCGCCCGGCCCCATCACCTCCCAGAACAGGTTGTGGTTCCAGTGCTGGCTGGCATTGTTGAAGATGCCGTTCTGCGCCACGGCCCCGGCCTGATAGGTGCCCTTGACGATGTCTTCGAGGGATTTGTTCTCCCATTCGGTCCCGGCGATCAGCTTGTTGCCGTTGTCGACATAGGCCTTGTGGTGCAGGTCGTGGTGGTATTCCAGCGTCTCTTTCGACATGCCCAGAGATGCCAGCGCATCATGGGCATAGGGAAGATCGGGAAGCGTAAAGGCCATGGGAGTCACTCCTGTCCGGGGATTGCGTCTGGTTCGAATAAGGGCCTTGGCGGCAGGAAGGTCAAGGGAGCGCTGCGCATAATCCCTGACTGCGGCCAAGATCGGCCCGACATGTTCACTGTACGGCTTTCAGCCCTGGACCAGTTCCGGCGGCATCGCATTGAGATAGGCTTCGGGCAAGCCCGGCTTTGCAACCTTGCGCCGCACCAGATCATCCAGAAGATGCAGAACCAGCGAATGACTGTCGAAGACCGCGGCCGCCAGAAGTGCCAGCCGCGCCACCTGCCCTGCCGTCCAACCGGCAATCCCCGTCAGGTCGCGGATATAAACCGCATCGCCATCCAGCAACTGATCTGCTGCCCGCCGCGGCCGAAGACGGCTGGCCATGGAACTGGGCAGCACCACCGTCTTGTTGAACAGGAACCGATGCAGCTCGAAGCCCTGGCGACGCAGTTCGCAATCCACACCGCCCATCATCGGCTCATCTTCATAAAGGCGCAGATAGCGAAGCTCGACGATCACGGCCGTCGCCTCGGCCATCACACGCTCTGCATGGCGGAACACCGCATTCTCGCCGCCCTGAATGTCAATCTTCAAAAGGTCGAATGGCGGTAGATCGGCCAGCCCGTCCAGTGTAACGGTCTCCATCTCGACCTCATCCACCACGCGCCGCCACTTCGGCCCGCCGACCAGCGCCAGCCCGGCATCATGCGGTGCCAGGGTCGAGGTCAGACCGCTGATCGCAAAGATCCGCAGCCGCGCCGGGGCGCCATCGCCGACGGCATGGGGAAAATAGGTCTCGTTCGGAGTTTTCGCGACCTGAAGCGCCGCGAAGGCATCGTCCTGCGGCTCGAACCCGACCACCCGGCACCCTCCCGCCTTCAGCAGGGCGGTATAGGGGGCCTCGTTCACCGGGTTGGCACCGACATCCACAATCGTGGCGGGGCGATCAAAATTCAGGCTGCGCAGCAGAACCTGGACATGCGGAGGAATTCTTGCCGCCACGAACCACCTGTCAATCGGATGCAATGAAACCGTAGGCGCTATCAACCTTTACCGTCAAGCTGGCCGCCCTGTTCTTTCGTCTTGCGGATCATGACCGCGCAGACCACGATCCGCAGCAACCGAAGTCGTGCCGGACTTCAGCCCAGTTCCGCCCCCGGCATGGCGGAATGGCGCAGAAGGCCCATCACATAGCCCGCCACCGACCGGAAAGAGACCAGCGTATAGCCCGTCTCATCGGCCCAGAACGCCCCCGCCACCTGCGCCACCCGCGTGCGGCGCAACTCTCCGGGTGCCATCTTCTCCAGATCGGCGGGGCAGAGCTTGGCCAGAACCTGCCCGGCCTTGTCGCCCTCGATGCGGAACACCGCGCGGGCATCCGACACATCGGCGGCCAGCATGTGCTGCCCGGCCAGCGCCTTTTCCAGCGCCGCCATGGCCGCCGCGACCCCGGCATAGGGCAGGATCAGCAGGAATTCGTCCGGGCTCATCCAGCCGCAGCCACGATCCCCCGCCCATTCCATCCGCCGCACCGCCGGAACTGCGGTGCCGACAGCGGCCTTGATGGCCTTGTCCAGACCCTTGGTGCCGGGCTTGGCGCGTAAGGAGATCATGCCCAGCGGGCCGATCTCGCGCACAGTTGCAAAGCCGTCGTAGGCGACGCCCCCCAGGGCGGAAACCGGTTCAGACATCCTGCTTCTCCCCTTTCGGATCCAGGAACACCGGGCTGACCACCTTGGCCCGCGTGGTGCCGCCGCCGATCCTGGTGAATTCCACCACCTCGCCCATCCGATGCGGCCCGTGTTTCAGGATGCCCATGGCGATGCCCCTGCCCAAAGTCGGGCTGTAATAGGTCGAGGTCACGCGCCCCTGCACATTGCGCTGGCCGTTCGGGTTCACCCCCTCGGCCGGGATATAGGCGCCATCCTCGATGACCGATCCGTCCTCGGTCTCGAACCCCACCAGCTTCCAGCGGTCGGGGCTGGCCAGATAGGTGCGTTCCTGCCCGCGCTTGCCCAGATAATCGGCCTTCTTCTTGGAAATCGCCCAGTCAAGGCCCAGATCCTGCGGGATCACCGTGCCGTCGGTTTCATCACCGATCATGATGAATCCCTTTTCGGCCCGCATGATATGCATCGCCTCGGTGCCATAGGGCATCACGCCGAATTCGGCTCCCGCCATCATCAGCGCCTGCCACAGCGCCAACCCGTGCGAGGCCGGGACCGCGATCTCATAGCTCAACTCGCCCGAGAAGCTGATCCGATGCACCCGCGCCGGGATGCCGCCCAGGGTTCCGTCGGCAAAACTCATGAAGGGCATCGACTCTTTCGACACATCCATGCCGCCCAGAGCCTCAAGCACCTGCCGCGCCTTGGGTCCGGCGACGGCGATCTGGGCATATTGCTCGGTCACATTGGCGGTGAAGACCTGCCAGTCCCACCATTCGCATTGCAGCCAGTCTTCCATCCAGCCATGGATGCGGTCGGCCCCGCCGGATGTCGTGTGGCACAGCCAGGTATCCTCGGCCAGTCGGATCACCACGCCGTCATCCGACAGGAAGCCCTGTTCATTGCACATCAGGCCATAGCGGCATTTGCCCACGCCCAGCGACGACATCACATTGGTGTAAAGCATGTCGAGGAAGCGGCCCGCATCCGGCCCCTTGACGATGATCTTGCCCAGGGTGCTGGCATCCAGAAGACCGACATTCGCCCGCGTGTTCAGGATCTCGCGGTGGACCGCCTGGTCATGCGTCTCTCCCGCGCGGGGATAGCAATAGGGGCGCCGCCACAGACCCACGGGTTCCAGATAGGCCCCATGCGTTTCATGCCAGCCATGCATCGGGCTGCGGCGCAGCGGCTGGAAGATGTCGCCACGCGACTCGCCCGCCAGCGCGCCGATGGTGACGGGCGTGTAGGGTGGGCGGAACGTCGTGGTGCCAACGGCGGGAATCTCTTCACTCAACGCATCAGCAAGCACCGCAAGGCCGTTGATGTTGCTCAGCTTTCCCTGATCCGTTGCCATACCCAGCGTGGTATAGCGCTTGGTATGTTCGACCGACTGGTAGCCTTCGCGCGCCGCCAGCTGCACATCGCTGACCTTCACGTCGTTCTGGTAATCCAGCCACATCTTCATCTTCAGCTTAGGCCCGGCGCCCTGCGGCATGATCCAGACCGGCTCCATTGCCGCCTCGATCACCGGCTCGCCCTTGCCCAGGGGCGAGGTCTTGCCCTTCAGACCCAGCGCCTTGACCGCAGCCACGCCCTGTTCGGCGGCATCCTTCAGCGCCTCATGGGCCGACAGCGCGCCGTTGGCCGCCCCGGCCGGAAGGACCAGCGGGCTGCCGTCATGGGTGATCGGCGGGCGGGCGGGATCGGGGCGGAACATGTGGTGACGGCGGTCCCAGTCCAGCTTGCCGCCGCAATGGCTCCACAGATGCACCACCGGCGACCAGCCGCCCGACATCGCCACCGCATCGCAGGCGATCTCTTCCAGCACCGCGCCTTCCCCGGCCTGCAGGCCGATGGCGACCCCGGTCACGCGCTTGCCGCCCTTGACCTTGACCACGGCGCGGCCCGCCTCGACCCGGATGCCCAAAGCGCGGGCGCGGGCAGGCAGATCGCCCGTCACCTGCGCCCGCGCGTCGATCACGGCGGGCACGTCCAGCCCCGCCTCTTTCAGCACGATTGCGGTGCGATAGGCGTCGTCGTTGTTGGTGACAATCACCGTCCGGTCGCCGGGCGACACTGCCCAGTTCACCACATAATCCCGCACCGCCGAGGCCAGCATCACGCCGGGAATGTCATTGCCCGCAAAGGACAAGGGCCGCTCGATCGCACCTTGCGCCGACAGCACCTTGGCCGCCCGGATGCGCCACAGCCGCTTTTTCGGCCGTCCATCCCCCGGCGTATGGTCGGCCACCCGCTCTTCGGCCAGCACATAGCCGTGGTCGTAGGAGCCAAAACCCATGCAGCGGGTCTTCAGCGTCACATTCTCCATGTTTGCAAGGGCTTCCAGCGTGGAGTTGATCCACGCCTGCGCCGGAGCGCCGTCGATCATATCGCCATCGACCGGGGCACGGCCGCCCCAATGCGCGGTCTGTTCCAGCACGATCACCCGCGCCCCCGCAGCGCCCGCGATCCGCGCCGCCTGAAGACCGGCAATCCCGCCGCCCACCACCAGCAGGTCGCAGAACGCATAGGCCTGTTCATAGCGGTCGGCGTCGCGCTCTTTCGGGGCCTTGCCCAGACCGGCGGACTGGCGGATCACCGGCTCGAACACATGTTTCCAGAACGGGCGCGGATGCATGAAGGTCTTGTAATAGAACCCGGCCGGCAGAAAGCGCGCGGCATAATTGTTCAGCACGCCGATGTCGAAGTCCAGGCTGGGGAAATGGTTCTGGCTGGCCGCCGTCAGCCCGTCGAACAATTCCGTCGTCGTGGCGCGCTGGTTCGGCTCGAACCGGCCGCCCTGCCCCATGTTCACCAGCGCATTCGGCTCTTCGGCCCCGCTGGCGACAATCCCGCGCGGTCGGTGATACTTGAACGACCGCCCGACCAGCATCTGATCGTTGGCCAGCAGTGCCGAGGCCAGCGTATCGCCGCGATAGCCCCGCAGCCGCTTGCCGTTGAAGCTGAATTCCATCGCCGCCGAACGGTCGATCAGCCGCCCGCCCCGGTTCAACCGCGTCGTCATCTGAAGCCCTTCCAGTCCGGCCGTTTTGCCCTGATCTTTTCCACCAGCTCGGCCGGAGGCTCCGCGCTTTGGGCCGGATAGGTGCCGAACACCTCCAGCGTGGCGGTGTCGCGCGCGGCCAGAAACCACTTGCCGCAGCCATAGGCATGCCGCCAGCGTTCGAAATGCACGCCCTTGGGGTTCTTGCGGGCGAACATGTAGGCCTCGAATTCCTCGTCCGACGAACCGGGTCCGAACCGCTTCAGATGCGCTTCATAACCGGGGGCGAGTTCGGTTTCTTCGGCATCAATGCCGCAATAGGGGCAGGTCAGCAACAGCATGGCCGGTCTTTCGGTAGAGGACAGTCTTTCAATGCAGCAAAGGCCGGGGGGCGCGACGCCCCCCGGCCGGATGGTTATACAGCCCGTTACGGGTCAGATCAGTCGGCAGGAACCGGCTCGGCGGGCACAGCGGGCACAACCGGATCACCGGCAGCGCCGTCGTCAACCGCGGGGTCGACAGCCGGGGCTGCGGCATCGGGCACGACAGGATCGGTTGCCACCGGCGGGTTGACCGGGGTCGAAGCAGGCTCGCCGCCCGTGAACAGGGCGATGCTGCCGATGATGAGGGCAAGGATGATGACAAGCGCTGCCACCAGCCCGCCGCTGCTGCGGCTTTCGGCCGCGCGATAGTCACGGTAGTCTTGCGGCGCACCGTGCGGGGGGGTGTTTTCATAGGCCATTGTTTCATCTCCGTTGTTGCGGACGGGGATGAAACGAAAGACGGCACGAACGGGTTCCTGCCTCGGCGCATGATGGCGATATCCTGCCGAAACGCAGCCGGTCCGCCTGCGGAAATCCGCACCGGCAGGCCCGGACCCGAGTTTTCGTCGAAAACTCGTTTCTTCCGATTTTTCGTCGAAAAATCGTGCCCTTGCATCAATGCGCCACCCCGGCCGCCACCGACTCGTCGATGAACTGGCCTTCCTTGAAGCGCCACATGTTGAAGGCTTCGGCCAAGGGCCCAGGTTCGCCCTTCGCCATCAGCTCGGCCATCGCCCAGCCGGAACCGGGGATCGCCTTGAACCCGCCGGTGCCCCAGCCGCAGTTGATGAAGCAGTTCCCCAGCGGCGTTTTCGAGATCAGGGGCGAGCGGTCGCCGGTCATGTCGACGATGCCGCCCCATTGCCGCAGCATCTTCAGCCGGCTCAGCATCGGGAAGGTTTCCACCAGCGCCCGCAGGGTTTCCTCGATATGGTGCCACGACCCGCGCTGGGTGAAGTTGTTGAACCCGTCGGTGCCGCCGCCGATCACCATCTCGCCCTTGTCGGACTGGCTCATGTAGCCATGCACCGTGTTGGCCATCACCACCACATCCATGCAGGGCTTGATCGGCTCGCTGACCAGCGCCTGCAAGGCCACCGCCTCGATCGGCAGGCGGAAGCCCGCCATTTCCGCCAACTGGCCGGAGTGCCCGGCAACCACCATGCCCAGCCTCGTGCAGCCGATGAAGCCCTTCGTCGTCTCCACCCCCGTGACCACGCCGCCTTCGGACCGCACGGCCTTCACTTCGCAATTCTGGATGATGTCCATGCCCATGTCGGAACAGGCCCGCGCATAGCCCCAGGCCACCGCATCATGCCGCCCGGTGCCGCCGCGCGGCTGATACAGCGCGCCCAGAACCGGATAGCGAGGGCCGCCGATCTCGATGATCGGGACCAGCTTCTTTACCTCGTCCGGGCCGATCCATTTCGTCTCGACCCCCTGCAACAGGTTGGCATGCACCGTGCGCAGATAGCCCCGCACCTCGTGATGCGTCTGTGCCAGCATCAGAAGGCCGCGGGGGCTGAACATCACGTTGTAGTTCAGGTCCTGGCTCAGCGTCTCATACAGTTGCAGCGCCTTGTCATAGATCGCCGCCGATGGGTCCTGCAGATAGTTCGACCGGATGATCGTGGTGTTGCGTCCGGTGTTGCCGCCGCCCAGCCAGCCTTTTTCGATGATCGCCACGTTCCTGATGCCGTGGTTCTTGCCCAGATAATAGGCCGTGGCCAGCCCGTGCCCGCCCGCGCCCACGATCACCGCATCGTATTTCGGCTTCGGCTCCGGCGCGCGCCAGGCCCGTTCCCAGCCGCTGTGATAGCGCATGGCCTCGCGGGCGATGGCAAAGACCGAATAGCGCTTCATGAAGACTCTCCCGGCACAAGGGCTGGTTCCCTATTGGAACGGCGCAAGGCTACAGCCCTTCCCGTCAGCGGCACAATCGGGATAAATGCGACATGGTGGTTCCGCGTGGCATCTGCCTGCGACGGATGGCCCCTTTTGCCGCTGCCGCCGAACGGCTACATCGGGCGCGACACGGCAAGCAGGCAGGCAAGCGGATGGAGACCTTCTGGTTCTGGGCAGTGGCGGGCGGCATGGCGGTTCTGGTCGCCAGCTGGCTGGCGCGCGGCCTGATGCGCGGCGCGGAAACCGCCCCCGGTGCCGCAAGCGATGTGCAGCTATACCGCGACCAGTTGGCCGAGACCGAGCGGGATCTGGTACGCGGCACAGTGTCCGAGACCGATGCCGCCCGTTTGCGAACCGAAATTGCCCGCCGCCTGCTGGAGGCCGACCGCAACGCCCGCAACGCCGCGGTGACGGCCCGTGCCCCCCTGCCCGCCTTGGCGCTGGTGCTGGCGGCGATGATCGCGGCGGTGGTTCTCTACAGCCGCATCGGCGCGCCCCTCTATCCCGATCTGCCGATCCGCGACCGGCTGGCAATGGCGGACGAGGCGATGGCGACCCGCCCCGATCAGGCAACGGCCGAGGCCGCAGCCCCGGCCCCGGCCCCGGTCGAACCGGACCCGGAATTCGCCGCCCTGATGGACAAGTTGCGCGCCGCCGTCGATCCCGCCACATCCACCGATCTGCGCGGACTGGAACTTCTGGCCCGGAACGAGGCCGCGCTTGGCAATTTCATCGCGGCCAAGGCCGCACAGGCGCGGCTGATCGCGGTCAAGGGCGACCAGGCCGGGGCCGAGGATTTCGCCACCCTGGCCGAAATGATGATCCTTGCGGCCGGCGGCTATGTCTCTCCACAGGCCGAGTCCGAACTGGTCCGCGCGCTGGAACGCGACCCGAAAAACGGCATGGCGCGCTATTTTTCGGGGCTGATGTTCGCCCAAGGGGGGCGGTTCGACCGGACCTTCGCCCTGTGGCGGCCGCTCCTGGAGGAAAGCCCGCCGGATGCGCCCTGGGTCGCGCCGATCCGCGCGCAGATCGGCGATGTCGCCATGCGCGCCGGCATTCCCTATCAACTGCCCGAAGCGGCAACCGCCCCCGGCCCCAGCGCCGAAGACATCGAGGCCGCCGCCGGGATGTCGCCCGAAGACCGGCAGGCGATGATCGAATCCATGGTCGGCCAGTTGCAGGAGCGGCTGGCCAGCGAAGGCGGCACGGCCGAGGAATGGGCCCGGCTGGTCGCCGCCCTTGTCACCCTTGGCCGCGAGGACCAGGCCCGCGCGATCCTGGACGAGGCCAAGACACGCTTTGCCGGGCGCGACGCCGATCTGGCGGTGATCACCGCCGCCGCCACCGCCGCCGGGCTGGCACCATGATCTGCGACGATCTTGCCGCCTTTGCCGCCGCCCTGCCCGCCCATGCCGCCATCGCCGGGCTGGACTATGGCGACAAGACCATCGGCATCGCCATATCCGACCTGCGCCGCCAGATCGCCACCCCGGCCGAGATCATCCGGCGCACGAAATTCACCGAAGACGCGGCCAGGCTGATGCAGATCGTCGCCGCCCGCGACCTCCGCGGGCTGATCCTCGGCCTGCCGCTGAACATGGATGGCAGCGAAGGCCCGCGCGTGCAATCCACCCGCGCTTTTGCCCGCAACCTGACCCGGCTGACCGATCTGCCGATCGCCTTCTGGGATGAACGGCTGTCCACCGTTGCGGCAGAAAGGGCACTGCTGGAGGCGGATGCGTCTCGAAAACGTCGCAAAGAGGTGATCGATGCAGTGGCCGCAGGCTATATCCTGCAAGGAGCGCTGGATCGCATGACATGGCAGGGAAGCCGATCGTGAAAGACGAAGACGTCTGGAAACGCGACGAGATCCAGTCGCCCTGCGTCAAGCTCTGCGTCGTCCACCCCGAGGCACGACTGTGCGTCGGCTGTTTCCGGTCGATCGAGGAAATCACCGGCTGGTCGCGGATGACGCCGGAAACCCGCGCCGCCATCATGGCAGAATTGCCGTCGCGTGCGCCGCAACTGGCCAAACGGCGCGGCGGCCGGATGGCGCGCCAGGCCCGCGCGGCGGAATAGGCCCTAGAACAGCACCTTGCGCAGCATGTTCAGCGCCACCAGCGTCAGGAACATCGCAAAGGCCCGCTTCAGCGGTTTCGGATTCATCGCATGGGCCAGCCGCACCCCCCAGGGCGTTGTCAGCAGCGTGGTGCCGATCACCACCAGAAAGGCCGGAAGGTTGATCGCCCCCAGCGTCCAGGGCGGTGCCCCTTCGGCCCGGACCAACAGGAAGCCCACCACGGCGGGCACCGCGATCAGCACGCCAAAGCCCGAGGCGGTGGCAACGGCCCGATGGATCGGCATGGCATAAAGCGTCATCAGCGGCACCCCGAAGGTGCCGCCGCCGATCCCCATCAGCGCCGAGAAGAACCCCACACCCGAGGCCAGCGCACCGCGCACCGGTTCACCCGGCATCTGGTCGCCCAGCCGGGCGCTGTCGCGGCCGAAAGCCATCCACAGCCCGGCCAGCCCGGCCAGAATGCCGAACACCGCCTGCAAGGCCGCCGAAGGCACACGGGCGGCCACAAAGACCCCGATGGCGGATGAGGCCACCAGCCACGGCCCCCAGCTTTTCAGCACCGCCCAATCCACCGCGCCCTTGCGGTTATGGGCCGAAACAGACCGGATCGAGGTGACGACAATGGTGGCCAGCGAGGTGGCGACGCAGACCTGCATCACTTGCCCGTCGCCATATCCCAGCGCTGTGAAGGCATAGAAGAAGGCCGGAACCAGCACGATGCCGCCGCCCACGCCCAGAAGGCCGCCGATCACACCGGCAAAGCCGCCGATGACGACCAGCGCCACGACCATCGGGATCAGGGTGGAAAGTTCGGGCATCGCAAGGCTCCTGTCAGCTGCCCCTGCCTAACCTTTCGACGGGCCGGGGGCCAGAGCCATGGAGGGTGCCTGGCGGCTCAGGCCGCTTCTGCCGCGGTGTCAACCCGCGCCAGCGCCCGTTCCACCACCCCGCAGCCAGCACCGTCGCGGCTGGCTTCGGTCGACAGCACCTGCCGCCAGCCCCGCGCTCCGGGCAGGCCGTGGAACAGGCCCAGCATGTGCCGCGTCACCTGATGCAGCCGCCCGCCCGCTGCAAGATGCGTCTCGATATAGGGCAGCATCGCCCGCACCACAGTGGCCCGGTCGGGCGTATGGTCCATACCCCACAGCGCATCCGCCCCGATCAGCGCATGGCCCGGATCGTAATAAGCCGCCCGCCCGATCATCACCCCGTCCAGCCCCTGCGCCAGCAGTTCCCGCGCCTGATCCAGCGTGGCGATGCCGCCGTTGATGCCGATGGTCATGTCGGGAAAGTCGCGCTTCATCCGCAGCACCAGCGGGTAATCCAGCGGCGGGATCTCGCGGTTTTCCTTCGGGCTCAGCCCCTGCAACCAGGCTTTGCGCGCATGGATCACCACATGCCGCACCCCCGCCGCCGCCACAATCTCCAGAAAGCGGGGCAGCATCCGGTCAGGGTTCTGCTCATCCACCCCGATCCGGCATTTCACCGTAACCGGCACGTCCGAGACATCCTGCATTGCCGCCACGCAATCGGCCACCAGTGCCGGGGTTTCCATCAGCACCGCACCGAAGCAGCCCGATTGCACCCGGTCGGACGGGCAGCCGCAATTGAGGTTGATCTCGTCATAGCCCCAGTCGCGCGCGGTCCGCACCGCCGATGCCAGCTCGGCCGGAACCGATCCGCCCAGTTGCAGCGCCACCGGATGTTCCTCGGCGCTGAAATCCAGCAGCCGTGTCTTCGGGCCATGCAGGATCGCGGGGGCCGTCACCATTTCGGTGTAAAGCATCGCGCGACGTGTCATCAGCCGGTGGAACCAACGGCAATGCCGGTCGGTCCAATCCATCATCGGGGCGACAGAGAGCCGCCCGGCAAGGGCGATGGCATCGTCTTTCGGCGTGGCGGGGCGGATCATCGGGCGGGGCATCGGCTGTTGCAGAAGGCCCGGATCATAGCGACTTGCCATCTGCTTCACCAGTGCCGCACGGTTCACCCGTTCAGGCCACCTGCCGCAGCGGGCCCGACGCGGCCCGGCCAGGGCCCGTTCCCGCAACACCCGGCCCAGGCTGCGCGCCACCGCAGCATCCTCGACCGCCCACACCCGCAGCGCGCATTCCACCGCCGGCCAGTCCACCCCGTCAGCCGCCGCAGCACCGGGGCGCATCAGATCGCGGAAGGCCCGATATTCCCACCAGTTCAACACCGCATCGCGCCAATCGGCCCGGTCACGGAAATGCCAGTAGAAAGACCCTTTCGTCACCCGCAGCCCGCGCGCCACCGGCTCTACCCGGAAGGCCGCCGCCCCGCCTGTCGCCAGGGCGGCAAGCCCGGCCTCGATCCAGTCCTCCCGCCCCAGTTGCCGCAAAAGGCGCATCGCATCCCCCGTGCATCCCCTGTCCTTCGGACCAAGCTGGCGCAGGAAAGGGTTAACAAACCCCTTCCGGTCGCAGGGTCCATCCGCCCGCATGGCCCATACGCCCGGTCCGCCGCGAACAGCTTGAAGCACCGCCCGGCCTCGTCTAATCAGGGTCATCACCGGGGGAAAAGATGCGTATCCTGATCACCAATGACGACGGCATCAACGCTCCGGGGCTTGAGGTGCTGACCGAAATCGCCACCGAGATCGCCGGGCCGAAGGGCGAGGTCTGGACCGTCGCCCCCGCGTTCGAACAATCGGGCGTCGGCCATTGCATCAGCTACACCCATCCGATGCTGTTCGCCAAACTCGGCCCCCGCCGCTTTGCCGCCGAAGGCAGCCCGGCCGATTGCGTGCTGGCCGCGATCTACGAGGTGTTTCAGGGCGCGAAACCCGATCTGGTGCTGTCGGGCGTCAACCGCGGCAACAACGCGGCCGAGAATGTGCTGTATTCCGGCACCATCGGCGGCGCGATGGAGGCCGCCTTGCAGGGCATCCCGGCCATCGCCCTGTCGCAGTTCATGGGGCGCGAGACCGAGGCGCTGGACGATCCCTTCCAATGTGCCCGCGCCCATGGGGCCGCCGTGGTCCGCGCGCTTCTGGACAAGGGAATCTGGACCGGTGACGATTATCGCGTGTTCTACAACGTCAACTTTCCGCCGCTGGGGGCCATGGCGACCAAAGGGGTGAAGGTGGCGGCCCAGGGCTTTCGCCGCGACACCGCCTTTTCGACCGAACCGCATCTGTCGCCCTCGGGCAAGCGGTTCCTGTGGATCCAGGGCGGCCCGCAGCACAGCCCCACCCTGCCCGGCACCGATGCGGCGGTGAACCTTGACGGCCATATCTCGGTCACGCCAATGCGGGCCGATCTGACGGCGCATGACCTGCTGGACGATCTGGCGAAACGGCTGGGATAGGGCGGAACGGGGCAGATGACGGAACCGCCGCACGACCCCGACGACCTTTCGATGCGCAAGATGCGCTTTCTTTTCGCGCTGCGCTCGCGCGGGGTGACGGATGCGCGCGTGCTGACGGCGATGGAGCGGGTGGACCGCGGCCTGTTCGTCAAGGGCATCTTCGCCGCCCGCGCCTATGAGGACATGCCCCTGCCCATCGCCTGCGGCCAGACCATCAGCCAGCCCTCGGTCGTGGGCCTCATGACCCAGGCGCTGAACCTTGGCCCGCGCGATACCGTGCTGGAGGTGGGCACCGGATCGGGCTATCAGGCCGCGATCCTGGCGCAGCTTGCGCGGCGGGTCTATACGGTCGACCGCTGGCGGCGCCTGGTGCGCGAGGCGCAGGACATCTTTCATCACCTCGGGCTGGTCAATGTCACCGCGATGACGGCGGACGGGTCTTTCGGGCTGCCCGATCAGGCCCCGTTCGACCGCATCATCGTCACCGCCGCCGCCGAAGACCCGCCCGGCCCGCTGATGGCGCAGTTGAAGCCCGGCGGCATCATGGTGGTGCCGGTCGGCCAATCCGATGCGGTGCAGCATCTGATCAAGGTGACGCGTGGCGAAAAGGGCTTTGACTATGAAGAACTTCGCCAGGTGCGCTTTGTGCCTCTGGTCGAAGGGCTGGGGAACGAGTAGTCTTGCCCCCGTGATCCGGGAGCAACCCGGACAAGGCGGCCAGAGGCGGACCAGCATGACCCATATCGACGCATTCCCCACCCGTTCCCGGCGCATCCTGACCGGGCTGGCGCTTGGCGGCAGCCTGATGGGGCTGGCGGCCTGTTCCGACCAACCGGTCGGCAATTTCGACTGGGATCTGCGCGGCGGGGCCACCAACACCTCGGCCGAGGCACGGCAGGCCACGGCGTCGAAACCGGTGCCCGACAGCAATGGCGTGCTGTCCTATCCCGGCTATCAGCTGGCACAGGCGCGCAAGGGCGAAACCGTCGCCTCGGTTGCCGCGCGGCTGGGGCTGAATGCCGAAGAGCTGGCCCGCACCAATTCGCTGCGCCCGACCGATCCCTTGCGTGCGGGCGAACTTCTGCTGCTGCCCAGCCGGGTCAGCGCCGCACCGCAGCCGGTGGCGGGGGGCACGACGGCGGCACCGGGCAGCCGCCCGGTCGACATCACCTCGATCGCCACCACGGCGCTGGACAATGCGGGCAGCCCTGCCCCGGCGGCGAATGTCCCCGGCGGCGGCAAGGAGCCGATCCGCCACAAGGTTGCGCGCGGAGAAACCGCCTTCACCATCGCGCGGGCCTACAACGTTTCGGCCAAGGCGCTGGCCGACTGGAACGGCCTGGGGGCCGACATGGCGGTGCGCGAAGGCCAGACCCTGATGATCCCGGTCGCCACTGCCCCGGCCCCCAACCCCGAACCGAAGCCGACCAATCCGGGGGCAGGCAGCCCGACGCCGACACCGCCTTCGGCCTCGAAACCGCTGCCGGACGAAAAGACCCAGCCCGCCGCCGAAAAGCCGAAGGAAACCCCGCCCTCGCCCGATCTGGGGGGCGGTTCCAAGGCCACAAGGCTGGCCATGCCGGTGCAGGGCAGCATCATCCGCGCCTATGACAAGAAGAAGAACCAGGGCATCGACATCTCGGCCGCTGCCGGAGCGCCGGTGAAGGCGGCCGAGGCGGGCACGGTCGCCGCCGTGACCAAGGATACCGATCAGGTGACGATCGTGGTGATCCGCCATGCCGACAACCTGCTGACGGTCTATGCCGGGATCGACGGGCTGAAGGTGAAGAAGGGCGACAAGGTCAGCCGGGGCCAGACCCTTGGCGGAGTGCGCGCGGCCAACCCGTCCTTTTTGCATTTCGAAGTGCGCAAGGGCGTCGACAGCCTGGACCCGATGACCTTCCTGCAATGATCGGGAATGTCGGACCTGCGGGCAGTCCGGCACCTTCGGGCATCGCATCGACAACAGGCCGATCTCTGGCCGGTCGTCGCCAACGGCCTGCCAGGGCATGATTGATCCACACGTTTTGCTGTAAGGACAGGCAAGTTTGGGCCCATGGCGGACGGTGGGGGTAGCGGACGGTTGGGATAGGGAACAACAGAAGCCAGCGCCCGACCGCGGGTGGGCGCATCCCAAGGGGCGGTCGGGCGCTGACGCGGCTGTTAGCCCGGCCGGGACTTCATTCCGAAGGTCAGAAACAGGGAGGCCGATCCCACCGTCAGCTTCGTTCCGCAAAGCGGACAGCTGCCTGCCCCCTACCCCCGGCTGACCAGCACCTTGTCGATCCGCAGCCCGTCCATGTCGACAACTTCGAAGCGATGCCCTTCCACCTGCGCCACCTCGCCCAGCCGGGGCATGTGGCCCAGCTGGTGCAGCACAAGCCCTGCTACCGTGTCATATTCCCCGGCGATGCTTCTCGGCAGGCCCAGCCGGTCGCAGAGTTCATCCGCTGGCATCCATCCCGCCACCAGCAGGCTGCCATCTTCACGCGCAACGATCGCGGGCTCGGCGGCATCTGCGGCGGCCTCGGCCCCGGTGATCGCCTCCAACAGGTCGGCGGTGGTGATGATGCCCTCGAAATGGCCGTATTCATCATAGACCAGCGCCATCTGGTGATCGGATTTCTGCAGCACCTCGATCACATCCAGCGCCTCCATCCGGTCGCTGACCACGGGAACATCCTGCACCATGGACTTCAGATCCAGCGGCTCGCGGCGCGAGACGGTCTGGAACACATCGGCCAGCGTCACGATGCCCATCACTTCGCCCGCCGCGTCGGCCACCAGCATCCGGGGCCGCGCGATGCGGCGCACGGCGGCAATCGCCTCGGTGCTGCTCGCCTCCAGGGGCAGCATCTCGATTTCGTTGCGCGGGGTCATCAGGGCGCGGGCCGACCGGTCCGACAGCCGCATGACGCCCGCCATCATCACCCGCTCCTCATCCTCCAGCACGCCGCCTTCATGCGCTTCGGCCAATAGCACATGCACTTCCTCTTCCGTCACCTTGCTGGCCCCGGCACCACGCTGGCCCATCAGCCACAGCACGGCCTTGCCCGACCGGTCCAGCAGCCAGACCACCGGGGCCGCCACGACCGAAATGAAGGTCATCAGCGGCGCGACCCGGATCGCCACCGCTTCGGGATTGCGCAGCGCCAGTTGCTTTGGCACCAGTTCGCCGATGATCAGGCTGACATAGGTGATCGCCACCACCACACCGCCCACGCCCAGCCGCGCCGCCCAGACCGGATCCACACCTTGCAGGATCAGCCAGCTTTCCAGCCGCTCGCCCAGCGTATCGCCCGCCAGCGCCCCCGACAGGATGCCGACGGCGGTGATCCCGATCTGGACCGATGACAGGAACCGCCCCGGATTTTCGCCCAGACGCAGCGCCAGCCGCGCCCCCCGGCTTTTGCCCTCCAGCGGTTTCAGCCGCGCTGGCCGGGCCGAGACGACGGCCAGTTCCGACATCGCCAGCACGCCGTTGACGACGATCAGCGCCAGGATGACAAGAATTTCGGCAATCATCGGGGTCCCCCTTGCGGCACGCGCAAGGCCGGGGTGCCCCGACTTCGACTTCGCGACTTGCGTTTCATGTGGCGACCCGGACGCCTTCGCGCGCCGCAAGATCGCAGAAGAACTGCCACGCCACCCGGCCCGACCGCGACACGCGCGTCGCCTGCCATTCGATCGCCTCGGCCTGCAACCTGTCGTCGGGCACATGCAGGCCATGGGCCGCGCAATAGCCGCGTATCATGTCCAGGTAATCGTCTTGCGTGCAGGGATGGAACCCCAGCCACAACCCGAACCGATCCGACAGCGACACCTTTTCCTCGACCGCCTCGCCCGGTGTGATCGCGGTCGAACGTTCGTTCTCGATCATGTCGCGCGGCATCAGATGGCGGCGGTTCGACGTGGCGTAAAGCAGCACGTTCTCGGGCCGCCCCTCGATCCCGCCATCCAGCACGGCCTTCAGGCTTTTGTAATGCTGGTCGTCATGGCTGAACGACAGGTCGTCGCAGAACAGGATGAACTGATGCGGGGCCGCCCGCAGATGCGCCAGCAGGCGCTGCACCGACGGCAGGTCTTCGCGGCTCAGCTCGACGATCTTCAGATCATGGCCCTCGGCCCGGATCTGCGCATGGATCGCCTTGACCAGGCTGGATTTTCCCATGCCCCGCGCGCCCCACAACAGGGCGTTGTTCGCAGGCAGCCCGGCGGCGAAATGGCGGGTGTTGGCCAGAAGCGTATCACGCGAGCGGTTGATGCCGACCAGAAGCGACAGATCCACGCGGGCAACCCGCATCACGGGCTCCAGCCGGTCGGGGCCGGTATGCCAGACAAAGGCCCCGGCTGTGAAATCCGGTGCAGGTGCGGGGGCAGGCACCAGTCGCTCCAGCGCGGCGGCGATGCGGGTCAGGCTCTGCAAATCCTCGGGGTCAGTCACCCCTGCTCTCCGTCCGTTTCTTCATCCCACAGGCCCTCGGCCTTCAGGGTTGCCTCGCGTGTCTTCTCGATCCGGCGGATCAGGAAGATCGAGATTTCATACAGCGGATAGACGGCGAAGAACAGGATCAACTGGCTCAGGATGTCGGGCGGCGTCACCAGCGCGGCCACCAGCATGATGGCCACGATGGCATATTTGCGCATGCCCCCCAGCCCGCGCGCGGTGACGATGCCCGCCTTGCCCATCAGCGTCAGCAGCACCGGCAGCTGGAAGCACAGACCGAAGGCAATGATCAGCTTCAGGCTGATGTCCAGCGTTTCGTTGACCTTGCCCTGAAAGACGATCTCGATCCCTTCGGTGGGAACGGCGGGGGCCACCACGGCGGCCCCGTCGGGGGCATCCATCAGCCCCGGCAGCACGGCGGCAAGCAGCGAAGAGCTGTCGGCAAAGCCAAGGAAAAAACTCATCGCGATCGGCGTCACGACATAATGCGAGAACACCGCCCCCATCAGGAACAGCACGGGAGAGGCGATCAGGAACGGCAGGAAGGCCTGTTTCTCGCTGCGGTACAGCCCCGGCGCGATGAAGCGCCACAGTTGATAACCGATCACCGGAAAGGACAGCATCAGCCCGGCAACGACCGAGATATGGACCAGCGTGAAGAAATATTCCTGCGGCGCGGTGTATTGCATCACCGGATTGGGGTTTCCCAGCGCCCGCATCGCGTTTTCGATCGGGCGCAGCAAAAAGTCCAGGATCGGCTCGGCCACCACGAAACAGCCCAGCATGGCCACGATGAAGGCGCTGACCGACCAGATCAGCCGGTTGCGTAGCTCTGCCAGATGCTCGACCAGCGGGGCGGCGCTGTCCTCGATGTCGTCCTTGGTGGTCATGCGGGCTCACTGTCGGGTTTGGCCGCGGTCTTGCGCACCCGGCCCGGCTTTTTCGGCTTGTCCGCGGCGGCCGGGGCGGCGGCGGGTTCTGCGGTCGCGGTCTTGCGCAGCTTGTCCGCGGCTTCGGCGGCAACGGCCTTGCGGCTGGCCTGCTTTTGCGCCAGCGCCGCCGTTGCCGGCCCCATGGCGGCAGATGTGGCGGGGGTCTCGGCGGCGGCAGCGGCAGCAGCGGCGGTTCCGGCCGCCACCTCGGCCGCACTGCGCACCGGCAAGGGGGCCGATGGCTTGGCCGCGTTCTTCAGGGGATCCCATTTCTCGAAACGGTCGGCGGCGGATTTCACCGCATCCAGACCCATCGCCTTGGGATTGGCGACTTTCCTCAGGTCGTCGGCAACGTCCTTGACGCCGGTTTCCTTTGCGGCATCCTCCATCGCCCGGCTGAATTCACGCCCCATCGCCCGCAGCTTGGCCATGAAGCGGCCCAGCTCGCGGAACATGCCCGGCAGGTCCTTCGGGCCGATGAAGATCAGCGCGACGATGCCCACGACCAGCAGTTCGGACCAGCTCAAGTCCATCCCGGCATCTCCCGCAGGTGCTGTCTCAGACCTTGTCCTTCTCGGGGGTCGGCGTCACGTCCTTGGCGGCGTCGGCCTTGGCATCCTCGATTTCCTTGGTGCCGTCCGAGACGCCCTTCTTGAAGGCGGTGATGCCCTTGCCGACCTCGCCCATCAGGCTGGACACCTTGCCCTTGCCGAAAAGCACAAGAACGATGACGGCGATCAGCAGAAGACCCGGCAGACCGATGTTGTTCAACATGGAAGACCTCCATAGCCGCGCCCGGATCGGGCGCATGTTCCTTGACTGCCCCGTCTTAGTCCCGCAGGCCGCGCCGGGAAAAGCCCCAACCCCCTTGTCCGGCCCTCACAACTGACAGTATTTTGTCAGTAGCCTGCCCCTCTCCTGCCGCGAAAGCCGATGAAACGCGACGCCCGCCTTTACGACCTGATCCAAATCCTGCGCGACGGCAAGCTGCATACCGCAGCCGAACTGGCGGCGCGGCTGGGGGTATCCATGCGCACCATCTGGCGCGACATGGCGATGGCGGCGGAAACCGGGCTGCCGGTCACGGGTGAACGGGGCCTGGGTTACATGCTGCGCTCGCCCCTCGTGCTGCCGCCCACGATGCTGACCCCGGACGAGCTGGACGCGCTGACACAAGGATTGCGCCATATCGAAGCCAGCGACCCCACCCGCGCCCGCGCCGCCCGCAGCCTGCTGGCCAAGGTGGCGACACTGTTGCCGCAGGCCGGTCTGGGCGACGAGACCGGGGATTGAGCCTTTCCTTTGCCCGCCCCGCGGTCCAACCTGCCGCAAACCAAGCGGAGACCGTCATGAGTGACTGGGAAGATTACCTGGACCGACATCAGGAACGTTTCGTTCAGGAACTGGTGGATTTCGTCGGCATTCCCTCGGTTTCCGCCAAGCCCGAAAACATCCCCGATGTGCAGCGCGCCGCCGAATGGGTGGCCGCGCGGCTGACGGAGGCGGGGGCCGAACATGCGCAGGTCCTGCCCACGGCAGGGCATCCGGTGGTCTGCGCCGACTGGCTGCATGCCGGGGCCGACAAGCCCACGCTTCTGGTATACGGTCATTTCGACGTGCAGCCCGCCGAACCCTTCGATCTGTGGACCTCGCCGCCGTTCGAACCGGAAATCCGCGACGGGCGGCTTTGGGGGCGCGGGGCGTCGGATGACAAGGGCGGCATGCTGATCCCCATTCTGGCCTTCGAGTCATTTCTGAAGACCGAAGGAAAACTGCCTGTGAACATTCGGTTTTTCTTCGAAGGGCAGGAAGAGATCGGTTCGCCCGACCTGCCGCCTTTCGTGGCCGCGAATGCGCATCTTCTGCAAGCCGACATGATCTTTTCCGCCGACGGGCTGCAATGGGCGCCCGGCCAGCCACAGATCGTCGAGGCGCTGAAGGGGCTGGTCTCTCTGGAAATCACCGTCAGAGGGCCGCGGTCGGACCAGCATTCCGGCATGGTCGGCGGCGGCATCGCCAATCCCGCACTGGCGCTGGCGCATATCCTTGCCGGGCTGCGCGATGCTGATGGCCTGATCACCGTCGACGGCTTTTACGACGATGTGATTCCGCTGGACGATGCGGCCCGCGCCGCGCTGGCCCGCGTGCCGTTTCCCGATGAACAACTGCTGGCCGACACCGGCGCACCCGCAACCTGGGGAGAGCCCGGCTATACCGCCGCCGAGCGGATCTTTGCCCGCCCGACCCTGGACATCAACGGCCTGACCTCAGGCTGGCAGGGGGCCGGCACCAAGACCGTGCTGCCCGCCGTGGCCAGTGCGAAGATCACCTGCCGTCTGGTCGCCGCGCAAAGCCCGGAAAAGGTGTTCGAGGCGATCCGCGCCCATGTCGGCAGGCACTGCCCGCCCGGTGTCACCGCCGAAGTCAGCCGCAATCCTGGCCGCGCCGATCCGTTCCTTGTGCCCGCGGGCCACAATGCCAGCAGCGCCGCGGCCGAGGTGCTGACCGAGCTTTACGGCAAGGCCCCCTATCGCACGCGGGTCGGCGGGTCGATCCCGGTGATGACCACGCTGCTGGACACGCTGGGCGTGCATGCCGTGATGTTCGGCTTCAGCCACGGCGACGAAAACCTGCATGCCCCGGACGAATTCTTCCGGCTGGACGAATTCCGCCGTGGCCAGACGGCCTATGGACGGCTGTTTCAGCGGCTGGGCCAATAGCTAGCTGGCGGCGAAGACAAAGCAGCGGTCGCGGCGCAGCATCAGCCAAAGCGCGGTGCCCGGCCGCGGCATGAACACGCCGGGGACCGAGGCGGTCAGCTTCGACCCGTCTGCCTCCATGCGGAAATCGACCAGACTTTCGCGCCCCAGATAGCGCGACCGGATCACCTGCCCGCGCGCGGCACTGCCATCCTGCGCGGTGGGCAGGGGGCCGCGTCCGTTGCGGTCGAAGTCGATCTTCAGATGCTGGGGACGGATCACGATCTCGACCTCTGCCCCGTCGGCATGACCCGGCGTCAGGAAATCGCCAAAGGGCGTCGCGGTCAAAGCGCCCCGCGAAGCACCCCGGATCACGTTGATATCGCTGAAGAACCCCGCTGCCGCCCTGTCGACCGGCGTGTTGTAGATGTTATAGGGTGCCCCCTGCTGGATGATCCGCCCGTCGCGCATCAGGGCAATCTCGTCGGCCATCCGCATCGCTTCGTCCGGTTCATGCGTGACCAGAACGACGGCGGTGCCTTCTTCCTTCAGAATTTCCAGCGTGGAATCGCGGATACCGTCGCGCAGCCGGTTGTCGAGCCCGCTGAAGGGTTCGTCCATCAGCATCACCGGCGGGCGCGGGGCAAGGGCGCGGGCCAGCGCCACCCGCTGCTGTTCGCCACCCGACAGCTGATGCGGATATTTTGCCCCGAAACCGGACAGGCCGACCCGCTCCAGCAACTCGCCCACGCGCAGCATCCTGGCACTCTTGTCGCCGGTCAGGCCGAAGGCGACGTTCTGTGCCACGGTCAGATGCGGGAACAGGGCGAAATCCTGAAACATCATGCCGACGCCGCGCCGTTCGGGCGGCAGATGCAGGCCAGGCCCCGCCACGTCACGCCCGTCGATCCGCACCTGCCCGGAATCGGCATGTTCGACACCCGCGATGATGCGCAAGGTGGTGGATTTGCCGCAGCCCGAGGGACCAAGAAGGCACGTCACCTGCCCCGCCGCGACCCGCAGCGTCACATCCTGAACCACCCGCTGCCCGGCGAAGGCGCGGCTCAGTCCGGTGGTTTCCAGCCGGGGCACGGGGTCCGTCATCGCATTCCAGTGCAAAACGCTCAGGTTCTGCCGATACCAGCCCGGCCCTCGGCCCGCAAGCCGCCCGGATCACATCGACAGATTGGTCGCACCGCCATCCAGCAGCACATTCTGCCCGATGATGAACCCGGCATGGACCGAGCAGAGAAAGGCGCAGGTCGCCCCGAATTCGGCCGCCGTGCCATAGCGCCCGGCGGGGATGGTCGCCATCCGTTCGGCCTGCGCCTCTTCATAGCTGATGTTGCGCGCGCGCACGACGCCCTGATCCAGCGCCACGGCGCGATCGGTGGCGTGGATGCCGGGCAGCAGGTTGTTGATCGTCACCCCCTTGCCCGCCACCTGCCGCGCCGTGCCCGCGACAAAGCCGGTCAGCCCGGCGCGGGCGGCATTCGACAGGCCCAGCACCGGAACCGGGGCCTTGACCGAGACCGATGTGATGTTGACCACCCTGCCCCAGCCACGCGCCATCATCCCCGGCAGCACCGCCTGCATCAGCGCAATCGGCGTCAGCATGTTGGCGTCCAGGGCGCGGATGAAATCCTCGCGGCTCCAGTCCGACCAGAGACCGGGCGGCGGCCCTCCGGCATTGGTGACAAGGATATCCACCTGCGCCCCCGCCACCTCCAGCACGGCGGCGCGGCCCTCATCGGTGGTGATGTCCGCCACGACGGGCGTGACCTTGCTCCCCGCGCGGCGCAGATCGGCGGCCGTGCGTTCCAGCGCCTCGGCCCCGCGGGCGCAGATGACCAGATCGACGCCCGCCTCGGCCAATGCCTCGGCGCAGCCGCGGCCAAGCCCCTTCGACGCCGCGCAGACGATGCCCTTCCTGCCGCGAATGCCCAGATCCATGCCATCCTCCGCTGATTGTCCTCCGCAAGACTAGCCGCTGCGGCAGCAGGGGGAAACCCCGGTCCTGACCCGCCCCAACGCCCGACCTTTGCCGCCATATTTCCGCCAGACCCTTCAGTCATAAGGGGATTTGTCGCAGACACCGGCTTTTGACAGGGATTGCCCCGGAAGTCAGGATTGCGATCCGGTTGTTCAAAGGTCCCCTGACAGATGCCCGCCGCCGATCCAGACCCTCCCACCCAGGCCTGCCAGGTCTTTGCCGCCGATGACATCTATGTTTCGCTGGGCGTCAATTCCGGCGAAGGCTTGGGGCTGCCCGAAGATGTGCTGCCCGGCGACATCTATGTTCTGGACGGCACGGCACAGCCCCTGACGCTGCTGCTGTCGCCCGCACAACCAGGGGCCGATCCGGTGGTGCAGACCGGCTCTGCCGTGGGGCGGCCCGGCGATCCGATCCGCATGGTGGCGCGCTATACGCTGATGTCGCCAGATGGAGACCGGCTGGAACTGCTGCTGCTGCGCATCGCGGCGCGGCTTCATGCGCTGCCGCTGTCGCCGCTGGCGACCCGGCAGGAGTATGCGCTGGTCAAGGTGGAAACCGCGCCCGAGGAAATCCGCCTTGCCGACATGATGTGCCTGTCCTTCGGGCGCGGCACCATGATCACGCTGGCAAACGGCGCGCAGACCCCAATCGAGAAGCTGGCTCCCGGCGACATGGTGCTGACGCGCGATCACGGGCCGCAGCCGCTGCGGATGCTGGGCCGTGCCAGCCTGCGCGCCAGGGGAAGCTTTGCCCCGGTGGTGATTCTGGCCGGAACGCTGGGCAATTCCGGCGACCTGATCGTCAGCCAGCATCACCGGATGTTCCTCTATCAGCGCAGACGCCTTCCCGGATTGCCGTCGGCCGAACTTCTGGTACAGGCCCGGCATCTGGTGGATGACGACCGTGTCTTCATCCGCGATGGCGGAGCGGTCGATTATTTCGCGCTGATCTTCGACCGGCACGAGATCATCTATGCCGAAGGCATTCCCGCCGAAAGCCTGATGGTGAACGACGCCACCGTCAGCCGCCTGCCGCCCGAGATCGCCAGCGAAGTGCAGGCGCGGTTTCCGGGCCTGGCGCAGGTGCAGCATTTCGGCACCGAGGCCGGTCGCCCCCTGCTGGCGCAGGTTGGTCCCTCGGCCCTGTTCCGGCGCAAGCCCGCAGCCCGGCGCAATCCGATCTGACCGCGATCGAAACCGCAGGCAGCGGATTTTCGCAGAAAATCCGTAAAATCCGAGTTTTCGACGAAAACTCGTGCGCCCCGCCTGCGGCGTGTCGCGCCGCTCTGCCCGTGGACGGCGCGCTGCATTCCCGCTAGAAGGCGCGCCATGCTGGACAACGCCCCCACCCTTCCGCCCGAAATCGCCCGCCGCCGGACCTTTGCGATCATCGCACACCCGGATGCAGGCAAGACCACACTGACCGAAAAGTTCCTGCTGTTCGGCGGCGCGATCCAGATGGCGGGCCAGGTCCGCGCCAAGGGCGAGGCGCGGCGCACAAGGTCCGACTTTCTGAAGCTGGAGCAGGACCGGGGGATTTCCGTCTCGGCCTCTGCGATGAGTTTCGAATACGGGCGCTTCCGGTTCAATCTGGTCGACACCCCCGGCCACAGCGACTTTTCCGAAGACACCTATCGCACGCTGACCGCGGTGGATGCCGCGATCATGGTGATCGACGGCGCGAAGGGGGTGGAAAGCCAGACGCGCAAGCTGTTCGAGGTCTGTCGGCTGCGCGACCTGCCGATCCTGACCTTCTGCAACAAGATGGACCGCGAAAGCCGCGACACGTTCGATATCATCGACGAGATTCAGGAAAATCTGGCCATCGACGTCTGTCCGGCAAGCTGGCCCATCGGTTCGGGCCGCGAGTTTATGGGGGCCTATGATCTGCTGAACGACCGGCTGGAGATCATGGACCGCGCCGACCGCAACAAGGTGGCAGAGTCGATCCAGATCAAGGGTTTGGACGATCCTGAACTGGCCAACCACATCCCCGCCGATCTGTTGCAAAAGCTGCGGGACGAGGTCGAAATGGCGCGGGAACTCCTGCCCGCCTTCGACCGCAACGCCTTTCTGCATGGCGCGATGACGCCGATCTGGTTCGGCTCGGCGATCAATTCCTTTGGCGTCAAGGAACTGATGGAGGGCATCGGTGCCTTTGGCCCCGAACCGCAGCCGCAAAAGGCCGCCGAACGCGCCGTCGGGGCCGAGGAACGCCCGGTGACGGGCTTTGTCTTCAAGGTGCAGGCCAACATGGACCCCAAGCACCGCGACCGCGTGGCCTTTGTCCGCCTTGCCTCGGGCCATTTCGAACGCGGGATGAAGCTGACGCATGTGCGGTCGAAGAAGATCATGGCGGTGTCGAATCCGGTCCTTTTCCTGGCCGCCGACCGCGAACTGGCCGAAGAGGCCTGGGCCGGCGACATCATCGGCATCCCGAACCACGGCCAGCTGCGCATCGGCGACGCGCTGACCGAAGGCGAGGTGCTGCGCTTCACCGGCATCCCGTCCTTCGCGCCGGAGCTTTTGCAAACCATCCGCGCCACCGACCCGATGAAAGCCAAGCATCTGGAAAAGGCCCTGATGCAATTCGCCGAGGAAGGGGCCGCCAAGGTGTTCAAGCCGATGATCGGCGCGGGCTTCATCGTCGGCGTGGTGGGGGCCCTGCAATTCGACGTGCTGGCCAGCCGGATCGAACAGGAATACCAGATCCCGGTGCGGTTCGAGGGATCGAACTTCACCTCTGCCCGCTGGATTTCCGGTGACAAGGCCGAAGTGGAAAAGCTGGTCAACGTCAACAAGCAGCACATCGCCACCGATTCCGACGGTGATCTGGTGTTCCTGACCCGGCTGCAATGGGACATCGACCGCGTTGTCCGCGATTATCCCGCCGCAACGCTGACCGCGACCAAGGAAATGATGGGCTGAGCCCCCTTCTTCGGCATCCGGCCAGTGTCCCCGGAGGAGGAGACGCAGTCGAACGATGACGGGGGACGAACGAGAGGCTTGCCATTCCTGCGGGGCGGGCACAGATTCGGCAGCGGAGGTGACATGTCAGAGCCCACATACCCCGGCGCCCCCGACAGCCTGATCGAGATCTGGAACATCCGCCGCCGCGCCCTGCCCTTTGCGCCGGGCGAAAGCCTGCCGCCGCTGGACGCGGATCTGAGCGCGTTGCTGACAGCACGGGTGCCCGACGGGGAAGAACTGGCCCGCCCGGCCTCGGCTCATGCGGTAAAACGGCACGAGATCCGGCAGGAACTGGCCGGCTTCACAGAACTGGCCGCGCTCAACGCGCTGCTGATCGCCCATCTGCGCAAGAAACGTCAGCCCCGCCACACGGCCCGGCTGTTCCGTCGTCTCTGGGCCGAACATTCCCAGGCCCTGCTGGCCGAACTGCCGCCGCGCTGGCTGATCTCTTCGGTCATCACCTTTGGCGATCACGGCCGGACCGAAGGCCAGCGCCGGATCGGGCTGGCGATGAATGTGCTGTTGTCGCTGATGAAGCTTTATGAATTCGAGCGGCTTTATTCCGGCCTGCCGCCCGACCGTGCCCATCCGATCCGCCGCAGTCCGCAAAGCGCGCTGCCGCTGGACATGCCGTCCTTCAGCCTCTTGTCCGGCGGGCTGGACATCAACCTTCTGGCGCAGATCTGGGGCATGGCCCGCGACGAACCGCTTGCCGGGCCGATTGCCTGTCACCTCTTGCAACTGCTGAATGACGATCCGCGCAGCCTGTTCCGCCGCATCGGCCTGATGCGCGAGGATCTGGTGCAACGCCGCGAAGCCAGGGCTGCCCGTGCCGTGGCCGCACAAGCCGCCCCCCGCGCCCCAACTTGACCCCAAAGGCACATTCCTGTATCGCGCAGATCACGGGGCCAGACGGGCCCCATCCGCGGGGCGCCCGGAACTAGCGTCCCATCACCCGTGCGGGGCCCCGCCCCGCCATGACAGGACGTTCATGACCAAGTTTTCCGACCTCGCGCTGGATCCGCGCGTGCTTCAGGCCATCTCCGAAGCCGGCTATGAGACCCCCACCCCGATTCAGGCCCAGGCCATCCCCGAGGCGCTGAAGGGACGTGATGTCCTTGGCATCGCCCAGACCGGCACCGGCAAGACCGCCAGCTTCACGCTGCCGATGATCACCCTTCTGGGTCAGGGGCGCGCCCGCGCCCGGATGCCGCGCAGTCTGGTGCTGGCGCCCACGCGCGAACTGGCCGCCCAGGTGGCCGAGAATTTCGACATCTATGCCAAGAACACCCGGCTGACCAAGGCGCTGCTGATCGGCGGGGTGTCGTTCGGCGAACAGGACAAGCTGATCGACCGCGGTGTCGATGTGCTGATCGCCACGCCGGGCCGGTTGCTGGATCACTTCGAGCGTGGCAAGCTTCTGCTGACCGGCGTGCAGATCATGGTGGTGGACGAGGCTGACCGCATGCTCGACATGGGGTTCATCCCCGATATCGAACGCATCTTCCAGCTGACCCCCTTCACCCGTCAGACCATGTTCTACAGTGCCACCATGGCGCCCGAGATCGAGCGGATCACCAACACGTTCCTGACCAACCCGGCCAAGATCGAGGTTGCCCGCCAGGCCACCACCTCGACCACGATCACGCAGGGGCTGGTCTCGTTCACCCCCACCCGCAAGGACCGCAGCTTTACCGAAAAGCGCGCCGTCCTGCGCGAACTGATCCGCGCCGAGGGCGAGGCCTGCACCAATGCCATCGTGTTCTGCAACCGCAAGATGGATGTGGATGTGGTGGCGAAGTCGCTGAAATCGCATGGTTTTAATGCAGCACCCATCCATGGGGACCTGGCGCAATCGGAACGGATGAAGACGCTGGACGCCTTCCGCGACGGGAGCTTGCATATCCTTGTCGCCTCGGATGTGGCGGCGCGGGGCCTCGATATTCCGGCCGTCAGCCATGTCTTCAACTTCGACGTGCCCAGCCACCCCGAGGATTACGTCCACCGCATCGGCCGCACCGGCCGCGCCGGACGCCTGGGCAAGGCCTTTACCATCGCAGTGCCTGCGGATGGCAAATATCTTGCTGCCATCGAAAGCCTGGTGAAACAGCCGATCCCGCCCGCGCCCTTGCCCGAGGGGCTGGATCTGGCCAGCGCCGGCAGCGACCGTCCGCCGCGCGAAGACCGCGGCGAAAAAGGCCGTGGCCGGGGGCGCGACCGGGATCGGGACCGTGGCGGCCGCAACCGCAAGCCGCCGGAATCGGCCGGGGTCGACATGGTTCCCTTCGTGCCGACCGAGCCCGCCGACAGCCCGGCAGAGCCTGTGGAAACCGTGGCGGAAGAACGCCGGGAGCCGCGCGAGGATCGCCGCAGCCGCGACCGCCGGTCAGAGCCGCGCGAAGACCGCCGCGAAGCCAGGGACGAGCCGCGCCGGGACGACCGGCGCGACCGGCGCGACAGCGGACCTTCGGTGATCGGCATGGGCGACCATGTGCCGGATTTCATCCTGCGCAGCTTTGCCCTTGCCCAGACCCCGGCGGAAGAGACCGAAGAGGCGCCACCGGAAAGCGCTGAAAGCTGAAGATCACGAATTTTCGACGAAAATTCGAAACAAGGGGGCCCTGCGGCCCCCTTTCCTATTCCGCCACCAGACGGCTGATCACCACAGTGACCTCGGGCTTCTTGCCGATCTCCTCCATGGCGACCTGACGCACCATCTTGCGGATTTCTTCCTCAAGCCGGTCGTCGTTCTTCAGCACCTTGCGGCCGGCCCGATCCATGTAGTCGGCCAGATCGGCCTCCATCACCTCGTTCAGGATGCGCGCGCCCTTGGCCTGATCGGTCAGGCCCATCAACTCGACCCACGGGTCCCCCATCGGATCGTCGTTCTCGTCCAGAATCACCGTCACCAGCACATGACCGTTCAGCGCCATGCGGATCCGGTCGCGGATCACCCCGTCCATCGCGCCGATCTGCACCGTGCCGTCCAGATAGACTCGGCCGGTTTCGATATATTCGGCCACTGCCGGCAGGTCGCCGGTCAGGTCCAACATGGTGCCGTTCACCGCCACAGCCGCCGCGATTCCCGCCTCATGCGCGATGCGGACATGTTCGGCCAGATGGCGGTGTTCGCCATGCATCGGCACCAGCATGTCGGGCAGGATCAGCCGATGCACATGCTCCAGATCCGGCCGGTTGGCATGGCCCGAGACGTGATAGAGACCGCCGGTATCGTCATGCACTGTCACGCCCATTTCGGAAAAGGCGTTCCAGATCCGGATCACCCCCCTTTCGTTGCCCGGAATGGTGCGGCTGGAGAACAGGAAACTGTCGCCCTCCCGCATCTCGAAGCCCAGATACTTGCCGCGCGACAGGGCGGCACTTGCCGCGCGCCGTTCGCCCTGCGATCCTGTGACCAGCAGCATCAGGTTGCGGCGGGGGATTTCCACCGCTTCCTCGGGCGAGACGACGCGGGGGAAACCGTTCAGCACGCCCGCCTCTTCGGAGGCGGCCAGCATCCGTTTCATCGACCGGCCCAGCACGCAGATCGAGCGATCCGCGCTGCGCGCCGCCTCGGCCAGCGTCTTCAGCCGCGCGACGTTCGATCCGAAGGTGGTGGCGACGAACATGCCCGGTGCCTTGCCGATCAACTCGGCCAGCGGGGCGGCCAAGGTCGCCTCGGACCGTCCGGGATGGTTGGAAAAGACATTGGTGGAATCGCACATCAGCGCCTTGACCGGCTGTTCCGCCGCCAGCGCCTCCCACATCGCATCGTCCCAGGGTTCGCCCACCACCGGGCTGCGGTCGATCTTGAAATCGCCGGAATGCAGGATGCGGCCCGCAGGCGTGTCGATCACCAGCGCGCTGCTTTCCGGGATCGAATGCGCCAGCGGCACGAACTGCACCTTGAACGGGCCGGCCTCGATCACGGCGGGGCGCGGTTCGACCGTGGTGATGGCATCGGTGGGCAGGCCCTCTTCCTCCATCTTCAGCCGGCCGATGGTGGCGGTGAAGCGGCGGGCATAGACCTTTTTCTTCAGCTTCGGCCACAAGAGGCCAAGCGCGCCGATATGGTCTTCATGGGCATGGGTGATGAAGATGGCTTCCAGCCGGTCGGCGCGGTCGGCCAGCCAGGCGATGTCGGGCATGATCACCTCGACCCCCGGCGCGCCCTCCATGTCGGGGAAGGTCACGCCCATGTCGACCAGGATCAGGCGCTCTTTGCCCGGCGGGCCATAGCCGTAGACATAGGCGTTCATGCCGATCTCGCCGGCACCGCCGAGGGGAAGATAGATCAGGCGGTCCTTGCTCATGCGGTTTCCTTGTTGAAATCGTTGATGAGGACGAGACCATGCATCGTCAGGTCGTCCTCGATGGAATAGAACAGATCGGTGCCTTGCGCGAAAAGCGAGGCAAGACCCCCGGTGGCGATGACTTTCGACGGGCGCGGCCGCTCGCGGCGCACCTCGCGGACGATGCCCTCGACCAGACCGACATAGCCCCAATAGACACCGGACTGCATGCAGGCCACGGTGTTGGTGCCGATGGCGCGGGCGGGTTTGGCCACGTCGATATGCGGCAGGGCGGCGGCGGCCATGTGCAACGCTTCAAGCGACAGGTTGACGCCGGGGGCGATGACGCCGCCGACATAGGCGCCGTCCTGATCCACCACGTCGAAGGTGGTGGCAGTGCCGAAATCGACCACGATCAGATCGCCGCCATGGCGGCTGTGGCCGGCGACGGTGTTGACCAGCCGGTCGGGGCCGACCGTGGTGCCCTGATCGACGCGCGGCGGCACCGGCAGACGGCATTCCGGCTTGCCCACCACCAGCGGACGGCAGTTGAAATAGCGGTCGCAGAGGACACGCAGGTTGAACACCACGCGCGGCACCGTCGAGGAGATGATGGCCTCGGTGATCACCGCTTCGGTTCCGCGCAGGGTCATCAGGCTGGAAAGCCAGACGAAATATTCATCCGCCGTGCGTTTGTGATCGGTGGCGATGCGCCAGGTGGCGCGGAAGGCGGTGCCGTCCCAGATCGAAAAGACGGTGTTGGTGTTGCCGCAGTCGATGGCAAGAAGCATGGGCGGTTCCGGGTGCTGGCCGCGGGCCGGGGGTGTCACACCCCCGGACCCCCGTGGGATATTTGTGGACAGATGAAGGCGGTCAGAAGAACACCTCGGCGGCGGGAATGGCAAGGGGGCCGTCCGGCTGGCGCAGGATCAGGTTGCCGGCATCGTCGATGCCGTCGAAGATGCCGTGCCGCGTCTCGGTTCCTGTCCGGGCGGTGATGGCTTCGCCAAGCCGGGCGGCATGGGCCAGCCAGTCAGGGCGCAGCGCGGCGAAGCCTTCGGCCCGGAAGGCAGCCTCGCGGGCAGCGAAGGCGGGGGCAAGGGCATCGAGAAAGGCATGAGGCGTCAGGCGCAGGCCGGTTTCGGCAAGCAGGCTGACCGGGGGCGTGGCGCCGGGCTCGACGGCGCTGGCCGGGGGGGCTGCGATCAGGTTGACGCCGATGCCGATGGCGAGGAGGTCGCCCGAAGTTTCCAGCAGGATGCCCGCCAGCTTGCCACCGTTCAGAAGTACATCATTGGGCCATTTCAGCCGGAAGCTGTCGGCAAGGCCGGTCAGCGCCACGCAGGCATCGCGCAGGGCCAGGGCGGCGGCAAAGCTGCGCAGGGCCACCTGTGCGGGCGGTTCTGCCACGCGCATCACATGGGTGCCGTGGAAGTTGCCGGGCGGGCTGGCCCAGGGCCGGGCGCGGCGGCCGCGGCCCGCGGTCTGCTGCCCCGCCAGAATCCAGAGCGGCCCGGTCAGGCCGGGGCCGCGCCGGAACGCCTCGGCATTGGTGCTGTCGACCGTGGGCAGGATCACCCTGCCCCGGTCGCCCTCATCTCTGGACAAGGGCCTGCGCCGCGGTTGCGGCCGGGCCTTCGATGCCGAAGAGGTTGATCACCCCCAGAAGCATGATCGCGGCCACGCCCGTCAGCATCACCCATTGCACCGGGGACATGCGGCTTTCGGCCGGGTCCTGTTCGGCCCCGAAATACATGAAATAGACGATGCGCAGATAGTAGAAGGCCCCGATGACCGAGGCCACCGCCCCGGCCACGGCCAGCCAGGTCATGCCGCCATCAACCGCCGCCTTCAGCACATAGAACTTGCCGAAAAAGCCCACCATCGGCGGCACACCAGCCAGGCTGAACATCAGGATGAGCAGCGCCAGCGCCTTCAGCGGTTCGGTCTTCGAGAACTGGTTCAGGCTGCCGATGTCGGTGATCGGTCGGCCGTCGCGTTCCATCGACAGGATGAAGGCGAAGGTGCCGATGTTCATGGTGACATAGATCGCCATGTAGATCAGCGTCGCCTGCACGCCATAGGCGGTGCCGACGGCAAGGCCGATCAGCGCATAGCCCATATGGGCGATCGAGGAATAGGCCATCAGCCGCTTGATGTCCTTCTGCCCGATGGCGGCCACCGCGCCCAGGAACATCGACACCACGGCCAGCGCCGCAAGCACCTGCCCCCATTGGCCGGGGATCGCGCCGAAGGCATCCTGTGCCAGCCGCGCGATCAGCGCCATCGCCGCCACTTTCGGCGCGGTGGCGAAGAAGGCCGTCACCGGCGTGGGCGATCCTTCGTAGACATCGGGCGTCCACATGTGGAAGGGGGCTGCCGAGATCTTGAAGGCCAGCCCGGACAGCATGAAGACAAGGCCGATCAGCAAGCCCACGGGGACCTCTCCGGCAAGGCTGGCGAAGATGCCCGAAAAGGCGGTGGTTCCGGCGAAGCCATAGGTCAGCGAGGCGCCATAGAGCAGCAGACCCGAGGACAGCGCGCCAAGGACGAAATACTTCAGCCCCGCCTCGGTGGATTTCACGCTGTCGCGGCGCATGGCGGCCACGACGTAAAGCGACAACGATTGCAGCTCCAGCCCCATATAAAGCGCCATCAGATCCCCGGCGGAGACCATCATCATCATCCCCAGCACCGCCAGCGTGACGAGGATGGGGAATTCGAACCGCAGCAATCCGTGGCGGGTCATGTAATCCTGGCTCATCACCAGAACCGCCCCGGCCGACAGCAGGATCACCACCTTGGCAAAGCGGGCAAAGGGATCGTCGGCGAACATGCCGCCAAAGGCGATGCGGTCGCCCTGCCCCGCCAGCCCGATCCAGAGCGCAAGCGCGACGAAAAGCCCCGCCGTGGCCCAGGTCAGGCCGACGGCCAGCCCGTCCTTGACCGTGTAGACCGCCACCATCAGCGCGGCCATGGCGTAAAGGGCCAGCAGGATTTCGGGCAGGACGATGATGTAATCGGGAACGGCGCTCATCCTGGGGTCCTCAATGCGTCACGACTTCGGCCGCGACGGCCGGAAGCGCTGCGTGATAGTCGGTGATCAGCGCCGCCACGGACGGGCCGATGATGTCGGTGACAAGGCTGGGATAGATGCCCAGAAGCAGGGTCATGAAGATAAGCGGCGCAAAGATCGCCTTTTCACGGCCCGTCATGTCGGTGATGGTCTTCAGCGCTTCCTTGATCAGGTCGCCGAAGACGACGCGGCGGTAAAGCCACAGCGCATAGGCCGCCGACAGGATCACGCCGCTGGTCGCCACGGCGGCGACCCAGGTGTTGACCTGGAAGATGCCCATCAGCGTCAGGAATTCGCCGACGAAGCCGCTGGTGCCCGGCAGGCCGACATTGGCCATGGTGAAGAACATGAACACCAGCGCATAGCGCGGCATCCGGTTCACCAACCCGCCATAGGCGTCGATCTCGCGGGTGTGCATCCGGTCGTAGATCACGCCGACGCAGAGGAAGAGCGCGCCCGAGATGAAGCCGTGGCTCAGCATCTGGAAGATCGCGCCGTCGACGCCCTGCTGGTTCACCGTGAAGATACCCATGGTGACATAGCCCATGTGGGCAACCGAGGAATAGGCGATCAGCTTCTTCATGTCGGACTGCGCCAACGCCACAAGGCTGGTGTAGACGATGGCGATGGCCGACATCCAGAACACCAGTGGCGCCAGCAGATCACTGGCCACCGGGAACATCGGCAGCGAGAAGCGCAGGAAGCCGTAGCCGCCCATTTTCAGCAGCACCGCCGCCAGCACGACCGAACCCGCCGTGGGCGCCTGGACGTGGGCATCCGGCAACCAGGTATGCACCGGCCACATCGGCATCTTGACCGCGAAACTGGCAAAGAAGGCCAGGAACAGCAGGGTCTGCATCCCGCCCACGACCTGCATCCCCAACAGCGGGAAGGTTTCCGAGGCAAAGGTATGGTCGAGCAGCGCCACGATGTCGGTGGTGCCCGCATCCATATACATGGCGATCATCGCCACCAGCATCAGCACCGAGCCGAGGAAGGTATAAAGGAAGAACTTGAACGCCGCATAGATGCGGTCCTTGCCGCCCCAGATGCCGATGATCAGGAACATCGGGATCAGCCCTGCCTCGAAGAACAGGTAGAACAGCACCAGATCCAGCGCCGAGAACACCCCCAGCATCAGCGTTTCCAGGATCAGGAAGGCGATCATGTAATCCTTGACGCGAGTCTTCACCTCCCATGCCGACCAGATCACCAGCGGCATCAGGAAGGTGGTCAGCATCACGAACAGGATCGAGATGCCGTCGACCCCCATCTTGTAGGTCAGGCCAAGGATCCAGGGACGATCGACCACGAACTGAAAGCCGGTGTCCGACGGGTCGAATTCCGCCAGCAGGAACAGCGAGACGATGAAGGTCGCCGAAGTGGTGAACAGCGCCAGCCGTTTCGCGCCCATCTGGGCGGCCGGATCGTCGCCGCGCAGGAACAGCGCCATGATGATGGCGGCCACCAGCGGCAGGAAGGTGATGATCGAGAGGAGTTGTTGTTCCATGTTCCTGTCCTGCCCTTACCGGACGCCGCCCGAAAGCACCATCCAGGTGACCAGGATCACGATCCCCAGCACCATGGCGAAAGCGTAGTGGAAGAGATAGCCGGATTGCGCCCGCCCCGCGAGGCGGGTGAAGAAGGGGATGATCCCCATCGCCACACCGTTCAGCGTGCCGTCGATGACCTTGCCGTCACCCTGCTTCCACAGGAAATTGCCCAACCATTTGGCGGGACGGACGAAGATCGCGTCATAAAGCTCGTCGAAATACCATTTGTTCAGGAGGAACAGGTAAAGCGGGCGCTGTTGCGCGGCCAGACGGCCCGGCAGGCTGGGGTTCCTGATGTAGAACAGCCACGAGATCGCCAGCCCGATCAGCATGGCGATGAAGGGCGACACCTTGACCCAGGACGGCACCATATGCGCCGCCGCGATGATGGTGTTCGGGGCATGGCCCGATGCCTCGACCTTGGCGGCATCGACGCGGCTGTCGACCAGCGCCTGTTCCTCGGTCCCGTAGGGCAGGATCAGCAGCGCGCCTTTCGGGGCATGGGCCGCGGCGTGATCATCGGCGGCCGGAGCCGCGGCAGGATCGGCTTCGGCCGTCGCATCTTCGGCCGGGGCGGCAGCGTGGTCCCCCTCGACCGTGGTCGCGGCATGGTCCCCTTCGGCCGGGGCAGCGGCGGGGTCTTCGTGGTGGACGGCAATCTGCTCCATCCCGAACCAGTCGCGCAGCTTTTCCTCGTCGCCGAAGAAAACCTTGTACCAGATCATGCCCGAGAACATCGCCCCCAGCGCCAGCACGCCCAGCGGGATCAGCATCACCATCGGGCTTTCATGCGGCTCATGATGGCCGTGGCCGTGATCGTCATGGCCGTTCCCATGCGCGCCGTGGCTATGGCCGTGGTCATGACCATGCGCCCGGCTTTCGCCGTAGAAGGTCAGGAACATCAGCCGCCAGGAATAGAACGAAGTCATGCCCGCCGCGACGACCAGCAGCCAGAAGGCATAATCCGACCCGATATAGGCAGATTCGATCACCGCATCCTTCGACAGGAAGCCGGCGAAACCGAAATAGGTCAGCGGGATGCCGACGCCGGTGATCGCCAGCGTGCCGATCATCATCGCCCAGAAGGTCAGCGGGATCTTCTTCCGCAGGCCGCCATAGTTGCGCATGTCCTGTTCGTGATGCGTGGCATGGATGACCGAGCCCGCGCCAAGGAACAGCATCGCCTTGAAGAAGGCATGGGTGAAGAGGTGGAACATCGCCACCGGATAGGCCCCGACACCTGCGGCCACGAACATGTAGCCCAGTTGCGAGCAGGTGGAATAGGCGATCACCCGCTTGATGTCGTTCTGCACCAGACCGACGGTGGCCGCAAAGAAGGCGGTGGTCGCGCCCAGCACGGTGATGAAACCCGTGGCCTGCGGGGCATATTCATAGATCGGCGACATCCGGCAGACCAGGAACACCCCCGCCGTGACCATGGTCGCGGCATGGATCAGCGCGGACACCGGCGTCGGGCCTTCCATCGCGTCCGGCAGCCAGGTGTGCAGGAACAACTGCGCCGATTTCCCCATGGCCCCGATGAAGAGCAGAACCCCGATCAGGTTCGCGGCGTTCCAGTCGGCCCAGAGGAAATGCAACTGCGTTTCCGCCAGCGCCGGGGCGGCGGCGAAGACATCGTCAAAGCGGATGCTGTCGGTCAGGTAGAACAGCGCAAAGATGCCAAGGGCAAAGCCGAAGTCCCCCACCCGGTTGACTACGAAGGCCTTGATCGCGGCGGCATTGGCCGAGGGTTTCTTGTAATAGAAGCCGATCAGCAGATAGGAGGCGACGCCCACGCCCTCCCAGCCGAAGAACATCTGCACCAGGTTGTCGGATGTCACCAGCATCAGCATGGCGAAGGTGAAGAACGACAGATAGGCAAAGAATCGGGCGCGGTAGGGCTCGGCCTCCGACCAGTTGTCGTCATGCGCCATGTAGCCGAAGGAATAAAGGTGAACGAGGGCCGAGACCGAGTTCACCACCACCAGCATGATCGCGGTCATCCGGTCCAGCCGGATGCCCCAATCGCTGCCCAAGGTGCCGGATTCGATCCAGCGCAGCACGGTGATGTGCTGCGTCTCGCCGTCAAAGGTCAGGAAGATCACCCAGCTGAGCAGCGCCGCCAGAAATACCGCCGCCGTGGTCAGCACCTGCGCCGGTTTCTCACCAAGGAACCGCCAGCCGAAGCCGCAGAGGATGGCCCCGATCAAGGGTGCAAATAGAATGATCGTCGCCATTACTCGGCCCTGCCCTGACTGGAGGCGCAAGCGGCAGAGCCGCAGCGCGTCGATTGGAATTCGTCCGCCTTGACGGACCCGCTCTCGCGGCAGTTCTGACATTCAAGATCGACCATGCGGCCCTGAAGGGCCGTCACGCGCATCCCGAAGACGTTGGTGTCACCCACCCGCACCGACATGGGTCAGCCCTTCATCACGTTGACGTCTTCGACGTCGATGGTGCCGCGGTTGCGGAAGAAGACCACAAGGATGGCAAGGCCGATGGCGGCCTCGGCCGCGGCGACGGTCAGCACGAAAAGGGTGAAGATCTGGCCCGTGAGGTCGCCCAGATAGGACGAGAAGGCGACAAGGTTGATGTTCACCGCCAGAAGCATCAGCTCGATCGACATCAGGATGACGATCACGTTCTTCCGGTTCAGGAAGATCCCGAAGATGCCGATGACGAACAGCGCCGCCGCAACCGTCAGGTAATGTTCAAGTCCCACCATCGTTCGTTCCCTCCGGGTCTGATGCCCGATGCTTCGTTCCGTCTTGCGCGTGCTCAGCGGCGCGACTTCTTCCACTGAGTCAAAACGCGATAGGCTCCATTCCGGACTTTATCGCTCTTCGCCGGATCACCTCCGAGCCCGACAATTCCCTTGTCAGGCCAATTCTCGTCGATCAATTTGTGCGTCACTTCGATCCCTTGCTCGTTACAGGCGTCGAAGAACTCTATGAGCCTCCGCTCATCGAGCGGGTGAGAGAAAGAACTCGACGGGTTAGCCAAGGCAACGGCTCGATGCAGCAGATCGCGCAACTCTTGTGAAATCATCACAGCCCCTGCCCCGGTTTTACGTCCTTCAGTTCCATCGCCTTGGCCGGGTCGCGCCACATCTGGGCCAGCACGTTCTGGCGCTTGATGTCCTTCCTGTGCCGCAGCGTCAGCAGGATCGCCCCGATCATGGCGACCAGCAGCACCATGCCGGCGGCCTGGAACAGATAGATGTACTTGTCGTAGATCATCAGCCCGATGGCGCGGGAGTTTTCCACCCCCTCCAGCGCCGGATTGCGCTGCACCTCGCCCCAGGCCCCCAGACCGATGGCCAGCTGCATGATCAGCACCACGCCGATCAAGAGGCCCAGCGGCATGTAGCGCGCCATTTCGCCCTTTAGCGCGGCAAAGTCGATGTCCAGCATCATGACGACGAAGAGGAACAGCACCGCCACCGCGCCGACATAGACGATCAGCAACAGCATCGCCACGAATTCGGCCCCCAAGAGCACCATCAGCCCCGAGGCAGAGATGAAGGCCAGGATCAGCCACAGCACCGAATGCACCGGGTTGCGGGCCACCGTGACCATCAGACCGGCGGAAACCGTCGTGATGGCGAACAGGTAAAAGGCGAAATCGGCCACGGTCATGCGTCAGCATCCTTCTTCTCGGCAAAGACGGCCTGGGCCATCTCAAGCGCCTTCTGCATGGCGGGCAACCCGCCGAACATGCTCATCTGCCAGATCACCTCGGCGATCTCGCGTTCTGTGGCCCCGGCTTCCAGCGCGTGCCGGACGGTCGCCTTGATCTGCGGTTCGGCCTGCGCGCCCAGCACGGTCAGCGCGGCCAGCGTCAGGAACAGGCGCGTCTTGGCATCCAGCCCTTCACGATTGAAGGTCTTGCCGAACCACATCTCCATCATGTCCTTGGACATGGTGGGAAACAGCTTGTCGAAGCCGCCCGCAGGCAGGTTCTCCAGCGCCGGATTGAAGGCCCGCAGCATCTCCTGCCCCTGCTCCATCATCTGCTGGATCATCTTGGCATAGGCTTCGGTCATCCGCCCGCCCTCACGCACAGGTAGAAATTCACGCTGGACCAGCCCATCGTTTCCGAGGTGAAGATCCCCGGATTGGCCGCCGTCTGATCGGGCGTCATCGGATATTCGGGCGCGGTCTGCAACCGCACCTGACCGGCCGGGACCCAGCCTTTCGGACAGGCCGAAGCAGTGCGCACCAGGATGGCCGCGCCCTGCCCAAGATCGCCCGCGCCCGCAGGCCCGGCGGGGCCGGTCTCACCGGCAGGGCCGGCGTCACCCTCAGGCCCGATGGCCCCGGCAGCCCCCTGCGGCCCGGCAGGACCGGGTGCCCCTTGCGGCCCGGTCTCTCCCTGCGGCCCGGCGGGACCGGCAGGCCCCGCTACACCCGGCGGCCCTTCGGGCCCGGCAACCCCGGCAGGCCCCGCCATCCCGGCGGGCCCGCTGCCGCCCACGAACAGATCGGACGCGAACAGCGACAGGCCAAGGGCCACAAGCCCCCCCAGCACCGCTGCACCACCTGTCTCGATCCATCTCATGCGGGCATGTCCTCAGCGATAGGGTGCGTCAAGCTCAAGGTTGCGGGCAATCTCCGCCTCCCACCGCGCGCCGTTCTCCAAGAGCTTTTCCTTGGTGTAGAACAGCTCTTCGCGGGTCTCGGTGGCGAATTCGAAGTTCGGGCCTTCGACGATGGCATCCACCGGGCAGGCTTCCTGGCAGAAGCCGCAGTAGATGCATTTGGTCATGTCGATGTCATAGCGCGTGGTGCGGCGGCTGCCGTCCTCGCGCGGTTCGGCGTCGATGGTGATCGCCTGCGCCGGGCAGATCGCCTCGCACAGCTTGCAGGCGATGC
>DAIOGH010000025.1:0-66704 GCA_036745335.1 Paracoccaceae bacterium
CGCACCTCGGTCGATCACGGCACCGCTTTCGACATCGCCGGCAAGGGCATCGCCAACCACGGCAACATGCTGGCTGCCATCGCCTATGCCCGCAAACTGGTCTCCGGGGGGAAATCATGAGCTTTGCCATCGAAGGCGTCTATTGCGCCGCCGCCACGCCGCTGAAATCCGACGGCACGCCGGATCTGGAGCTGTTCGGCAAGCACACCAAGGCCCTGATCGAGGAAGGCTGCCACGGCATCGCCATGCTGGGATCGACCGGCGAGGCCAGCAGCTTCGGCGTGCGCGAGCGGATGGATCTGGTCGATGCCGCGCTGAAGGGTGGCACCCTGCCCGACCAGCTTTTGCCCGGCACCTCGTCCTGTTCGGTCACGGATGCGGTGACGATGACCCGCCATGCGGTGCAGGCCGGGGTCAAGGGCGTGGTGATGCTGCCACCCTTCTACTACACCGCCTTTTCGGACCAAAGCCTGTTCCGCTTCTATGCCCAGATCATCGAAAAGGTGAACGACACCCGGCTGAAGGTGGTTCTCTACCATATCCCGATGCTGACCGGCGTGCCGATCAGCCATTCCCTGATCGACATGCTGATCAAGGCCTTCCCCGACACCGTGGTCGGCATCAAGGACAGCGACGGAAAGATCGAGAACATGCATGCGATTTCCGCCCGCTTCCCCGGTTTCGGCGTGCTGGCGGGGGCCGATCCGCTGCTGCTGCCGGTGTTGCAGGGCGGCGGCGCGGGCTGCATCACGGCCAGTTCCAACGTCGTCGCGCGGGAATTGCGCGTGGTCTATGACCACTGGAACGATCCAGCCATGGCGGCCGAGGTCAAGGCCGCGCAGGACGTGATCGTCGCCTGGCGCAACCTGACCAATGCCTATACCCAGCTTCCCACCGTCAAGACCATGCTGGCGAAGCGCCGGGGCGATCTGGGCTGGCTGAACGTGCATCCGCCGTTCTCGCCGCTCAGCCGGGACGAGGCTGAAAAGGTCTGGGCCACCATGGATCAGCTGGAGGGCCGGGCATGAGCCTTTCCCGCATCATCACCCTGCATCAGCCGAAGCGGCTGGAGATCGGTGCCAACGCCGCCGCGCGGGTCGGCGACTGGGCCGCCGATGCCGCCCGCATCCTTGTGCTGGCCACCCCGCACACCGCCGCCTTCACCGACAGGCTGGGGTTGAAGGGCAAGGTCACGGTCTTCGACGCCATCCCCGGAGAGCCGGACATCGCCACACTGGAGGCCGCGCTTGCCGCAGCGCAGACCGCCAGGCCCGATCTGGTGGTGGGTCTTGGCGGCGGCTCGGTCATGGATGTGGCGAAACTGGTTGCCGCACTGTGGAACGGCCCGCAATCGCTGAGCGATGTGGCCGGGCCGAACAGGGTCGCTGGCCGCTCCACCCGCCTGGCCCAGATTGCCACCACCGCCGGAACCGGGTCCGAGGCCGGTATCCGCGCCCTGATCACCGATCCCGGCAAGGGCAACAAGATCGCGGTGGAAAGCCCGCATCTGATCGCCGATCTGGCGGTGCTGGACCCCGTGCTGACCTTCAGCGTGCCGTCCGCCGTCACCGCGGCGACCGGGATCGACGCCATGGCGCATTGCGTCGAGGCGTTTACCAACCGCAATGCCCATCCGGTGATCGACGGCTATGCCCGCATGGGCATTGAACTGGTCGGCAAGTACCTTGCCCGCGCCGTCCGCGACGGTCAGGACACCGAAGCGCGCGAAGGGATGATGCTGGCCAGCTTCTACGGCGGCATCTGCCTTGGCCCGGTCAATACCGCCGCCGGGCATGCGCTGGCCTATCCTTTGGGCACGCTTCTGCACCTGCCGCATGGGTTGGCCAATGCGATCATCTTCCCGCATGTGCTGGCTTTCAACGAAAGCGTGGCAGCCGCGAAAACCGCCGAAGTGGTTGACTTCCTGGGCCTGCAAGCGCGCACGGCCGACGAGGGGCTGCAAAAGGCTGCCCATGGCTTCTGCGCCGGTCTGGGCATCGAGATGCGGCTTTCTCAGCACGGCGCGACGGAAGACCAATTGCCGCGCTTTGCCGCCGATGCCCATGCCATCCGCCGCCTGATGGACAACAACCCGCGCGACATGTCGGTGGCCGAGGTCGAGGCGATCTACCGCGCCGCCTGGTAAGAGATTTGCGGCGCGCAGGACCGCCGCAATGTCTCCGGCGGGGATATTTTCCTTCTGAAAGAGGCTCCTCTTTCAGAACCCAAATATCCTGGGGGAATTTCCCCCCCCGGCGGAAACGGGGGCAGCGCCTCCTCTGCGGCCTGTCGCGGGATCACATCGCCGCAGCCTCCTCGGGCCGCCGCCGTTCGAACAGCCGTTCGCGCGACCCTATCAGGTGATCGCGCATCAGCACCCGTGCCGCCGCACCGTCCCGGTCGCGGATGGCCTCATAGATCGCCGAATGCTCTCCGAAGACCCGCGTCAGCCCGCTCGCCTCACGCTTGACCGAGGCACCGTGGAACCGCATCCCCACGGCGATATGATCCTTCAGCGCCTCCATCGCGGTCGAGAAATAGCTGTTCTCGGACGCCCGCGCGATGGCCAGATGGAACTGGAAATCCGCATCCTCACGGTGGGTCAGCCGGTTGGTGGCATCCCGCATCATCTCCAACGCCGCCGAGATCGCCGCCAGACTTGCGGCATCCTGCCGCTCGGCCGCCAGTGCCGCCGCCTCCGGCTCCATCGTCACCCGGAATTCGTAGCAGTTCAGCAGATCCGACACGTTTTCCAGCTGGCCAAAGCCCAAAGGCTGTTTCAGCCCGATCGAGCGGACAAAACTGCCCGCCCCGCGCCGCGAATAGATCAGCCCCTGTTCGCGCAGCCGCCGCAGCGCCTCGCGCACGATGGGACGCGACACTTCGAATTCCGCCGCCAGGTCATGTTCGGTCGGCAACCGTTCGTCCGGGCGATAGGCCCCGGATTTGATCGCGCGTTGCAGGCGGTCGAAGACCACATCCGCCAGCGACCGCCGCCCCGAACCTTCGGCCTGCCCCATCACGCGCCCCCGCCCAATATCCCTGCCAGCCGGATCAGCGTGTCATCGCCGCCAAAGCCCCCGGACTTCACGATTACCGCCTGCCCTCCGGCCCAGGCAAGCGGCACGCCGGGCAGGATTTCGCCGTCCAGCCGCAGCACATCCAGCGCCATGGCCTGCATCACCGCTTCGGCCGTGGCCCCACCGGTCAGAAAGATCGCCCCGGCCGCGGCGGTCAGCGCCGGATGGACCGAAGCCGCCAGTGCCTGCGCGACATCTGCCCCCGGAACCGCCGCCCCGCCCGGTGTCGCCTGCACCAGCGTCAAGGCCCCGCCGGGGCGCTGGTCGGCAAGGCGGCCGTTCGGCGCGGGCCGCCAGTCGGCCCCGCGCGCCTTCAGCTCGGCCACCTGTGCCAGCGTGATCGGATCGCGCGACCCCACCACCATCAGCACCCGGCTGGCCCTTGGCCGGGGCGCAAGCGCTTCCTCCCGGCCCGTCATCTGCAGGGCCAAAGCCTCGGCCAGGCCGCGCGCGCCAACCAGAAGCGCCTCGGCCGGGGCTGTCGCCAGTGCCGCGCGCATATCGGCCGGGGTGGCTGTGTCGGGCACCATCGACCGCGCCGCCAGATCGCCAAGGACAGCCGCCACCGGAACCGGCGTCTCGACGCCAAAGCCCGCGACGGCCCCGCCCTGCACGATCCGTCCGAAATCCGGGATCGCCGGGGCCACCAGCAGGGCGGTCGGCGACAGCGCGGCCAGTTCCGCCGCGACATGGCCCTTCAGCCGCGAGTCGACCTTCTTGAAGATCCGCGTCCCCGCAGGCAGCCGTGCCGCGACCGCAGCCACCTGCAGCGCGGCCTCTGCCTCCGAAATCTCGCGCGACTGTGTGCTGACAGCGATGACCGCCGCGCCTGATGCCAGGGCTGCCGCCATCGCCCCCGGATGCAGGGCGACCCTCACCGGCAGGCCGCGCCCCGCAAAGGGTGCGGCGGCGTCGAAGGCCCCTGTCAGATCGTCGGCAATGATGCAGAGCAAGTCGGCCCGCCCGGATTTGTAAAGAAGATGCCAAGCCGAAACTGGCCGGGATGCAATGATAATGCTATGCTTTTATCCAGGATGACAAGGCTTTCCTTGCAAGTTCCGGGCATCCGCCCCCAAGCCGTCCGGCATTTGAAAGGGCACCTCCGGTTTCCCGAAGGTGCCCTTTGGCCGTCTGCGATGGGTGTCAGCCCTTCAGGTCAAAGCGGTCGGCGTTCATCACCTTGGCCCAGGCGGCCACGAAATCCGCCACGAAGCGCGCCGCATTGTCGTCCTGGGCATAGACCTCGGCATAGGACCGCAGGATCGAGTTCGAGCCGAACACCAGATCGGCGCGGCTGGCCGTCCATTTCTTCGCCCCCGACTTGCGGTCGATGATGTCATAGCTGTTGGCACCGGTCGGCACCCATTTCCACGACATATCGGTCAGCGCCACGAAGAAATCGGCTGTCAGCGCGCCGACCCGGTCGGTGAAGACGCCGGTCTTGTCTCCGCCGTGGTTGGCCCCGATCACCCGCAGACCGCCGACCAGCACCGTCATCTCGGGCGCGGTCAGGCCCAGAAGTTGTGCGCGATCCAGCAGGATCTCTTCGGGGCTGACCACATACCGTTCTTTCTGCCAGTTGCGGAAGCCGTCCGCCAAAGGCTCCAGCACGGCGAAGCTGTCGACATCGGTCTGCGCCTGGCTGGCATCGCCGCGACCGGGCGAGAAGGGCACCGTCACGTCATGCCCGGCCGCTTTCGCCGCCTGCTCGACCCCGACATTGCCCGCCAGCACGATCACATCGGCGACCGAAGCGCCGCTGGCGGCCGCAATCGGCTCCAGCACCGACAGCACCCGCGCCAGACGGGCGGGCTCGTTGCCCTCCCAATCCTTTTGCGGGGCAAGGCGGATACGGGCCCCATTGGCCCCGCCGCGCATGTCCGAACCGCGATAGGTGCGGGCCGAATCCCAGGCGGTTGCCACCAGATCGGCCACCGACAGGCCCGAGGCCGCGATCTTCTCCTTAACCGCCGCCACGTCATAGCCGGTGGTGCCGGCCGGGATCGGATCCTGCCAGATCAGCTCTTCCGCCGGAACGTCGGGGCCGAGATAGCGCGACCGCGGCCCCATGTCACGATGGGTCAGCTTGAACCAGGCGCGGGCGAAGGCATCGCTGAACGCATTGAAATCGTTCTTGAACCGCAGGCTGATTTCCCGATAGGCCGGATCCACCTTCAGCGCCATGTCGGCATCGGTCATCATCGGGATGGTCTTCAGCGCGGCATCTTCCACATCGGCAGGCTTGTCGGCATCGGCGATCTGGATCGGCACCCATTGCGAGGCCCCGGCCGGGCTGCGGCCCAGCGTCCATTCATGGTTGAACAGCATCTCGAAAAAGCCGTTGTCCCATTTCGTCGGGTTGGTGGTCCAGGCCCCCTCGATCCCCGAGACGACCTGATCGCGGCCGATGCCACGGCCCTTGGTGTTCATCCAGCCCAGGCCCTGGAACTCGGGGCCCGCGCCTTCCGGCTCGGCGCTCAGGTTGCTGGCCTGGCCATTGCCATGCGCCTTGCCGATGGTATGGCCCCCGGCGGTCAGGGCGACGGTCTCTTCGTCATTCATCCCCATCCGCGCAAAGGTCATGCGCATCATGTTGGCGGTGGCCTGCGGATCGGACCGGCCGTTCACGCCTTCGGGGTTCACATAGATCAGCCCCATCTGCACCGCCGCCAGCGGGTTGGCCAGCGTGTCGGGCTTGGCCAGATCTTCATAGCGGTTGTCCGAGGGCGCCAGCCATTCCTTTTCGGCCCCCCAGTAGATATCGGTCTCGGGGTGCCAGATGTCTTCGCGCCCGAAGGCGAAACCAAAGGTCTTCAGGCCCGCAACCTCGTAGGCCACGGTGCCCGACAGGACGATCAGGTCCGCCCACGAGATCTTGTTGCCGTATTTCTTCTTGATCGGCCACAACAGGCGGCGGCCCTTGTCGGTATTGGCATTGTCCGGCCAGGAGTTCAGCGGCGCAAAGCGCTGGTTGCCAGTCCCTGCCCCGCCGCGCCCGTCCGAGGTGCGGTAAGAGCCCGCTGCATGCCAGGCGACACGCGCGAACATGCCGACATAGCTGCCCCAGTCGGCCGGCCACCAGTCCTGGCTGTCGGTCATCAACGCGCGCAGGTCGGCCTTCAGAGCCTGCACGTCCAACCCCTTCAAGGCGGCGCGATAGTCCACATCCTGTAACGGGTTGGTCTTGCTGTCATGCTGGCTCAGGATGTCCAGGTTCAGCCCGTTCGGCCACCAGCTTGTCACCGACCCGCCCGAGGCCGTCATCCCGCCATGCATCACCGGGCATTTTCCGCTGCTTGCGTCGTTTCCGTCCATGTCGCTGGTCCTTTTTTTTTGCTGGATCGACCGCCCCCTGCCGCGCAAGGGACGATTCCGTCTGTCTGGAATCGTTCTAACAGTCTCGTTTCATCGGTTAAAGTTGCATTTTCTGATCAGGTTGATAGGAAATTCTTATGCAGAACCTGACCCTGCGCCAGTTGCGCTATTTCGACGCCCTTGCCCGCCACGGCCATTTCGGCCGCGCGGCCGAGGCGTCGGCCATCTCGCAACCCGCGCTGTCGATGCAGATCAGGGATCTTGAGGACAGCCTTGGCACCCCGTTGCTGGAACGCGGCCCGCGCAGCCTGCGCCTGACGCCCTTCGGCGAGGATTTCCTGACCCGCGCCCGCGCCATCCTGCGCCAGACCGAGGAACTGGAAGACCTGGCCCGCGCCGCAAGGGCCGAACTGGCGGGCCGGTTGCGCATCGGCGTCATCCCCACCGTGGCGCCCTATCTCTTGCCCCGCCTGATCGCCCGGATGACCGCCCTCTACCCCGCGCTGGAACTGACCCTGCGCGAGACCATCACCCCGCGCCTGTTGCGCGATCTGGCCGAGGGGCGGCTGGACTGCGCCCTTCTCGCCCTGCCGGTAAGCGAACCGGGGCTTGATGAGGTCGCCCTCTTTTCCGAAAGCTTCATGCTGGTCCGCCCCGCCGCCGATGCCGGCAAGCCGGTGCCCGACCGCGAGTCCTTACGCGAAATGCGGCTTCTCTTGCTGGAAGAGGGCCACTGTTTCCGCGATCAGGCGCTGTCCTTCTGCGCCGCCGACAGCTCCCCGCGCGAGATGATGGACGGATCATCCCTTTCCACCCTTGTCCAGATGGTGGGCGCCGGCATCGGCGTAACCCTGATCCCGGAAATGGCGGTGCCGGTCGAAACCCGCTCCGCCCCCGTCTCGGTCGCCGCCTTCACCGACCCCCAGCCCCGCCGCACCCTCGGCCTCGTCTGGCGCCGCACCAGCCCGCTGGCGCCCCAGCTGCGCCAGATCGCCGAGGTGGCGCGGGCGGCGGCGGGGGATTGAGCGCAGCCGCTGCGAGCCCATTGCGGACGGTTGGGATTGGGAAGCAACGGAAGGCCAGCGCCCGACCGCGGGTGGGCGCCTCCAACGATGCGCAGGCAGCGCTTTATGGTGCGGTCTCTCCTGTGATCTGAGCGGAGAGCCGACGGCGCAGAAGCGCCCGCCCCCCCCAATTCTGTAACGGGGGGCGGTCGGGCGCTGGCCGGGGGCGCGTGCCGCGCCTGTTAACCCGGCCGGAACCTCATTCCGAAGCCCAGAAACAGGAAGGGCGCTCCCACTGGCTGCTTCGTCCCGCAAAGCCGCCGTCCCCTCACCCCCAATCCAGCACCACCTTGCCCGACTGGCCTGACCGCATCGCGGCAAAGCCTTCCTCGAACTGGTCCACGCCAAAGCGGTGGGTGATCACTCCGCGCACATCCAGCCCGTTCTCCAGCATGGCGATCATCTTGTACCAGGTCTCGAAGATCTCGCGGCCATAGACGCCCTTGATGGTGATCGCCTTGAAGACGATGCGGCTCCAGTCCACCGGGGATTTGCCCGGCGGGATGCCCAGCATGGCGATGCGGCCGCCCATCACCATGGCCTCGACCATCTGGTCGAGGGCACGCTGGTTGCCTGACATTTCCATGCCGACATCAAAGCCCTGAGACATCTTCAGCCTGGGGAAACAGGCCCGCAAATCCTCGGTCGCCACGTTCACCGGCACCACATCGGCCACCCGCGCCGCCAGATCCAGCCGGGCCTGATTGACATCCGTGATCACCACATGCCGCGCGCCCACATGCCGCGCCACTGCCGCCGCCATGATGCCGATCGGCCCCGCCCCGGTGATCAGCACATCCTCGCCCACCAGATCGAAGCTCAGCGCCGTATGCACCGCATTGCCCAAGGGATCGAGGATCGCCCCGATCTCGTCATCAATCGCATCCGGCAGGGGCACCACGTTGAAGGCGGGCAGCCGCAGATATTCGGCAAAGGCCCCCGGCTCATTGACCCCGATCCCCCGGGTTTCCGGGTCCAGATGGAACTTGCCCGCCCGGCTCTGGCGCGAATGCTTGCCGATCAGATGGCCCTCGCCCGAACAGCGCTGCCCCACCGCCAGATCGGTGACATCCCGGCCCAGGGCCACGATCTCGCCCGCGAATTCATGCCCCGTCACCAAGGGCACCGGCACCGTGCGCTGCGCCCAGTCGTCCCAGTTCCAGATATGCACATCGGTGCCACAGATCCCGGTCTTCCTGACCTTGATCAGCACATCATCCGGGCCGATCTCGGGCACCGGACGGTCTTCCATCCACAGGCCCTCTTCCGCCTTCGCCTTGACCAGCGCCTTCATGTCAGCACCCCCACCTCACGCCCGGCCTCGGCAAAGGCCTGCAATCCGAAATCCAGATCCTCGCGGGTCAGCCGCGCATTCATCTGCGTGCGGATCCGCGCCTGCCCCTTCGGCACCACCGGGAAGAAGAAGCCCGCGACATGCACGCCCTTCTCGCCCAAGCGCGCCGCCATCTTCTGCGCCAGCACCGCATCCCCCAGCATCACCGGCACGATCGGGTGTTCGCCCGGCAACAGCCGGAATCCCGCCTGCACCAGCCCCGCCCGCCAATAGGCGGCATTCGCGGCCAATTGCGCCCGCAGCCCGTCCGCCCCTTCAACAATGTCCAGCGCCGCGAGCCCCGCCGCCACCACGGCAGGCGGCAAGGCGTTCGAAAAGAGATAGGGCCGCGCCCTTTGCCGCAAGAGATCCACCACCGCCTGCGGCCCGGCGACATAGCCGCCCAGGGCCCCGCCCAGGGCCTTGCCCAGGGTCCCGGTCAGGATGTCCGCCTGCACCCCCGCCCGTGCCGGAGTGCCGCGCCCCTGCGGCCCGACAAACCCCGTGGCATGGCAGTCATCCACCATCAACAACGCCCCGTAAGCATCGCACAACGCCCGGATTTCCGTCAAAGGCGCGAAATAACCGTCCATGGAAAAGACGCCATCCGTCGCCACCATGACGAACCGTGCCCCCTCGGCCCGCGCCGCTTTCAGCTGCGCCTCAAGATCGGCCATGTCGGCATTGGCATAGCGATAGCGCCGCGCCTTGGACAAACGGATGCCGTCGATGATGCTGGCATGGTTCAGGCTGTCCGAGACGATGGCATCCTCCGGCCCCAGCAAGGGTTCGAACACCGCGCCATTGGCATCGAAACAGGCGGCGAACAGGATCGAATCATCGGCCTGAAGGAACGCCGCCAGCCGCCGCTCCAGCGCCCGGTGCAGATCGCCGGTGCCGCAGATGAACCGGACCGAGGCCATGCCGTAACCATGGCTCTGCATCGCCGCCCGCGCCGCCGCCACCAGACGCGGATCATCCGCCAATCCAAGGTAATTGTTGGCACAAAGGTTCAGCATCCGCCGCCCCTGCATCGTGACCCAGGCCCCCTGCGGCCCCTCGATCTCGCGCTCGCGCTTCAACAGCCCCTCGGCCTCGAGTCCGGCCAGAACCGCGCCCAGATGGGCCAGAAACTCCGCCTTTTCCGCCATGATGCCACCACCTCCGTTTTGTCGGAAATACCGCCGCACCCCCAAATAGTCAATATGACGGAAAAATATCCACCAAAGCGGATTTGCCTTTCCCTTCCTCAAATATCCCGTTGGTACGGGGGCATGCCCCCGGCCCGCCCGTTCAACTGCCCTGCACGATCAGGATCGCCCGCGCCGCGCCCACAGCCGCAATCTCATGCATGCGGTCGGCGGGATAGCGCGCCACATCGCCTGGCCCCAGTTCCCCGGCCTCATCCCCCGACATCACCCGCAGCCGTCCCTCGATCACCGTCAGATGCTCGCGGCAGCCGGGGCCGTGCGGATCGGACACCAGCGCCGCACCGGGGGCGAAGAGCAGGTCGTAAACCTCGTTCTCGCCCACCGCCTCGGCGGGCGACAGGATGCGGATGGTCACGCCGTCGCGCTCGATCACCGGGGCAGCGCCCACCCGCGTCACCTCGATCCCTGGCCGCGCCCGCCCCTCCAGCAGACCGGCGAAATCCACCTGCAATGCCTGGGTCAGGTTCCACAGCGTCGCCACGGTGGGCGAGGATTCGCCGCGCTCGATCTGGGACACCATGCTGCGCGACACGCCCGACAGCCTGGCAGCCGCGTCCAGCGACAGGCCGCGCGCCTTGCGCGCCGCCTTCAGCGATGCGGCCAGCCGGTCATGGATGTCGGAACGCGGGGTCATCCTGCCACAAGACCCCTTGTGCCCGCCCGCGTCAACGCCCCCGCGACGAGACGGCGCAAGCCGTCCGAGGAGCCGCCCTCACGTCCCGCAATAGGTGACATAGCGGCCAAAACCGCTGGGCGCGGGCAGCATATAGGCTTCCTTCGCCTCGAACGGCCGGGTGACAGCGGCCAGAAGCGCCTCGAACGGCGCCATGTCGCCCACCGTCGCCGCGTCCAGCGCCTCTTCTACGCGGTGGTTGCGCGGGATCACCGCCGGATTGGCCGCGCGCAGCAGCGCCGCGGCATCCGGGGCCAGCCGGGCCCGCCAGCGCGGCAGCCAATCCGCCATGGCGGCGAAATCGGGGAACAGCGGCCGCAACAGCCCCTCGCCCGAAACCGCCCCGGCAAGCCGGTGGAAGCACAGCGTCCAGTCCGCCCCCTCCATCGCCGTCAGCAGATCGGCGACCAGCGCGACATCGCCTGCCTCCTGACCGTCCAGCGCCAGCTTGCGCCGCATCACCGCCAGCCATTCCGCCTGATAGGTCCCGGCAATGCGGCCCAGCCGGTCATTGGCAATCTCCACCCCCCGTTCGCCATCCGGGTCGATCAGCGGCAGCAGCGCCTCGGCCAGCCGCGCCAGGTTCCAGCCCAGGATCAAGGGTTGGTTGGCATAGGCATAGCGCCCCTGCCGGTCGATCGAGGAAAATACCGTGCCCGGCGCATAGCCTTCCATGAAGGCACAGGGGCCATAGTCGATGGTCTCTCCCGACAACGCCATATTGTCGGTGTTCATCACGCCATGGATGAAGCCAAGGCCCATCCATTGCGCGATCAGCCGCGCCTGCCGCGCCGCCACGGCATCGAAGAGATCCAGCGCGCCCGTCACCCCCGGATAATGCCGGGCGATGGTGTAATCTGTCAGCGCCCGCAGCTTGTCGGTCTCGCCCCGCGCGGCAAGGAACTGGAAGGACCCGACACGGATATGGCTGGCCGCCACCCGCCCCAGCACCGCGCCGGGCAGGCAGCCGGTCTCGCGCCAGATGTCCTCGCCCGTCGCCACCACGGCCAGCGCGCGGGTGGTCGGCACGCCCAGCGCGTGCATCGCCTCGGAAATCAGGTATTCGCGCAGCATCGGCCCCACGGCCGCCTTGCCATCGCCGCCGCGCGAAAACGGCGTGCGGCCCGATCCCTTCAGTTGCAGGTCGAACCGCGCCCCATGCGGTGTGACGATCTCACCCAGAAGATGCGCCCGGCCATCGCCCAGGCTGGGGGAAAAGCCGCCGAACTGATGCCCGGCATAGGCCAGCGCGATGGAATCGGCCCCCGGCGGCAGCTCGGCCCCCGAAAGCCAGCGCGCCGCCCCTTCGGCCAGCGTATCGACATCCAGCCCCAGATCGGCGGCCAGCGCGACGTTGAAGGCCAGAACGCGCGGCGCCGGCGCCACATCGGGAGCCAGCCGCAGGAAGCTGCCCGGCAGATCGCGGGCCCAGGAGTTGTCGAAACGGAAATCCATGCGCCAGATATGGCTTTCGCAGCCAGAACAGACAAGCAGCGGATGGATGGTCGGGGCGAGAAGATTCGAACTTCCGACCTACGGTACCCAAAACCGTCGCGCTACCAGACTGCGCTACGCCCCGAACGCTGCTCACTTAGCGTGGAATGCGGCAAAGGGAAAGCGGCTGTTGCATGCAAAACCCCAAGACGTGCATGCCTGTGCGGGGCATCGCCCCCGGTCAGTCGCAGGGCCAGGCCGCCCCCGCACCGACGGCGGGGTGGCGCAGTTCCGCCCCCGGCCCGATGCCCAACCGCCCCGCCAGCCCGCCGTTCACCTCCAGCACGAATTGCACGTCCGGGCCGCCGGGAATCGGCGTCTCGTCGCCGGGCGTGGCCATGGAATGCACCCGGACCACGCGGCCGGTGGCATCAGCAAAGATCATGTCCAGCGGAATCAGGGTGTTCTTCATCCAGAACGACACATCGCGCGGCAGGTCATAGACAAACAGCATCCCTGCCGCCGGGTCCAGGCTTTCGCGGAACATCAGGCCCCGCGCCCGCTCCGCCGCATCATCCGCCACCTCGACCGAAAAATGCTCGGCCCCGCCGGGCCAGCGCAAATCGACCCGGCCCGCCGCACAGGGCGGTGCCGCAAGGGCCGGACCGGCCCCGGACAGCACCAGCCCGGCAACGAGCCATGGTCTCATTCCGCATCCTCGCGCTGGCGCGCGGCGCTTTCCCAGGAAATCACCTGAACCGCCATCCGCCCGCGCTTGCCGTCGATGATCCGCAAGGCCACGGCCTCTCCCGAAGCCAGATCGGCAAAGCCCGACACGCGCAGAACCTCGACATGGATGAACACGTCCTCGGGGCGGCCGAACACATTGGCAAAGCCGAATCCCTTGGCCTTGTCGAACCATTTGACCCGCGCAGGTTCCAGCGGCAGTGCCACCAGATCCTCGGGAGTCAGCAGTCCGGCCTCGTCACCCAGAGGTACGACCACGCCTTCGGGTGGGTCGATCCTTATCACCTCAACCGCCTGCACCCCGCGCTGCGTCTGCTGGATACGCACCGTGATGCCGGCCCCGTCGGCGACGGAACTCTGGCCGAAATTTCGCAGAACATTCGCATGAAGCAGGATGTCGGAAGTCGTGCTTTCGGAAACGATGAAACCAAAGCCCTTAGCCGGATCAAACCACTTCACCCGGCCCTGCACTACAAGCATGGCCTTGTCTTCTTCAGTCATAGTTGGAGCTCTCTCCCCAGAATAAGCCCGCCTACAACAAAGCGGATGAGCGGGGGAAGGTTCAAGCGAAAAACGATGCAATCGCAAATAAATATATACGGACAACAACCCTTACGGGTTCAGCCTTGCAACAGCCCAGCCTGCCGCAACGGAAGGCCCGGCGGCAGCCCTGGTCCAGCGGAACCGGTCGTGCAGTCGAAAGGCCCCGTCGGCCCAGAACTCGATCTCGACCGGCCGGATCCGGTAGCCGCCCCAGAACGCGGGGCGGTTCGGGGCCGTCCCGTGACGCAATGTCATCCGCGCCACTTCGGCCATCAGGGCCTCACGCGACGACAGCGGCTGCGACTGGCGGCTGGACCAGGCCCCCAGCCGCGATTTCAGGCTGCGGCTGGCGAAATAGTCATCGGCCTGCGGCCCTTCCTCGCGGCTCACCAGTCCGCGCACCCGGATCTGGCGGCGAAGCGATTTCCAGTGCATCACGAAGGCCGCCTTGCCCGCCGCGTCGATCTCCTGCGCCTTGGCCGATCCGTAATTGGTGTAGAACACGAAGGCACCATCGGCGTTGCCATAGGATTCAATATCTTTCAGCAGAACCATGCGGGCATTGGGCAAACCTTCGGCATCCACCGTCGACAGCGCAATGGCGTTGGCGTCGTTCGGTTCGCTTGCCTCGGCCTCGGCCAGCCAGCGCTGTGCGATGACGAACGGATCGTCGCCCGCGAAGATGCCATGCCTGTCCATCAATCACCTTCTCCTGCCCCGCCGGGGCCTTCTGGCGCGCCCGACCTTGCGGCATCCGGGCTTTCCGCCTATTCGTCAGCGTTACCAGCGACAAGGTGGGCGGGGGAGCGGGAATGTCAACCGGACTTATGGCAGGCAAGCGGGGCCTCATCATGGGCCTTGCCAATGACAAGTCGATCGCCTGGGGCATCGCGCAGGCCGTCGCGGCGCAGGGGGCCGAACTGGCCTTCTCCTATCAGGGCGAGGCGCTGAAGAAGCGGGTCGAACCCCTGGCGGCCAGCCTGGGCAAGCCGCTGCTTTACGAATGCGATGTCGCCAGCGAAGACAGCATGGATGCGCTGTTCGCCGCGCTGAAGGCGGAATGGGGGCAGCTGGATTTCCTGGTCCATGCCATCGGCTTCTCCGACAAGAACGAGCTGCGCGGCCGCTATGTCGACACCAGCCGGCAGAATTTCCTGATGTCGATGGACATCTCGGTCTATTCCTTCACCGCCGTCTGCCAGCGCGCCGCCGCCATCATGGGTCCGGGCGGCAGCCTCCTGACGCTGACCTATTTCGGCGCCGAAAAGGTCATGCCGCATTACAACGTCATGGGCCTGTGCAAGGCCGCCCTTGAGGCTTCGGTCAAGTATATCGCCGAAGATCTGGGCAAGGACGGCATCCGCTGCAACGCGATTTCCGCCGGGCCGATCAAGACGCTTGCCGCCAGCGGTATCGGCGATTTCCGCTACATCATGCGCTGGAACGAGCTGAACTCGCCGCTGCGCCGCAACGTGACGCAGGAAGAGGTGGGCAAGGCTGCCCTTTACCTGCTGTCAGATCTGGGCAGCGGCACCACGGGCGAAAACCTGCATGTCGATGCGGGCTATCATGTCGTCGGCATGAAGGCGATCGACGCCCCCGACATCGACATCGTGACCGGCAAGAAAGAGGGCGGGCAATGACCCTTGCCGCCTTCCTGGCCTTTGCCGGGCTGGTGATCTTTGCCGCGATCTCTCCGGGTCCGGCGGTGCTGATGGCCGCCCGCACCGGGCTGACCGAAGGCTTCCGCACCGGGGTGATGCTGGCGATGGGAATCGGCAGCGGCGCTGTGGTCTGGGCACTGGCGGCGATGTTCGGGCTGAACATTGTCTTCGCCGCCGCCCCTTCGCTGCTCTGGGCGCTGAAGATCGGCGGCGCGGCCTATCTGGTCTGGATGGCGTGGAAGCTGTGGAAAGGGGCCGCGCAGCCCTTCGTGACCGAGGATACCCGGCCCGTGCCGCGGTCGCCCTTCGCCGCCTACCGGCTGGGGCTCTGGACCAACCTTGCCAACCCCAAGGCCGCCGTCATGTTCTCGTCGATCTTTCTCGGTACGCTGAAGGAAGGCACACCGCTCTGGGTGCTGGCGCTGCTTCTGCTGGTGATCTTCACCGCCGAGACACTGTGGAACACCCTTGTCGCCCGCATCTTCTCGGCCGAGCGGACGCGGGCGGGATATATCAGCCTGAAAACCGTGATCGACCGGACCTTCGGGGCAGCGCTGGCGCTCCTCGGGGTCAAGATCGTCGCCACCTGAGGAGAGACCCATGGCCGCCGACCGCCTGCCCCACGAAAAAGGCTTTCACGTCAGCTGGGACCAGATCCACCGCGACGCCCGCGCCCTGGCCTGGCGGCTGGACGGCAAGGGGCCGGGCGAAGGCGGGGCGTGGAAGGCGGTCGTCGGCATCACCCGCGGCGGGCTTGTCCCGGCGATGATCGTCAGCCGCGAACTCGACATCCGCATGGTCGATTCGATCAGCGTAAAATCCTATCACTCGGGCGGCGGCAAGGCCGACCAGCGGCGCGAGGCGCAGGTGATCAAGTCGCCGCAGGCCGATCTGATGGGCGACGGATCGGGCATCCTGATCATTGATGACCTGGTGGATTCCGGCAAGACACTGGAACTGATCCGCAGCCTGTACCCGCGCGCGCATTTCGCCTGCGTCTATGCCAAGCCCGAAGGCGAGAAACAGGCCGACACCTATATCACATCCGTCAGCCAGGACACCTGGATCTTCTTTCCCTGGGACATGGCGCTGCAATATGTCCAGCCGTTCCGCGGCCAGGACTGAGGCAAAGGCAGGGGGCGTTCCGCCCCCTCTTCTCCTGCGGAGAATTCACCCCCGAGGGTATTTCGGCAAAGATGAAAACACCCTGCTGCCTTCATCTTTGTGCAAATACCCTCCGGGGGTGCGGGGGTGGAAAACCCCCGCCGCCGGTTCAACCCTGATCAACGGATCGCATGATGACCCTGCCGCTGAACCCTGCCTTCGCCGCCACCGAACCGCCTCCGGTGATGGAGGCGCGGCGCTGGATTGCCGGCAAGACATTCCCGGCCGAGCGGCCGCTGATCAATGTCAGCCAGGCGGCACCCGTCGACAGCCCGCCGCTCGGGTTGCGGGAGGCGATTGCCGAGGCGGCGCTGAACGATCCGCAGGCGCATCTTTACGGCCCAGTGCTGGGGATGCCGGAGTTGCGCGCGGAAATCGCGGCGCAATGGTCGGCCGCCTATGGCGGCACGGTCCACCCTGCGCAGGTGGCGATCACCCAAGGCTGCAATCAGGCCTTCACCGCCGTTCTGGCCACGCTGGCCGGTCCGGGGGACGAGGTGATCCTGCCGACGCCCTGGTATTTCAATCACAAGATGTGGCTGGACATGGCCTCGGTCGGCACGGTGCCGCTGGAGACCGGCGCGGGTCTGATCCCCGACGCCGCGGCCTGTGCGGCGCTGATCACCCCGCGCACGCGGGCCATCGTGCTGGTCAGCCCCAATAATCCGGGCGGGGTGGAATATCCGGCCGAGACCCTTGCCGCCTTCCGCGATCTGGCCCGCGCGAACGGGTTGGCGCTGATCGTGGACGAGACCTACCGCGATTTCGACAGCCGGACAGGCCGCCCGCATGACCTTTTCACCGATGGGGCATGGGACGACACGCTGATCCAGCTTTATTCCTTCTCGAAGGCCTATCGGCTGACCGGCCACCGCGTCGGGGCCATCGTCGCCTCTGCGGCCCGGCTGGCCGAGGTCGAGAAATTCCTGGACACCGTGGCGATCTGCCCGTCGCAACTGGGCCAGATCGGCGCGCTTTGGGGCATGCGCAACCTGTCACAATGGGTGGCGGGGGAACGCGATGAAATCCTTGCCCGGCGCCGCGCGATGACCGACGGCTTCCACGCGCTGCAAGGCTGGCGGCTACTCGGCTACGGGGCCTATTTCGCCTATGTCGAACATCCCTATGACATGGCCAGCGATGTGCTGTGCAAGCGGCTGGTCGACGATTGCGCCATCCTGATGCTGCCCGGCACCATGTTCCAGCCCGAGGGCAGCGCCACCGGAAAGCGCCAGATCCGCATCGCCTTTGCCAATGTCGATGCCGCGGGCATCGCCGAGATGTTCCGCCGCCTCGCCGCCTTCAGGCCCTGACCGCCCCCCTTTGCGACTTGCCCCTTCCCGACTTGCCCCCTGCCCGGCTCTCCCTTAGACAGTCGGGCAGACCCAAGATTGCAGGCCCCTCATGTCGAAATCCGCCCGCCCCCAGTCCGACGACGACGAAAAGCGCAAGCCGCAAGGCAAGGGCATGCAGGTCGCCACCTGGGTAATGATGGGGATGCTGATCCTTGGCCTTGGCGGCTTTGGCGTGACCAATTTCGGCGGGGCGGTCAGTTCCATCGGCTCCGTCGGCGGGATGTCGATCCCGACACGGGACTATGCCCGCGCGCTGCAACAGGAGATCGCCGCCACCTCGCAGCAATACGGCATGCAACTGGGGATGAACGAGGCCAGTCTGCTGGGCCTGGACCAGAAGGCGCTGTCGGGCGTCGTCACCCGCGCCGCCCTGGATGCCGAGGCGGAGCGGCTGGGCCTGTCGATCGGCGATGCCACGGTGGCCGCCGAGATCCGCAACAGCAACAGCTTCAAGGGCCTGTCCGGCAGTTTCGAGCGCGAGACCTATGCGCTGGCGCTGCGTCAGGGCGGCTGGACCGAAGCCGAATACGAAGCGGCGCTGCGCCGGGATGTATCGCGCTCGCTGCTTCAGGGAGCGGTTGCCAGCGGCATCGAGGCCCCCGCCGCCATGGTGGACACGATCTACCGCTATATCGGCGAACGCCGCAGCCTGTCGATGATCCGGCTGACCGCGGGCGATCTGACCGCGCCCCTGCCCGAACCGACCGAAGACGATCTGAAGGCCTGGCATGACAGCCACATCGACACCTTCACCAGGCCCGAGGCCCGCCGCATCGCCTATGTCTCCTTGTTGCCCGAGGATATTGCCGACGCCCAGCCGGTCGACGAAGATTCGCTGAAGAAGATGTATCAGGACCGGATCGACGATTTCGTCGTGCCGGAACGGCGGCTGGTCGAACGGCTGGTCTTCCCCGATCAGGCCGCCGCCGATGCCGCCAAGGCGCGGCTGGATGCCGGCACCCCCTTCGAGACGCTGGTGATGGAGCGCGGGCTGGAGATGCTGGACATCGACATGGGCGATGTCTCGAAGGCCGATCTGGGGGCCGCAGGCGATGCGGTCTTTGCCGCCGCCGAAGGTGTGGTCATTGCCGGCGACAGCGCGCTTGGCCCGGCGCTCTATCGGGTGAACGGCGTACTGCCGGGCGAGGAGGTCAGCTTCGAGGATGCCCGCACCGAGCTTGCCGCCGAGATGCAGGCGGATTCCGCCCGGCGCGAGATTGCCGACAAGGTCGAGCAGATCGACGATCTTCTGGCTGGCGGGGTCAGCCTTGAGGATCTGGCCAAGGAAATCGGCATGACCTTCGCCACGCTGGACCATGTTCCGGGCCGGCAGGGGGCCGAAAAGATCGAAGGCTATGCAGCCTTCCGCAGCGCCGCCGATCAGGTCAAGGCCGAGGATTTCCCCGAGGCGATCGTGCTGGATGACGGTGGCGTCGTTGCCATGCAATTCATGGAACTGGTCCCCGCCGCGCCGATTCCCTTTGACGAGGCGCGTGAGGCCGTGGCCGAGTCCTGGCATCAGGGAAAGCTGGACGAGGCGCTGTCCGCCCGCGCGATCGAGATCAAGTCGGCCGTCGAAGGCGGCGCGGCCCTGGGCAGCCAGGGCATCGTTGACCAGACCCCTGAAATCGCGCGCAGCGGCACGGTGCCGGACGCCCCCCGCGCGGTGGTCGATGCCGGATTCGCCATGCAGCCCGGCGAGGTCCGGGTGATCGAAGAGGGCGATTTCATCGCCGTCCTGCAAATGAACGCCGTGATGCCCGCGGCCGAGGACGGAGCGGATGCCGAAGCCTTGCGGGCCAGCATCGCCGCCCAGGTGCAGCAGGCGCTGTCCGACGATGCCTTTGCGGCCTATGCCAATGCGCTGATCGGCAGCACCGAGGTCACGCTGGATCAGGCCGCGATCACGGCGGTCCATACGAGCCTGCAATGATCCTTGAACCCAGCTTCGAGAGCTTCGAGGCCGCCTGGGCACGGGGCGAAAACCAGGTGGTCCACACCAGACTGGCCGCCGACCTGGACACCCCGGTTTCGCTGATGCTGAAACTGGGCGAGGCGCGGACCGATACCTTCATGCTGGAATCGGTGACGGGGGGGGAAATCCGCGGCCGCTATTCCATCGTCGGCATGAAACCCGATCTGATCTGGCGTTGCCGGGGCACCGCCTCCGAGATCAACCGCGAAGCGCGGTTCGATGCCCAGGCCTTCCGTTCCCTGGACGGGCACCCGCTGGACACGCTGCGCGCGCTGATCGCCGAAAGCCGGATCAACCTGCCCGAAACCCTGCCCGCGATTTCGGCCGGTCTCTTCGGCTATCTCGGCTATGACATGATCCGTCTGGTCGAACATCTGCCCGATGTGAACCCCGACCCCATCGGCCTGCCCGATGCGGTGCTGATGCGGCCCTCGGTGGTGGCCGTGCTGGACGGGGTGAAGGGCGAGGTCACGCTGGTCGCCCCCGCCTGGGTCGGCTCGGGGCTTTCGGCCCGCGCGGCCTATGCCCAGGCCGCCGAACGGGTGATGGATGCGCTGCGCGATCTGGACCGCGCCCCCGCCGTCCAGCGCGATCTGGGCGAGGCGGCGGCGGTGGGAGAGCCGCGGTCGAACTTCACGCATGAAGGCTACAAGGCCGCCGTCGAGAGGGCCAGGGACTATATCCGCGCAGGCGACATCTTCCAGGTCGTGCCCAGCCAGCGCTGGGCGCTGGACTTCCCCCTGCCGCCCTTCGCTCTCTATCGCTCGCTCCGCCGCACCAACCCGTCGCCCTTCATGTTCTTCTTCAACTTCGGCGGCTTTCAGGTGGTGGGCGCCAGCCCGGAAATCCTGGTCCGCCTGCGGGATGGCGAAGTGACCGTGCGCCCGATCGCGGGCACGCGGAAACGCGGCGCGACGCCGGAAGAGGACAAGGCGCTGGAGCAGGACCTGCTGGCCGACAAGAAGGAACTGGCCGAACATCTTATGCTGCTGGATCTGGGCCGCAACGATGTGGGACGGGTGGCAAAGGTCGGCACCGTGCGCCCGACCGAGCAGTTCATCATCGAACGCTACAGCCATGTCATGCACATCGTCTCGAACGTGGTGGGCGATATCCGCGACGGCGAGGATGCGCTGTCGGCTCTTCTGGCGGGCCTGCCTGCGGGCACGGTGTCAGGCGCACCGAAAGTCCGGGCGATGGAGATCATCGACGAGCTGGAGCCGGAAAAGCGCGGCGTCTATGGCGGCGGCTGCGGCTATTTCGCGGCCAATGGCGAGATGGATTTCTGCATCGCCCTGCGCACGGCGGTGCTGAAGGACCAGACGCTTTATATCCAGGCCGGCGGCGGCGTGGTCTATGACAGCGACCCCGAGGCCGAATATCAGGAAACGGTGAACAAATCCCACGCCCTGCGCCGCGCCGCGCAGGATGCGGGCCTGTTCACCCGCCGCAGCGGCAATTGAATCGCGCGCCTTGCGGCGCAAGTCTCCTGTCTCGTCACCGGCCTTCGCCGGTTCCTCGGCTGCCGGGGGGTTCCCCCCCGGACCCCAGGATATTTGGTTCTGAAAGAGGTGGCTTCTTTCAGAACAGAAATATCCCCGCCGGAGGCGCGAGCGGCACGCGAGCTTCCGAGCCGGTTGCGCCTGCAAGGCGCAGAGGCGAGACATCCGCTTGCGGCGACCAGCCGCTCCGCTTCGTTCCGGCTTCAGTTTGCCCGCAGCACCGCCGTCAGCGGGGCCAGCGCCACTGTCGCCGCGCGACCCTCGACCGCCCATTCCAGCAGGGTCGCCACGGTTTCAGGCCGCGCCCGCCCCACCACCGTCACCCGCCCGTCCTGCGCCGCCTTGAAGGCCGCCCGGTCCAGATAGCGGCGGATCACCGGGCCGCTTTCATCGCCGCCATCGAGATCGCGGAAGACGACGGCGGCAGGCACGGCCTCGCGCCGGGCCACCTGATCGGCGGCGTTCAGCCCCTGATCCCAGGTCAGAAGCCCCCGCCCCCCGGCCCAGACCGCCGGCACCACCAGCGTGGCCAGCGGACGGTCGGCCTGGAAGGTGCGGCCCGGCAGGTCCATCACCGCCACGGTCTCGGGCAGGGCCACCGCCATGGCCGTCATCGCCACTTCGACATCGGCCGCCTGTGCGCCCTTGGGCAGGGCGGTGGCCAGCATCACCACCTCTTGCCCTGCCGCGCGGTAGATCGCGGCCTGTCCGGCGGCCTGCGGATCGGTCGGATCCAGGGCGAATGTCACCGGGAAGGGCAGCGCCGCAAGGGCCTGACGGTCCAGATCGGCAGCGCCTTCGTCGATAAGCACGATGGCAAATGCCGGCTTGGCTTCCGGGTTGTCGAACGGGCGGGCGAAGGCCGCGATCGGACGAAGGTCGGCCTGAGACGTCTCATCCGCCGCGACATCGGCCGGTGCCGGGTCGCCGATCCGCGGCAGGCGGCCCACGGTGACGCCCTCGGGCACCGCTTCGGTCAGCGACGGGGTCGAGGGCAGCGTCGTTGCCGCGCCCTCGCCAGTGCGGATCACCCGCTCATCCTCGGCCTCGGTCAGCAGCGAAGGCGCTTCGGTTTCGGGCATCGCGTCTGCCTCCGGTTCTGCGGCAGGCGGCAGGGCGGGCTCCGGTTCCGCTTCGCCCGGAGGCAGCGCCGACCCCGGCCCTTCGGCGGCGATTTGTGCCAGCAGCGCCTCTTCCTCGGGCGTCAGGGGGGGCAGGCCCGAAGGCTCGACCAGGGCGGGCGCCGCGTCCGAAGCCGGGGCTTCGGCCAAGGCATCGGTGCCAGGCACCCGTGCCGTGTCGGGATCGGGCGCAGCCGTCACCGGCAATGTGGCCATATCGCTGCTCTCGTCCGGCCCCGGCAAAGCATCGGGCGCCAGTGCCGCGATGCCTTCGGGGGCCGCCGCAGGTTGTTCGGCCGGGGGCGGCACTGCATCTCCGGCCAGATCGGCGGGGGCAGCGGGTGTTCCTGCCATGGCCGGGGCAGCGGCTTCGGCGGGAACAGCAGGTTCGGCCTCGGCGACGGCCGTGGTTCTGGGGGCCTCGGGCATGTCTTCGGGCACCAGAGGCAATACTGCCGCCCCGGTGCCGGGCGCGGCCGCTGCATCACCGGCATCGGCCACCGGCGCGCTGTCTTCCGTGCCGCCCTGCGGCGCGGCGGGCGTGACAATCTCGGGCGTGGTCTCGGGCTCTGCCGTGGGCTCTGGCGCAGTCGCGGGGGCGTGGTCGGTCCCCCTCGGCTCGCCGTTCGGCGCAGGGGCCACCAGAGACGCCATCGCCAGAAGACCGGTGCCAACCAGCGCACCCAATCCCGACCCCAACAGGAACCTGCCGATCACCCTTGCCTCCGTCCTTGCCCCATGCCGCCCCGGAAAGGGCCGACGGGTTGCCCCCGCCTGTTCAGCCATCGCCTGCCGGGTCCTCTGATCCGGTCCGATGCCGGGCCTTCCCCGCATGACCTTGACCTTGCCGCAATGACCTGACCATGTATAGCGCGACCCGCGTGGCGCTTCATCCCCTTTCCGGCGAGGCACGGCAAGATGCTGCTTCTGATCGACAACTATGACAGCTTCACCTGGAACCTCGTTCACTATCTGGGCGAACTGGGGGCCGAGGTTAAGGTTGTCCGCAACGATGCCTTGCAGGTGCAGGATGCGCTGGCCATGGCGCCGCAAGCCATCGTCCTGTCGCCCGGCCCCTGCGATCCCGCACAGGCTGGCATCTGCCTGCCCTTGACCCGCGCCGCGTCCGAAGCCGGGGTGCCGCTCCTGGGCGTCTGCCTTGGCCACCAGACCATCGGCGAGGCTTTCGGCGGCCGGGTGATCCGCTGTCATGAGATCGTTCATGGCAAGATGGGCAGCATGCATCACGCAGGCAAAGGCATGTTCCGCGGCCTGCCCTCGCCCTTCCAGGCCACGCGCTATCATTCGCTGGTGGTCGAGCGCGAGACCCTGCCCGACAATCTTGAGATCACCGCATGGCTGGAGGATGGCACCATCATGGGCCTGCGCCACCGCGAAAAGCTGATCGAAGGCGTGCAGTTCCACCCCGAATCCATCGCCAGCGAGCATGGCCACCAGCTGCTGCGCAATTTCCTTGAGACCGCGAAGGTGAAGGTTCCGGCATGAGCGACGCGCTGCGCAACCTGATCGGCACCGCCGCCGCCCGCCCGCTGAGCCGGGCCGAGGCCGAAACCGCCTTCACCGCCCTGTTCGAGGGCGCTGCCACTCCGGCCCAGATGGGCGGCTTCCTGATGGCGCTGCGCACGCGGGGCGAGACGGTGGATGAATATGCCGCCGCCGCATCGGTGATGCGGGCGAAATGCAATGCGGTGCGCGCCCCTGCGGGGGCCATCGACATCGTCGGCACCGGCGGCGATGGCAAGGGCACGCTGAACATCTCGACCGCCACCGCCTTCGTGGTGGCGGGGGCCGGTGTGCCGGTGGCCAAGCACGGCAACCGCAACCTGTCGTCGAAATCCGGGGCTGCCGATGCGCTGACCGAACTGGGGCTGAACGTCATGGTCGGGGCAGATGTGGTCGAACGCTGTCTCGATCAGGCCGGGATCGGCTTCATGATGGCCCCGATGCACCACCCCGCCACCCGCCATGTCGGCCCCGTCCGGGCCGAACTGGGCACGCGGACCATCTTCAATATCCTCGGGCCCCTGACAAACCCGGCCGGGGTGAAACGCCAGCTGACCGGTGCCTTTTCCGCCGATCTGATCCGCCCGATGGCGGAAACCCTGCTGGCGCTGGGGTCGGAAAAGGCCTGGCTTGTGCATGGCGGCGACGGCACCGATGAAATCTCCATCGCGCTGCCGACAAGGGTTTCGGCGCTTGAAAACGGCACGGTGCGCGATTTCGAGATCGCCCCCGAAGACGCCGGCCTGCCCCGCCACCCGTTCGAGGCCGTCCTCGGCGGCACGCCTGCGGAAAACGCGGTGGCCTTCCGCGCCCTGCTGGACGGCGCGCAGGGGGCCTATCGCGACGCGGTGCTGCTGAACGCCGCCGCCGCCCTGATCGTCGCCGACCGCGCCGCCACGCTGAAGGACGGGGTCGAGATCGCCCGCACCTCGATCGACAGCGGAGCCGCCAAGGCCAAGGTGGCGACGCTGGCGCGGATCACGCATGGATAAACCGGAGCCACCGGAAAGCTGGGCCAGCCTCCCCTTCTTCACCGATGGCCGCTGGGACGCGCTGTGGCAAAAGCTGCAATCCCTGCCCGACTGGCAACCCGCGCCTGACCGCATCTTCCGTGCCCTCGCCCTGCCCCCGCGCGACAAGGTGCGCGTGGTGATCCTTGGCCAGGACCCCTACCCCACGCCGGGCCGGGCCACTGGCCTTGCCTTCTCCTTCCCGCCCGGCCAGCCCCCGCGCGACAGCCTGAAGAACATCCTTGCCGAAGTCGCCTCGGACACCGGCCAGCCGAAACCGGACGGCGACCTGACGGCATGGGCCGGGCAGGGCGTCCTCCTCCTCAACCCCATCCTGACCGTGCCGCTGGGGCAGTCGCTTGGCCACAAAACACTCGGCTGGCAGGCGCTGACATCCGCGATCCTCGCCGCCACCGCCGCCGACGGGCCACGGGCCTTCCTGCTCTGGGGCGCTCCTGCCCAGAAACTCTGCGCGGACATCCCGCGCAGCGGGCACCTGTTCCTGGAAAGCCCGCATCCCTCGCCGCTTTCGGCCTGGCGCGGCTTTTTCGGTTCGCGCCCCTTCACCGCCACAAACCAATGGCTTGCCACTCGGGGGCTGCCTCCCATCGACTGGTCCCTCTAGCCTTCCCTTCGACGCCAACCTTCGCTAGACCTGACCTGCCCCTTTCCCTTCGCCAAATATCCCACGGGGGTCCGGGGGTGTGAAACCCCCGGCGGCCGCGACCGGAAGGAGATCCGATGACCACCATCCTCGACCGCATCAAGGCCTACAAGCTGACTGAGATTGCCGCCCGCAAGGCCGCGCGCCCGCTGGCCGAGGTCGAAGTCGCTGCCAAGGCCGCCCCGGCACCGCGCGGTTTTGCCCGCGCGCTGCAAGAGGCAGCGGCCACCGGCTATGGCCTGATTGCCGAGATCAAGAAGGCCAGCCCGTCCAAGGGCCTGATCCGCGCCGATTTCGACCCGCCCGCCCTGGCAAAGGCCTATGAAGACGGCGGCGCAACCTGCCTGTCGGTATTGACCGACGGACCCAGCTTTCAGGGCGATGATGCCTTTCTCACGGCGGCGCATGACGCCACCGGCCTGCCCTGCCTGCGCAAGGATTTTCTCTACGATCCGTATCAGGTGGCCGAATCCCGGGCGCTGAACGCCGATTGCATCCTGCTGATCATGGCCTCGCTGTCGGATGCGCAGGCGGCAGAACTGGAGGATGCCGCCTTTGCCCTTGGCATGGATGTGCTGATCGAAGTGCATGACCGCGAGGAACTGGAACGTGCCGCCCGGCTGAAATCACCGCTGATCGGCATCAACAACCGCAACCTGCACTCGTTCGAGGTCACGCTGGACACCACCCGCGACCTGGCCCGCCGGGTGCCGGAGGACCGGCTGATCGTCGCCGAATCCGGGCTTTTCACGCCTGACGACCTGGCCGATCTGGCCCGATATGGCGCGCGCTGCTTCCTGATCGGCGAAAGCCTGATGCGGCAAGAGGATGTCACCGCCGCCACCCGCGCCATCCTCGCAAGACCGCTCACCGCACCGGGCCGGCTATGACGCCGCCGAAGCCGACCCTCACCCATTTCGATGCCGCAGGGGCGGCGCATATGGTTGATGTTTCCGGCAAACCCGTCACCGCCCGCACGGCGGTGGCCGAAGGCTTTGTGGTGATGCAGCCTGCCACGCTGGCCCTGATCGCCGAAGGCCGCGCCGACAAGGGTGATGTGCTGGCGGTCGCCCGCCTTGCCGGGATCATGGCGGCCAAGCAGACCGCCGCGCTGATCCCGCTTTGCCATCCGCTGCCGATCACCAGGGTCGCGCTGGACCTGACCGCCGACCCCGCCCGCTCGGCCATCCGGGTCGAGGCCACGGTCAAGACCGGAGGCCAGACCGGGGTGGAGATGGAGGCGCTGACCGCCGTCTCCGTCGCCTGCCTGACCATCTATGACATGGTGAAGGCGGTGGAAAAGTCGATGCAGATCGAAGGCATCCGCCTGTTGCTGAAAGACGGCGGAAAATCTGGCCGTTACGAGGCAAAGCGATGATTCCGGTCGAAGAGGCGCAGGCCCGCGTTCTTGCCCTTGCGGCCCCCCTTCCGGCAGAACCCGTGCCGCTGGCGCAGGCGGCGGGCCGTTGGCTGGCCGCCCCCGTCGCCGCGCGGTCCGACCAGCCGCCCTTCGATGCCTCGGCAATGGACGGCTATGCGGTGCAGGGCGACCCCATGCCCGGCGACAGCCTGACGGTCATCGGCGAATCCGGCGCGGGCCATGGCTTTGCGGGCACGCTCCTCCCCGGTCAGGCCCTGCGCATCTTTACCGGTGCCCCCGTTCCGGCGGGCGCGACCCGCGTGGTGATCCAGGAAGACGTAACCCGTGACGGCGACCGTATCACCATCACCGGAACCGACACGAACACCAACATCCGCCCGCGCGGGGCCGATTTTGCAGCCGGGGCACCGCTGTCCCCCCGCCGGTTGCGCCCCGCCGATCTTGGCCTGCTGGCCGCGATGAACATCCCGCTTGTTCCTTGCACCCGCCGCCCCGTCGTCGCCCTGCTGATGACAGGGGACGAACTGGTCATGCCGGGCGAGGTGCCGCGCCCCGACCAGATCATCGCCTCGAACGGCTTTGCGCTGAAAGCCATGGCTGAATCCGAAGGGGCAGAGGCCCGCCTGCTGCCCATCGCCCGCGACAGCGAGGCCGCGCTGCGGCAGGGCTTCGCGCTGGCGGAAGGGGCCGATGTCATCGTCACCATCGGCGGCGCTTCGGTCGGCGATCATGATCTTGTCGGCAAGGTGGCCCGCGATCTGGGCATGGAAGCGGCGTTCTGGAAAATCGCCATGCGGCCCGGCAAACCGCTGATGGCGGGCCGCCTTGGCGCATCGGCGATGCTGGGCCTGCCGGGCAACCCGGTTTCGGCCATCGTCACCGGGCATCTGTTCCTGTTGCCGCTGATCCGCGCGCTTCAGGGCGATCCGGCCCCGCTGCCGCGCGCCCGCCGGGCGCGGCTTGCCAGCGACCTGCCGGCCAACGGCCCCCGCACCCATTACATGCGCGCCCGCCTTGATGGCGACCGCATCGCCCCCTTCGACCGACAGGACAGCTCGCTCCTCACCATCCTGACCGAAGCCGACGCGCTGCTGATCCGCCCCCTGGGCGACGGCCCGCGCAAGGCGGGCGATCTGACCGGCTATCTGCCGCTCTGATTTCATCTCCCCTCGAATATCGCCGGGAGACGCAGGACCCGCAGCGACTTCGCGGCAGACCCGATTCGCAAAATGCTTGACACAAACCAAGAACACGGGCAGAACATTACGTTAACGAATGCGATCCAAGGAACCCCGATGCTGACCCGCAAGCAACTGGAACTCTTGTCCTTCATCAAATCCCGGACCGAAGCCGATGGCGTGCCGCCCTCGTTCGACGAGATGAAAGAGGCGCTGGACCTGCGGTCGAAATCCGGCATCCACCGGCTGATCACCGCGCTGGAGGAACGCGGGTTCATCCGCCGCCTGGCCCACCGCGCCCGCGCTCTGGAAATCGTCAAGCTGCCCGAGGCGATGGAGAAACCCGGCTTCAAACCCAGCTTCGCGCCCAAGGTCATCCAGGGCGACCGCACTGACCCGCCGAAGGGTGCGATCCCGGTCGAAGCCGTTCACGCGATGGAGTTGCCGGTGATGGGCCGCATCGCCGCCGGTGTCCCGATCGAGGCGATTTCCGAAATCTCGCATCATGTCGCGGTGCCGGGGTCGATGCTGTCGGGGCGCGGCAACCACTATGCGCTTGAGGTCAAGGGCGATTCCATGATCGAGGCCGGGATCAACGATGGTGACATCGTGGTGATCCGCGAACAGAATACCGCCGAGAACGGCGATATCGTGGTGGCACTGGTCGAGGATCAGGAAGCCACGCTGAAACGGTTTCGCCGCAAGGGCGGCATGATCGCGCTGGAAGCCGCCAACCCGGCCTATGAAACCCGCGTCTTCCCTGACCATCTGGTCAAGGTGCAGGGACGGCTGGTCGGGCTGATCCGCAGCTACTGACCGGACGCGCCCTTGATGCGCCACCTCGATTTTCGTCGAAGAATCGCCCCTATGGCATCGGCAGTGCCTCGGGTGGCATAGGCTTGCCCGCCCAGAGGCGCGGATGGTCCCGTGCGGCGCTGACCTCGATCCCCTTTCTGCCGATCCGCAAGGACAGCGCCCCGGTCTGACGCAACCGGCCAAGGTCGATCAGCAGGCACCCGCCGGGCGGCGGGGTCTCCACCACCTCGGCAATCACCACAATATCCTGCGTCGCACAGGCCTGCGGCAGCGCCTCCAGCGCCGCGCCGCCCTGCAGGGCCACCCCTTTGCGCCCGGCAAAGCTGAAGCTGCGCGCCGTCTTCGGACCGCTGAAACCGGCCCGCCCCGCGGCTGTCTTCTGGCCTGCCAGATCGCCGTCGGCCTCCAGCCAGTTCTCGGCGACAAAGCCGTTGCCCGTGGCAGCCGACAGCGCCCGCCCCTCGGGCCCCATCACCCCCAGAAGCCGCCCATCGCCCGAGATCAGCAGATCCGGCCGCACGGCCAGCGGCCAGATCGCCAGCCCGGCCAGAACCGCCACGGCCCCGGCCCGCCGTGCCCGGCCCGGCCAGGCCACCAGCCAGATGCCGCCCAGCGTGATCAGCGGCAGCGCCAGATCATGCGGGGCCGGGATCGGCGTCACCGATCCCTCCAGCGCCGCAATCCAGTGTGCCACGCCCAGAATCCAGCGTCCCGCCAGATCCATCGCCGAAAGGGCCAGCCAGGACAGGCCGAAGGGGGCCAGCAGCACCGCCAGCGCCCCCGCAGGCATCATCACCGCCCCCATCACCGGCACCGTCAGAAGATTGGCCAACAGGCCGTAATCGGTAAAGCGGTTGAAGGTGGCCGCCGCATAGGGCGCGCTGGAAAAGCCGCCGATGGCCGAGCTTGCAACCAGGGTGAACAGCGGCAGGGTCCAGCGCGGCCAGTTCTGCAACCGCACCCGATGATCCAGCGCGGCAAAGCCGACAACCAGCGCCACCGTCGCCGCCATCGACATCTGGAATCCCGGCTGCAACAGGGTTTCCGGCCGCAGCGCCAGCAGGATGATCCCGGCGATCGCCGCCGAGCGCAGGGTGATCGCCTGCCGGTCCAGCAGCACCGCGCCCAGCATCACCGCCACCATGACAAAGGCCCGCTCGGTCGCCACATTCGCGCCCGAAAGCAGCAGATAGAACAGCGCAACCCCCAGCGAGGCCACCGCCGAAACCTTTTTCGCATTCAGCCGCAGCGCCAGCACCGGAACCATCGCCACGCCCGTGCGCATCAGCACGAAGACGAATGTCACCAGAAACGCCAGGTTCATGCCGGAAATCGCCAGAAGATGTGCAAGCGAGCTGTCACGCAACGCCTCGACCGTGTCACGGCTGATGCCGGAACGGTCTCCGGTCAGCGCGCCGATGGCGAATTCCGCCGCATCGCCGCTGATCCTTGCCCGCATCGCATCCGACAGCCAGGTCCGCATCCGCGCGATCAGGGCATCCCCCGCTGCGGGCGGCTCCAGCAGCAGGGCCGGGCTGCGGCTGTAGCCGACGGCCCCCAGCTGATCGAAAAACGCCATGCGGCGGAAATCGAAGCCGCCGGGTTCCGCCGGGCCTTCGGGGGCCGAGAGATGCGCCGTCACGATCAGCGTCTCGCCCGGCAAGGGGTCGTGCAGCAAGGGGGATGCATGCAGCGAGATCCGCACCTTGCGGGGGGTGCGCGCCGGGGACATGTCGCGCAGCACCACTCGATCCAGCGTCACCCGCAGCGCATCCGACGACGAGCGGTCGATCTCGATCACCCGGCCCTCAACCGGGCCATAGTAGCGAAACTCCAGCATCGGGGCGGCAACCAGATGCGCCCGCAGCCCGGCGGCCAGAACACCCACGGCCAGCATGGCCGCCCCCGCGCAGAGCGGCCGCCACAGGAAGGGCCCGCGCAGCCACAGCACGACCATGACCAGCGCCAGCACCGCCGTCAGGGCATAGACGGCGCGGCCCGGCTCTTGCGGCCAGTGGAACCACAGCCAGATGCCCGCGCCCATGGCCGTGGCCGCAAAGGGCAGCAGATGGCCGCGCGCGGCATCCAGCGCGTCAAGGGGCCTTCGCATCACGGCAACCAGCCCCGCCACCTTGCCCGCGTCTCCTTTCCCGTCTACACCCGGCGCGTTCCGATCTGGAAACTCCCGGTTCATCCTGTCCGATCCTGGTTACCGAAAGGTTAATTCCACTGATGTCGCGCCCGGTCGTCACCCGTTTCGCCCCCTCACCCACCGGCTATCTGCACATCGGGGGCGGCCGCACCGCGCTGTTCAACTGGCTGTTCGCACGCGGACGGGGCGGAAAGTTCCTGTTGCGGATCGAGGATACCGACCGCGAGCGTTCCACCCCCGAGGCGACGGCGGCCATCCTGAAGGGGCTGACCTGGCTGGGGCTGGACTGGGACGGCGATGTCGTCAGCCAGTTCGACCGCAAGGACCGTCATGCCGAAGTCGCCCATCAGATGCTGTCGCGCGGAACGGCCTACAAATGCTTTTCGACAGCAGCCGAGATCGAGGCGTTCCGCGAGGCCGAAAAGGCCCGCGGCGTCAGCTATCCGGTGTTCCTGTCGCCCTGGCGCGATTCCGATCCTTCCAGTTACCCCGACAGCGCGCCTTACGTCATCCGCATGAAGGCCCCGCGCGACGGCCAGACCCTGATCGCCGATCAGGTGCAGGGCAATGTCACGATCCAGAACGCCACGCTGGACGACATGATCGTGCTGCGGTCGGACGGAACGCCGACCTATATGCTGGCGGTCGTCGTCGACGATCACGACATGGGTGTCACCCATGTGATCCGGGGCGACGATCATCTGAACAACGCCGCCCGTCAGCAGATGGTCTATGACGCGATGGGCTGGCAGGTGCCGGTCTGGGCGCATATCCCGCTGATCCACGGGCCGGACGGCAAGAAGCTGTCGAAACGCCATGGCGCGACCGGGGTCGAGGAATATCAGGCCATGGGCTATCCGGCCGCCGGGATGCGCAACTATCTGACGCGGCTTGGCTGGGCGCATGGCGATATGGAGATCTTTACAAGCGAAGAGGCGATGAAGGTGTTTTCGCTGGACGGCATCGGCCGCGCCCCGGCCCGGCTGGATTTCAAGAAGCTGGAAAGCACCTGCGGCCATCACATCGCCATGAGCGACGATGCCGCACTGCTGCATGAACTGGAAGGCTACCTTGCAGCCGCAGCACGTCCAGCCCTGTCGGATCTGCAACGAAACCGGCTTTTTCAGGCGATGCCGGTCTTGAAGGACCGCGCGAAGACATTCCCGGAACTTATTGAAAAGGGTGAGTTTGCGCTGGCATCGCGGCCCATTGTGCCAGAGGAGAAGGCCGCGGCTGCGCTGGACGCGGTATCCCGTGGTATACTGAAAACGTTGACGCCGCGCCTGCAAAATGCTAGCTGGACGAAAGACGCGCTGGAGCCCATCCTGAACGAGATCGCCGCCGAGAACGGCATCGGATTCGGCAAGCTGGCGGCGCCGCTTCGGGCCGCGCTGGCGGGCAGGAGCGCCACACCTTCGGTCTTCGACATGATGCTGGTCATCGGTCGGGATGAGACGATTGCAAGGCTGACGGACGCCGCCGCCTGAATGCGGCCCCTTCCCCGGCCTTGACCATGGCCCCTTCCGGGGGCGGATTTGGCCAATGGCCCGCCGCTGCTGCCCTGCGGCCGGCCCGTAGGGGGACGAGAGAGAATGAACAACCGCAAGGCAACGCTGACTCTGGACGGCAAGGACTTTGACCTGCCGGTCCACAGCCCGACCATCGGCCCCGATGTGCTGGACATCCGCAAGCTTTATGGCGAGGCGGATGTCTTCACCTTCGACCCCGGCTTCACCTCGACCGCCGCCTGTGAAAGCGCCATCACCTATATCGACGGCGATCTGGGCGAACTGCTGTATCGCGGCTATCCGATCGAACAGCTGGCCGACAAGTCGACCCATCTCGAAGTCTGCTACCTGCTCTTGTACGGAGAGTTGCCCACCGCAGACCAGCTGGCCGATTTCACCAGCCGGGTGACGCGGCACACCATGGTGCATGAACAGATGCACTATTTCTTCCGCGGTTTCCGCCGGGATGCGCATCCGATGGCCACCATGGTGGGCGTGGTCGGCGCGATGGCCGCCTTCTACCACGACAGCACCGACATCGCCGACCCCTGGCAGCGCGAGGTTGCCGCCATCCGCATGATCGCCAAGCTGCCGACCATCGCGGCGATGGCCTATAAATATTCGGTTGGTCAGCCCTTCGTTTATCCGAAGAACAGCCTGAGCTACGCCGGCAACTTCCTGAACATGTGCTTTGCCGTCCCGGCCGAGGATTATGTGGTCTCGCCCATCCTGGAAAAGGCGATGGACCGCATCATGATGCTGCATGCGGACCACGAGCAGAACGCCTCCACCTCGACCGTGCGGCTGGCGGGGTCTTCGGGGGCCAACCCGTTTGCCTGCATCGCGGCGGGCATCGCCTGCCTCTGGGGGCCTGCCCATGGCGGGGCCAACCAGGCCTGCCTTGAGATGCTGAAGGAAATCGGCAGTGTCGACCGGATCCCGGAATATATCGCCAAGGCCAAGGACAAGACCAGCGGCTTCCGGCTGATGGGTTTCGGCCACCGGGTCTACAAGAACTTCGACCCGCGCGCCAAGGTGATGAAGGAAAGCGCCGATGAGGTGCTGGAACTTCTGGGCGTCCACAACAACCCCTTGCTGCAAGTCGCCAAGGAGCTGGAGCGGATCGCGCTGGAGGATCCGTATTTCATCGAGAAGAAGCTTTACCCCAACGTCGACTTCTATTCGGGCATCATCCTCGAGGCGATGGGCTTCCCCACCTCGATGTTCACCCCGATCTTCGCGATTTCCCGCACCGTCGGCTGGATCAGCCAGTGGAAGGAAATGATCGCCGAGAAGAACCAGAAGATCGGTCGGCCGCGTCAGCTTTATATCGGGCCCGCCCGGCGCGACTATATCGACCTGCGCCATCGCTGATGACCGGCAACAGGGCAAGGGGGCGGCGCAAGGCCGCCCCTTTTCCTTTGCGCGCATCGACGGCAGGATGCGGCATGGGCGGGAGGCAGGCGTGCAACGGCAAAGACTGATCGGGCTCGACATCCTGCGCAGCCTCGCGCTTGTGTCGATGGTGATCTATCACTTCGTCTACGATCTGGATCTTTTCGGCCTGATCGCCCGGAACACCTCGGTCACGGGTCCGTTCTGGTGGCATGCCCGGCTGACGGCGGGCAGCTTCATCTTTCTGGCCGGACTGTCGCTGTGGCTGACGCACGGACAGGGCATCCGCTGGACCGCCTTCTGGCGGCGGTTCGTCAGGATCGCTGCGGCGGCGGCGCTGGTGACGCTGGGAACAGCGATTGCCCTGCCGCAAATGACGGTGTTCTACGGCATCCTGCATTCGATCGCCCTGTCGTCGCTCTTGGCGCTGGCGGTGCTGCGGTTGCCTGCATTGGCGACACTGGCCGTGGCGGCGGCGGCCTTTGCCCTGCCGCTGGTGTTCCGCCACCCGATGTTCGACGGCGGGCTGGTCTGGACCGGGCTTGGCACGGTGCCCCCGATCACGGCCGATTTCCTGCCGCTGTTCCCCTGGATCGCGCCGATGCTGGCCGGGGTGGCGGTGGGGCGGCTGATCAGCCGGTGCAGGCTCTGGCCCCGGCTGGACTGGCGCGCGACACCGCTGACCCGCACCCTGGCCTGGCCGTCACGGCATTCTCTGCTGATCTACCTTGTGCATCAGCCGATCCTGATCGGCGGCTTCAACCTGTGGTTCTGGCTGCGCGCCTGACCGGAGGGCATGGATTTTCGACGAAAATCCGTTACGATTTTTCGTCGAAAAATCGGCCCCCGCTCCGGCCGTCCAACGAGGTCAGGCTTGCGAACAGGTCGGTCCGGCGGTCGCGGAACAGGCCCCAGCTGGCGCGCAGCGCCGCGATGGCGTCAAGATCCACCGTTGCGGTCAGCACCTCTTCCTCCGTGCGCCCTGCCCTGGCCAGCAGTTCCCCGGTCTGATCGGCGATGAAGCTGGAGCCGTAGAACGTCACTTCGCTCCCGCCCGGCGCCACCTCGCGGCCGATCCGGTTCGAGGCAACGACAGGCATGATGTTCGCCGCCGCATGGCCGCGCATCACCATCTGCCAATGCGGGGCGCTGTCATAGCCGGGCGCGGGCGGTTCAGATCCGATGGCGGTGGGATAAAGCAGCACCTCGGCCCCTTGCAGCGCCATCGCACGGGCGCATTCCGGGAACCATTGATCCCAGCAGATGCCAAGGCCAAGGCGGCCGAAGGCGGTTTCCCAGACCCGGAAGCCGGTGTCGCCGGGCGAGAAATAGTATTTCTCCTCATATCCCGGTCCCTGCGGGATGTGGCTTTTGCGGTAGATGCCAAGGTTGCGGCCGTCGGCGTCGATCATCGCGGCAGAATTGAAATGCGCTTGGCCCACCTTTTCGAAGAAGGAACAGGGCAGCACCACGCCCAGTTCCTTTGCAAGACTCTGGAACAGGCCGATCAGCGGATGGCCCGAAGCGGGGCGGGCAAGACGGAAATATTCGGCGCGTTCCTCGATGCAGAAATAGGGGGCTTCGAACAGTTCCTGGATCAGGATGACCTGCGCGCCCTTGGCCGCAGCGGCGCGGATCGCGCGCTCGGCGGCTTCGGCATTCTTTGGCAAGTCCCAGGAACAGGCGAACTGGGTGGCGGCAAGGGTCAGGGTGCGAGGCATGGGCGGGCTCCGGCTTTCGGCGACGGGGCAAGAGTATTTGGGCCGACGCAAAAGCGCGAGGTCTATTCCGCCGGTTGCCCCAGCATCGGCCAGCGTGCCCGCACCGCGGCAGGCACGCTTTCATGCAGCCGTTCGCTGCGGTCGTGTCCCACCCGACGGCGGCGGCGCAACAGGAACGCCTTGCCGAAACTGCGCCAGGTGCCGACCATCGGGGCACGGGCATCGCAGGGAAAGCGGGCCTGCCAGCCTTCGGGCAGGGTCAGGCCGCAGGCTTCGGCCCGGCCCAGCATCCAGACCAGCGGGATGTTCGACAAGGGCCGTGCGGCGGTGAAATTCCCCAGTTGGCCGCCGACGTCGCCATGCGCACCCCGGAACCAGACCTGTTCGACATTGCCTTCCCATCCCGTCGGGCAGTCCCACAGGATCGGCTCGAACACCGCGCGGGTTTCGTCCAGCGCCAGCGCGTGAAAGCCATGCCGGATCGAAGAGCCGAGGTGATGGGTGTGAAAGGCATGCGCGCGGTCGGTAAGCATCCAGAGGAGCGGCAGCCGCAGGCCCAGCGCCTTGACGGTATCCCAGACGCCGACCATCTCGATCGGGGCCTCAAGATGGCAATGGGCGCGGGCAAAGGCCTGGGCGACGGGGGTCGACGGACCGCCCCTGTAGTGACGCCAGGCCAGGGTGACATTGCGTTCGGTCGCCTCGTCGTGACGCAAGAGACCGATGCGGTCGATCACCCCGGCCAGCGAGCGGGCCGCAAAGGCCCCCCGCGAATAGCCGAACAGGAAGATGCGGTCGCCCTGCCGGTAGTGGCTGGCCAGATGGCCATACGCCCGGCGGATCTGGCCCTCAAGTCCGACGCCGTTGATCACGTCCATGCCGCGCCGCCAGCCCTGCCACCGGATGCCTTCCTCGTAATACAGGGTCCGGCCCGCCCTTGGCCCGCCTTCGGCCAAAAGGTGAAACGCCAGGCCGGCATTGGATTCCTCGCCCTCGCGAAGCGACGAGAAGGTGCCGTCCAGGATGATCACATGATCCACCGCCCCCCGCTCCAGCCCCTTGCCGGGCGGGACGGAGACATCGGTTTCCGACAGCGGAACCGGGCGCAGCCAGCGTTTTATGCGATCGATGAAGGACGTGGCACCCTCTCTTCCCCGGACCTCATCCGACAGGCTGCACCCGGCGCATGACGGAATGGTAAATGCCGACAAAGGCTAACGGCCCGGCGGGGATTGTCCAGCCGGGCCGCGCAGCTTTCAGGACGAGGTGAAGCGATCAGACCTTCAGGCTGAGAACGGTGGCCATTGCCAGTTCGCCGAAGCCGTTGAAGCGGCTGTTGGTGACGACCGAATAGCTGCCCATGCCGTGCCAGATCAGATAATCGCCTTCGGCCATGTCGCCGGCCAGCGGAATTTCGCCCGGCAGCCGGTCCACCGAATCGCAGGTGGGGCCAAAGACGATGCGGTCCAGCGCCTTGCCCTTGCGCAGCACCCCTTCGGGGCTGATGACCTGGATGCGGTCGATCACGCCGATCAGCGGCAGTTCGGTCAGCGTGCCATAGACGCCGTCGTTCAGGAACACATGCGCATCGTCGCGGATCGCCTTGACGCGGGCGGCCAGCGTGAAGGCATCGCCGCACAGCGCACGGCCGGGTTCGCAGACCAGCAGCGGGCGGTCGGTGCCAAAGGCTTCGGTCGCCACGCGGTCGATCAGCTGGAAGATCGCCTCCAGTTCCGGCACCACGGCTTCAAGCCGGTGACTGGGGAACCCGCCGCCGACATTCAGCCGGGCGATGGTGACGCCGGCATCGCGGGCGATCACCGCCGCTTCGCGGATATAGGCCTCCCACGCGGCGGGATCGGTGCATTGCGTGCCGGGATGGAAGGTGATCGAAGGCACGAAGCCCGCCGCCGCCACGGTTTTCAGCAGATCCACCGCCAGTTCGGTCGTCGCGCCGAACTTGGCCCCGAAATTGTAGGCGGCCCCCGCCACCGGCAGCTTGAAGCGCACCGAAATCTCGGAGCCCTCGGCCGGGACAAGTTCGACCAGCTTGGCCAGTTCCGAGCGCGAATCGACCGACCAGGATTTGACGCCCCTTGCAACCGCATGGGCAATCTCGTGGCGGGCGCGCACCGGGTTGTTGTAATGGATCGCCGCATCGGGGGCGAGGCGGCGGATCAGATCGATCTCGAAAGGCGATGCGCAGTCATAACCGCGCACCCCGGCCGCAGCCAGGTTCTCGATCATCTCTTCGCCGGGATTCGACTTCACGGCATAAGTGACCATGCCGGGAAAGCCGTCGATGAAACGGCGGGCATTGGCCTGCACCACCGACGGCGCAAAGAACAGCACCGGATTTTCCGGCTGCGTATTGCGGATCATTTCGGTCGGGTTCGTCCAGATCGTCTTCGACAGTCCCATCGGCGTATTTTCCTTGCCAACAAGACGCATAGCCCAAGTCCCTTGCAGCTGCGGGGCCGGGCACCAGCGTGGTTTTCCATAAACCAGGCCAGGTGCGTATGAGCCGCCCTTTTCCTGCACTCAGGATGCGCGATATGGGTGACATCTTCACCGATGAAAACTATATATCTGCCGCGAAATCTCGTTATAATGACGAAAACATCGGACATATTGCATGGATGAACTGGATCGCAACATCATCGGGCTGCTGGGGGCGGATGCCCGCATGTCGGTGGCCACCCTGTCGCGGCGGCTGAAGGTCGCCCGCAGCACCATCCAGGCCCGGCTGGAGCGGCTGGAGACCAGCGGCGTCATCGCCGGATATACGCTGAAGCTGGGCGAAGGGGCGCGCGAGGGGCGGCTTCGGGCATCCGTCCTCTTGACGGTGGAACCCCGGTCGCAGGCGGCGATCCTGACCCGGTTGAAGGCGGTCAGCGAGGTGGAGCGGGTGTTCACCACCTCGGGCCGGTTCGATCTTTTGTTGCAGGTGGCCTGCCCGAACACGCAGGTGCTGGATCAGGTGCTGGACCAGATCGGCGCGATGACCGGGGTGAAATCCAGCGAAAGCCTGATCCATCTGTCGACCAAGATCGACCGCGCCGTGTGACGGGGGCGGTGTGACGGGGCGGGCCTGCGCCTCCGGCGGGGGTATTTGGGCAAAGATGAAGCCGGCAGTCAGGCCGCAGGACGCAGGCGGAACAGATTCAGGAAGCGCTGCCCTTCATCCATGTCGCCGGTGAAGCGGATCTGCCCTGCGGCGGTGACAGTCAATGGCATCGGACCGTAGACGGCGGCGGCCATGGCATTGGTGCCGCCTTCGAACAGCATGGTGTCTTCGGGCAGGCCGCGCACCAGCCGGTAGCTGCCGGGGGCGGTTTCGATGGTGAAGGGCTCTGCTTCCAGCAGGAAGCCGGCGCGGTGGCTCTCGCTGCGGTCGCAAGTGGCGCGCATCGACAGCATCAGGGCGGCGGGGCTGATGAACAGCGACGGATCATGGCCCGGCTGCACCGCGCCCCAAAGACACAGCGCCTTCAGCACCGGCCACAGCCCCTGCCCTGCCGGGGTCAGGCCATAGCTGCGATCCTGCCGCAGGATCAGCCCTGCGGCCTCCATCCCCTCCAGCCGCTGCGCCAGCACATTGGCGGCAATCCCCGGCAGCCCGGCCCGCAGCTCCGAAAACCTGCGCGGACCCAGCATGAGTTCCCGCGCCACCAAGAGCGCCCAGCGGTCGCCGATCAGATCCAGCGCATGGGCGGCGATGCAGCCTTCGTCATAGCTTCGTCGGCGGGATTGCGTCATGCGGGTCACAGAACGGTTGCTTTTTCTAACTAAACCCGCAAGCCTGACACCTCAAGCGCGAAGGAGGACAGCATGGCCTATATCGACGGATTCCTGATACCGGTCCGCACCGCAGACCGCGAGACATACCGCCAGCATGAGCTGAAATGGTGGCCCAGCTTCCGCGACCGGGGGGCGCTGACGCTGGTGGCCGGCTGGGGCGATGACGTGCCGCCCGGCAAGCACACCGATTTCCTGCGTGCCGTCGATCTGAAGGACGATGAGACCGTGGTCTTCTGCTGGATGACCTGGCCCGACAAGGCCACCCGCGACGCCGCCTACAAGGCGATGATGGAGCAGTCGGAATCCGACCCCGAGATGAGGCCCGAGGCGATGCCCTTCGACGGCAAGCGCATGATCTACGGCGGCTTTGTGCCGCTGATCATGGAGGGTTGACCGATGCCCCACGGTTCCCCCTGCTGGTTCGAGCTTTCGACCGCCGATGCCGCCGCCTCGCAGTCTTTCTATGGCCCGCTTCTGGGTTGGTCCTTCGTCGATTCCGGGATGCCCGGCATGACCTATACGCTGGCCACGGCGGGCGGCGACATGGTGGCCGGGCTGATGCAACCTGACAGTCCGATGCCGGAATTCTGGCTGATCTACCTTCAGGTCGGCGATTGCGATGCGGCTGCGGCCAAGGTGCAGGCTTTGGGCGGCGGGTTGCACCGCCCGCCCGAGGATATTCCCGGCACCGGCCGCTTTGCCATCGTGACCGATCCGCAGGGCGTGGCCTTTGGTCTGTTGCAGCCCCTGGCCGATGACAGCGCCGCCTTCGATCAGGCCAGGCCCGGCCATGGCAACTGGATCGAGTTGAACACCACCGACCCCGAGGCCGCGCTGGCCTTCTATGCCGCGATGTTCGGCTGGGCCGCATCGACCGTGATGCCGATGGGCGAGATGGGCAATTACCAACTGTTCGCCCACAAAGGCAGCGACATCGGCGGCATGATGCGGTTGCAGGGCGCGGGCGAGATGCCGCCGCACTGGCTGCCCTATTTCGGCGTTCCCAGCGCCGGGGTGGCCAAGGCGGCCATCGAAGCCGGCGGCGGCACGGTCCATTACGGCCCCGCCCCGGTGCCCGGCGATGGCTTCATCGTGATCGCGGCCGATCCGAAGGGGGCCATCTTCGGCGTGGTCGGCCCGGCATGAGCGCGCCCCTGACCCTCGTCACACTCGACTGGGTGCCCGAGATGCCGCGCGGCTTTGTCCGCGACATCCGGGTGCGCTGGCTGTGCGAGGAGATCGGCCGCCCCTACCTTGTGGACACCGTGCCGCTGCGCGAAAAGTCGGCCGCACATTTCGCGCAGCAGCCCTTCGGGCAGGTGCCCTTCATCCGCGACGGTGATCTGACGCTGTTCGAAAGCGGGGCGATCCTGCTGCATCTGGCCAGGGGCACGGCCCTTCTGCCCGAGGGGGATGCGGGCGCGCTGGTGCTGCAATGGGTGATCGCCGGGCTGAACTCGGTCGAGCCATGGGTGACGAACTGGATGATCGCGCGCCTCTTCCGCAACGATCCGGTGCTGATCGAGGCGGCGATGCCCCTGATGACGCTGCGGCTGGGCCAGTTGCAAACCGCGCTTGGGGACCGCGAGTGGCTGTTGCCTGACGGGTTCACCGTGGCCGACCTGCTGATGGCCGACATCCTGCGCATCCCCGACCGTGACGACCAACTGGCCGCCTTTCCCGGCCTTGCCGCCTATATGGCCCGCGCGCTGGCCCGCCCGGCCTTTGCCCGCGCCTATGATGCACAGATGGCGCATTGGCGGCAGGCGTCGTAAGCCGGGCAATATTGCCCATCCGGCGGGCAAAGGCTAAACCCCCGGCCATAGCCCAAGGGGAATGCCCGATGCCGATGGAAAAGACCTTCAACGCCGCCGAGGCCGAGGCCCGGATCTCGAAGCTGTGGCTCGACGCCAACGCCTTTGCCGCCGGGGCAAATGCCAGGCCCGGCCATCCGGCGTTTTCCATCATGATCCCGCCGCCAAACGTCACTGGCAGCCTGCACATGGGCCATGCCTTCAACAACACCTTGCAGGACATCCTGACCCGCTGGCACCGGATGATGGGCGATGACACGCTGTGGCAGCCCGGCACCGACCATGCCGGGATCGCCACCCAGATGGTGACGGAACGCGACATGGCCCTGCACCAGGAGCCGGATCGCCGCACCATGGGGCGCGAGAAGTTCCTGGCCCGCGTCTGGCAGCAGAAGCAGAAGTCGCGCGGCAATATCCGCGGCCAGCTGGAACGGCTGGGGGCCTCCTGCGACTGGGACCGTGAGGCCTTCACCATGTCGGGCGCTCCGGGCGCGCCTGCGGGGGAAGAGGGCAACTTCCACGACGCGGTCATCAAGGTCTTCGTCGACATGTACAACAAGGGCCTCATCTACCGCGGCAAGCGGCTTGTGAACTGGGATCCGCATTTCGAGACCGCGATCTCGGACCTTGAGGTCGAGAACACCGAAGTCCCCGGCCATATGTGGCACTTCAAGTATCCGCTCGCGGGCGGACAGACATATGAGTATGTCGAGAAGGACGCCGAAGGACGCGTGACCCTGCGCGAGACGCGGGACTACATTTCGATTGCCACGACGCGGCCTGAGACCATGCTGGGGGATGGCGCGGTGGCCGTTCATCCATCGGATGAGCGTTACGCGCCAATCGTCGGGAAACTCTGCGAAATTCCGGTGGGACCGAAAGAGCATCGCCGGTTGATTCCGATCATCACCGACGAATACCCCGACCCCACCTTTGGCTCGGGCGCGGTGAAGATCACCGGGGCGCACGACTTCAACGACTATGGCGTGGCCAAGCGCGGGGACATTCCGTGCTACCGTCTGCTGGACACCCGCGCCCAGATGCGGGCTGACGGCGCGCCCTATGCCGAGGCGGCGGAGATTGCCGGCCGCATGTCCCGTGCCTGGCTGGTCGCCAAGGGCTATGCGACGCCGGGGTTTGCCGAGCAGTCGTTCTCGCTGACAGAAGCCGAGATCGACGCGCTGAACCTGGTGCCGGATGATCTGCGCGGGCTGGACCGGTATGAGGCCCGCAAGCGCGTGGTCGAGGCGATCACGGCCGAGGGGCTGGCGGTCACCACGCTCAAGAAGTCGGTCGACAAGGAAACCGGGGCGGAGCACCTGGAACTGGTGCCGTATGTCGAGTCGAAGCCGATCATGCAGCCCTTCGGCGATCGCTCGAAAGTGGTGATCGAGCCGATGCTGACCGACCAGTGGTTCGTCGACACCGCCAAGATCGTGGAGCCTGCGCTGGAGGCCGTTCGTACCGGCCGGACAAAGATCATCCCGCCCTCGGGCGAGAAGACCTATTACCACTGGCTGGAAAACATCGAACCCTGGTGCATCAGCCGCCAGCTTTGGTGGGGGCATCAGATTCCGGTTTGGTATGGGCCGGGCCTGGCTTCATTCAAGGAAGGCCATTCGGAACCCTTTGATTGGAATAACATTCAAGCATTCTGCGGCGCTACCTTTGAAGAGGCTTCGAAGAAGGCCGCAGAATACTACGGTGCTGTCGAGTTCACAGAGGTTGAGAATCAAGATCACGCTGCCGATTGGCAGTTCGAGATAAACTCCCTCGGCAATGGCAAAGCGGCAGAGGTTTGTCTCTACCGCGACCCCGACGTCCTCGACACCTGGTTCTCCTCCGGCCTCTGGCCGATCGGCACGCTCGGCTGGCCGGAGCCCACGCCGGAGCTGCAGAGATACTTCCCGACCTCGGTCCTCGTGACCGGGCAGGACATCCTGTTCTTCTGGGTCGCCCGGATGATGATGATGCAGCTGGCCGTGGTGAACGACATTCCGTTCCACACCGTCTACCTGCACGGCCTCGTCCGCGACGCCAAGGGCAAGAAGATGTCGAAATCACTCGGCAATGTCATCGACCCGTTGGAGATCATCGACGAATACGGCGCCGATGCCCTGCGCTTTGCCAATGCGGCGATGGCTTCCTTGGGCGGCGTCCTGAAACTCGACACCCAGCGCATCGCGGGCTACCGGAACTTCGGGACGAAGCTCTGGAACGCCTGCCGATTTGCCGAAATGAACGGGGTCTGGGAGGGCCACGCGACCCAAAGCACACCGCCCAGCCCCAAGGCCACCGCGAACAGATGGATCATCGGTGAAACCGCCCGCGCGCTGGCCGAGGTGAACGCCGCCCTACAGGACTTCCGTTTCGACACCGCGGCGGATGCGCTTTACCGCTTCGTCTGGGGCAAGGTCTGCGACTGGTACGTCGAATTCGCCAAGCCCCTGTTCGACGGGGAAGACGCGGCAGAAACGCGCGCGACCATGGCCTGGGTGCTGGATCAGTCGATGATCCTGCTGCACCCCTTCATGCCTTTCATCACCGAAGACCTCTGGGGCAGCACCGGCACCCGCGCCAAGCTGCTGGTCCACACCGACTGGCCCGACCTGCCCGCCAGCCTGATCGACGCCGCAGCGACGCAGGAAATGTCCTTCGTCACCGCCCTGATCGACGACATCCGGTCTGCCCGCGCGCAGGTGCATGTGCCGGTGGGACTGAAGGCCGATCTGGTGGCGACCGAACTGTCGCCACAGGCCCGCGCGGCCTGGCAGCGGAACGAGGCGCTGATCCGCCGCATGGCCCGGATCGACGGTTTTTCGGAAGGCCCGGCCCCGAAGGGGTCGATCGCCATCACCGTCGAAGGGGCCGCTTTCGCCCTGCCGCTGGCGGGGCTGATCGACATTGCCGAAGAGAAATCCCGGCTGCAAAAGGCCTTGGACAAGCTGATGAAGGAAATCGGCGGGCTGAAGGGCCGGCTCGACAACCCGAACTTCGCCCGCTCCGCCCCCGAAGATGTGGTGGCCGAAGCGCAGTCCAATCTTGAAGCGCGCGAGGATGAGGCGGCAAAGCTGCGTGCCGCCCTGGCCCGGCTGGCCGATCTGGGCTGACCGGGCAATCCCTTGCGCAATCCCGGCCAAAGGCGCAGCCTCTGGCCAAAGGAGACCCGCATGTCCTGGCTCTCACGCCTTGCCGAACGCCAGATCCAGAAGGCCCGGCTCAAGGGCCAGCTGCAGGGGTTGCCGGGCGAAGGCAAGTCCCTGCCCGACCGGCCTGGCGATGCCTTCGTCCCGGCCGGGGATGCCATCGGTTTCCGCATCATGGCCGAAGCCGGGGTGCTGCCCGAAGAGATCGTCCTGAAAAAGCAGGCCGCCGCCCAACGTGCCCTGCTGGCCACGCTGACCGATGAGACCGCGCGCAAGGACGCCATGGCCGAACTGGCGCGGATCGAGATGAAACAGGCCATCGCCGAGGAAAGCCGCCGCAAGTTCCTGCGCTGATGCCGCCCCAAGGGTCGGGCACCGACCCGCGTCCAAAGACGGAATGCCCCCGTGAAAGGACAGACCATGCGCCTGCTGCCCGCCCTTCTTGCCCTCGCCCTTCTTGCCCTCGCCCTTGTCACCCTGCCCGCCGGTGCCGAACCGCACAGCGCCACGCTGATGCTGCAAGGCGGCATCCCCACCGCCGACAGCCAGAGCGGCAGCACCCTGACCCTGACCGGCATCACCGATCAGCGCTGTCCTCCCGAGGTCGATTGCTATTGGGAAGGCATGATGCGGCTTGAGATCAGCGTTCAGCCCGCGACCGGCACGGCCGAGACCATCATACTTTGCAATCTCTGCGATGACGGCAGCCGCAGCGCCGATGCCGCGGGGATCTCCCTGCATTTTGATGCGCTGGAGCCTTCGACCGATGATCTCGCCCGCCTCGGCCGACCGCCCGTCCTGTCCGACTACACCGTGACGATCACCCTGACCGCCCCCTGACCCGGCCCTTTCCCTTCGGCAAATATCCTGCGGGGGGTCCAAGGGGGGCGCAAAGCCCCCCTTGTCTGCGCCTGCCCTCCGGGCCAAACCGCTTGCGTCATCCCCCGCCGCATGCCACCAAACGCGGCATGAGCCGCTTTCTGACGCCCCATGCCGCCGCCCTGCCCTCGACCGTGCCCTTCACCGGGCCGGAAACGCTGGAGCGTCGGCAGGGAGCGCCCTTCCGTGCCCGTCTTGGCGCCAATGAATCGCTGTTCGGCCCCTCGCCCCGCGCCATTTCCGCCATGGCGCAGGCCGCGGCCGAGGTCTGGAAATACGGCGACCCGGAAAACCACGATCTGAAACAGGCGCTGGCGGCGCATCACGGCTGCACAGCGGCGCATATCGTCGTTGGTCCCGGCATCGACGGGCTGCTGGGCCTGATCTGTCGGCTGACGCTTGGCCAGGAGACACCTGTCGTCACCAGTCTTGGCGCTTATCCGACCTTTGCCTTCCATGTCACCAATCAGGGCGCCCCGCTGATCCGCGTGCCCTATCGCGTCGCGCATGAAGATGTGCAGGCGCTGCTCGACACCGCCGGGGCGCAGAAGGCCCGGCTTCTCTATCTGGCCAATCCCGACAATCCGATGGGCAGCCATCATCCCGGCCCGGTGATCGGGGATATGGTTGCGAACCTGCCGCCCGAAACCCTGCTGATCCTTGATGAGGCCTATGCCGACCTTGCCCCCGAAGGGGCGATCCCGCAGATTGCGCCGGATCACCCGCAGGTCATCCGGTTCCGCACCTTTTCAAAGGGATACGGCATGGCGGGGGCCAGGGTGGGCTATGCGGTTGCCGAGCCTTCGCTGGCACAGGCCTTCGACAAGCTGCGCGATCATTTCGGCATGGGCCGGATCAGCCAGATCGGCGCGCTGGCGGCGCTGGAGGATCAGGACTGGCTGTCACAGGTGAAGGCCGGGATTGCCAGCGGGCGCGACCGGCTGTCCGGCATCGCGCGCGCCAACGGGCTGGAACCTCTGCCCTCGGCCACCAATTTCGTCACCATCGACCTTGGCCGCGACGGCGATTTCGCGCGCCGGGTGCTGGGGCAGGCACAGACGCGCGGGCTGTTCATCCGCATGCCCGGAGTGGCCCCGCTGGACCGTTGCATCCGCATCAGCATCGGGCCGAAGACGGCGCTGGATGTGGTGGAAGAGGTGTTGCCGCAGGCGCTGCGCGCGGCAGGCTAGAGCGTGTCCGGCAAAAGTGGAACCCGGTTTTGGCGAAAGACGCGCGACCACGAAGAAGCCAGAGTCTGTCCGGCGCTTCTATCAGCGCCGGGCAGACTCTGGATCATTCGGCGGCAAGCTCGGGCTTGGCGGGGCCAAGCGTCGGCGCGTGGCCCATCGGGGCATCGGCAGCCCCAAGCCGCAAGGGCGGGGCGGCGGGCTCGGCCTCGGGCACCACGACCAGCGGCTGTGGCGCGGCAGCCGGGATCACGGCAGTTGCGCCGGTGGTCAGCGGGCGGCGGAACACCAGCATGTTCTGATAGGTCGTCTTGGTTCCGCCGGTCAGCCCGGCGCGTTCATCGCAGGGCAGCGCATCGGCGCGGACATAATCCCAGCCCTCGGCCCCCATGCGGTTCATCAGCTGGGTCAGCGCCAGCGCGAACCGCTCTTCGGTCGTCTTCACCCCGCGCGCCTTTTCGCCGCGACGCGGGGCCGGGATGACCTGGAATTCATAGAGCTGCATCGGATGACCTCCAACGGATTGCGGCGCATCTTACTGAGATTCGCCCCGTAAGGGCAAACCCGCAAAGGATTTTTCGGAATGATCCGCGCGCTTCCGCCACAGCGGCGGCATGGGCCGCAGCATCTGGTGGGCGGCGCTTTGCCGCCCGCAAGCAATAGGGTCAGAGACCCAGCTTCCTGACCACCAGATCGTTCACCGCCGCCGGATTGGCCTTGCCTCCGGTGGATTTCATCACCTGCCCGACAAACCAGCCGACCAGTTTGGCATTCACCTTCACCTTTTCGACCTGATCGGGATTCGCGGCAATGATTTGATCCACCGCAGCCTCGATGGCCCCGGTATCCGTGACCTGCTTCATCCCCCGCGCCTCGACGATCTGCGCCGGATCGCCGCCTTCGGTCCAGAGGATTTCGAACAGATCCTTGGCGATCTTGCCCGAGATCGTGCCGTCGGAAATCAGATCGACCAGCCCTCCCAGTCGGTCCGCCGACACCGGGCTGTCGGCGATGTCCCGGCCTTCCTTCTTCAGCCGGCCGAACAACTCGTTGATCACCCAGTTCGCGGCCAGCTTGCCGTCGCGCCCCTTGGCCACCTCGTCGAAATAGCGCGCGGCGTCCAGTTCGGCGGTCAGCACCGAGGCATCGTAGTCGGTCAGCCCGAAATCACCCATGAAGCGGGCCTTCTTGGCATCCGGCAGTTCGGGCATCCGGGCAGCGATATCGTCGACCCAAGCCTGCTCGATCTCCAGGGGCAGAAGATCGGGGTCGGGGAAATAGCGGTAGTCATGCGCTTCTTCCTTCGACCGCATGCTGCGGGTCTCATTGCGGTCGGGGTCGTAAAGCCGGGTTTCCTGCGTGATCGCCCCGCCGTCTTCCAGAATGGCGATCTGGCGCCGCGCCTCATAGTCGATGGCGGCCATGATGAAGCGCATCGAGTTCATGTTCTTGATCTCGCAGCGCGTGCCAAGATGGCCGAAATCGCCGGTGGCCTGCCATTTCTCATACTGGCCGGGTCGGCAGACGGACACGTTCACATCCGCCCGCAGGTTGCCGTTCTGCATGTTGCCGTCGCAGGTGCCCAGATAGCGCAGGATCTGGCGCAGCTTGGTGACATAGGCCGCCGCCTCTTCCGGGCCGCGGATGTCGGGGCGGCTGACGATCTCCATCAGCGCCACACCGGTGCGGTTGAAATCGACAAAGGACAGATTCGGGTCGATGTCGTGGATCGACTTGCCGGCATCCTGTTCCAGATGGATACGCTCGATCCGCACCAGACGGGCAACACCGGGCGACAGTTCGACCAGCACTTCGCCTTCGCCCACGATGGGATGGTAAAGCTGGCTGATCTGATAGCCTTGGGGCAGGTCGGGGTAGAAATAGTTCTTGCGGTCGAAGGCCGAGGTCAGGTTGATCGCCGCCTTCAGCCCCAGCCCGGTGCGGACGGCCTGTTCGACGCAGAATTCGTTGATGACCGGCAGCATCCCCGGCATGGCGCAATCGACGAAGGCGACGTTGGAATTGGGTTCCGCCCCGAAGGTGGTGGATGCCCCCGAAAACAGCTTGGCGTTCGATGCGACCTGGGCATGGATTTCCATGCCGATCACCAGTTCCCAATCGTGCCTTGCCCCCTGGATGATCTTGGGCTTCGGCGCGGTATAGGTCAGGTCAAGCATGGGCATCCCCTTGGGCTGGCGCTTGCGTCAGGTGCCACGCGGTTTAGGCCCCAAGGCCGCGCGGGGCAAGGGGGAAGGGCCGCCGGGGGGATGCCTTAATGCGGCGGATGCGCCATCAGCCCTTCTGGGCCAAGATAGACGTGATCCCCCTTCGCCAGTTCCTTTGCGAACACCTGTTCCAATGCATAAGAGATCGAGGCCGCACCGTTTTCCCAGGCCGACAGATGGAATTCGCGCAGGTTTTCGCGCAGATGTTCGTCCAGCGCCTCCAGCACGGCGATGCGGCGGCGCGGTCCGGTCTTGCCGGCGGAATGCGCCGACGGCTGGCTGTGCAATAGTTCCGCCAGCGCGGCCGCGACCACATTGGCGCGATACTGGCAGCCGGTGGCGTGGAAATAGTCGATCAGCCCGGCCATGAAGAGATCGGGATCCGCGCCGGGCGGCAGATCGCCCAGCGCTTCGGCCGCAGCCAGATGGAACAGCGCATAGGCGGCGGCATTGCTGCAATGGCGGGTGCGGTAAAGCGCGGTGCGGGCCTCGCCGTCGAACTCGGCCAGCGTGCCGAACCATTGCGGCAGCAGGTGGACGGCATGTGTCAGATGCGGCTCGGGGTTGGTGGGGTCCAGATCGGACCAATCCTCGTACCAGTCGCGGCAAAGCGTGTCGCCATCCTCGATCCCGCGAACCAGCAGATAGCGGGTGCCGGCCAGCAACGGCGCATCCTCTTCGATCGGATCGAAAAGGCCAAGTGCCGCCTCGGCCAGCGCCGTATGATGCAGGAAATCCTGCCAGACATCGCGCGGAATGCCAGGGCCGGGCTCGGCGCTGCGTCGGGCCCAGCCGAAATCCAGATGCGCCTGGGCAAGCAGATGGGCAGCGGCCGGGCTGTCGGGATGGGCGGCCTGCACGGCCGCCAGACGGTCGATCTCGGCCAGCGCAGCAGGCCAGTCGCGCGCGGCCAGCCGGTCGGACAGCACCGCGCGCGCACCTTCGCTGATCAGCATGGCAAGGCGGCGGCCTCCGGGGGCGGCAATGCGGCCGTGATCGGCCTCGTGCAGGGCAGACAGAAGCCCGGCCCAGCGGTCTTCGGCCGCAAGAGCCGCATGTTCGGCCCGCGTCGCGGCCCAAAGCGCCGCCTCGGGGCTGGTGGCCAGCACCGGCGCATGCAGCCGTCCGTCCAGGATCTCTCCCGGATGGGGCAAGGGCGGCGGCACCCGCCGACCCAATCCAGGCCGCGCGAAATCCCCCAGCCGCGTGGCAAGAAGCCGCGCAGGGGCCGCGATGCGGGTGGCCAGACCCGAGATTTGCGGTGTAGTGACCATGTCCTGTTCGCCGAACTTGGTTTCGTTCCGGGGAAAGATGACGTCGGAAAGGGGCGGAAAGATGGTGACGCAAAGGATTTCGCGTGATGGTTGTGGGGCCGGCGGCCCGCCGGGGCGCGGAATTGCGGCGGCGGCGGCCTTTGGTCTGGCGGTCGGTCTGGCCGGGTGTGTCCCTGCCGAAGTCGCCCGCCCCGGACAGGCCGAAGTGGCGACCCGCTGGGACCATCGCCCCGAGGGCGACGCCTGGACAGCCGCCGCGCTCAGGGCGGTGGCCGAACGGGATGCCGTCCTGGCCAGCCGCGTTCCGGGCGACATCGCGGCCTGGTGCCCCGGCTATGAAACCGCCTCGCTCAGCGACCGCCGTGCCTTCTGGGTCGGGCTGATGAGCGCGGTGGCCAAGCATGAAAGCAGTTGGAACCCGCGGGCCTCGGGGGCGGGCGGGCGCTATATCGGGCTGATGCAGATCTCGCCGCAGACCGCGCGCCGCAATGGCTGCGACGCCACCACGGCCGGGGCGCTGAAGGATGGCGGTGCCAATCTGGCCTGTGCCGTGGATGTGTTTGCGCAGGATGTCGCCCGTGACGGGCTGGTTGCGGGCAAGGGCAGCCGCGGGGTCGGACGACAATGGGGCCCGTTCCGCAAATCCGACAAGCGGCAGGAAATGGCGGCCTGGACCAGCAAGCAGGACTATTGCGCGAAAGGTTAAGACAGGGGCGCGATTTTTCGTCGAAAAATCGGCACCGCGCCGGCAACCTCAGCCCAGTTTGAAGGCGCGGGCGATCTCGTCCAGCGCCTCGCGCTGGCGGGGGGACAGGGCGCCATCGCGGCCCGCAGCCGCCACATCCCTGACCACCTGCAACAGCGGCTCCAGCGCGGACGCCCCCTTCATTTTCAACAGCTTGCGCGAAAACCGCTTCAGTGCCGCATCCGGGCCACCGCATTCGGCCACCAGCCATCGCCCCAGGATCATCGCCTCTTCCGCCTTGGCCCTGTCATGGCCCAGCCGGGATTGCAGGCTGACCAGAAGTGCATCCTGCTGTTCCGCCGTCGGCAGGCCAGCCAGATCCAGAAAGGCCAGCCCGGCCCCGGCAATCGCTACATCGGCATCCTGAAGGGAATCGACAGGATGTTCGTTATACCGGCGACGAAAGCCGAAACGTCTGGCGGCAGACATCACGTCCTGCGCGACTCCGGCCAGGTCCTGCGCCGCCTGACCGGCCGCCTTCATGCGATAATACCAGATCGCGGCACCGCCGATCAGGCCCAGCAGGGCGATGAGATAGGGCATTCGGACAACCTCCTTGGACCGGGCACCACCCGCCCGTTACACTGTCAACCGGCCCCACCGCGCAGCCGCGCCGCCATCTCGCGCAGATCGCGGCTCAGGTCCGGTGCGGCAAGGATACGGTCAAGCTGGGCCTTTGCATGGCTTTGGCGTGTCGCATCATAGCGGCGCCAGGTTTCAAAAGCGGTGGACATCCGCGCCGCCGCCTGCGGGTTCAGCGGGTCCATCTTCAGCAGCCAGTCCGCCACGACGCGATAGCCCGCACCATCCGCCCGGTGAAAGCCCGCGTGATTGGCCGACAGCGCACCGACCACGCTGCGGAACCGGTTGGGGTTCTTCCAGTCGAAGGCGGGCAGTTGCGTCAGCCTGTCGGTGGTTTCGGCTGCGGTTTCCGGTACGGCATGGCCGATCTGCAAGGCGAACCACTTGTCCATCACCAGTGCATTCGTCCGCCATTTCGTCTCGAACGCCACCAGTTCCGCCGTGCCCGCGCCATTGTCCAGCAACGCCGACAGGGCGGCGATCTGGTCGGTCATGTTGTCGGCCCCGGCAAAGGCCGCCCCGGCCGCCTTGCCGCCGTCGGTCCGCGACAAAAGCACCAGCGCGGCCCCTTTCAGCGCGCGCCGTCCCGCCGCCGCCGCATCGGCCGAGAAGGCTCCGCTGTCGGTCAGCCCTGCGATCAGTCCCGACAGATGCGGGGCCAGACGGGCCGCCAGCGCCTGCCCTGCGGCGCGTCTGGCCGTGTGAATGGCGTCCGGATCGGGGGTTACACCCTTGTCGAACAGGGTCTGGGCCAGCTCATCCTCGCCGGGCAGGCGCAGGGCCAGCGCGCGGAAGGCCGGGTCCAGGCTGTCGTCCAGCGCCAGTCGCGCCAGCGCGTCCAGCCAGTGCGGCGACGGTCGCGCCCCATCCGTGACCATGGCCAGAAGCTCACCCCGCGCCAGCGCGCGCCCCGCTTCCCAGCGGTTGAACGGATCGGTGTCATGCGCCAGCAGGAAGGCCTGTTCCTGCGGATCGGCCTGCCGTTGCAGCACCACCGGCGCCGAAAAGCCGCGCAGGATCGACGGCACCGGCTTCGTAGCCAAACCGTCAAAGTGGAAGCTCTGTTTCGCTTGCGTCATCTCCAGCACCGTGGTCGGCACCACCTCGTCGCCGTTGGGGTTCAAGAGGCCCACCGCAATCGGAATGACGCGCGGGTCCTTCTGCGGCTGGCCCGGTGTCGGCGGGTTTTCCTGTTCGAAGTGAAGGGTATAGGTCCCGCCCTTCACATCCGGCACCCAGTCGTCCAAGACCTTCAGCCGCGGCGTCCCCGCCTGGGAATACCAGCGCTTGAACTGGGTCAGGTCGCGGCCTGTGGCATCCTCGAACACCTTCAGCCAGTCTTCGATGGTGGCGGCATCGCCGTCATGGCGGTCGAAATACAGATCCAGCGCGCGGGCATAGCCGTCGTCGCCCACCAGGGTCTTCAGCATGCCGATCACCTCGGCACCCTTTTCATAGACGGTGGCGGTGTAGAAGTTGTTGATTTCCACAAAGGATTCGGGCCGCACCGGATGCGCAAGCGGCCCCTGATCCTCGCGGAACTGGCGGGCGCGCAGCAGGGCGACATCCTCGATCCGCTTCACCGCATGACTGCGCATGTCGCCGCTGAACTGCTGGTCGCGGAAGACGGTCAGCCCCTCTTTCAGGCACAGCTGGAACCAGTCGCGGCAGGTGATGCGGTTGCCGGTCCAGTTATGAAAGTACTCATGCGCGATGACACCCTCGATGCGGCCATAGTCATCGTCGGTGGCGGTCTCGGGGCTGGCCAGAACCAGCTTGGAGTTGAAAATGTTCAACCCCTTGTTCTCCATCGCGCCCATATTGAAGTCATCGACGGCGACGATGTTGAAAATGTCCAAGTCGTATTCCCGGCCATAGACGTCTTCGTCCCATTTCATCGACCGGATCAGGCTGTCCATCGCATAGGCACAGCGGTCCTGATCGCCGGGCCGCACCCAGACCGCCAGATCGACCTTGCGGCCCGAGCGGGTGGTGAAATGATCGCGGTGCGCCACCAGATCGCCGGCGACCAGCGCGAAGAGATAGGCGGGCTTCGGCCAGGGGTCGTCCCATTCCGCCCAACCGGCACCCTGCCCGGCCGGATTGCCGTTCGACAACAGCACCGGCAGATCGCTTTCGATCCGCACCTTGAAGGGGGCCATCACATCGGGGCGGTCGGGATAGAAGGTGATCTTGCGGAAGCCCTCGGCCTCGCATTGGGTGCAATACATGCCGTTCGACATGTACAGCCCTTCCAGCGCGGTGTTCCGAACCGGGGCGATTTCCACCTCGGCCTCCCACAGGAAGGGGCCGGGGGGAACGGCGCAGGTCAGGCCCAGCGGCGTGACCGCAGGCACCACCGCCTGCCCGTCGATCCGCGCCGAGATCAGCCTGACCTCCTCGCCATGCAGGAAAAACTCCTGTCCGGTCGCCTCGGGGTTCGGCGCAAATCGGATGCGCGACAGCACGCGGGTGGCCTCGGGCGACAGCCGGAATGTCAGTTCCACCCCTTCGATGATCCAGCCGAAGGGCCGGTAATCGGCCAGATAGATGGTCTGCGGGGCGGCGTCTTCCATGGCTTTCTCCGGCTGTTCCGGGGCCGGAGCCTAGGCGCAGGACGCCGGGGCCACAAGGGCGGCCCCTGACCCCGGCGAAAGCTGGCACAGACGAACGCTCGCCCAGCGCCTTCGGCCTGTCCTCGCCCCTCCGAAAAGCGCATGACATGCGCCGAGGAGGAGGCGGAGAAGAGGATCAGACCGCTCAGTCCGCCCCGACGATGCGCGCCAGCTTGCCCAGGGTCTGCAGGCCCAGTTCCACCGCGCCAAAGCCCCTGGCCTCCTGAAACTCGGCCGCGGTCGAGAACACCATGCCCAGCGTCACCCGTGTCGCCCCCGCCTCATCGGCAAAGCTGGCCCAGGCATCGGCGTGTTTCGGCCCGTTCTCGCCCCAGTGCAGCGTATAGCCGATGCGGTCGCCGGGGCGGATCTCGCCATAGCGGTGGTGGTTGGGATAGACCGTGCCATCCGGGCCGATCATGTCGAACACCCATTCCCCGCCCGGACGCAGGTCGATCCGGCTGGTCTTGCAGGAAAACCCCTCGGGGCCCCACCATTTCGGCAGGCTCTCCGGGTTCACCCAGGCCCCCCAGACCACATCGCGCGGGGCCCGGATCAGGCGGCTGAGGATCATCGTCCGCTCGGCCACGCCCTTCAGATTGTCCAGCCCGCCGCCAAAGCCCTGACGATAGCCCTGCTCCATATCCTCGGCCAGCGATGACAGCTGCACCGTCACGTCGATGCGGCTGCCTTCGCCTGCGGCCGAGAAGCGCGCGGTGACAAGGGCGGCCGACTGCGCGATGCCCTCGGCCAGGATCACCTCATAGCTGACGCTGCACTGATCGGGCTGCATCTCCAGCCAGCCGCCTTCGCAGCGGATCTCGGGCGGCACCGGCCCGCGGCAGATCGACACTTCGCGCCCGCCGATGCGCGGATCGGAATCGAGGATCTCGACCGTCACCTCGGGCGTGGGGGCCGACCAGACGGCACGGGCGGCGGGCGAAATCCACGCCTGCCACAGCGTGCCGACCGGGGCCGCCACATTGCGCTCGAAACTCAGGGTCGCAAAGCGGTTCATTTCGCCAGGCCCTTGGCATAGGCTTCCAACTGCGTCGCCACCGTACCCCAACCGTCATGAAAGCCCATCTCCTCATGCACCTTTCGGGTCTCGGGGCTGCGGTGGCGGGCAATGGCGGTATAGGTCGTGCCGCCGCCCGGCGCATCCGACAACAGCAGGATCGCGGTCATGAACGGGTCGGGCGCGGGCTTCCAGCCTTCGGTATAAGTGTCGGTGAAGACCAGCTTTTCGCCATCCACAACTTCAAGATAGACGCCGTGATTGTCCATCACGTTGCCATCGACATCAAAGGTGGTGTTGAAGCGCCCGCCGACCCGCAGGTCAAGATCCACCGCCGTCACCCTGTGCGGCGCCGGGATGAAGAAATGCGGGATATGTTCGGGCCGGGTCCAGCATTCCCAGACCAGCGCCCGCGGCACGGCCAGGGTGCGGGTAAAGCTGAGATCGGTTTCTGGGTTCAGATCGGGGGCAGCAGAGGTCATGTCGCGCGTTCCTTCATCAACTTGGTTACATAGTCGTCCAGCCGGTCCAGCCGCCCTTCCCAAAGGGCGCGCTGTTCGTCCAGCCAGTTGCGCACCGGGGCCATCGCCTCGGGCACGATGGCGCAGGACCGCACCCGGCCATCCTTGGAGGTGGCGATCAGCCCCGCCTCTTCCAGCACCGACAGATGCCGCATCACGGTGGGCAGCCGCAGCCCGGTCGGCTGGGCCAGTTCGCTGACCGGGGCCGCCCCCACAGCCAGCCGCGTCAGGATCGACCTTCGGGTCGGGTCCGACAGGGCGTGGAACAGCAATGACAGGTCCGGTTCATGCTTAGCCATATCTCTAACTATAACCAGCATTCACAGGCGGCAAGCAGAAACTTCGCCGGATGGCTAAGTTTCTGTCTTTCAACGCATCCCGAAAGGTGCTTGTCGGCAATGGCGGATAATCCGCACGCGGCTTTGCTTGCCCCGCCGTCCGCATGGGGCGTATTGTGTGCCACGGTATGCGAAGGAGACCGCCATGGCGACGCGCGTGACGAAATCAGGTCTGCAGGTGGACAGCCAGCTTGCCGCCTTTGTCGAGGACAGCGCCCTGCCCGGCACCGGCATCGCGCCAGATGCGTTCTGGAACGGCTTCGCCGCCATCCTGGCCGACTTGGCCCCGAAGAACCGCGCGCTGCTGGCAAAGCGGCAGGACCTGCAGGACAGGATCGACGCCTGGCACCGCGCCCGGCAGGGGCAGGCGCATGATCACATGGCTTACAAGGCCTTTCTGGCCGAGATCGGCTATCTTCTGCCCGAAGGCCCCGCCTTCCGCATCGACACCACCAATGTCGACCCCGAGATCGCCACCGTTCCCGGCCCGCAACTGGTGGTGCCCGTCACCAATGCCCGCTATGCGCTGAACGCCGCCAATGCCCGCTGGGGCAGCCTGTATGATTGTCTTTACGGCACCGATGCCATGGGATCGGCCCCGCCGAAGGGGGCCTATGACAAGGGCCGCGGCGCGCGTGTGGTGGCCCGCGCCCGGGTGTTTCTGGACGAGGCCTTCCCGATCGACGGCGCCAGCCACGCCGATGTGCGGCGCTATTACGTCAAGGACAGCGCGCTGCTGGTCGACGACATGCCGCTGGTGACGCCGTCGAAATTCGTCGGCTACAAGGGCAATCCCAAGGCCCCCGATGCGGTGCTGCTGAAAAACAACGGGCTGCATGTCGAACTGGTCTTCGACCGGGCGCATTTCATCGGCGCGCGGGATCAGGCGCTGCTGGCCGATGTGCAGCTGGAAAGCGCCATGTCCGCAATCATGGATTGCGAGGATTCGGTGGCCTGTGTCGATGCCGAAGACAAGGTGCAGGCCTATGGCAACTGGCTGGGGCTGATGCAGGGCACGCTGTCGGAAACCTTCGACAAGGGCGGCAGGCCAGTGACACGGGCGCTGGCGGCGGACCGCAACTACACCGCCCCCGATGGCGGCCCGCTGACGCTGAAGGGCCGCGCGCTGATGTGGGTGCGCAATGTCGGGCATCTGATGACCAACCCGGCCATCCTGCTGCCCGACGGCAGCGAAGTGCCCGAAGGCATCATGGACGCCATGGTCACGGTGGCGATTGCCATCCACGACCTGAAAAAGACCGAAGGCACCCGGAATTCGGTCCATGGCTCGGTCTATGTGGTCAAGCCGAAGATGCACGGACCGGAAGAAGTGGCTTTCGCCGACGAGATCTTTACCCGCGTCGAGGCGGTGCTGGGCCTGCCCGCAAATACCGTGAAGCTGGGCATCATGGACGAGGAACGCCGCACCTCGGTCAACCTGAAGGAATGCATCCGCGCCGCGAAAAGCCGGGTGGCCTTCATCAATACCGGTTTTCTGGATCGGACGGGGGATGAAATCCACACCAGCATCGAAGCCGGCCCCTTCAGCCGCAAGGACTTCATCAAGCGGAAGGGCTGGATCACGGCTTACGAGAACCTGAATGTCGACATCGGGCTGGAATGCGGCCTGTCCGGCAAGGCGCAGATCGGCAAGGGCATGTGGGCGATGCCCGACCTGATGGCCGCGATGCTGGACGAAAAGATCGCCCATCCCCGCGCCGGCGCGAATTGCGCCTGGGTGCCCTCGCCCACCGCCGCCACGCTGCATGCCCTGCATTACCACAAGGTCGATGTGCTGGCGGTGCAGGCCCGGCTGACGAAAGGCGGCCGCCGCGCCCATGTCGACGGAATCCTGGAAATCCCGCTGGCCAGCTATCGCCGCTGGTCGGCCGATCAGGTGCGCCGCGAGGTGGAGAACAACGCGCAAGGAATCCTTGGCTATGTGGTGCGCTGGATCGACCAGGGCGTCGGCTGCTCCAAGGTGCCCGACATCAACGACGTCGGCCTGATGGAAGATCGCGCAACCTGCCGGATCTCAGCCCAGGCGATTGCCAACTGGCTTCTGCACGGCGTCGTCAGCCGCGACGAGGTGATGGAGGCGATGAGGAAGATGGCCGCGGTGGTCGACCGCCAGAACGCGGACGACCCGTCCTATCGCCCGATGGCCCCCGGCTATCAGGGCATCGCCTTTCAGGCCGCCTGCGATCTGGTGCTGAAGGGGCGTGAACAACCGTCGGGCTATACCGAACCCCTGCTGCATGCCTACCGGCTGAAGGCCAAGGCGGCGGGCTGAAGCAGATCGCGCAGCCGCGTCCGCACGCTATTCTCCCGCCTCTGCGAATGCAGAGACGGGGAATGCCTCCGGCGGGGGTATTTTCACAAAGATGAAAACAGGCCGCTTCATCTTTGTCCAAATACCCTTGGGAGTTTGGGGGGCAAATGCCCCCATCAGCCGCGAGCAGCCGCGCATTTTACTCGCCACCGATATCCAGGGCGATGGCATGAACCCGCATGTTCAACTCACCCAGCGCGGCATGAACCGCCCGGTGACGGGCGACGCGGCCCATTTCGGCGAATTGCGCGGCCCGGATCAGCACCCGGAAGTGGCTTTCGCCGGATCCGTCATCCCCGGCATGGCCGCCGTGCAGATGGCTTTCGTTCACCACCTCCAGCCGCTGCGGGGCAAAGGCCGCACGCAACCGCGTCTCGATCTCGGTCTTCACGGTCATTTTTCCGGTGCCCCCTTCAATCCGCTGCAGAGTGGTCTAAACTCGTGGCCCCGAGTCGGAAAGCGATCTCGGGCTTGGGTGCGGGCAGGTGAAAGACAGGCAGATGGCAGGCAAGGCTCCCTTCGATTTCGACCTGCGGGTCAGCGCCGACAAGAAGCGCAAACAGGCCACGCGCCGCGGCACCACCGCGCCCGAGGCGACGGGGCGCGGCTGCGACCATCCCGGCTGCGACCGGCAGGGGGCCTATCGCGCGCCGAAATCACCCGACCTGCTGGATGAATTCTTCTGGTTCTGCAAGGACCACATCCGCGACTACAATCTGAAGTGGAACTTCTTCAACGGCACCACCGACGAGGAATTCCAGTCCATCGTTGACAAGGACCGCGTCTGGGGCCGCGAGACCAAACCCTTCTCGCGTCAGGGCGATGGCAATGCCTGGGCGCGGATGGGCGTGAACGACCCGATGGAAATTCTGGGCGAGAAGGCCACCCGCAATCCCGGCGCCCTGCCCGCCTCGGGCGCCACCCGCAAACTGCCCCCGACCGAGCGCAAGGCCGTCGAGATTCTGGATGCGCGCGACAGCATGACCAAGGCCGAGATCCGCAAGATCTACAAGGGCCTGATCAAGGTGCTGCACCCCGACATGAACGGCGGCGACCGCAGCCACGAGGAACAGTTGCAAGAGGTGGTCTGGGCCTGGGACCAGATCAAGGACAGCCGCCACTTCAGGGACTGAAGCCGCCCTCTGGCCATTGTCCTGCTGCGCCTCCCCTTGCACCCCCGCCCGAGATGTTCCATGAACCATGGGCTGATATCTTTCTGGACAGGGCGATGCTGGATACCGTGATGAAACCCACCGAAGAAATCTCGGTCCGCGATGTGTTCGGGATCGACACCGACATGCGGGTCAAGGGGTTTGCAGAGCGTAGCGACCGCGTGCCCGAGGTCGATCCGACCTACAAGTTCGATCCCGACACCACGCTGGCCATCCTTGCGGGCTTTGCCTACAACCGCCGGGTGATGATCCAGGGCTATCACGGCACGGGGAAATCGACCCACATCGAACAGGTGGCCGCGCATCTGAACTGGCCCTGCGTGCGGGTCAACCTTGACAGCCACATCAGCCGGATCGACCTGATCGGCAAGGATGCGATCAAGCTGGAAGACGGCAAGCAGGTGACGAAGTTCCACGAGGGCATCCTGCCCTGGGCGCTGCGCAATCCCGTCGCCATCGTCTTCGACGAATATGATGCCGGCCGGGCCGATGTGATGTTCGTGATCCAGCGCGTCTTGGAACATGACGGCAAGCTGACGCTGCTGGACCAGAACGAGATCATCACCCCGCATCCGTCGTTCCGTCTGTTCGCCACCGCGAACACCGTGGGGCTGGGCGACACGACCGGGCTTTATCACGGCGTGCAACAGATCAACCAGGCGCAGATGGACCGCTGGTCGCTGGTGGCAACGCTGAATTATCTGAGCCACGACGCCGAAACCGCCATCGTTCTGGCCAAGAACCCGCTTTACAACACCGAGAAGGGCCGCAAGACCATCAGCCAGATGGTGACAGTGGCCGACCTGACCCGGACCGCCTTCATGAACGGCGATCTGTCCACCGTCATGTCCCCGCGCACCGTGCTGAACTGGGCCGAGAACGCGCGGATCTTCGGCAATGTCGGCTATGCCTTCCGGCTGTCGTTCCTGAACAAATGCGACGAGCTGGAGCGGCAGACCGTGGCCGAATTCTACCAACGCTGCTTTGCCGAGGAACTGCCGGAATCGGCGGCAAGCATGGCGATGAAGTGAGGCGAAGGCCCGCCGGCGCGCAAAGGGCGGCCTCGGCCACCTTTTTCGTTTCGGGATCGTAGGGCCCAGGTTCGCCCCGCAGAGCCCATTGCGGACGGTTGGGATTGGGCAGCAAGAGAGGCCAGCGCCCGACCGCGGGTGGGCGCCTCCAACGATGCGCAGGCAGCGCTTTATGGTGCGGTCTCTCCTGTGGCCTGAGCGGAGGGCCAACGGCGCAGAAGCGCCCGCCCAAAGGGGCGGTCGGGCGCTGGCCGGGGCGGCTGACGCCGCTGTCAACCCGGCCGGGACTTCACTCCGACGGCGTCTTGTCGCCCTGAATGTCCGCCTCCTCCGGCCAAGCCACCACTCCTCCCTGAAACGGCAAAGGGCGGCCCGATGGACCACCCTTCCCCATTCCCGACCTGCCGCTGGTCTCAGCCGCGCGCGGCCTTGGTGGCATTGGCCCACCACAGCACATCATCCAGCAGGGCCTTGGCCGAGGCGCTGATCGAGCCCTCGATATCGGCCAGATTGCCCGAGCCGCCAAAGCCCGGATGCACCTTCATGAAATCGCCGCCGCCGATATGCACGGCGCTGCGGGTGGGCACCATCTGCAACTCGACCGCGATGTTGCGCAGGTGTTCCACCGCACGGGCACCGCCGACGCCGCCATAGGCCACGAAGCCGGCAACCTTGTGGTTCCATTCGACATAGGCCTGATCCAGCGCGTTCTTCAGCGCCCCGGTGATCGAGCGGTTGTATTCCGCGACGATGAAGATGTAGCCGTCGAATTCGGCGATCTTCTTCTGCCATTTCACGGCAACCTCATTCTGCGACGGCATCCACAGATTCGAGGCCATCTCGTCGAAGAAGGGCAGCGGATAGTCGCGCAGGTCGACCACCTCGACCTCCATATCCCCGCGCGCTTCGGCCTGGGCCTTGATCCACGCGGTCGGGATGTCGGCGAAACGGGTCGGACGGGTCGAGCCGACGATGATGGCGATTTTCGGTTTGGTCATTTCTTCTTCCTGGCGTTGTGCCGGCCCCATCCTGGGCCGCACGGTTGAATTCAGCCTCCCGAAGATGACGGGCCGGTGCGGGCCGGGCAATTCCGCACATCCGCCAACCCTCTGTGCGCAACTGCACGGATCCTGGCATTTTCCTGCTGGGCACGGACACGGCCGAAGGCCCATCCGCCCTTGCTCCCGCCCCGCACCGGTGCCACATTCGCGCCCATGACCAAGCCCTCCGACAACCCCGCCGATCCGTTCAAGAAGGCCCTCGCCGAGGCGACCCGCACCATGGCGGACGACCCGGAGATGACCGTCTCCTATTCGGTCGATCCTCCCGGCATGAACAAGGAAGGCGTGCGCCTGCCGCAGGTCAGCCGCCGGATGACGCGGGACGAGGTGCTGCTGGCGCGCGGCACCGCCGATGCCTTTGCGCTGCGCCGCAGGTTCCACGACGATGCGATCAGCGCCCGCTATGCGCCGACCGGACAACTGGCCCGCGACATCTATGACGCGATGGAGACCGCGCGTTGCGAGGCGATGGGCGCGCGCGACATGCCCGGCACCGCAGGCAATATCGACGCCAAGATCGGGCACGAGGCCGACCGCAAGGCCTATGCCCAGATTTCCAGCCCGCAGGACGCGCCCCTGCCGGTGGCGGCTGGCTATCTGGTGCGGCATCTGGCGACGGGCCGCGACCTGCCGCGCGGGGCGCAGAACGTGATGAACCTCTGGCGCGGCTTCATCGAAGAGCAGGCGGGCGGCACGCTGGAGAACCTTGATCACGTTCTGGCCGATCAGGCGGCGTTCGCCCGGCTGGCGCGCAAGGTGATTTCCGACCTCGGCTATGGCGACCAACTGGGCGACGACCCCGACCGCGAAGATCAGGACGATCCGGGCGACGAAGCGGAAGAGGATCAGGACAACCCCGATTCCACCGGCCAGGACGAGCAGGAATCCGAAGAAACCGACGCCTCTCCCGAACAAAGCCAGGAGGATCAGCAGGACCAGTCCCAGGCGCAGGTCACGATGGAGGACAGCGCCGACATGGAGCAGGGCGACGAGGCCGAACTGCCCGAGGGCGAGGCCCCGCTGGAACCGCCGCCCCCTGCCCCGCATTCCGATGCCGATCCGAACTATGCCGTCTACACCACAGATTTCGATGAGGAAATCAAGGCCGAAGACCTGGCCGAACCGGCGGAACTGGAACGGCTGCGCGCCTATCTGGACCAGCAGCTTGAACCCTTGAAGGGGGCGGTCGGGCGGCTGGCCAACAAGTTGCAGCGCCGTCTTCAGGCGCAGCAGAACCGCAGCTGGCTGTTCGATCTGGAAGAGGGCGTGCTGGATGCGGGACGTCTGGCGCGGGTGGTGGCGAACCCGACGACGCCCCTGTCGTTCAAATGGGAAAAGGACACCGAATTCCGCGACACCGTGGTGACGCTGCTGCTGGACAATTCCGGCTCGATGCGGGGCCGCCCGATCAGCATCGCCGCGATCTGTGCCGACGTGCTGGCACGCACACTGGAACGATGCAGCGTCAAGGTGGAAATCCTGGGCTTCACCACCCGCGCCTGGAAGGGCGGGCAAAGCCGCGAACGCTGGCTGGCGCAGGGCCGCCCTCAGCAACCGGGCCGTCTAAACGACCTGCGCCACATCATCTACAAATCCGCCGATGCGCCCTGGCGGAGGGTGCGGCCCAATCTGGGGCTGATGATGAAGGAGGGTCTGCTGAAGGAGAACATCGACGGCGAGGCGCTGGAATGGGCGCATCGGCGGATGGTGGCCCGGCCCGAGGCGCGCAAGATCCTGATGGTGATCTCGGACGGGGCGCCAGTCGACGATTCGACGCTGTCGGTGAACCCGGCCAGCTATCTGGAAAAGCACCTGCGCGACGTGATCGCCCTGGTCGAACGCCGCCGCGCGGTCGAACTGATCGCCATCGGCATCGGCCATGACGTGACCCGCTATTACAACCGCGCCGTGACGATCACCGATGTCGAACAGCTGGCCGGGGCGATGACCGAACAGCTGGCGGGCCTGTTCGACAGCGACCCGAAGGCTCAGAAGCGCAACGCGATGCGACGGGCGGGATAGCAGGGGTCAGCGAGCGGGGGGCCAGCCCCCCGGACCCCCTGGGATATTTGCAGACAGAAAATGAGGCATAGACCGTGTTCCAGACCTTCGACAGCCCTGCCGCCCCCGACCAGGGGCCACCGCGGCTTGCGGCCTTGCGGCGGGCGCTGGCGGCCGAGGGGCTGGCCGGCTTCATCGTGCCGCGCGCCGATGTGCATCAGGGCGAATATGTTGCGGCACGGGACGAAAGGCTGCAATGGCTGACCGGCTTCACCGGATCGGCGGGCTTCTGCATCGTGCTGCCGGATGTCGCCGGGGTGTTCATCGACGGGCGCTATCGCACGCAGGTCAAGGCGCAGGTGGATCTTGGGCATTTCACGCCGGTGCCTTGGCCCGAGGTGAAGCCGGGGGACTGGATCCGCGAAAAGCTGCCGCAGGGCGAGATCGGCTTTGACCCCTGGCTGCATACGGCGGATGAGATCGCCCGGATCGAGACGGCACTGGCGGGCAGCGGCGCATCGCTGCGCGCCACGCGCAACATGGTCGATGGCATCTGGCCCGATCAGCCGCCGCCGCCGGCTGGCCGCGCCTTCGCCCATCCCGATGCCCTGGCAGGCGAGACCAGCGCCGACAAGCGCACCCGTCTGGCCGAAGGCCTGCGGGCGGCGGGGCAGCGGGCGGCGGTCATCACCCTGCCGGATTCGCTCTGCTGGCTGCTGAATATCCGCGGCGCCGATGTGCCGCGCAATCCGGTGCTGCATGGCTTTGCCGTGCTGCATGACGATGGCCGGGTGACGCTGTTCGCCGATGCGGCAAAGTTCGATGACGCGACCCGCGCCCATCTGGGGTCGCAGGTCACGCTGCGCCCGGTATCGGCCTTCGTGCCCGCGCTGCACACCCTGCCCGGCCCGGTGCGGGTGGATCGGGCGACGGCACCGCTGGCGGTATCGCGCGAACTTGAGGAAGCCGGGATCGAGGTCGCCTGGACCGATGATCCCTGTCGCCTGCCCAAGGCCAGGAAGACCGCCGCCGAAGTGGCCGGCATGCGCGAGGCGCATCTGCGCGACGGGGCCGCAATGGTGGAATTCCTGTGCTGGCTGGACGCCCAGCCTGAAGGCAGCCTGAGCGAAATTTCAGTGACGCGCGCGTTGGAAGGCTTTCGCCGCGCCACCAATGCGCTGCACGACATCAGTTTCGATACCATCTGCGGCGCGGGCCCGCATGGCGCGATCATGCATTACCGCGTGACCGAGGAAACCAACCGGGCAGTAGGGGCCGATGAGCTTCTGCTGGTGGATTCCGGTGCGCAATATCTGGACGGCACCACCGACATCACCCGCACCATTGCCATCGGCGATCCGGGGGAAGAGGCGCGCGCCTGCTATACTAGGGTGTTGCAGGGGCTGATCGCCATATCGCGGGCGCGCTGGCCAAAAGGGCTGGCGGGGCGCGATCTCGATCCGCTGGCGCGGTTTCCGCTCTGGGTCGAGGGGCAGGATTTCGACCATGGCACCGGGCATGGCGTGGGGGCCTTCCTGTCGGTGCATGAAGGGCCGCAACGGCTGTCGCGCCTGTCCGAAGTGCCGCTGGAGCCGGGGATGATCCTCTCGAACGAGCCGGGCTATTACCGCGAGGGGGCCTTCGGCATCCGGCTGGAGAACCTGATCGCAGTCGAAGTGGCACCCGATCTGGGCGACCGGCGGGCGCAGTTGTCGTTCGAGACGCTGACCTTCGTGCCCTTCGACCGCCGCCTGATCCGGGCCGGGGTGCTGTCCCCGGCCGAACGGACCTGGCTGAACGGCTATCACGCCGAGGTGCTGGCGAAGCTGGGGCCAAGGCTGTCACCGGCGGCGCGGGACTGGGCAAGGGCAGCCTGCGCGGCGATCTGAGGGAGCAAGCCGGGGGCGCCTGCTGTGAGTCCATTGCGGACGGTGGGATCGGCAAGCAACAGAGGCCAGCGCCCGACCGCGGGTGGGCGCCTCCAACGATGCGCAGGCAGCGCTTTATGGTGCGGTCTCTCCTGTGACCCGAGCGGAGGACCGATGGTGCAGAAGCGCCCGCCCCCCAATTCTGTAACGGGGGGCGGTCGGGCGCTGGCCGGGGCCGCTGACGCGGCTGTTAACCCGGCCGGGACTGCATTCCGATGGCCAGAGACAGGGGGCACTCTCACTGTCCGCGTCGCCCCGCAAGGCGATCCCCCGCTCCTATCCTTCGGCGGCAACCTTGCGGATCCGCTCCACCATCGCACGCAGCCCGTTGGAGCGCTGCGCCGACAGGTGATCGTTCAACCCCAGCCGGGCCAGTTCGGCACCGGCATCCACCCTGGCCACCTCGGCCAGCGGCAGCCCGGAATAGAGCGCGTGCAGAACCGCTATCAGCCCCCGCACGATCATCGCATCGCTGTCGCCCTGAAAATCGAACCGCCCGCCCTCGATCACCGGCCGCAGCCAGACCTGGCTGGCGCAGCCGTCCACCTTCAGCGCGGGCACCTTGAACATGTCATCCAGCGGCGGCATCGCGCGCCCCAGTTCGATCACATGGCGGTAGCGGTCTTCCCAGTCATCGAGGAAGTCGAAGGTCTCGGCGATCTCGTCAAAGGCTTGGGTGGCCATGGGCTGCTCCTTTCCACCCGAGGTAGAGGCTGACGGCCCGGCTGTCCAGAGCGGCATGGCGAGCGGCAACGCACGGGGATCGCGCCTTTTCAAAAGCCGCGCCATAGGCTAGCCAAGAGAGAGGAAGCAGGAGACCCGCATGATCCGCCTTACGACGCGCCCCGCCGTCCTGATGCTGTGCCTTGGCCTTGCGGCCTGTGGCGGGATGCGCGACAGCAAGCTGAACCCGTTCAACTGGTTCGGCCGCTCGCAGGAGACGGAGAAGGTGGCCCTGCCCGAGGCCCCACGCGATCCGCGCGCCCTGGTCCAGCAGGTGATCGGCCTCGCGGTCGAGGAAGTGCCGGGCGGTGCCATCGTCCGCGCCACCGGCCTGCCGCCGACGCAGGGCTACTGGCAGGCCGAACTGGTGCCACAGCCGGTGGATGAAACCGGCCGCCTGGTGCTGGAATTCCGGGTCTTCCCGCCGGTCGAGACGATGCGGGCGGGCACCCAGCCCTCGCGTGAGGTGGTGGTGGCGCTGTATCTGTCGAACTACAAGCTGGAGGCGATCCGCGAGATCGTCGTACAGGGCGAGGCGAACGCCCGGTCCGCACGGCGCTGAGGGCCGTGACCGGATTGCGCGCCTGACGGCGCAAGCCTCCTGTCTCGTCAAAGCGCCTTCGCGCTTTTCCTCGGGCGGGGGCATTCTGCCCCCTGCCATTGGTTTACGAACCAATGGCATCCCCCTGAGGATATTTGCAGAAGGGAAAGCCAGAAGGGCCGGACCCTAGGCTCAGGACCCATTGATGTTGCTGCTTGGGCGTGATTCAGGCTCCGTGAG
>DAIOGH010000026.1:0-62337 GCA_036745335.1 Paracoccaceae bacterium
AACTACATCCTGCCCGGCAAGGGCGTGATGGCGATGCACTGCTCGGCCAACCATGCCATCGGCAACCCGGTCGATGCCGCCGTGTTCTTCGGCCTTTCGGGCACCGGCAAGACCACCCTTTCCGCAGCCCCCGACCGCACCCTGATCGGCGATGACGAACATGGCTGGTCCGACCGCGGCATCTTCAACTTCGAAGGCGGCTGCTACGCCAAGACCATCGACCTCAGCGCCGAGGCCGAGCCGGAAATCCATGCCACCACCCACCGCTTCGGCACCGTGGTGGAAAACATGGTCTTCGACCCGGAGACACTGGAGCTCGATTTCGCCGACCGCAGCCTGACCGAGAACACCCGCTGCGCCTATCCGCTCGAGGCGATCTCCAACGCCTCGGCCACCGGGCTTGGCGGCCATCCGCGCCATGTGGTGATGCTGACCTGCGATGCCTTCGGCGTACTGCCCCCCATCGCCCGGCTGTCGCCTGCGCAGGCGATGTATCACTTCCTCTCCGGCTTCACCTCCAAGGCCGCCGGCACCGAACGCGGCATCACCGAACCGCAGCCCACCTTTTCCACCTGCTTCGGCGCCCCCTTCATGCCGCGCCGGCCCGAGGTTTACGGTAAGCTGCTGCAGGAAAAGATCCTGAAGAACGGTGCCTCCTGCTGGCTCGTCAACACCGGCTGGACCGGCGGCGCCTACGGCACCGGCAAGCGGATGCCGATCAAGGCCACGCGCGCGCTTCTGTCGGCCGCGCTGGACGGCTCGCTGAGCGAGACCGAATTCCGCAAGGACCCGAATTTCGGCTTCGAGGTGCCGGTGGCGCTGGCCGGGGTGGATGCAAGACTGCTGAACCCGCGCGAGACCTGGACCGACAAGGCCGCCTATGACGCGCAGGCGCAGAAACTGGTGGCGATGTTCTCGAAGAACTTCGGCCAGTATGTTCCCTTCATCGACGAGGACGTGAAGGCCGCCGCCATCGGCTGAGACTGCCCTGGTTGCAAAATCGCGCGCCCGGACGGCAAGCCGTCCGGGCGCAAGTTTTTGTCTCGCCTCTGCGCGTTCTGCGCAACCGGCTCGGGCCGCCTGCGCCTCCGGCGGGGGTATTTATACAAAGATGAAGCCAGCTGTTTTCATCTTTGCCCAAATACCCTCAGGGGGTTTGGGGGCAGAATGCCCCCATCCGCCCGAGGAGGAGGCGAAGGCTGACGACGAGACAAAAGACCTGCGGCGCAAGCCGCTCCGCTTGCCAGCCGCTTACATCAGTGCCTGCCGCACCAGATTCAACCCCGTCAGCACCAGCAATCCTTGCGTCCAGCGCCGGAACACCGCCTGATCAAGGCGGTCCTGCACCCGGTATCCCACCAGCATGCCCAGCATGGCGGGCAGCACCAGCGCCGCCGAAAAGGCCAACCGTTCGCCGCTGGCGATACCGGTGCCCAGATGCGCGGCCAGAAGTGCCACTGCGCCGATCAGGAACACCACGCCCTGCACCCGCACCATCTCGACCTTGGCCACGCCGGTCGACAGCAGGAACACCAGAAGCGGCGGGCCCCAGATCCCCGACACCCCGCCGTAAAGCCCGCCGATCACCCCCAGCCCCCATTCCGCCCGGTTGCGGTGATGCAAGGGCAGCGCCAGCGGCAGCCCGGCCAGCTGCGCCGCGGCGAAGGCCGTCACCGGCAGGCCCAGCAGCAGCAGATAGGCCATCCTCGGGATATGCTCGAAGACCTGGGCCGAAACGGCGATGAACAGCACCGTTGCGATCAGGAACCGACGATATCTGATGGCCGAGTCCAGTGCCGGGGCAACGCCCTGGCGAAAGGCCTGCGACAGATTGGTGAACAGGGTCGGCAGGATCAGCCCCGCCAGCGCAAGCTCGGGCGGCAGAAAGGCCGAAAAGGCCGAGATCATCACCAGCGGCATGGCAAAGCCGACCGCGCCCTTGACGAAACCGGCAAACAGCGTCACCGCCATCGCCGTCCAGAACGCCAGCGGCGTCAGCCCGCCCATCACCATTTCCATACCGCGCCCCCCGATCCGGGCCCCGTTCTGCCAGCCCCTTCGTAAAAGTGAAAGCCCCGCAGTTGACGCCCCCGCGGTGGCAGGGTTTCATCGTGGCATCCCGAAGGGCGCCCCGATGTCTGCTTTCTTTCGTCTTTGTCTTGTCCTCTTGTGGTCTGCGACCGTGGCCCTTGCCGATCCGGCCGCGCCGCAATCGGCGCAGGGCATCCGTTTCGTCGAGATCGGCATCTATTGCCGCCCGGAATCCGAAGGCACCGAGCCGGCACCCGAAACCTCGCTGGGCTATATCAACCTTTTGGCCACCCTGCCGGAATTCATCCATCGCCAGCAGCGGATCCCCGCAGCCCTCGGCATTTCGTTCGGCGTGGTGGTGCAGGCCGACCACGACATCCTTCAGGCCCGGATCGAAACCTGGAAGCCGGGTCGGGACCGCCCCGAGATCTGGTATACCGACCTTTACGCCAACACCCCCCGGATGCGCGGCTTTGCCTTCGATTTCCCCGAAGAGTTGATCCTCGGCACCTGGCGGATGGAGGCCTGGGATGGCGACACCCGGCTTTACAGTGTCGAATTCGAGGTTCAGCCCGCCAGCACCCTGCCGGGCATCAGCTCGGACTGCAACCTGATGTCCTGAGGGGCCGTCATGCGCCGCGCCGCCCTTGCCCTCTGGCTGCTCTCGGCACCCGCTCTTGCCGCCCCGGCCGAACCGCTGGCCGCGCCGCAGATCGCCCGGCTGGAGGTGGGCATCTTCTGCGCCTTGCAGGCCATGGACCGGATGCCCGCGCCCGGCACGGTTTCGGGCTGGATCCATGTACCCACTGGCAACATCACCTTTCACTGGCCCGACCGGCAGGTCGTTCCCGCCGCCCTGGGCCTCGCCTTCGGGGTCCGGGCCACCGCCGCCCCCGGTTTCGCCGGTTCGGTCAGAACCGAGTCGCGTGTCTTCCGTCCCGGACGCTCCGCGCCCGAGGTCTGGGACAGCGGCCTGTCCGATGCCGGGCCGAACCTCGCGTTTTTCCGCTTTGACACCGAGGACGAACTGCTGCCCGGTCTCTGGGCCTTCGAAGGCTGGGACGGAGATCTATTGCTCTACCGCGTCGAATTCGAGGTGGTCCCCGCCGCCGCCCTGCCCGAGATCGTCAATGCCTGCGGGGCAACCTCCTGATCCTGGTGGATGAGACATTTTCGGTCGAAATACCCATTCACTGCGAAATGATGTTGCGCTGCGACTGCGAAAAACCTATTCCTTCGCAGATGCAGAATCTCCCGGAGCAAGCCGATGCCGCATGATGGTCAGCAGATGTCCGACTCTCCCCTTCTTGCCGATCTGCGCAGCCTGACCGCCGCCACCTTGCCCGAGGTCGAGGCCCTCTTTGCCGAAGGGCGCGAAGCCCTGCGCGCGCGGGTCAGTTCGGGCGGCAAGGTGCAGAATGCCGCGATGGAAGCGCATCAGTTCGCCGCCCATACGCTGTCCTGGCTGGCCACCTATGCCGAAGCCCTGCGCCAGCTGGAGGCCTGGGCCGGGCGGCTGGATGCGGACGGGCAGTTCGGCGCGATGGAACAGCTGATCCTGCAGATCGGCTTCGGCGAATATCTGAACCAGATCGCCGGCGGCATCCCGATGAGCCAGGGCGAAATCGCCCGCCTTTGCGATCTGGGCCTGACCTGGGTGCCCGGCGAAGCCGCCCGCGCACTGATGGCCCATGGCAATACCCATCAGGCACGCAGCGCCCTGGTGGCGTTGATGCGCGACAACCATGGCCGCGCCACCTTTGGCACCACCGGGCTGGATGCCGAGCTTGAGATGATCCGCGACCAGTTCCGCCGCTATGCGGATGAAAAGGTCATCCCCTTTGCCCATGACTGGCACCTGCGCGACGATCTGATCCCGATGGGGATCATCGAGGATCTGGCCGGGATGGGCGTCTTCGGCCTGACCATCCCCGAGGAATTCGGCGGCTTCGGCCTGTCCAAAGCGTCGATGGTCGTCGTCTCGGAAGAGCTGTCGCGCGGCTATATCGGCGTCGGCAGCCTTGGCACCCGGTCGGAAATCGCGGCCGAGCTGATCCTGTGCGGCGGCACGCCAGACCAAAAGGCGCAATGGCTGCCGAAACTGGCCAGCGGGGAAATCCTGCCCACCGCCGTCTTTACCGAGCCGAACACCGGATCGGACCTGGGTTCCCTGCGCACCCGTGCCGAACGTGACGGCGACGACTGGACGATCACCGGCAACAAGACCTGGATCACCCATGCCGCGCGCACCCATGTGATGACGCTGCTGGCCCGCACCGACCCGGCGACCACCGATTATCGCGGCCTGTCGATGTTCTTGGCCGAAAAGACCCCCGGCACCGACGACGCCCCCTTCCCCACCCCCGGCATGACCGGCACGGAGATCGAGGTTCTGGGCTATCGCGGCATGAAGGAATACGAACTGGGCTTCGACCGCTTCAGGGTGAAGGGCGAAAACCTGCTGGGCGGCGTGCCCGGACAGGGGTTCAAGCAACTGATGCAGACCTTCGAATCCGCCCGCATCCAGACCGGGGCCCGCGCCATCGGCGTGGCGCAGTCGGCGCTGGAAACGGGGATGCAGTATGCCGAGGACCGCAGACAGTTCGGCAAGCCGCTGATCGACTTTCCCCGCATCTCGGGCAAGCTGGCCATGATGGCGGTGGAAATCATGATCGCCCGCCAGCTGACCTATTTCAGCGCCTGGCAGAAGGACCACGACAAGCGCTGCGATCTTGAGGCCGGGATGGCCAAGCTTCTGGGCGCGCGCGTGGCCTGGGCCTCTGCCGACAATGCCCTGCAGATCCACGGCGGCAACGGTTTCGCGCTGGAATACCGCATCAGCCGCATCCTGTGCGACGCTCGCATCCTGAACATCTTTGAAGGTGCTGCCGAGATCCAGGCCCAGGTCATCGCCCGCAGACTACTGGACTGATCGGCCCGGTCCGGCAAGGGGCAGCGCGCGTCCCCCTTGCCGGACAGCGCCCCGACCTGGCCCGATTGCCCCTTATTTCTGCCCCTTTTCGTGACCAGACTGCCCCGGTGATAAGGGGTGACGCCAGATGGCCGATGCAGTCAGGGGCAGCATTGTCATAAACGAGGTCCTGCCGGACCCCAACAGTGCAGCCGGCAGCAGCGGCCCGCGCCATGACACCGACCACAGCGGCACCGTCACCCCGGTCGACGAATTCATCGAAATCTACAACTCCGGCCCGAACCCGGTCGACATCGGCGGTTTGCAGCTCTGGGATCAGACGCTGGGAAACTGGTTCACCTTTCCGCCCGGCACGATTCTGACCCCCGGCGCACATGCCATGGTGATGACCGGCGCGGCGGGCGGCCCCGGTCCGGCGCTTGGCCCCGGCGACATGGCCTTTTACGCCGGGCGCGGCAGCGCCGTGCTGAACAACGGGCCGGAAAACGCCATCCTCTACGATCCCGTTGCCCATACCTACGCGCAGATCGCCTATGGCGGGGCTTCGATCGTGACCCCCGGCACACCGGGCAACTTTGCGACCTTTCCCGCAGGCACAACCCGCATCGGCAGCGGCGAGAATTTCGGCCCCTTCACCCCCGGTTACTCGCTGCAACGGTCCCCCGACGGCGGCAATACCATCGTCTCGGGGTCGCCCAACCCCGCCGATGACAACCTCTGCTTTGCCGCCGATACGCTGATCGAAACGCCACACGGGCCCCGCCCCGTGCAAACCCTTCGCGCGGGCGATCCGGTGCTGACCGCCAATGACCGCGTGCTGCCACTGATCTGGGTGGGTGAAACCCGGCACGGCACCGCGCGGCTTTGGGCCGAACCCCGGCTCTGGCCCGTCACGATCCGCGCCCATGCCTTCGGCCCCGGCCTGCCTGCAAGGGATCTTTCGGTCTCGCGCCAACACCGCCTGCGCTTTCGCAGCGATATGGCTGACGGGCCTTTCGTTCTGATCCCCGCCGCCTCCTTCCTCGGCTGTCCCGGCGTGCAGATCAGCCGTCCGACGGGCGAGTTGCGCTACTTTCATCTTCTGCTGGCCGATCACAGCATTCTTCTGGCCAACGGCCTGCCCGCCGAAAGCCTGTATCTGGGCCCGCAGACGCTGGCGATCCTGCCCGAAGCCGCATTGGACCAGATCATCGCCGCCCTTGGCCGCGATCCGCGCCTCGGCACTCCGCCGGTCCCCGTGCATCCCCTTCTGGGCATCTCCCGCGCGCAGCGCCAGTTGCGCAAGGGGCAGGCCCTGCATCCGTAATCGCCGACTTGCCGCCTGTGTCGGCGGATGTCACCCTTGGCGCGGATCACCACGCCCCGAGGCTCCATGCGCCATAGTCTTCTTGCCCTGTCGCTTGTCGCGCCGCTTGTCCTTGCGGCCTGTGTCGAAACGCCCCCGGCCAAGGCTCATCCCTGGCAACTCGTCTCGATGGGCGGGCAGAGCTTTGACGCCCCTGCCACCTTCCAGCTGAACGCAGGCGGCAGCCGGGCGTCGGGCATGGCCCCCTGCAACAGCTGGTCGGGCCGGATCGTCAGCGAACCCTTCCCGCTCTGGGCCATCCGCGATGTCACCGCAACGGAAATGGCCTGTCCCGATCTGGCGGCCGAACAGGCGTTCTTTGCCGGTCTTGCCCGGTCCACCCGGATGGCCGTCGGCGCGGATCACCTTACCCTGTCGGACGGAACGGGCTTCACCATGGAATTCGTGCCTCTCCGGCCCTGACCCGGATCAGCCCGACAGCGCAGCCCCGCCCCGCGATGGCCGGGGGGCCCCCAGCCGCGGATGCAGCCGCCCGGCAATCGCCCAGGCAATCAACAGCCCGATGCCGCTGGCCGCAAAGATTCCCTGCAACGGCAGCACGAACAGCACCGCCCAGGCCACGCCCGGCGTCAGGATACCCGACACATCACGAAAGCTGGAATAGACCGCGCTCATCTCGGTGCGTTCCGACGGCTTCGCGCTCATCAGGAACGGCAGCCCGCCCACCACATCCAGCGTGACAAGAAAGGCCGAAGACCCGAAGACCAGCGCCACCGTCACCCAGGGCAGAACGGCCAGCAAGGCCGCGCCCAGCATCAAGAGGCCACAGCAGAAAAAGGCCAGCCGCACCGACTGCCGCACCCCGGCGCGGCGCGCCCAGCGGTTGATCATCGGCGCAAGGAACAGGATGGCGTTGGAGATCGCCAGCGCCGTGCTGCCCACCATGTCGCCCAGACCCGCCTCGATACAGAAGATCGGCAGATAGACCACATAGACCCACCAGCCACAGGACCGCATCACCGCAAAGAACCAGCCCGCGATCAGCCGGGGCTGCCGGAAGAACCGCCCCAGAAACCCCAGCGGATTCACCGCAGGGCCGCGCGCCTTCTGGATCTGCTTGCCATTGCCCAGCCGCAGCACCCAGAAGGTGATCAGCAGCGCCACGGCGAAACTTGCCGACACCAGAAAGATGCCCACCCCCAGCCGGTTGTACAGAAATGGCCCGACCAGCGGCCCCAGCGTCCAGGGGGCCGCCGCATAGGCCATCTGCACCGACTGGCTGCGCCCCAGGTTCTCGCGCGTCACATAATCCAGCACATAGGCGTTGAAACAGACAAAGATCGTCGCCGTGGCGATCATGCTGAACAACAGCGCCAGATGCGCCCCCAGATCAGACCCCAGCGCGGCACAGGCCCCGCCCAGCAGATACATCAGGCAGCCCGCCGTATAGGCCCAGCGGCGCGGCACAAAGCCGGTCAGCCAGGGCACCATCAGCCCGGTCATCAGCGACACCACCCCGCCGATCAGATAGGCGACCGACACCGCCTGCGCATCGCCCAGCGTGGCATAAAGATACAGCGGCCAGACCGACACCATCGTGCCGCGCACCGCCGCCTCCAGCCCCGCCAGCATCGCCAGATGCTCGACCTTCGGGGCCGGGGCATGTTTCAACTCAAGGGGAATGTAACGTATCGCCATGGCGCATAGGACTCCGTTGCCCGTCGCCCCGTCTGTCACATGACCGACATCCGGCGTCGGTCAGGGCCTCTCGGCCCGCCGCGCCAGAAGGTCCAGCAACCGCCCGCGCGCCTCGGGCAACGGGCGGCCGCTCTGTGACTCGGCCAGATCCCGATGCAGGAAATGGCCGGTGATCCGCAGACCCTGCACCACGCTGCCGACCGCCATCGCCCCCGTGCCAGCCATGCCCTCCGGCAAAGGAAACAGCCGGTCCGCCCAGTCTCCGCCCGCCGCAAGACTGACGGCACGCCCGGTCTTCGGACTGACGAAGGCCAACCCGTCCCGCCGCCCCGTCACCGCACAGGACACCAGATCCAGACCGAAACCCAGTTCCTCAAGCAGCAGCATCTCCCAGCGCAGATAGGCCGCCGCCCAGTCGTCGCCCAACCCGTCCAGCAACGCCACCGTCGCCTGCCACAGCGCCTCATGCGGGTCGCGCTCGGGCAGGGTCGCGGACAGCAGGGCGCAGACGGCGGTCAGCCCCACCAGTGCCAGCCGGTCGCCCAGCACATGCGCCCGACTGCGCAGCGGCTCCACCCTGTAGGCCCCGATATGCTCGGCCAGCCGCGCGGTCCAGACCACCGCCACCTGCGTGCCCGGCTGCAAATGCGCCGCCATCCGGCGCGACGCCCCGCCGCGCACCAGCCCCGCGTGCCGTCCATGCCCCCGCGTGAACACCTCGATGATCGCGGCACTCTCGCCATGCGGGCGCATGGACAGGATCATGCCTTCATCCCGCCATTCCATGCCCCTTCCTTCCACGCCTTCGCCCCGCGACGCAACCGGCACCGCAAGCCCGCCCAAGGCCCACGACCTGCGCCCCTGCCTTTCCCTTCTGCAAATATCCCCGCCGGAGGCTCCGACGCCGCCGCCCGCGCCTCTGCCGGATCAGGCGCCCGCCCGACAGCGCCAAGATCAGCCGTCCCGCAGCCCCTCGTCCTCCAGCAGGCTCCGCCCCTGCCGGTCCTCGACCTCGACCAGCCACAGATCGCGGTCGCGCGCCGCCTCGCGGGCCAGCGTGGCATCGACATCGGCCTCCGGCCCCTCGGCCAGAACCGCCCAGATCCTGCTGTCGCTGGCGAAATCCCAGCGCCGCACGAAGGCGCGCGCCTGCCCGTCCATCGTCGCCAGCTTCACGATCACCGCGCCTGCGGTCTCATCCCCCCGCCGCGCCAGATAGGCCGGGATCGCGGCCAGCCGCAGCCGGTTCAGATAGGCCGCAACCCACAGGCCCGAAGCAAGCCGTGCCTCAGCCATGGCAGACCCGAATTTTCGTCGAAAATTCGCGCCCCTCACCCAACGTCGTCTCAGCCATCGCCGTCCTTGAAATCCAGCCCCATCTCGGAATAGCGCTCGGCCTCTTCCAGCCAGTTCGGCCGCACCTTCACCGTCAGGAACAGATGCACCGTCCGGCCAAGGAACTCCGAGATTTCAGCCCGCGCGGCCGAGCCGATCGCCTTGATCGTCTCACCCCGGTTGCCCAGCACGATCCCCTTGTGTCCGTCGCGCGCCACATAGACCACCTGGTCGATGCGGGCCGAGCCGTCGGGCTTTTCCTCCCACTTTTCGGTTTCCACCGTCAGCTGATAGGGCAGTTCCTCATGCAGCCGCAGGGTCAGCTTTTCCCGCGTCATCTCGGCCGCGATCATCCGCATCGGCAGGTCGGCCAGCTGATCCTCGGGGTAATACCACGGGCCTTCGGGCAGCTCTCCGGCCAGCCAGTCCTTCAGATCCTCGACACCATGGCCGCGCTCGGCGCTGATCATGAAGGTCTTCGCGAAGGGAAAGGCCTCGTTCATCTTCTGCGCCAGCGCCAGCAACACCTCGGCCTTCACCCGGTCGATCTTGTTGATGGCCAGCGCCACCGGTTTGCCGCGGGGCATCTCGTCGCGCAGCCGGTCGATGATGGCCTGCGCCCCTTCGGTCAGCCCACGATGCGCCTCGATCAGCAGCACCACCACATCGGCATCCGACGCCCCGCCCCAGGCCGCCTTGACCATGCTGCGGTCCAGCCGGCGGCGCGGGCGAAAGATGCCGGGCGTGTCGACAAAGACGATCTGCGCCTGCCCCGCCATGCAGACCCCGCGAATCCGCGTCCGCGTCGTCTGCACCTTGTGGGTGACGATGCTGACCTTCGCCCCGACCATGCGGTTCAGCAGCGTGGATTTTCCGGCATTCGGCTCGCCGATCAGGGCGACAAATCCCGCGCGGGTCCTGGTGTCCATAGCGTCCTCATGGGCGTTGAGCGGGCGGCTTAGCCTATCTGGCACCGAAAGGCCAGTTGCGCGCAAGGGCAACCCCGTCGCCTCAGGCCCCGCCCGTTTCCATCCGGCCCAGCAAGAGCCGCGCCGCCGCCTGTTCGGCCATGCGTTTCGATCCGGCCTCGGCCTCGGCCGACTCGCCGTTGCCCAGCGTGACGCGGACGGTGAACATCGGCTGATGGTCGGGGCCGCTGCGGCGGGCCTCGACATAGGCGGGCGGCGGCATCCCGCGTCCCTGCGCCCATTCCTGAAGCGCGGTCTTCGGGTCGCGGGCATCGGCCTCCACCGCGCCGATCCGCGCGCCCCACAGCCGCAGCACCAGCGCCCGCGCCGTCTCGAACCCGGCATCCAGATGCACCGCGGCGATCACCGCCTCCATCGCATCGCCCAACAGCGCCTCTTTGCGGCGGCCGCCCGACAGCATCTCGGACCGGCCCAGCTTCAGCACATCCCCCAGGGCCACAGCCCGCGCGACTTCGGCGCAGGTTTCCTTGCGGACAAGGGCGTTGAACCGGGGCGCAAGCTGGCCTTCGCTGGCCCCCCTGTCGGCGGTCATCAGCGCCTCGGCCATCACAAGGCCCAGCACCCGGTCGCCCAGGAACTCCAGCCGCTGATTGTCGGGGCGGTTTGCCGATCCGATCGAGGCATGGGTCACGGCGCGCAGCAGCAGGTCGGGCTGGCGGAAGACATGGCCGATCCGGCCCTGGAACGCCAGCAGATCCGCCGAAAGCCGCACCGCCGCCCCCTATTCCACCGCCTTGAAGTAACGGTCCGACCGCCAGGTCCAGAACGCCAGGATCGACGAGCCGGCCGACGAGAACATGATCCGGTCGGCCCGGCCGATCAGGTTTTCCGCCGGCACGAAACCGACGCCACCCGAGGCCTGCGGAAAGCGGCTGTCCATGGAATCGTCGCGGTTGTCGCCCATCACGAAATATTCGCCCGGCGGCACGGTGAAGATGCCGGTATTGTCGCCGCCGCCCCGCACGTCAATGTTCAGGATGTCATGCTGCCGCCCGCCGGGCAGGGTTTCGACGAAACGCGATTTCTGGCAGATGCCGCCATCGCCCACCGCGCCATTCTCGCAGCGCGGCCGGGCGCGCATCGGCCCCTGCGGCTCCATCACTTCCTCGAATATCCCTGCGGGTTCCTGCGGCACCATCTCGCCGTTCAGGTAAAGCACGCCCTCTTTCATCTGCACGGTATCGCCGGGCAGGCCGATCACCCGCTTGATCAGGTCATCGCCCTTGACCGGGTGACGGAACACCGCCACATCGCCGCGCTCGGGGTCCGAGCCGAAAAGGCGGCCCGAGATCGGGCAGAAGCTGATCCGGGTAAAGGGGATTTCGCAGGAATAGCGCGAATAGCCATAGGACATTTTGTTGACGAACAGGAAATCGCCGACCAGCAGCGTATCCTTCATGCTGGAAGACGGAATCCAGAACGGCTGGAAGAATAGCGTGCGGAAGATGCCCGCGATCACCAGCGCCCAGAACACGGTTTTCACCGTCTCCATCACGCCGCCTTCGGATTTCGCCTTCGCCATCTGCTCTGCCTTTTGCGATAAGTTGGGCCGGGTTCGGGCCGCTTCTCGCGCGGCAGGGGCGGTGAAGTCAAGCCACGGGGATTTGATCCTGCGCTGCAACGGGCTGTGCCACGGGCCGCGCCTCGATGACGACGAAGGCCTGCGCCCAGGGGTGATCGTCGGTCAGGGTGACATGGATCACCGCCTCATGCCCCGCAGGCGTCATCTGGGCCAGCCGCTCCGCCGCCCAGCCGGTGACATGCATCACCGGCTGGCCGCTGCGCATGTTGCTGACCGCCATGTCCTTCCAGCTGATCCCCATCCGCAGCCCGGTGCCCAAAGCCTTGGAACAGGCCTCCTTCGCCGCCCAGCGTTTCGCATAGGTGGCGGCCACCTCGCGGCGGCTTTCGGCCTTTCTCTGTTCGCGGTCGGTGAAGACACGGTTGCGGAACCGGTCGCCGAACCGGGCCAGCGTCGCCTCGATCCGTTCGATATTCGCCAGGTCAGTGCCGATCCCAAGGATCATCCGGGCCTCTCATGCTGAAACCGGCGGACCGGGCCGCATCTTCTGCCGCCCGGCCGGATGCGCGGCAGGATGTCAGCCCTTTTCCAACTGGCGGGCGGCAAAGGCCAGCCCCAGCATCGAAGCCCCGTCCGAAACCAGCTGGATTCCCAGCAACAGCCCCAGCGTTGTCATGGCGGCCTCGGCAAAATTGGCAAGGATCAGGATGCCCAGCCCAAGCGACAGGATACCCGACAGCAGGACCAGCCATTTCCAGTTGCCGGGTTCCATTCCGAAGGATGCAATCACCTTGAACACCCCGGAGACGATGAACAGGACCGCAAGCAGATAGGTCAGGCTGATCATGCCGGCCAGGGGATGCATCAGCAGGCTGATCCCGGCAAGGATCGCCAGCACCGCCAGAAGCAGGGCCCAGATCCGTGGCCCCCAGGCGGTTTCCCGAAAGACCGCGATGATCTGGATGACACCCAGGGCCAGGAACGACCAGCCGGTGATCAATGTCACCGCAACCGATCCTGCAAGGGGGTTCAGGATCGCAAAAAAGCCCGCCAGGATTGCGAGTACGCCCAGAATGATAAGCAAGGTCTTGTTTTTCATGTGAAATTCCACTTTCTTACGCGCAGGATCCGACAGCCACAAGTGCAGCATGCTGTTTCAAATCCGTCAACAATGATCTGATCAGCGAGGCTTTGGCCCGCAACGCGGCCATAGCTTACTGTCGCCGCGCCGCATCCATCCGGCGGCGCATCTCCTCGATCGCCGGGCCGAGGCCGCGGAAGATCGCCTCGCCGATCAGGAAATGCCCGATGTTCAGCTCGCGCAGCTCGGGTATCGCCGCCACCGGGGCAACGTTGTCATAGGTCAGGCCGTGCCCGGCATGCACCTCAAGCCCCAACGAATGCGCCAGCGCGGCACCCTTGCGCAGCGCGGCCAGTTCGGCCTCGGCCTCATCCATGCGCCCTTCGGCATGCAGGTCGGAATAATGCCCAGTATGCAGTTCCACCACCGCCGCCCCGATCCGGGCGCTGGCTTCGATCTGGCTTGGATCATGGCCGATGAACATGGAAACCCGGATGCCCGCCGCGCGCAGCGGTGCGATATAGGCGGTCAGCCGGTTGTCATCGCCCGCCACATCCAGCCCGCCCTCGGTCGTGCGTTCTTCGCGCTTTTCCGGCACCAGACAGATTGCATGCGGCACCAGGCGCAGTGCAATTGCCTGCATCTCTTCGGTCGCCGCGCATTCGAAGTTCAGCGGGATGCCGATCCCGGCGCGCAGCGCCTCCATATCCGCATCGCGGATGTGGCGGCGGTCTTCGCGCAGATGCGCGGTGATGCCATCGGCCCCCGCCGTTTCCGCCAGGATTGCCGCGCGCAAGGGATCGGGCCAGACCGTGCCGCGGGCATTGCGCACCGTGGCCACATGGTCGATGTTGACGCCCAAGCGTAGCTGACCGCTGCCCTGCATGATCCTGCCTTGTTCCCCGATCATTCCCGCCGCAGTCTAGGGCGAACCAGGGGCGTCGTCACCCCCGCTTTCCCCATGTTCGCCGCGATGCTTCAACCGTTGCGCCGCCTTGGCCACGGCTTCCTTCAGCCGGCTGCGGCGTTCGCGGCGTTCATGCGCCTTGGCGGCCCGCGCCTTCTGATAGGCTTCGACCAGCGGGATGGTGATGTAATAGGCGATGACGCTGAGGATGATGCCCGGCCCCAGCGCCCCAATGAAATAGGGCCAGTAGATCTCGTGCCAGAACTGGATCAACCCGTCCCAGCGCGCCACGTCCGGCGTGAAGATGGACTTGACGTTGAACCACAGGTCACTGCCCGCGGTTTCGGTGGCGACCCGGATATAATCCCAGGACAGCGGCTTTTCGATGCCCAGGATCCAGTGCCCCAGCGTCATCGCCAGGACGGCAAAGAACGGCGTGGTGATCGGATTGGTGTTGAAGGTCGCCAGCAGCGCCGCCAGCAGGTTGCCGCGGATCGCCCGGCTGGCCAGCCAGGCCGCCACGAATTGCAGCCCCGGCAAAGGCAGGAACCCGATCAGCGACCCGGCAAACACCCCGCGCGCGATGCGGTGCGGCTGGTCCGGCAGGCGGCGCATCCGGTACAGGACATAGCGCGTCGCGCGCTTGAAACCGGATCGCGGATAGACCTGCTCGCGCAGCCATTCGCCCCAGCCCTGCGGATCCCTGCGCTTGAAGACCAAATCTGCGTCCTTCCACTTCAATTCCGGTCGGCAGGCTGCGCCCATTCCGCGCACCCCGGCCCAAGCCCTATCGCCCGACGATGACAGTCCGGCGTCGAAATCTGCATTGCTGCGGCAAAGGTCAACACCGGGGCGGTCACAACGCGGTATGCACAGGCCCCTGCGAAGGGGATATTGACCTTCCCGCCCCGGATCAACGCGCAAATGCGCGAAAAGGGGCGGCAGCGGCGTCGCAGTGGCATTGCTGCATCCCGTTCCCTGCGCGGCGCAACCTGATCCAACGAAGAAATCGGCCGCCAATGCCTGTCCCGACGGCCATTCCGGCCGTTTCAGCCAAAGCGCAGCGCCGGGGGGCGGGCCTGCGATCCTGCGGTCAATCCTGCGTGAGCCGCCGTGCCGGATCAGGGCGTGCGGGTCAGGTCGCGGTGGCGCTGGATCTGGGCCACATCCGTCTCGGCCTCCAGCGCGGTCATCACCATATGCAGATGTTCCACATCGCGCAGGTCCACGTCGATCACCAGCCGGTAGAAATCCGGTTTGCGGTCGGTGAACCGCAGGTCCGAGATATTGGCCTTCTGCTCGCCGATCAGCGTGCAGATCCGCCCCAGAACCCCGGCGTCGTTCGAGATCGTCACCTCCAGCGACACCGTGTTCACCGCACTGTGCCGCCCGGTCTTCCAATGCAGGTCCACCCAGCGTTCGGTCTGGCTTTCAAACTCTTCCAGCGCCGGGCAGTCGATGGCATGGGCCACCACCCCCTTGCCGCGATAGGTGATGCCGACGATCCGTTCCCCCGGCAGCGGCTGGCAACAGGGCGCGCGTTTCAGCGCCTGATCGGCGGCAAGGCCGACCACCGGGCGCCGTTCGTCCACTTCCTCGGCCTCAGCCATCGACAGTTCGGGGTAAAGCAGCTCCACTACCTTGCGCGCTGTCAGTTCGGCGCTGCCCAGCCGGGCCAGCAGGTCATCCTCGCCCGCCAGACCCATCATCTTGGCTGCCGTGGACAGTGCCTTGTCGCTGGCCTTCTTGCCGACATGATCGAAGGCCGCGCGGGCCAGTTCCCGGCCCAGTTTGACGAACCGCCCCCGGTCCTCGGCCCGCAGGCTGCGCCGGATCGCCGCCTTGGCCCGCCCGGTGGATACGATGTCGATCCAGCTTGGCTGCGGGCGCTGGCCTTCCGCCGTGATGATCTCGACCGACTGGCCGTTCTTCAGCCGCGTCCACAGCGGCACGCGGATGCCGTCGATCTTGGCCGACACCGTGCTGTTGCCGATCCGCGTATGGATCGCATAGGCGAAATCCAAGGGCGTCGCCCCGCGCGGCAGTTGGATCACATCGCCCTTGGGCGAGAAGCAGAACACCTGATCCGAATACATGTCGAGCTTCACATTCTCGAGGAATTCGTCGTGGTCCTCTTCGTCCAGCCGCTCGGTCAGGCTGGCGATCCACTTCGCCGGATCGACGGCAAAGGGGTTCCTGGCCCGCACGCCCTCACGATAGGACCAATGCGCCGCCACCCCGGCCTCGGCCACCTCATGCATCTCGCGGGTGCGGATCTGCACCTCCACCCGCTTGCCGTCGCGGCCCGAAACCGTGGTATGAATCGAACGGTAGCCGTTGGATTTCGGCTGGCTGATGTAATCCTTGAACCGCCCCGGCACCGCGCGCCAGCGCTGATGGATCACCCCAAGGATGCGGTAGCAATCCGCCACCGACCCGCAGATGACGCGAAAGCCGTAGATGTCGGACAGGCGGCTGAACGCCAGATCCTTCTCCTGCATCTTGCGCCAGATCGAATAGGGCTTTTTCGCCCGGCCGAACACATCGGCCTCGATCCCCGCCTTTTCCAGCTCGTGCCTGATGTCGCCGGTGATCTTGTGGACGACATCGCCGGATTCCTTCTGCAACATCAGATAGCGGCGCAGGATGGAATTGCGGGCCTCGGGGTTAAGGACCTTGAAGGACAGATCCTCCAGCTCCTCGCGCATCCACTGCATCCCCATGCGGCCGGCAAGGGGGGCAAAGATCTCCATCGTCTCGCGGGCCTTCTGGGCCTGCTTTTCCGGCTTCATGCTGCGGATCGTGCGCATGTTGTGCAGCCGGTCGCCCAGCTTGACCAGGATCACCCGCAGATCCTTGGACATCGCCATGAACAGCTTGCGGAAGTTCTCGGCCTGCTGGCTGCCCGCGTTCGACAGCTGAAGATTGGTCAGCTTGGTGACACCATCCACCAGCTCGGCCACATCCTCGCCGAACATCTCGGTGATCTCGCCATAGGTCGACCGGGTGTCCTCGATCGTGTCGTGCAGAAGGGCGGTGATGATTGTCGCGTCATCCAGCCGCTGTTCGGTCAGGATGGCGGCGACGGCAACCGGATGGCTGAAATAGGGCTCGCCCGACTTGCGGAACTGCCCCTCGTGCATCTTCAGCCCATAGCCATAGGCCTTGCGGATCAGACCGGCATTGCAGCGGGGGTTGTAGTTGCGGACAAGGGCGATGAGGTCGTCAACGTCAATCATCGCCACCCTGCCCGCGGGGCAAATGCCCCGATCAGCCTGCGCCCCGTCAATGTTCCCCTTGGGCTTCCATCAGCGCGCGCAGCAGCTTTTCTTCCGACATGTCGTCGACCACCGGGCGGTCGATCTCGCCGGTCATCAGAAGCGCCATCTGGTCTTCTTCCGGCTCGTCGACCTCGATCTGGGTCTGGTGCGATTCGATCATCCGCTCGCGCAGGACTTCGGCGGATTGCGTCTCTTCGGCAATCTCGCGCAGGGCCACGACGGGATTCTTGTCGTTGTCGCGGTCGATGGTGATCGGCGCGCCCGAGGCGATCTCGCGCGCCCGATGGGCCGAAAGCAGAACCAGCTCGAAGCGGTTCGGAACCTTGTCAACGCAATCTTCGACCGTCACGCGGGCCATGTCACACCTCTGTCACCTGGGCGGGGAGTGGCCTATCTATGCCGGAAGCCGCCGGTTGACAAGCGCGGAATCGCACAAATTGCCTTGCACCACGGCTCTTCCTGTGCCTTCGGCTTGTCATCGCACGACGCCCGAGGAGTGACGAAGTCATCGACGAGGGGCTGTTCACAGTGGCACCACGGCTTCGCGTTCGGCCTGCGGCAGCGCCGCCAGCATCTGCCGCACGGTCAGGCCCAGCCGGGGATGCCGCCAGTCCGGTGCCACCTCGGCCAGCGGCACCAGAACGAAGGCGCGGTCCTGAATGCGCGGATGCGGCAGGATCAGATCCTCCGGCACCTCGCGCGCCTGATCGGCAGCCGGCAGATCGCGCCAGCGGTCCTGCACCGCCGCATCGGGAAAGACCGAATCGCCCGCCGCCAGCAGGTCGATGTCCAGCGTCCGCCCGCCCCACCTGACTGCCCGTTCACGGCCGAACCGCGCCTCGATCCCATGCAGCGCCACCAGGGTTGCCGCAAGGTCATCCAGCCGTGGCCCCGACACAACCGCCGCCGCATTGGCATAATCCGGCCCGGCCCCCGCCGGAAAGCAGGGTGTCCGCCAGATCCGGCTAAGCCTGTCCAGATGCAGCCCTTCTGCGGGCAGTGCCGCCACTGCGGCGCGGATGGTCGCCTCCGGGGCCAGCCCTTCGAAAGGCAGGTTTGCGCCGAATGCAATCAATGCGGGTTTTTTCCCCGTAGCCTGCATGCCGCCCCTGTCCTATTGTTGTCTTGCCGTGATGCGCTCCGGGCGCTATCCACGGTTGGTTCCCTGAGGGATTTCAGTAATCCACATTTTCCACACGCGGAAGTCCTTTGGCGGATCGGGTATTTTCGAGGGGAACATACCGATGTTTTACAAGGACGAACGGCTTGCGCTGTTCATCGACGGCTCCAATCTCTATGCCGCCGCAAAGGCGCTGGGCTTCGACATCGACTACAAGCTCTTGCGGATGGAATTCATGCGCCGCGGCAAGATGCTGCGCGCCTTCTATTATACCGCGCTGCTGGAGAACGAGGAATATTCGCCCATCCGTCCGCTGGTGGACTGGCTGCATTACAACGGCTTCACCATGCGCACGAAGCCCGCGAAGGAATATACCGACAGCCAGGGCCGCAGGAAGGTCAAGGGAAACATGGACATCGAACTGACGGTCGATGCCATGGAACTGGCCCCGCGGGTCGATCATGTCGTGCTGTTTTCCGGCGACGGCGATTTCCGCCCGCTGGTCGAAAGCCTGCAGCGCCAGGGCGTGCGGGTTTCGGTGGTCTCCACCATCCGCAGCCAGCCGCCGATGATCGCCGACGAACTGCGCCGCCAGGCCGACAATTTCATCGAACTGGACGAACTGCGCGAAGTGATCGGCCGTCCGCCACGTGAACCGCGGCCCGTCTCTGCCGAAGAACTCTCGGTCGACGCCAAATAGGCCAGGCCGGGCGATGACCCACGGCCAGGCCCCTCCCATGCCCCGCCCGTGGGGGCAAGGCGGATGGCCTGAACCATGTGCAGGGCCGGGATGACCGGCCTTGCCGGATTGTTCCTTGCGGCCTTTCTGGCGGCAACGCCGGTCCCGCTGCCTTCGGAACCCGTGTTCCTGGCCATGCAGGCGGCGGGCTGGTCCCCGGTCACGCTGATCCTGGTGGCCTCGGTCGGCAACAGCCTCGGCTCCTGCGTCACCTATGCGCTGGGGCGTGCGGCCGAACGGCTGAAGCATCACCGCTGGTTTCCCCTGCCGCCCGAAGCGCTGGCCCGCGCGCAGGGCTGGTGGGGCCGCTGGGGTCTGTGGTCGCTGCTCATGTCCTGGGCCCCCGGCGGCGATGCGCTGGTGGCGCTGGCCGGGCTGATGCGGGTGCCTGTCTGGCGTTTCCTTCTGCTGGTGGCACTGGCCAAGACCGGGCGCTATGCGGTGCTGGCGGGTGCCGCCTCAACGCTGATCTAGCGCCATCAGCCCCAAACCCGTCAGGCACAGCGCCAGTCCCGAGGCGACCGTCCGCGCGATGTTCCAGCCCTGCCAGCGCCCGGAATAGGCCTGCCAGACCTCTGCCGCATCGCCCCGCCCCGGATCGACCAGCGCCAGCGCCTCGTTCATCGGAACGTTCACCAGCAGCGTCGGCACCATCGCTCCGCCGATATAAATCACTCCCGCCACCGCCATAAGCCCCGCCGCGCGCCGTGCAGCCAGACCGAAGGCCATCGCAGCCGAGGCCAGCAGCACCGGCCCCGTTCCAAAAAACGCAGGTGCGAAGACCGCATTGCGAACTGATCCGTTCATCCCCTGCATCGCTCGGATCGCCACCTCGGGCACCAGCGCATCAAGCCCCCACATGGTTGAACAGACCCAGGCATAGAAAAAGCCGAAGATCGCCCCGTTCAGCATCAGGGCGGGCAGAAACAGCAGTCTCATCACATCCTCCATTTCCGTAATGTTTATTACGGTTGACCAAATCCGTAATATAAATTACGCCATGGGTCAAGGAGACCAGGATGCGTGAAGACCGGGAAGAGGCGATCGCCACCGCCGCCTATCGTCTGCTGGAACAGCAGGGCTTTGCGGCAACCACCATGCAGGCCATCGCGCGCGAGGCGCGGGCCTCGATGGAAACCTTCTACCGTTGGTATGGGGACCGGACCGGCCTTTTCCGTGCATTGATAGCGCGCAATACCGCCGAAGTTGCTTCGGTTCTCGATGGGCTTTCGGATGCCGGGCTTTCCCCTGCCGACCAGCTGGATCGTGTCGGCACCACGCTGCTGACCATGCTTCTTGGCGAACGGGCGGTGGCGCTGAACCGCGCCGCTGCGGCCGACCCCACTGGCGCGCTTGGTGCAGCTCTCGCCCAGGGTGGGCGCGAGGCGCTTCTGCCCCGGTTGGAAACCATGATGCAACGGGCATTGGACGCTGGCCATTTCTCGGCCCCCGATGCCGATGCCCGCGCCCTGACCGACCTCTGGCTGACACTTCTGATCAGCGATTTTCAGATCCGACGCGTCACCGGCGCGCTGCCCGCCCTGCCGCCCGAAGCCATCGCCCGGCGCAGCGCCACCGCGCTTGTAACACTCTCGCGCCTTTACGCGCCCGCCTGCAGCGCCTAGGTCTGACCCAGCAAGACGCCGGAGCCCGCCCATGCCGAATCCCCCCCTCACGCTCTATCTCGCTGCCCCGCGCGGCTTTTGTGCGGGCGTCGACCGGGCGATCAAGATCGTCGAGATGGCGATCCAGAAATGGGGCGCCCCGGTCTATGTCCGGCATGAGATCGTCCACAACAAATACGTTGTTGATTCGCTTCGGGAAAAGGGGGCGATCTTCGTCGAGGAACTGTCCGAATGCCCCGACGACCGGCCCGTGGTGTTCTCCGCCCATGGCGTGCCGAAATCGGTGCCGTCCGAGGCCGCCAACCGCCGCATGATCGCCGTCGACGCCACCTGCCCGCTTGTCACCAAGGTGCATAACGAGGCCGCCCGCCATCACGAGGCCGGCACCCAACTGATCTATATCGGGCACGAGGGCCATCCCGAAACCATCGGCACCATGGGCCAGCTGCCGCCGGGCGAGGTGCTGCTGGTGGAAACCCCCGAGGATGTGGCCCGCCTTCAGGTGCGCGACCCGGCGAAGCTGGCCTATATCACACAGACCACGCTGTCGGTGGACGATACCGCCGCCATCGCCACCGCCCTTCAGGCCCGCTTTCCGCAGATCCGCGTGCCCGCGCATGACGACATCTGCTATGCCACCACCAACCGGCAGGCCGCCGTCAAGGCGATGTCGCCCCGGATCGACGCCCTTCTGGTGATCGGCGCGCCCAACAGCTCCAACTCGAAACGGCTGGTCGAGGTGGGCCGCGCCGCAGGCTGCGCCTATTCCATGCTGGTGCAGCGCGCCTCTGACATCGACTGGCGCGCGCTGGACGGCGCCCGCGCCATCGGCATCACCGCCGGGGCCAGCGCGCCCGAAGTGCTGGTGAACGAGGTGATCGATGCCTTCCGCGCCCGCTATGACGTGGCGCTGGAACAGGTCGAAACCGCCGTCGAGGACATCGAATTCAAGGTTCCCCGCATCCTTCGACAGGAGATTGCCTGATGCGCCGGCTGCTGTTTGCCCTCGCACTGACCGCAGCGCCCCTGCCCGCCGTGGCGCAAGAGGTTCTGGCCGAATACTGGGCCAGTTCGGGCAGTCTGCCGCCGGAATATGCCTGGGACGTGACCGTCACCATCGCCACCGACGGCAAGGTCACGCTGAAGCACTGCAAGGGCTATGAAACCGAAGGCCCCGGCTGCAAGATCCGCAAGGGCAAAGCGACAACCGACAAGGTGCAGGCGATCCGTGAGGCCGCACTGGCCAGCGGCCTGATCGACCGGCCCGCCCGCAATGCCGAAGACATCATGGTCGGCGGCGGGGCCACGGGGGGCAAGGTCTGGATCGACGGCGCGGAAATCGTCCTGCCCTCGCAACCGGCGGCCGACGACGCCGAACGGGTGGCCACGGTCCTGTCAACCATCCGCGCCGCGATCCCGGACCGTCTGGTGCAGAAATTCATCGAAGGGAACTGAGCCATGGCCGCGCTGTCGCCGGAATTCCTGCTGACCGCCTTCATCGTCTGCCTCACCCCCGGCATCGGCGTGGTCTATACCCTGTCGGTCACGCTGGGCGGCGGCTTCCGCGCCGGGGTCTGGGCCACGCTGGGCTGCACGCTGGCCACCGTTTTGCACATGATCGTCGCCATGGCCGGGCTGGCCGCCGTGCTGCACACATCCGCCGTGCTGTTCCAGACCATCAAATATGCCGGGGTTGCCTATCTGTTGTGGATGGCCTGGGCGGTGCTGCGCTCTTCGGGTGCGATGTCGATCGAGGCGGCGGACGGCGGTTCCCCGGCCCGGCTGGTCTGGCGCGGCATCCTCTTGAACATCCTGAACCCCAAGCTGCCGCTGTTCTTCGTGGCCTTCCTGCCGCAATTCCTGCCAGTCGGGGCCGGTCTGGCCGATCTGGCCACGCTGGGCGCGGCCTTCACCCTGCTGACAGCGCAGACCTTCCTGCTTTATGCCGGTCTTGCCGCCTCGGGGCGCCGGGCCATCCTGTCCTCGCCCCGGCTGATGACCTGGATGAAGCGCGCCTTCGCCGCCTCTTTCGCCGCCCTCGGGGCCCGGCTGGCGATGGAACGCGCGGCCTGACCTGACAGGCCCCGCGTTCTGGCCTAGACTGCACCGATTCCTGCTGTGCGGTTCCGGCGATGCGTTTCCTGCTGATCCTTCTTTCCCTGCTCTGCGGCCTGCCCGTCGCCGCGCAGGACATGACCTATGACGAACTTGAAGCACTGACCCGCACCCGCTTTGCCTCGCTCACCGCGCATCTGCCGATCACCCTGCCCGCCGCTGCCGCCCCCTGCGACCGCACCGCCCCCGGCCAGACCCATGTGATCCTGCTCGGGGCCGAGGATTTCGGCCCGCTGAACGATGTGGTGCTGCAGGGCAGCCGCGCCTCGGTCGATCTGGTCGGGCAGGCGCTGGTGGCGCGCGGGGTCAAGCCCGAGAACATCATCACGCTGACCGGCGACCATGCCAACCGCGCCACGCTTGCCCGCGCGGCCGAGGCGCTGCTGGCCCGGCTCGGCTGCACCGATGCCGCGTTCCTCTACATCACCGCCGTTTCGGGCAACACGCAAAGCATGTCGATGGTGATGACCGATGGCGTTTACGAGGATGACTGGATCGCGGGCCTGTCCGACCGGTTTCCGATCATGCGCGCCATCACCGATGCCTCGCCCTTTCTGGTGTTGAACCCCTCGGGTGCGGCCGAAGAGGAACTGATCTCTGCCGCCGCGATTTCCGAACTGGTGACGCTGCTGCGCAACCGCGCCGGGCATGTCACCGTGGTGCTGGACACCACCTATGCCGCCGCCTTCGACCTGTCGGCCCGGCAGATGGCCGCCGATTCCCGGCTGATGTGGAAAGAGAACCTGTCGGTCGACCCCTCCTATGCCGAGGTTCCGGCCGCAACGCCGCTGTCGCCGCAGGCAGGCGCGTTTTCCGTGCTTTACGGCGCCCAGCGCACCTCGATGGCGGCGGAAATGGCGCTGCCGCTGGAGGATCCGGCCGCCACGGTCTATTCGCTCTTTGCCTTCAAGCTGGCCGCAGCACTTGGCACCGATCCGGCGCTGACGCTGCCGTCGCTGGGACGCACCCTGTCGGGCCTGTCGCTGGACGGGGCCTATGCCGAATACCAGAACCACCAGCTTGAAACCTCGGATGCGGGGCTGGCCGTTCTGGCCGAACTGGGCACCCTGCCCCCCACCGCCCCAGACCCCGAGATCCTGCCCGATGCCCTGCCCGGCCCCGCCGATGTGATCCTGATCTCGGCACCCGAGGCGACCCGCTCCGCCGTGCCGCTGGAAACGCCGCGCGTCACCGTCAAGGGCCGCGTCGAATGGCCCGAAGACACGCTGATCGTGCTGGTCAACCGCCAGCAGGCGCTGTCGCGGCCCTCGGGCGAATTCGAGCAGGAGATCGAGCTGACCCCCGGCCTGAACCAGATCGAGGTTGTCGCCCTGACCCGCGACAACCGCCAGCACCGCAAGGTGATCGAGGTGTCCTATGCCGGGGAAACGGCGGCGCTGCTGGGGCAGGGCCGGTCCTATGCCCTGCTGATCGCCAATCAGGAATATCCCGCCGCCTCCGGCATGCCGCCCTTGGCCACGCCCTTTGCCGATGTCGATGCCATCGCCGGGGTGCTGGCGCAGAAATATGGTTTCGTGACCGAGGCCACCCTGCCCGACGGCAACGCCCTGCCGCTGGTGCTGAAGGATGCCACCCGCGCCCAGATCGAATCCACCCTGTTCCAGCTGTCGCGGGTGGCGGGTGAAAAGGACCGCGTGCTGATCTGGTATGGCGGCCATGGCATCTTTGAGCAGATGACCGACACCGCCTTCTGGGTGCCCGCAGATGCCGTGGCGGGCGTGCCGCCCAGCTATCTTTCGGCCTCGGCCATCTCCGAGGCGCTGCTGCGGTTTCAGGCCGGATCGGTGATCGTCGTGTCCGACAGCTGCTATTCCGGCGCGCTGTTGCGGGGGACCGAAGGCACCGCGCAGCAATCGCCCGCCGACCGCGACCGGATGCTGCAACGCCTTGCCGCCAAGCGCAGCCGGGTGCTGATCACCTCGGGGGCCAACGAACCCGTGGCCGATGGCGGCGGCGACGGCCATTCGATCTTTGCCCGCGCCTTCCTGACCGCCCTGACCGAGGCCGAAGGCCCGATGACCGCGCAGGAGTTGTTCGACGGCTGGGTCCGCCCCATCGTCATCGGCCGCGCCGATCAGGAACCGCAATTCCGCCCCATCGCCCGGTCCGGCCACGAAGGCGGCGATTTCATCTTCGTGCCCAGGGGCGGCTAGGCTTGCACCCGGCCGCGCGCCGCCCTATCCCCGGCGCGCAGCCGAAGGAAGCCCCATGCCCGATCTTTTCGCCTATACCGATGGTGCCTGTTCGGGCAATCCCGGCCCCGGCGGCTGGGGCGTCCTGCTTCTGGCCCGTGACGGCGCGCAGGTGATCAAGGAGCGCACCTTGCAGGGCGGCGAGGCCGATACCACAAACAACCGGATGGAGCTGATGGCGGCGATTTCGGCGCTGGAAAGCCTGACCCGCCCATCCGCCATCACCATCATCACCGATTCTGCCTATGTGAAGAACGGCGTCACCAGTTGGATTCACGGCTGGAAGCGCAACGGCTGGAAGACGTCCGACAACAAGCCGGTCAAGAACACCGATCTCTGGCAGCGGCTCGAATCCGCGCAATCCCGCCATCAGGTGACATGGCGCTGGATCAAGGGCCATGCCGGTCACGCCGAGAATGAACGCGCCGACGAACTGGCGCGGGCGGGCATGGCGCCCTACAAGACGGCATGACACCCGAAGTCGCGCTGCAGATTCTCGACTATGCCTCGGTGGCGGTCTTTGCCGTGACCGGGGCGCTGGTCGCGTCGCGCAGCCAGCTGGACATCGTCGGCTTCATCTTCATCGCCTGCCTGACCGCCACCGGCGGCGGCACCACCCGCGACGTGATCCTTGACCGCACCGTGTTCTGGGTCTCCGATCCGCTGGTGCTGGCCGTGGCCAGCGCGGCGGCCATCGCTGTCTTTCTGGCCGCACATCTTCTGGAAAGCCGCTACCGCGCGCTGCTGTGGATCGACGCCTTCGCCCTTGCCATCGCCGTCCCCGCCGGGGTTGCTGCCGCCATCGGCATGGCGCAGGGCTGGCCGATCGTGCTGGTGATGGGCATGATCACCGGCTGCCTTGGCGGCCTGCTGCGCGATGTGGTCTGCAACGAGGTGCCTCTGGTGCTGAAACAGGGTGAACTTTACGTCACCTGCGCCTTTGCCGGGGCGTTGGCCGCCGTTCTGGCCATCCGGGCCGGCCTGGACGGGTTGCCCGCGCTGGCGATCTGTGCCGCCGTCACGCTGGTCCTGCGCGCCGGCAGTCTGGCCTTCGGCTGGCGGCTTCCGGTCTACCGCGCGCGCCCGCCCCGGCCCGAAAGCCCGAAGCGCGGCCCTTGAATCTGACCGAACGTTCGGTTATTTAAGCCATATGGCCCGCACGAAAACCATAGCCGACGCCCAGGTCCTTGCCACGGTTCGCAGCCTTCTGGCCTCGGGCGGTGACAAGGCCATCAGCTTCGGCTCGGTCGGGCGGGCGACGAAACTTGCTCCCTCCACGCTGGCCCAGCGCTATGGCACGGTTGCCGCCATGCGCAGCGCCGCGCTGCTGGACGGTTGGCAAGTGCTGGCCATGGATACGGCTGCCGCGCTGGACAGCGTGGCGGACAAGGGTCCGCAGGGCGTGCTGAAGGCAATGGATGCCGTTGCATCGCAAGTGCCGATGCTGCTGGCCGCCTCGACCGACGACGACAGCCGCAAATGCGCAACCGACTGGCGGGTGACGGTGGAAACCGCGCTGGCCCAGCGGCTTGCCAGCAGCGGGGACAAGACCGGCGACAAGGCGCGCGAGGCCGCCGCCATCCTGTTTGCCGCCTGGCAGGGGCAAAACCTGTGGGGGGCCGACGGGTTCCGCATCAAGGATGCCGTGAAGCGGCTGACCTGAGGGTCGTCCCGTCGCCTGACGGACCGGCGCTATTTCATGAAGACCTGCCACAGCCAGATCAGCAGAAGCGCGCCCAGAAAGGCCCCGACAAAGCCCGCCGCCGCGCCCAGCGTCAGGATCAACAGCCGCAACACCAGCCCGCCGATCAGTGCCCCGAACACGCCGATGGCAATGGTCGACGGCACATCGGTGTTCAGCCGCATCACCCGCGTCGCCAGAAAGCCCGCCGCGGCCCCGATGATCATCAGCATGAGGAAGGGCATCCGCGCCTCCATGTTTCCTTGATGGAATATGGGGGCGGCCGGGCCGGCGCGAAAGACGGCAAAGCGAAAATCCGGCACCTCCGGGGCCTTGTCGCAGGTTGCGCCGATTGCGGGCACAGAGAATGAATCTCCTGCCGGGCCAACAGTCGCGGAAAGCCCCGCAGGGCTGTCAGACCAGCCGCTCCGGCAAATCCAGCCCCTTCAGCACCTCGGCGGCAGGCATCGGGCGCTTGCCCTGGCGCTGCGCTTCCAGCACCTCGATGGCTCCGCTGCCGCAGGCGATGGTGAAGCCGCCCAGCACCTGCCCCGCCGCGCCCACGCCCGGAACCAGACGGGAGCGCAGCAGCTTTACCCGCTCGCCCGCCACCTCGGTCCAGGCCCCCGGAAACGGCGACAGGCCCCGGATCAGGCGGTCCACCTCTTCGGCGGGGCGGCTGAAATCCACCCGCGCCTCGGCCTTGTCGATCTTGGCGGCATAGGTCACGCCCGTTTCGGCCTGCGGCTCGGCCGCCATCGGCAGGGCGTCCAGCGCCTGCCCGATCAGCCCGGCCCCCAAAGCCGACAGCCGGTCATGCAATTCGGCCGTGGTTTCTTCCGCGCCTATCGGCACCGCCTGCCGCAGCAGCACCGGCCCGGTGTCCAGCCCCGCCTCCATCTGCATGATGCAGACCCCGGTTTCCCGGTCGCCCGCCATGATCGCCCGATGGATCGGGGCCGCCCCGCGCCAGCGCGGCAGCAGGCTGGCGTGGATGTTCAGGCAGCCATGGCGCGGCGCGTCCAGCACCCCCTGCGGCAGGATCAGCCCATAGGCCACCACCACCGCCACATCCGCCTGCAAGGCCGCAAATTCCGCCTGCTCCACCGCCCCTTTCAGCGATACCGGATGCCGCACCGGCAGGCCCAGAGCCTCGGCCCGCTGCTGTACCGGCGATGGCCGCAGCGCCTTGCCCCGCCCCGCCGGGCGCGGCGGCTGCGCATAGACGCAGACCACCTGATGCCGCGCGGCCAGCGCCTCCAGCACCGGCACCGAAAACTCGGGCGTTCCCATGAAGATCACACGCATCGCTGTCCTTGCCGGGGATCACCCCATCTTGGCTGCCCGTTTCAGCAGCATGTCCCGCTTCAGCCGGCTCAGCCGGTCGAAATACATCCGGCCCGCCAGATGGTCGATCTGATGCTGCACCGAAGTCGCCCAGAGATCGACGAAATCCCGCTCTTCGACCTCGCCGCCCTCGTTCAGGAACCGCACCGTCACCGCGCGCGGCCGACTGACGACAGCCGAGACACCGGCCAGGTTCGGGCTGGCCTCCTCATGCGCGCGCTGCTTGACCGAGGCGTGCAGGATTTCAGGATTGGCCATCAGCACCGCCTGCCCGCGCGCGGTGGAACAATCCACCACCGCCAGACGCAGCGGCACGCCGATCTGCACGGCGGCAAGGCCATAGCCCGGCATCGCCTCCATCGTGTCGACCATGTCGGCCCAGGTCGCACGCACCTCGTCACTGATCGCCGCCACATCCGCGGCGGGCGCGCGCAGCACCGGATGCGGCCAGCGCAGGCAGGTCCGCGCGGTCATGCTGCCTGCCCCTCCGGGGCGGGCGGATGATCAATGCAAAGGATGCCGTTCAGATGGTCGATCTCATGCTGCACACAGACAGCCTCGAACCCGGTGAAATCGCCCTGGCAATCGCGCATGGCATGATCATGCCAGGTCAGCCGCACCTTGGCAGGCCGGGCAATCCGCACTTCGCGCCCCGGTATCGACAGGCAGGCTTCGGTATTCACCGCCATGGCCTCCGGTGCGGTCCAGCCGCTGATACGCTCTTCGGTCACGATGACGGGGTTGAAGAACATCTTCGGCTCCGGTGTCCCGGTCTTCCAGCCTGCATCCATCACGAAGATCCGCTGCATCACGCCCACCTGCGGTGCCGCAAGGCCGCGCCCCCTGGCATCGTACATCGTCTCCAGCATGTCCCGTGCCAGCGCCAGCAGGGCCGGATCGAACACCTTCACCATATCGCAGGGCGTCTTCAGCCGCGAGTCGGGCCAGCGCAGGATCGGCAGGATCATCCGGTATTCCTCTCGTGCATAAGCGGCCGATTAGCGGTATCCCTGTCGGAAGTCACGCCCGAGGTTCGTCATGCGCCGCATTCTCATGATCCTTGCCCTGTCCCTGGCCGCACCCGCCCATGCCGATGGCGGCGTGACCGTCAAGCTGCCCGATGCGAACCGGATCGCCGCCGCCGCCAGCCCCGATTTCCTGATGCGGCTGGTCATGGCCAATGTGGCGGGCATGAACTGCCCCGGCTATGCCCTGTCCGATGGCGAATGGGCGCTGATCACCGGCACCGCCGACCGCGTGGCCGCCGCCTTGCAGATCGGCAGCGGCGCCTATGACGAACAGTATTACGGCCCCGCCTTCGCCGCGCTGGACAACCCGGCCACCTGCGGCCGCGAAGGCCCGAAGATCGCCCCGCTGATCAGCGAACTCCGGGCCATGGGCGGCGGCACCGAACCGATCGGCTGAGCCGGCCAGGTGCCTCAGGCCAGCCTTGCCCGCTCGCGTTTCAGCTTTTCCATCTTGCGGGTGATCATCTGCCGCTTCAGCGGGCCCAGGTAATCAATGAACAGCTTTCCATCCAGATGGTCCATCTCGTGCTGCACGCAGGTGGCCCACAGCCCCTCGAAGGTCCGCTCCTGCGCGGCCCCTTCCAGATCGGTCCAGCGCACCGTCACCGAGGCCGGCCGCTTCACATCGGCATATTGCTCGGGGATCGACAGGCAGCCCTCTTCATAGGTCGACACATCCTCGGATTCCCAGACCGTCTCGGGGTTGATCAGCACCATCGGCTCGGGCGGGCCGTCCTTGATGCAATCCATCACCAGCACGCGCCGCGTAACGCCCACCTGCGGCGCGGCCAGCCCGATGCCCGGCGCGGCATACATGGTTTCCAGCATGTCCGCCGCCAGCCGCCTGACCTCATCGGTGATTTCGGCCACCGGCTCGCAAGCCTTCTTGAGACGCGGATCGGGATGGATCAGGATGGGGCGGATCATGGGCGGGATTTAAGGGAAGCGGCCGCCCCCGCGCAAGGGCATGCCGTTATCGGATACATTTTCCATGAGTCAGTCAATTATCAGAATTATGCTCCTATAATGACTGTTGATATGGCACAATATCCCATGTATTCACATATATAAGGAACAAACACCCATCATGAGTCCCCCGATGAGCTTTGACGCCCCCGTGAACCGCCTCGGAACCCATTGCGTGAAATGGGACATGATGCAGGCCATCTATGGCGTCTCGCCGCAGGACGGCATCGCCATGTGGGTGGCCGATATGGATTTCGCGCCGCCCGTCGTGGTTCAGGATGCGCTGGAAAGGATGACCGCCCATGGCATCTACGGCTATTTCGGCGATGACAGCGCCTATCTGGATGCGATCCGCTGGTGGATGGAAACCCGCCATGGCTGGACCGTCGACCCCAGCCATATCTTCACCACGCATGGGCTGGTGAACGGCACCGGGCTTTGCATCGACGCCTTCACCGCGCCGGGCGATGGCGTGGTGCTGATGACCCCGGTCTACCACGCCTTTGCCCGCGTCATCCGCGCAGCCGGGCGCGAGGTGGTGGAATGCCCGCTGGCCCAGCGCGACGGCCGGTATGAGATGGATTTCGCCGCCTGGGACGCGCAGATGACCGGCCGCGAAAGGATGCTGATCCTCTGCTCGCCGCACAATCCCGGCGGCCGGGTCTGGACGCAGGACGAATTGCGCGCCACCGCCGATTTCTGCCGCCGCCACGACCTGATCCTGGTCTCGGACGAGATTCACCACGACCTGCTGTATCCCGGCCACAAACACACCATCATGCCGCTGGCCGCGCCCGGCATCGCCGACCGGCTGGTGATGATGACCGCCGCGACCAAGACCTTCAATATCGCCGGCAGCCATACCGGCAATGTCATCATCGCGGACCCCGCGCTGCGCAAACGCTTTGCCGACCGCATGGCCGCCCTTGGCCTTTCGCCCAATTCCTTCGGCATGCACATGGTGACGGCCGCCTATTCGCCCGAAGGGGCAAAATGGGTCGACGGGCTGATGGCCTATCTCGACGGCAACCGCCGCCTGTTCGATCAAGGCATCGCCGCCATCCCCGGCCTGAAATCCATGCCGCTTGACGCGACCTATCTTGCCTGGGTCGATTTCGCCAATACCGGCATGACAGCCGCCGATTTCATCGCACGGGTCGAGAAAGAGGCGAAGATCGCCACCAACTACGGCAGCAGCTTTGGCAAGGGCGGCGAAAGCTTCCTGCGCTTCAACCTCGCCACCCCGCGCGCCCAGGTGGCCGAGGCGGTGGCGCGGCTGCAAAAGGCGTTCTCCGACCTGCAGTAACGCAAACGTGCCGCAACTTGCCCTTTGCCGGTCCGCCCCGCGGCCCTAACCTGCCGCGATGCGCGTGATGGCCCGCCTCTTCTCCGTCCTCTGCCTTGCGGCGCTGCTCGGCGCGGGGGCGGCGCTCTGGCTGCGCCCGCCGACCCCGCCGCCTGACCGGCCCGAACCCGCGCTGTCCGGCCCGCTCGACCGGATCCTGATCGAGAAATCCGCCCGCCGCATCACGTTGTACCAGAACGGCGAAGCCGTCCGCATCTGGCCCATGGCGCTGGGCTTTGCGCCGCAAGGCGACAAGATCCGCGAAGGCGACGGCCGCACCCCCGAAGGCAGCTTCCACATCGACCGCCGCAATGAAGGCTCGCGCTATCACCTCTCGCTCGGCCTCGATTACCCGCAGCCCGACGACATCGCCCGCGCCCGTGCCGGCGGCTATTCCCCCGGCGGCGACATCATGATCCACGGTCAGCCCAACGGCCTGGCCGAACCGCTGCAAGTGCCCGGCGACTGGACCGCCGGCTGCATCGCCCTGACCAACGCCCGGATGCGCGAAATCTGGGACCACGCCCCGATCGGCACCCTGGTCGAAATCCGCCCCTGAAGCCGGGGCCTTTCATCTGTCCCTGAAACTCCTGCGGGTTCGGGGGGCCCAAGACCAGCCCCGGCTCAGGCCCGTGGCAGATAGCCCACCGGCGCATTCTCGCCGCGCCAGAAATCCGCCGCCGCCCGGTCTGCCACCGGGGTTGCCCGCTTGAAATCGCAGACAAGTTCGCCGTTTTCCGCTGTCGAGGCCACGATCAGGCATTGCAGCATGTGCCGCGGCCCGTCGTACAGATCGACCAGCCCGCGCAACCGCCCCGGCGCAAGATCGCCGTCCAGCGCAAAGCCATCCGCCCAGAACCGCACGACCGGATAGACCGCCTCGCCCACCTGCACATGCAGCCGCGACCGCCTGCGCTGCTCGCGCTTCCGCGCAGCGTCCAGTCCCTCACGCACCTCTTTCGGCAGAAACTCCAGCATCGCGGCGTCCTCCTTGCCTTCATCCTCGGGCGGAACTGGTTAAAATCAAGGCAAGCCCTTGATGCCGCAGCCCTGTTGCAGAATTGTGAAGCCAGCGTGACTGTTTTGCCGCAGCGCGCGACACCCACAGGTTGAACCGCCCTCTTGCGCCCGCGCCCGGAACCGGGATGCATCGCGGCCATGACAGCTCCGATTCTCGCCTTCGCCCTGATTCTCGATGCCCTCTTCGGCGAGCCGGACTGGCTCTGGCGCCGCCTGCCGCATCCGGCCACGCTGATGGGCCGACTGATCGCCGCACTGGACCGCCGCTTCAACCGCCCGCCCGCCGCCAAACTGGCGGGCACCCTGATGACCGCGGCCCTTGCCGCCTTTGCGGCCACGCTCGGCTGGCTGATCCACCTCATCCCCGACCATGGCCTGATCGAATGCCTGACCGTGGCCATCCTGCTGGCCCAACGCAGCCTTGCCGATCACGTCCGCGCCGTCGCCACCGGCCTGCGCCGCAGCCTTGCCGACGGCAAGGCCGCCGTCGCGCTGATCGTCGGCCGCGACATCGCGCCGATGCGCGAACCCGATGTCGCCCGCGCCGCCATCGAATCCGCGGCCGAAAACCTGTCCGATGGCGTCGTCGCCCCCGCCTTCTGGTATCTCACCCTCGGCCTGCCCGGCCTCCTGGTCTACAAATTCGCCAATACCGCCGACAGCATGGTCGGCCATCTGACCCCCCGGCACCGCGATTTCGGCTGGGCCCCGGCGCGCTGGGACGATCTTTTGAACCTGATCCCGGCCCGGCTGACCGCCCTTCTCATCGCGCTGACCCATGGCTGGGTCGATCCGCGCCCGGTGCTGCGCGACGCCGTGAAGCACCGCAGCCCCAATGCGGGCTGGCCCGAATCCGTTCTGGCCCCGGTGCTGAATGTCGCCCTGGCGGGGCCACGCAGCTACAACGGCGTGATGACCGATTATCCCTGGGTCTGGCCCGAAGGCCGCCGCGATCCGGGGGCCGATGACATCGACGCCGCCGTCCGCGCGCTGTGGCGGACCTGGGCCGGGATGCTGGCCGCGGTGCTTGCCCTTGCGGCCCTTTGCGCCCTAACCTGACGCCATGCGCGTCCTTCCCCTTCTTGCAGCACTCGCTGCCGCCGCCGCCCCTGCCGCTGCCGCTGCCGCCCCCTGCGGCGGAGACTTCCCGGCCTTCCTGGATGCCATGGCTGCCGAAGCCACGGCGCAGGGTCTGCCGCCCGAGGCGGTGAACGCCTTTTTCCGGGGTGCGCGGGTTGACCAGAAGGTGCTGAAGGCCGACCGCTCGCAGGGCGTGTTCCGCAAGACCTTTCTGGAATTCTCGCAGTCGCTGATCTCGAAGCAGCGCCTGGCCACCGCCCGCGCCAAATCCGATGCGCTGGATGGGGTCTTCACGAAGGCCGAGTCCGATTACGGCACCTCGCGCGGCATCCTTCTGGCCTTCTGGGCCTTCGAGACCGATTTCGGCCAGGTCCAGGGCGATTTCAACACCCGCAACGCACTGCTCACCCTGTCGCATGACTGCCGCCGCCCCGAATTGTTCCAGCCGCAGATCTTCGCCGCCATCGCCCTGCATGCCGCCGGAGATTTCCCGCTGGATACCACCGGCGCCTGGGCGGGCGAAATCGGCATGGTCCAGATGCTGCCCTGGGACATCCTGAACCGTGGCATCGACGGCGATGGCGACGGCCATGTCCGGCTGAAGACTTCGGCCCCCGATGCGCTGTTGTCCGGGGCCAACATGCTGCACCACCATGGCTGGCGGCCGGGGGAACCCTGGCTGACCGAAGTGACCGTGCCCGACGGGCTGGACTGGTCGCTGTCGGGCCTGCACACCGAACAGCCGGCCGAGGCCTGGGCCGCGCTTGGCGTCGCGCCGCGCGAAGGCAAACTGCCCGCCGGTCTGTCCGGCACGCTGATTCTGCCGCAGGGGCGCAAGGGTCCGGCCTTCCTTGCCTGGCCGAATTTCCGCGTGCTGTTCGACTGGAACCAGAGCTTCACCTATGTCCTGACCGCCGCCTATTTCGCCAACCGGATCGAAGGCGCCGCCCCCTATGCGGCGGGCAATCCCGATCCGGCGCTGTCGCAGGACGAGATGAAGCGGCTTCAGCAAAAGCTTCAGGCGCTGGGCCATGATGTCGGCAAGATCGACGGCATCCTGGGCGCCGGCACCCGCGATGCCGTGCAGAAGGAGCAGCGCCGCCTTGGCCTTCCGGCCGATGCCTGGCCGACGCTCGCCCTGCTGGAGGCGCTTTAGTCGGCCATGGCTACGGGTGTGGAATGGGGCCTCGTTTCCACCGTCAAGGCACCGCCGGAAAAGGTTGCCGCCTTCGTCGCCCATCATCTTGGCCTTGGGGCCGCCCGGATCTGGCTCTATTTCGACGACCCCGAAGATCCCGCCTTCGACATGGTCTCGCGCTGGCCGCAGGTCACGCCCGTCCGCTGCGATGACATCCGCTGGGCCGCCGCCGGATCGCGCCCAGACCGACACCAGAACCGGCAGTCCCGCAACGCCCAGGCCGCCTGGCGGGCCTGTCGCCTGCCCTGGATCGGGCATGTCGACGTGGACGAATTCCTTCACCCGGTGATCCCGGTGGCCGAGATCCTCGGCGCGGTGCCGCCGGACCAGCCGACCCTTCGGATGGAACCCTATGAGGCGATGCACGATCCCGCCCTGCCGGACGACATCTTCACCGCCCGGCAGTTCCGCGGCGCGCTGAAACCGCGCTTCGCCCATCTGCGCAGGGCCGTGCTGGGGGCCTATGCCGACATCCTGCCCGAAGGCCATCTGTCGCATACCAATGGCAAAAGCTTTTTCCGCACCGGCATTCCCGGCCTGTCTCCCCGGCTGCACGGGGCTTTCCTGAACGGCGAACGCCTGCCAGGCCCGCCGTTCGACCGCCGCCTGCCGCTCCTGCATTTCCACGCCCAGGACCGCGAGGACTGGCTCCGGGCGCTGCCCTTCCGCCTGACCCGTGGGGCCTATCAGTATCACCCCGCGCTTCAGGCCCATCTTGCCGCCGCCGGTCCGCAGGAAATCTCGTTCTTCTACGACCGCACCCAGCGCCTGACCGCCGATACCGCCAATCTTCTGCGCGACGATGGCCGGCTGATCGAGGCCGATCTCGCCCTGCGCCAGCAGATCGCCCGCCTGTCCTGATCCGGCCCGCCGCCATGCTGCCCAAGCGAAGAGCGCCCGCAGGGCGACGATGAGCCTTCTTATGGAAAACGCTGCAACAGTGACGGCCGCTGCCAGTGCCCCGCCGCAGGCTCTGCCGCGCCAACCAGTGAAAACCAGGCGGCCGCGACGGCCGCCGACACCGCAAGAATTCCGTTCATTGCAGACCTCAAGGCGAATGTTCATGCCTTGTTCTTGCCCGATTCGGGTAAACGGGCCGTAAACCACGCCCGGCCAATGCCCCCGGCCTACATCCCTTCGCCCGGTGCCCGCTGCACCCGCCGCCAGCCCGACATCGCCACCACGGCAGCTTCGGCCAGCGCCGCCCAACGCGGCAGATCGGCCGACCCAGCCGCCCGCATCCGCAGCCGCGTCTCGCCCTGCCAGATATCCAGCGTTCCGCCCGGATGCGCCGCGGTCCAGCCCGCCGTCTGCGCGGCGGTCGCCCGCACCGGCCAGCACAGCGACAGCATCCAGCCCCCGCCGTCAGGATCGGCCCGAAATTCGGCCCCGCTGGCCGACAGCCGGGCAAAGACCACCTGTCCCTCGGCCTCGACACCGGGATAACCGGCGGCCCGCAGCGCCGCCGCCATGTCGGCAATCATGCCACCAGCGCCTCGGCCCGCTTCAGATCGACGCTGACCAGCTGGCTGACCCCCTGTTCGGCCATCGTCACCCCGAACAACCGGTCCATCCGCGCCATCGTCACTGCATGATGGGTGATCACCAGGAACCGCGTCTCGGTCCGCCGGGTCATCTCGTCCATCATGTCGCAGAACCGGGTGACGTTCGCGTCGTCCAAAGGCGCATCCACCTCGTCCAGCACGCAGATCGGTGCCGGATTGGCCAGGAACACCCCGAAGATCAGCGCCAGCGCGGTCAGGGTCTGCTCGCCGCCCGACAGCAGCGACAGCGTCGCCAGCCGCTTGCCGGGGGGCTGGCACATGATCTCCAGCCCCGCCTCCAGCGGGTCATCGGATTCCACCAGCACCAGCCGGGCCTCGCCGCCGCCGAACAGATGGGTGAACAGCTGGCCGAAATTGGCGTTGACCTGCTCGAAGGCCGTCAGCAGGCGTTCGCGCCCTTCCTTGTTCAGCCCGGCGATTCCCGCCCGCAGCTTCTTCACCGCCTCTTCCAGATCGGATTTTTCGGTCGCCAGGGCGGTATACTCTGCATCCACCGCCCTGGCGTCCTCTTCGGCGCGCAGGTTCACGGCGCCCAGCGCCTCGCGCTGCCGTTTCAACCGTTGCACATCGGTATCCAGCGCCTCGGCATCGGGCATCCGGTCCGGGTCCAGCTTCAGGCTGGCCAGCAGATCCTGCGGCGTGCGGTCGTCCTCCTCGGCGATCCGCTCGGCCGCCGCCGCCACCGCTTCGCGCGCGGCATCCACTCGCGCCTCGGCCCGCGCTTTGCCTTCCCGCGCCTCGCCGGCCAGTCGCTCGGCCTCGCGCTCGGCCAGGGCCGCCTCGCGCAAGCCCGCCTCGGCCAGGGCCAGCGCCTCGGCCGCCGCCGCCCGCCGGGTTTCGGCGGCGTCAATGGCCTCGACCAGATCCTCGCGCCGCGCGGCGATATCTTCGGGGGCCTCCCGCGCCTCGGCCAGTTCGTCCTCGGCCTCGGCCCGGCGGTCCGCCAGTTCGGCCGACCGGCGCTCGGCCGTCTCCAGCCGGTGCTTCCAGCCCGACAGCTCCTTCATCGCCTCCTGCCGCCGCCGCACCCGCGCTTCGCCCTCGCGGCGCACTTCGTCATGGCCCGACCGCCGGGTCAGCATGGCGATCCGCGCCGCCTCCACCGCCACTTTCGCCGCCTCCACCCGGTCGCGCGCCGCCTCCAGATCCGGCAGATCCCGTGAAGCCGCCTCGGCCTCGCGCAGACGGCCGCGCGCCGCCATCGCCTCATCCTCGAACCGCGCCACGGCCAGCTTCGCCGCCTCCAGCTTGCCCCCGGCAATGCTTCGGTCCGCCTCGGCCCGCGCCGCCGCCCGGTCGGATTCGGCCAGCCGCTGATCCGCCGCCCGCCGCGCCTCGCGCGCCAGCTGGTCGGCGCGGGCCAGATCGGCCAGCCGCGCCTGCAAGGCTTCATGCGCCTGCCGCGCGCCATCCGCCGTGGCCGCCACGTCCTCAAGGTCGCGCTTCAGCTGCACCAGCCGGTTCAGCTGCTGCAACCGCAAGGCCGCCGCCGAAGGCGCATCCTCGGCCCCGGCCCGGAATCCATCCCAGCGCCACAGGTCGCCCTCCGGCGACACCAGCCGCTGCCCCGGCTTCAGATCCGGCTGCAACCGGAATCCATCCTCGCGCCCCACCAGCCCGATCTGGCTCAGCCGCCGCGCCAGCACACCGGGCGCCTCGACATGGGCCGCCAGCGGCGTCACGCCCTCGGGCAGCGCCTGCGGCGTCACATAGGGTTCCAGCACGCCCCAGCCCGAGCGCTCCCCCGCCGCCACCTCGGGCTGGCGCAGGTCATCGGCCAGCGCTGCCCCCAGCGCCTTTTCATAGCCCGGCTCCACCACCAGCCGGTCCAGAAGCTGATGCCCGGCCTGCGCCTCGCGCTCCACCAGACGCGCCAGCGCCTGCACCTCGGCCCGCAGCGCCGATGCCTCGCCCTCGGCCTCGGACCGGACAGACCGCGCCTCGGCCTCGCGCAGCTGCGCCTCGCCGCGCGCCTCCTCGGCGCTGGCCAGCGCCTCTTCGGTGCGCTCCACCAGCTCTGCCGCCGCCTCCCGCGCCTCGCCCGCCGTCTCATACCCCTCAACCGCGGCGGTCAAGGCGGCCTCGGCCCCCCCGACCGCATCGCGCGCGCGCCCGGCCTCGGCCTCGGCGCGCTCCAGCGTCACCGCGGTATCCTGCACCATCCGCGCCGCCGACTGGTGCCGTGCCGCCAGCCGCGCCGCATCCTCGGTCGCCTCGCTCAGCAGGGTCTCCCGCTCCGCCAGCACAACCCCGGCCTCGCGCGCCGCCTCCGCCGCCTCGGCCAGCCGCTCGTCATGGCCGTCATGGGCGCGGGCAACCTGCTCGATCTCCCAGTCCAGCCGCCCGATCACCTCGCCCGCATCGCGGTTCAGCCCGGCCTCGCGCTCCAGATCGGCCCCCAGCTGCGCGATCCGCGCCACCAGCTGCTCGATCCGCTGCGCCGCCCGCGCCGCCTCGTCGCCCAGCGCATCACGCTGCAACGCCAGCCGCTGCAACACCGCCGCCGCAATCGCCTCTTCCTCGCGCCGCCCCGGCAGCACCGCCTCGGCCGCCTCGCGCAGACGCGCGGCCTCGCGGGCCGCCCCTTCGGCCTGAGACGCCGCCACCAGCCGCTCGCGCAACGCGCCCTCGGCGATCCCGCGCGCCTCATCTGCTTCGCGCCAGCGCCGCCACAGCAGCATCCCCTCGGCCAGCCGCAATTCCTCGCCGATCTCGCGGTAGCGCGCCGCCTGCCTGGCCTGCCGGGTCAACACCGACAGCTGCTGCGCCAGCTGCTCCAGCACGTCATCCACACGCAGCAGGTTCTGCTCGGTGCCTGCCAGCTTCAGCTCCGCCTCATGCCGCCGCGCATAAAGCCCGCTGATCCCCGCCGCTTCCTCCAGCACCCGCCGCCGCGCCTTGGGCTTGGCGTTGATCAGCTCGGAAATCTGCCCCTGCCGCACCAGCGCCGGACTATGCGCCCCGGTCGAGGCATCGGCGAACAGCATCTGCACGTCGCGCGCCCGCACATCCCTGGCATTCGCCTTGTAGGCCGATCCGGCATCCCGCGTGATCCGGCGCACGATCTCGATCTGGTCGGCATCGTTGAATCCGCTGGGCGCCAGCCGGTCCTGATTGTCGATCACCAGCGAGACTTCGGCAAAGTTCCGCGCCGTCCGCGTCGCGGCACCGTTGAAGATAACATCCTCCATCCCGCCGCCGCGCATCGCCGTCGGGCGGTTCTCGCCCATCACCCAGCGCAAAGCCTCCAGCAGGTTGGACTTGCCACAGCCGTTCGGGCCGACCACCCCGGTCAGCCCGTCATGGATCACCAGATCCGTGGGGTCCACGAAAGACTTGAACCCGTTCAACCGCAGCTTGGTAAACCGCACCTTGCCCCCGTCTGAGCCCCCGACTGAGCCATGACGACTCGTGAAACCCCCATGGTCGGCAAAACCCCGCCTCCGTCAAGTCACCGCCTCAAGAGATGGCGGTATCAGGCAGGTTTATCCCCAAGATGTTGCGATCCACACCCCCGCCTGCCGCTGCCCGGTCTTTCCCTTCTCCAAATATCCTGCGGGGGAAGGGCGAATGTCTTCATTCGCCCGCGGGGGTGCAAAACCCCCGCTTCGACACCAGCCTCTCGCCCCTTTGCCTCGTCCATCTGCGCCTCCAGCGCCGCATCGCCCTCGGTCGCGGCCACGGGCTTATCCGCCTGCGCCTGCCCTCCGCTTGCCCTCCCGCCTGACCACCGGCCTCATCGCACCGGCGGGGCGATGACAAGCCGGGCCGCTTCAGCCATACGTCAGCCATACGTGGATCATACCTTGGCCATACGCAGAACATACCCGGATTTTTATTGCTTTTCAGCCGGTTGAGGTCAACATGCCGGCAAGCCGTTGCACCGGACCGCAACGCACCGTCCGATGCCCGGACAGGAGGCCGCCATGACACCCCCCTTCACCGGCCGCTGCCTGTGCGGCGCTGTCACCTACCTTTGCACCGCCGCGCCCCTTTGGCAGGCGCATTGCCATTGCGACAGCTGCCGCCGCGCCACCGCGTCGCCCTTCACCTCGTTCTTCGGCATTGCCAACGGGCAATGGCGCTGGACCGGCGCGCGCCCGGCAACCTATCAGTCCTCTCCCGGCACTCATCGGGACTTCTGCCCCATTTGCGGCACCCAGATGACCTACCGCTCCAGCCGCTACCCGGACGAGACGCATTTCTACGCCGCCACGCTCGACCACCCAGGGACCTATGCCCCGCAAAGCCACGTCCATACCGACGAGCAACTGCCCTGGGTCCACCTTTCCGACGACCTGCCACGCAAATGACGCCTTATCAATGCCTTGCTCCCTATGACTGGGCCACGCTCCTGTCGCTGATCCAGACCGAATTCTCCTTCATGCAGGGCCGGATCGACCCCCCATCCTCGATGCTGCGGCTCACCGCCGAAACGCTCGCGGCCCAGTCCCGCACCGCCGAGATCTGGGCCATCGGACACCCGCCCCACGCCTGTGTCATCCTCACCCCAAAGGCCGACGCGCTGTATATCGGCAAGCTGGCCGTCGCCGCCGACCACCGCCGCAAGGGGTTGGCCCGCGCCCTGATCGACCTTGCTGAAAGTCGCGCCCGCGCCCTCGGCCTGCCCGGTCTCGAACTCGAAACCAGGGTTGAACTGGCCGGGAACCAAGCCACCTTTGTCGCCCTGGGCTTTGTAGAAACCGCCCGCACCGCGCATCCCGGTTATGACCGACCCACCTCGATCACCTATCGCCGCGCGGTGGACTGAGCCGCGAGTCATCCTTTCCGGGCAGAATCCTTGGAGCATGTCCGCCAAAAGTGGACTCCGGTTTAGGCGAAAGACGCGCGACCACGAAGAAGCCAGAGGCGGTCCGGCGCTTCTGTCAGCGTCGGACAGACTCCAGACCTGAACCCTTCAGCCAGCCTCCCGCCCGCCTGCATCCCGCGTCAGCCCGCCGCATCCGACCGGCCCGGCAGGGCCTTGACCATACGCTGTCACACAATCATATTCATATTTGTGAATTTATATCAAGGAGGCTCCGATGCCCGCCCGTCCCGCCGACACCTGGTCCCCGCAGTATTTCCTGGCCGCTCTCGGCTATGGCGGCCTTGCGGTCACGTTCTTTCTCTGGCTGTACATGTGGGTTCCGCATCCCGGCCAGCCCGTTCCGGTGTTCGAGGACATCGCCGCCGCCTGGAGCAAGGGCAATCCCGTCAGCCAGACCATGATCTTCGCAGCAATGGCCGGGCTGGGGCTTTTCGGCCTGCTGCATCTGCGCTCGATGATCTGGAATCTCGGCCAGTACGCCGCCTTCCGCCGCAGCCCCGCCCATGAAACCCTGCGCAATTCCAACGGCGGCAGCCAGCTGTTCGGACTGCCCCTGATGCTGGCGATGACGGTCAATGTCAGCTTCTCGATGGGCCTTGCCTTCGTGCCCGGCCTGTGGAGCCTGATCGAATACCTCTTTCCCGCCGCCCTGCTGACCTTTGCCTTGCTGGCCGTCATGACCCTGCGCATGGCCGGGGCGCATATCGCCCGCCTTTCGGTTCCCGGCCGCTTTGACTGGTCGAAGAACGGATCGTTCGCGCAGGTTCAGCCCGCCTTTGCCCTCGGCATGATCGGTGTCGGCATGTCCGCCGCCGCCGCCCTCTCGGCCAATCCCGCCGTTGCGGGCGTCGCGCTGATCCTTTCGACCATCCTTCTGATCCTCGCCGCACTCTGGGCGGCCGTCGGGGTGGCTCTGGGGCTGGCGGCCCTGCTGCAACACGGGGCCGCTGTCGACGGCATCCCGACCTTGATGAACATCGTGCCGCTGATGGCCGTCCTCGGCATCCTGATGCTGCGGCAGAATCACGGGCTGCACAGCCATTTCGGCAGCCACACCGCGCCCGGAGACGATCTGTGGCTGCTGACGGCGCTGCTGTCGGTGCAACTCGCCTTCCTCGGGCTTGGCCTGTCGGTCGCCCGCAACCACGGCTACCTGCGCCGCTTCGTCACCGGGGCCGAGACTTCGGCGGGCTCTTACGGCCTTGTTTGCCCTGGCGTCGGCCTTGCGGTGATCCTGCAATTCTGGATCAACAAGGGGCTGGTCGGCGCGGGGCTGCTGGCCAAGTTCTCGGCGGCCTACTGGGCGGTATCGGGCCTGGCCATGGCCGCACAACTGGCGATGATCGCCCTGGTTATCCTGCTGAACCGCAAGCATTTCTCGGCACCCCGCGCAGCAGCGGTCACGACCGGCTGACACCCCTGCACAGCGGGGCAGGGCCACGGCTCTGCCCCGGTCCTTTTCTGCCCTCTTTGCCGTCAGAAACGCCCGCCAGGTTCGGGGGCGCTGGCGGCCATCCGGCTTTCGCCAAAACCGGTTTCCACTTTGCCGGACAGGCTCTAGGCTGGGCAGCATGATCCAGGCCCTTACCCTTCTGCTTGCCTTCCAGCTGGCCGGTGAAGCCACCGCCCGCGCCCTGTCGCTGCCGCTGCCCGGCCCCGTCCTCGGCATGGTGGCGCTGACCTGCGCCCTTGCCCTCTCGCCCCGGCTGATGGCCCTGATGCGCCCGCTGGCCGAAGGCATCCTGTCCCATCTCTCGCTGTTGTTCGTGCCCGCAGGCGTGGGGGTGGTCGGCCATCTTTCGGCCCTTGGGGCCATGGGGCCGGGGCTGGTGCTGGCCATCGCCGTCTCGACCGTGGCGGCCATCGCCGTCGGTGCGCTGACCTTTGCCGCCGTGGCCCGCCTGACCGGATCGGACACGGCAGATGACTGACTTTACGGATATCTGGAGCTACCTCAGCCGTGGCCCGCTGCTTTGGCTGACCGCGACACTGGCCGCCTATGCCATTGGCGACGCCTGCTTCCGCGCCGCCAACCGGCTGCCTCTGGTCAATCCGGTGCTGATTGCCGTTACCCTGCTGGGCGCGCTGCTCTGGGCCACCGGAACCCCCTATGCCACCTATTTCGAAGGTGCGCAGTTCGTGCATTTCCTGCTGGGTCCTGCCACGGTGGCGCTGGCCGTGCCGCTGGCGCTGAACCTGCCCCGGCTGCGGCGCGCGCTCTTGCCCGTCCTCGCAGCGCTGCTGGCCGGGTCGGTCACGGCCATCCTGACCACGCTGGCCATCGCCAGCGCCACAGGCGCGGATGCCACCCTGCTGGCCACCCTCGCCCCCAAGGCCGCCACCGCCCCCGTCGCCATCGGCATTGCGGAAAGCCTTGGCGGCTCGCCCACCCTGACCGCCGTTCTGGTGATCCTGACCGGCATCACCGGGGCCGTGGTCGCAACCCCGCTCCTCAACCTCTTGCGGCTCAGGGACTGGCGGGCGCGTGGCTTTGCCACCGGCGTGGCCAGCCACGGCATCGGCACCGCCCGCGCCTTTCAGGTCCATCCGGTCGCGGGGGCCTTCGCCGGTCTTGGCATGGCACTGAACGCCATCCTGACCGCCCTTCTCGCCCCCTGGCTCCTTGGCCTGTTCTGACGCCCGAGTTCCTCCTGAAAGGATGATCCATGCTTACCCTTCTCGGCATTCCCGGTGCCCTGCGCGCAGGCTCCACCAACCGGCTGCTGCTGGCCCAGGCGCGGGCCGCCTTTGGCCCCGCAACCCAGACCGAGGCCGACCTGCGCCTGCCGCTCTATGACGGCGATCTGGAAACCGACGAGGGGATTCCCGCCGCGGTCCAGACCCTTGCCGACCAGATCGCCGCCGCCGATGCCGTGGTGATCGCCTGCCCGGAATACAACAAGGCCCCGCCCGGCGTGGTGAAGAACGCGCTCGACTGGGTCAGCCGGGTCAAGGGCAACCCGTGGAAGTCGAAGCCGGTCGCCGTGATCTCGGCCGCGGGCGGGCGCGGCGGCGGCGACAGGTCGCAATTCGCGCTGCGGCTGATGCTGACCCCGTTCCAGCCCCGCCTGCTGACCGGACCCGAGGTTCTGGTGGCCGACAGCGGCAATGCCTTCGACGGCGACGGCCGACTGAAGGACGCCCGCTACCAGAAAGCGCTGGACGATCTGATGGGCCAGCTGCGCGCCGAAGCCGACCGCAAGTGAACTTCATCTTTGCCCAAATACCCAAAGAGGGTGCGCCCATGGGCGCGCCATCGGTTCAGGCAAAACAAGGTCGCGGGGGGTGCCCTCCCCGGCTACGCCTTCACCCGCGCCCCCGCCGGATCGTAGAGCGGCTCCAGATGCACCTTTGCCGGCACCCGCGCGCTGGCCACTTCCAGCTCATAGGTCCCTGAGCGCACGAAATCCTCGGTCACGCCCCCGGCCTGCCGGACATAGCCCATGCCGATCGCCTTGCCGACGGTATGGCCATGCCCGCCCGAGGACAGCCAGCCCACTCGCTGCCCGTTGCGATAGATCGTCTCGCGGCCCAGCAGCACCACATCCGGCGCGGCGGTGAAGGTGGCCAGCCATTTCTTCACCCCGCCCGCCCGCTGGGCCTGCACCGCTTCGCGGCCGATGAAATCCAGGTTGGATTTCATCTTCACCGCCCAGGCCAGCCCCGCCTCGACCGGGGTATGGTCCGGCCCGATTTCCGCCCCCCAGGCGCGATAGCCCTTCTCCAGCCGCAGGGTTTCGATCGCGCGGTATCCGGCATTGACCAGCCCCAGCGGGGCCCCGGCCCGCATCAGCGCCTCATAGACCGTCACCGCATATTCCACCGGGACATGCAGCTCCCAGCCCAGCTCTCCGACATAGGTCACGCGCAGCGCCAGCACCGGGCATTTCGCCACCGAAATCCACCGCGCCGACCCAAAGCGGAACCCGTCATTCGACAGGTCATCCCCCGACACCGCCGACAGGATCGCCCGCGCCTGCGGGCCCATCAGGCTCAGCACCGCCGACCCCGAGGTGACATCCGACAAGGCGCAATCCCCGGTCAGGTTGCGGCTGATCCAGTCGAAATCATGGGTGGCAAAGCCGGTGCCGGTGGTGATGTAGAATTCGTCCCCCGCCAGCCGCGCCACGGTCAGATCGCATTCGATGCCGCCCTTGCGGTTCAGCATCTGGGTATAGACCAGCGCGCCCACCGGCCGGTCGACATTGCCCGCCGCGATCCGGTTCAGGTCGCGCAAGGCCCCCGGCCCCTTCAGCCGGAACTTGGCGAAAGAGGTCTGGTCGATCAGCACCGCCGCCTCGCGCGCCGCCTTGTGTTCCCGCGCCACCGCGCCGAACCAGCCGGGGCGGCCATAGGAATAGCGGTCCACCGGCTGCTCGCCCGCCGCCAGATCGGCAAACCAGTTCGGCCGCTCCCACCCCAGCTTTTCACCGAAGCATGCCCCCGCCGCCGTCAGATGCGCATAAAGCGGGCTGCGGCGGACCGGGCGGCAGGATGTCATCTCCTCGGACGGCCAGGCAATCGTGTAATGCTTGCCATAGGCTTCCACCGTCCGCTCGCGCACCCAGTCGATGCCGCGATGCACGCCGCCGAAACGGCGGATGTCGACCGGCCACAGATCGAAGGGCGGTTCCCCTGTCGCCACCCATTCCGCCAGCGCCATGCCCGCACCGCCGCCCGACGCGATGCCGAAGGCGTTGAACCCGGCACCGACGTAGAAATTCCGCAACTCGGGCGCCTCGCCCAGAATGAAATTGCCGTCGGGCGTGAAACTCTCGGGCCCGTTCAGAAGCTGCTTCACCCCCGCCGTGGCCAGCGCCGGCACCCGCGCGATGGCATTCTCCATGAACTGTTCGTAATGCTCCCAGTCCGGGGTCAGGGTCTCGAAATGGAAGCCTTGCGGGATGCCGCCCGTCGCCCACAGCTTCGGGTTCGGCTCATAGCCGCCCCAGACCAGCCCGCCGACCTCTTCCTTCCAATAGGTCAGCCGGTCGGGGTCGCGCAGCGTCGGCAGGCCGGGCGTCACCCCTTCGATCCGCTCGGTGATCATGTACTGATGCTCGACCGAAACCAGCGGCACGTTCACCCCGACCGATCCCGCCAGATCGCGCGTCCACTGGCCCGCGCAGCAGACCACCTTTTCGCAGTCCACGGTGCCGAAAGGCGTCTCCACCCCCCGGATGCGGCCATCCTCGACAATCACCCGCGTCACCGGCGTATCCTCGAAGATCTTCACCCCCGCCATCCGCGCGCCTTTGGCCAAGGATTGCGTGATGTCCGAAGGGTTGGCCTGCCCGTCGGTCGGCAGATAGGCCGCGCCGACCAGATCGTCGATGGTCATCAGCGGCCACAGCTCCTGCGCCTCTTTCGGGGTCAGAAGGTGCATCTCCAGCCCGAAGGAATGCGCCGTGGTCGCCTGCCGCTTCACCTCGGTCCAGCGTTCGGCATTGCAGGCCAGCCGCAGCCCGCCGTTCATCTTCCAGCCGGTTTGTAGCCCGGTTTCCTGCTCCAGCGTGCGATACAGCGCCACCGAATGCCCCAGAAGCTGCGTGATATTGGCCGATGTGCGCAACTGCCCCACCAGCCCCGCGGCATGGAACGTGGTGCCCGAGGTCAGCTTTTTCCGCTCCAGCAGCACGGTATCGGTCCAGCCGAGTTTCCCCAGATGATAGGCCACCGAACAGCCGACGATGCCGCCGCCGATGATCACCGCCCTTGCGGTTGAGGGAAGCTCAGCCATGTTCGTCCTCAAAGGCGGCCAGCGCCGCGCGATAGGTGGAAAGATTGGTCGCCGTATAGGCGGCGAAATCGAAATCGAGATCGGAGTGGATCTCCGACACCATCGACCACATCGCCTCGCGCAGCGCCGCCGCCGCCTTCATCGCGCGATAGGCCCGCCACAGCGCCGCATCCGGGTTGCGGCCGTAATAGGCGGCCAGCATCCAGCCCTCATCCTCCGCGGTCAGAGCGTTGTTCGCCGCCAGCCCGCCCAGATCGAAGAGGGGAGAGTTGAAGCCGGCATAATCCCAGTCGATCAGCCACAGCCGCGCGCCGTCATGCAGGAAATTGGCGGGCAACAGGTCATTGTGGCCAAAGACCAGATCCACCGGCCCCACGGCCGCCTGCAATCGCGCCGCATCCTCCAGCAGGCCGGGCAACAACCCCAGATGCCGCGACGCCCCGTCGCGCAAGGTGCCGGCATAATCGCGCAGCACATGGAACACCCAGAACACCAGCGACGGGCCGCGCAGATGGGCCGGGATGTCGCGATGCGCCCGCGCCACCAGCGCCAGCGCCTGCTCCAGCATCCCGCGCTGGCGCAGGTCTTCCGCCGCCAGCGTCCGCCCCTCGACAAAGCCGATCACCAACGCGCCGGGTTCGTGATGCAGCACCGGGGGCGAAACCCCGGCCGCATGGGCCGCCTGCGACGCCGCCAGTTCGTTGAACCGCAGGATCTGATGCACCGGAATGTCATCGCCGATCCGCACCACCACGCGGCGGGTGCCTTCGCGCACCAGGAAATTGCGGTTGGTGATACCACCGCCCAAGGGCTCCACCTCGATCGGGCCGGACCAGCAGGTCAGCGCGCGCAGGCGATCCTCGGGCGTCATCCCCGGCCCTCCTCGGGCATTTCATGCCTCGTCGGTTCTGCCCGCGAAGAGCGCACGACCTGCGACGATGAGCCCCCCCTCATGCTGCCCCCTCCAGCCGGGCCTTCGCGCCCTGCGCCGCCGCCCCGATCAGCCGGTCGGCGATGATGGCGATGGCGGCCACCGACAGCCCCGCCACCAGTCCGCGCCCGACATCCGCCGTCGCCAGCGCGGAATAGACCTCCTGCCCCAGATCGCGGGTGCCGACCAGCGCGGTGATCACCAGCATCGACAGCGCCAGCAGGATGGTCTGGTTCAGCCCCAGCAGGATCATAGGCACTGCCATCGGCAGCCTGATCTTCCACAGGATCTGCCACCGCGTGCAACCTGACACCACGCCCGCCTCGACCAGTTCCGCCGGAACCGAGCGCAACCCATGCGCGGTGTATTTCACCGCAGGCACCAGCGCGAACAGCACCACCGCCACCATGGCGCTGAAATCGCCCACCCGGAACAGCATCACCACCGGGATCAGATAGACGAAACTGGGCAGCGTCTGCAGCGTATCGACCACCGCGCCGATCACCTTGCCCGCCCCCTCGCCCGACGCGGCCCAGATCCCCAGCGGCACGCCCAGCGCCATGGCGATCAGCACCGACAGGCCGCACAGGTAGACGGTCAGCATCGCCTGTTCCCACAGGCCCGTCACCGCGATGAACAGGCCCAGCGCCGCAACCAGCGCCGCCAGCCGCCCGCCCCCCAGCCGCCACCCGGCCAGCGCCAGCACCCCCAGAACGAAAGGCCAGGGCAGGGCAAAGAAGAACCGCTTCACCGGAAGCATCAGGTTTTGCAGGACCCAGACGCGCAGGGCCTCAAGCTGATCGAAGTAATGGATGTTGATGTATTCCATCAGATCGGCCCAGAAGGTCCGCGTCGTCACGGTCCAACCCTTCGGCCAGTCCTGCACCGCAGGCAGCACGAAGCCCAGCGCCCCGGTCAGCAGCGCCACCGCCAGCACCAGCACCGTGCGCGGATGCCGCCGGGCCCAGCTGCCCGTTTTCACCTCGGCCCGGCCCGCGCGGGCGGCCAGCGCCTGCCCCAGCCGGTCCAGCACGATGGCCAGCGCCGTGATCGCCAGGCCCGCCTCGATCCCGGCCCCGATCTTCAGCGCACGCAGGCTGGCCAGCACATCCGCGCCCAGGCCCCCCGCCCCGATCATGGAGGCGATGATCACCATGTTCAGGCTGAGCATGATGACCTGATTGACGCCCACCATCAGATCGGGCAGCGCCACCGGCAGCATCACCTTGCGCATCCTCTGGCCCGGCGTGCAGCCCGCCATATTGGCGAAATCGACGATCTCGGACGGCACCGCCCGCAGCGCCACCATCGTCACCCGCACCATCGGCGGCATCGCATAGATCACCGTCGCCAGCAGCGCCGCAACGGGCCCGAAACCGAACAGCACCAGCACCGGCACCAGATAGGCAAAGGTCGGGATGGTCTGCATCAGGTCCAGCACCGGCGACAGCACCCGTTCGACCAAAGGCCAGCGCCAGCCCGCAATGCCCAGCACCAGCCCGCCCGCCACGCCCAGAGGCACGGCGATGACGATCGAGGCCAGCGTCACCATCGCCGAATCCCACTGGCCGAAGACCGCCAGATAGATCATCAGCGCCCCCGCCAGCAGGCCCAGCCGGATATCGCGCGCGTAATGGCCCAGCGCCACCGCCGCCACCGTCACCGCGACCCAGCTCAGCGGCGGCACGATGGTCGCGGCCCGCCGCCCCGGCCCATCCTTGATGCCATCGACCAGCAGCACCTTTGCCGCCTCGTAGGGGGCCTCGACCAGGGCCGCGAAGCCCCGCGTCACATCGCGGAAACTGACCGGGCCGATGGCCGCCGTATCGGTCAGCCAGTTCATCCCGGCGCTGATCCAACCCGCCAGCGGCAGCCGCATCGCCTCGGCGGGCCACATCCAGCCTTCGGGCAGCAGCAGCGCCAGAGCCAGCGCCGCGGCGGCAAGTGCCGCCCAGATGATCCGCCACAGGCTCATACCCCGCGCCCCACCAGCACCGAAATCACCGCCTCGGGCGTGACATGGCCGATGGGCTGGCCGTCGCGCAGCACCGCAAAGGGCGCATTGGCGGCAACCACCTGCTCGGCCACGGATTCGACCCGCGCCGATGCCGGCAACTCTCCGGCCACAGCCTCCGGCACCCCCGGAGCCGCGATGCGGCCCAGCGTCACCACCTTGGCCCGCGCCACATGCGCCGTGAAAGCGCGGACGTAATCGTCCGCCGGGGCCAGCACCAGATCCTCGGGCGTCGCCACCTGCACCAGCGCGCCATCCTTCATGATGGCGATACGGTCGGCCAGCCGGATCGCCTCGTCGAAATCATGGGTGATGAAGACAATCGTCTTTTTCAGCTGGGTCTGGATGCGCAGGAATTCATCCTGCATCTCGCGCCGGATCAGCGGGTCCAGCGCGCTGAAGGGTTCGTCCAGGAACCACAGGTCCGGTTCCACCGCCAGCGACCGCGCAATGCCGACCCGCTGCTGCTGCCCGCCCGACAGCTGACGCGGGAAATGCCCCTCGCGCCCCTGCAAGCCGACCAGCTGGATCACCTCGCGCGCCCGCACCTCGCGCGCCGCACGGGGCGTGCCCTGCACCTCCAGCGGAAAGGCCACGTTCTCCAGCACCGTCAGATGCGGCAACAGCGCGAAATGCTGGAACACCATACCCATCCGGTGCCGCCGGATTTCGATCAGCCGGGTTGGGCTGGCCTTCAGCAGATCCTCGCCGTCATAAAGGATCTCTCCGCCCGACGGTTCGATCAGCCGCGACAGACAGCGCACCAGCGTCGACTTGCCCGACCCGGAAAGCCCCATGATGACGAAGATTTCCCCCTCGCCCACCTCAAGCGAGACATCGCGCACCGCGCCGACATGGCCACTGGCGCGGATCGTCTCCAGAGGGGCCTCGGCTGCCACCAGCCGTTCGGGATGCGGGCCATAGATCTTCCACACGCGGCGGCAGGCCAGCTTGACAGGTCGGATCATCAGATGACTTTCGGGGCGGAAAGAGGGCGGCTTTGCAAGGAACGGGTCAGCGGGGCGCGCGGGAATGAGGGGACACTCCCCTGACGCGCCCCGCCACGGGGCTTACTGGCCGATCCACGCGGACCAGGTCGCCTCGTTCGCAGCCATCCATTCGTCGACGACATCCTCGATCGACATGCCATCGACATCGACCTTGCCGACCATCGCACCCATTTCATCATTGGTCAGCTGGAACGCCTTGATCGCCTTGGCCGCACCCGGCCATTTGCCTTCCAGACCCGCCCAGCCGGCCTTGTAGATGCCGCCGGTAGGCTTGCCGCAGTCGTATGCCGCATCGGGGTTCACCCCGGCGGCGGGGTCGGTATAGCATTCCGGCGTATAGGGCGGGAATTCCACCCATTCGCCTTCATACTTGATCGGTGCCCAATGCGGCGCATAGATCCACAGCAGGATCGGGTCCTTGCGCTGATAGGCCGATTCCAGCTCGGCGAACAGCGCGGCATCGGTGCCGGCGTGGATCACCTCATAGTTCAGGCCCAGCGCAGCGACGCGCTCCTCATCATATCCGCCCCATGTGACCGGCCCCCCCAGATAACGGCCCTTCGGCGCGGTTTCGGGGGTGGCAAAGGCCGCCGCGCAATCGTTCAACGCCTGCCAGTCCGGCAGGCCGGGGCATTTCTCCTTCATGTAAAGCGGATACCACCATTCTTCCTTGGCCTGCATTCCGGTCTCGCCAAGGCTGACCGTGTTGCCGGTGGCAAGCGAGGCCGCCATCGCATCGGCCGCCGTGGTTTCCCACAACTCCATCGCAACATGCAGATCGCCGGTTTCCAGACCCGCAAACTGCGCCAGATAATCGGCCTGCACCAGCTCGACGTTATAGCCCGCCTCTTCCAGAACGGCGGCCATGATGTTGGTGGTGATCAGCTGGCCGGTCCAGTCATGCAGCGTCAGCCTGATCGGATCGGTGCTTTCCACTTCGGCCAGCGCCATTCCGGCGGTCAGGCCCGCACTCAGGGCAAGGGCGGCAACGGAGGTCAGGTAACACGTCTTCATATGCGTCTTCCTCTCGGCTGTTGGGACATCCGCCCGCCGTTTCCCGGCGTGACGATCGCTTTTGCGATTTGACCGAAGGCTGCGGCAGAATCTGCAATCCTGTCAAAACAATTGTGGGATTCTGTGGATTTCTGTTGAATTTTCGTGGATTTCAAAGATTATTCTATGGAAACCCGAAGGAAACCCTCGAAGCATGCTCTCCAGCCAGCGCGAACGCGCAATTCTTCAGCTTTTGCAGGAAACCGGCTCGGCCCGGATCGACGCACTGGCGGCGAAACTGGGGGTCACGGATGAAACCATCCGCCGCAATCTGCAACGGTTGCAGGCGCAGGGCATGGTGACGCGGGTGCATGGCGGCGTGCATCTGAAGGACTGGGGCCCCGAGCCCAGCTTTGCGCAGCGCATGGTGCAGAACCCCGGACCCAAGCGCCGCATTGCCGAGGCGGTGGCACGGCTTCTGCCCGACGGGGCCTCGCTGTTTCTGGATGTCGGGTCGACCACGGCCTATGTGGCGCAGGCCCTGCGGGCGCGGCGCGAATTGCTGGTCGTCACCAATTCGCTGGCGGTGGCGCAGGCGCTGACAGGGGTGAACGGCAATCAGGTTTTCATGGCGGGGGGCGAGTTGCGCAGCCATGACGGCGGGGCCTTCGGGGCCGAGGCGCTGGCCTTCGTCCAGCAGTTCCGCGTCACCTATGCCGTGCTGTCGGTGGCCGCCATCGCCGCCCCGGCCGGGTTCCTGCTGCAGGACCTGCGCGAGGCCGAGTTTTCCCGCGCCCTGATCGACCGGGCCGAGGAAAGCATCGTCGCCGCCGATGCTTCGAAATTCGGTCGCAGCGCGCCCATCGCCATCGCGCCCCCCGACCGCTTTGCCCAGCTTGTCACCGATCTTGCGCCCGATGCCGCACTGACGGCCTTTCTTGCCGGCCACGGCACCCGCATCACCCTGGCCTGACCGGAACGGAGCGCCTTGACAGGCGCAAGCCCTGTCTCTCGCCTCTGCGCGCGGTCCGCGCGCAACCGGCTCGGCATTGGGGGCATTCTGCCCCCACGCCCCCTGAGGATATTTGCGGAAGGGAAAGAGCCATTCCGCTTTCCCTTCCTGAAATATCCCCGCCGGAGGCTCCGCGATCCGGCAAAGGCGCAGATGCCGGTCAGAGCAGGGCCTCGATCCGAAAGGCATCCGGCACCGCGTCGCGCCCGTCCAGCAGCAGATCCGCCAGCACCTCGGCCAGCTTCGGGGCCATGCCGAAACCGATCTTGAACCCGCCATTGGCGATGAAATGTCCCTTGCGGCCCGGCCATGCGCCCAGCACCGGCTGGCGGCTGGTCGCCCGTGGGCGGATGCCGGCCCAGCGGTCGATCACCGGGGCATCGGCAAGGCAGGGCAGAACCTGCCGCGCCCTGCCGATCAGCGCCTCCAGTTGCGCATCCGGGGCCTCGTCCTGCCATGCGGTTTCGCTGGTCGAGCCGATCGCCACCGTGCCATCGGCATGCGGCACGACATGCAGCCCGCCCGCGTAGATCTGCGGCTGATCCGGGGCAGCAAACCGGAAACTGGCGGCCTGCCCCTTGACGCCGCCGCCCAGCTTTCTGCCGAAGGCATCCGACAGCGCCAGCAGTCCCCGCCAGCCGGTCGCATGGACCACCGCGCCTTCGTCCGCGGCCTCGGCCACGATCTGCGACGTCCCGAGAGCCGCCGCCAGCGCCCGGCCCGCGCCGCGCGGCGACAGCCGCGCCGACAACGTATCGCGCAGCAGCCAGCCCGAGGGCGAAACCGGCTCCCACACCGCCCCTGTCGCCTGTTCGACCCGCCAGTCCGCCGCGCCGCCCCATTGCGCGGCCGCGCCTGCCGCCCGGTCCCGCGCCATCCCGACCGCCTGCGCATCGGCCAGCGGCTGCAAGCGCCCCGACCGCAGATAGCCGGGATCGACACCGCCTGTCGCCTGCACCGCCGCCCACCAGCCCTGCGCCATCAAGAGGCTGTCCAGCTGGAACTGCTTCAGCCCGTTCCACGCCTCGGGCACATGCGGGGCCAGCGCGCCCACCAGCCCGGCCGAGGCCCCTGCGCCCGGCCCTTCGGGGGCCACCACCCGCACCCGCGCCCCGCGCCGCGCGCAGGCCCAGGCGACCGACAGGCCGAAGACGCCCGCCCCGCGCACCGTGACATCCACGCTTGCCATCCGCCCTGCCCTGTCCCATTCACAGCGCAAAGGACTATGCCCGATGCCCTATCCCCCGCAAGACACAGAACCGGCCGATCTCGACTGGCGCGACGCCATCCCCGTCTCGCGCCGTTTCGACGATCCCTATTTCTCGCTGGCAGGCGGGCTGGAGGAAACCCGTCACGTCTTTCTCTCGGGCAACGATCTGCCCCGGCGGCTGCGTGACGGCTTTCACATTGCCGAACTGGGTTTCGGCACCGGGCTGAACCTGCTGGCGACCGCGCTGATGTGGCAGGGCCTCGGCACCCCCGGCACCCTGCATTTCACCAGTTTCGAGGCCTTTCCCATGGCCCCCGACGACATGGAGCGCGCCCATCGCGCCTTTCCCGAAACCGCCCTTCTGGCCGATTGTCTCCGGCAGGGCCTGACGGGCGGGACGACCTGCTTTGCCCTTGCGGGGATCACCGTCACCCTGATCATCGGCGATGCGCGCGATACCCTGCCGACATGGGGCGGCCGCGCCGATGCCTGGTTCCTGGACGGCTTTTCCCCCGCCAGGAACCCTGAACTCTGGTCGCCCGCGCTGATGGCCGAGGTTGCCCGCCACACCGCCCCCGGCGGCAGCTTTGCCACCTACACCGCCGCAGGCCACGTCCGCCGCGCGCTGGCCGACGCCGGTTTCACCGTCACCCGCGCCCCCGGTTTTGCCCGCAAGCGGCATATGACGGTCGGGGTCAGATAACGCGGCGACGGGCCTGCCGGAATATGTGAATCCGGTCGAACCGGCGCTGTTGCAGAAATCGGGGCAGGGGTTCGTCTCTTGGAACCATGGGGCAGGCGGTCTGCATCGGCGGACCGATGCCCCTACCCGCAAGACGCGGCACTGACCAAGCTACAACAAGGCGCTCAGGCACCGAGGCTCTCTGACGCTCTGGTCCGATCCCGTCATGACCTGGGCGGTCGCACCGACCGGCAAGCGCGGCTGACCAAGCTGGTCTTTCGGCTGGGCAGGTGATGATCTGCATGATGATCGGCCCGCGTTCCTTGGAAGCGCCGCCCGGCTGAACCGCATCGTTCTTGATCGCCACAATGGGACTTCAGGCCCATCAGCGATCGAATGGCACACCACTGCGAGGATTTCGCCGGGCATGCTCGATCCCGACGGGAAGCTGATCGCTGTTACCTTCCTCTCCGCCGTCTTCATCGCCGCAGCCGTAAGCTGGTGGCTTAATTGAGTCCCAACCCTAAAGCTGGGGCGCGCGCTGTTCAGATGGCTGGCATGTAGAACGGCGCATTGCTCTGAAAAGGTTTCCGATGAGGGCAAATGACCGCTTCGTCCCGCAAAGCGGGCATCCGGCTTCTACTCCAGGTCCCCAAACCGCTCCTTCAGCTTGGTCAACTGATTCAGGAACCCTCCCTCCTGCATCCGCGAGGTTGCGGCATCGTGCATCGGGCTCAGGCTGACGAGCATCCGCACCATGTCGCCCTCGGGGATGAAATCCACCGCGATCCGGCTGTCATAGGGGTCAACGCCCGGCAGGAAGTCGATCACCTGCACCAGAACCAGCCTTTCGCAGGGGTGGAATTCGGCGAAATGGCCCCGGCATTCCGTTACGCTGCTTTCGCCCGCCGCCTGCATGGCTGCAATCATCTCGTCGCTGTCGGCTACCATGGCATAATGCAGCACGCCGTCCGGCCGGGCCTCGATCCGGCGCACATCGGCACGGAAACCCACCGGCCCCCACCAGGATTCGAACCCCTCCTGCGTGGTCCACAGCGCCCAGAGATCCTGCACCGAAGCGCGATACCGGCGTTCGATCACGATATCTCTGGCCGTCATTCCGTTCCTCCCTTGCGCTGCTGCATCTCCAGCGCCGCATCGAATCTGTCCAGCCGCGCGTCCCACATGTGCCGGTATCCCTCCAGCCAGGCGTCCAGTTTCCGGAACGGCTCGGGGCACAGCCGGTAGTACCGGCGCTGGGCCTCTTGCCGGACAGTCACAAAGCCCGCCTCGTTCAATATTCGCAGGTGCCGAGAGACGCCGGACTGGTGGATTCCAACTTCGGCCACCAGATCGCCCACTTGCCGCTCTCCCCGCCGCAGCCCGTCCAGCACGCGGCGGCGGGTGGGGTCTGAAAGGGTGTGGAAGGTTTCTATATGCATGTTTGCGCATATACACTGATGTGCATGTTGAGTGCAAACCAATTGCGCTTCGGATGTTCGTGGCAGCCGGTTTGAATTTCCGCGCTCTATCCGACGGGTTGCTTCAGATCGGCTTGCCCGCCAGAAGCCGGGGCAATTCGCCCTGCAATCCCGCCGCCTGCCGGATGAAACCGCGCCGCAGGCCGGGCAGGGCGTTGACCAGTCCCATCCCCAGATCGCGCCCCAGCCGCAGCAGCGGGTTGTCGTTGGAAAACAGCCGGTTCACCCCGTCCATCCCCAGCGCCAGCGCCGTGGAATCGAACCGCCTCCAGCGCTGGTATTCCTCCAGCACCACCGCATTGCCGATATCCTCGCCGCGCCGCCGCGCCAGAATCACCACTTCGGCCAGTGCCCCCACATCGCGCAGGCCAAGGTTCAGCCCCTGACCGGCGATCGGATGCACCCCATGCGCCGCATCGCCCACCAAGGCGACCCGATCCGCCACGAAGCGTTCGGCCAGCGACAGCGTCAGGGGATAGGTGAACCGCGCCCCGGCCAGCGAAATCTGCCCGAGGAAATCGCCGAACCTTGGCCGCAGCGCCGCCAGATATCCGGCATCGTCCAGCGCCTGAATTTCGGCCGCCCGTGCGTCGGTCTCGCTCCAGACGATGCTGGAATGGTGCCCGCCCGGCAGCGGCAATATCGCCAGCGGCCCCGAGGGCATGAAGAACTGATGCGCCGTGCCGTCATGGTCCTTTTCATGGGCAATCGCCGTCACCAGCGCGGTCTGCCCGTATCCCCAGCCCTGCCGCCGGATACCGGCCCGCGCCGCCACACCCGACCCGCGCCCGTCGCAACCGACCAGCAGCCGCCCCGCCAGCCGCCGACCGGAGGCCAGAGTCACAGTCACACCCTGCGGCCCGGTTTCCTGCGCCACCACGGTTTCACCCGAGATCAGCGTGATACCCGGTTCCTCGGCCATGGCAGCCAGAAAGGCGGCATAAAGAAACCGGTCCTCCAGCATGAACCCCATCGGGCCTTCCTCGATCTCGTCGGCATCGAAGGCCAGATGAAAGGGTGATGCGCCAGCCCCGGCATGGCCGTCGCTGGCCTTGATCTTGCGCATCGGCTGGCTGTTCCCGGCCACCCGGTCCCAGACCCCCACCGCCTGCAACAGCCGTTTCGACGCGATGGCCAGCGCATAGGCGCGGCCATCGAACCCGGCTTCGGCTCGGTCTGCCGCAGGGCGGGAGTCGATCACCGTCACCCGCAATCCGCCCTGTGCCAGGGCCAGCGCCAGCGCGGGGCCGTTCAGCCCGCCGCCCGCAATCAGCACATCCGCATCCTGTTCCATATCCCAGACCTAGGCCTGCTGCCGCCCATTGTCCATGCGGCCCTCAGCCGCTACCGTCGCCCCGTTGCAGCGGGGGTGAAGATGAGCGGGACCTGGTTCCACATGACGGCGGCCGATCTGGGGCGCGAGATCGGCAAGGGTCGGATCAACCCGGTCGAACTGGTCGAAGCCTGCCTTGAGCGGCTGGAGAGCCACGCCCTGACCCCGCGCATCTATGCCCGGCCCACCGCCGACCGGGCACGGGCCGAGGCGATGGCGGCGGCCTCGCGCGCCAGGACCGGGTTTCGCAAGGGCCTGCTGGATGGCGTGCCGGTCAGCTGGAAGGACCTGTTCGATACCGCAGGCGTGGCGACCGAGGCCGGATCGGCCCTGTTGCGCGGCCGCACGCCGGCCAAGGACGCCGCCGTTCTGACCATGGCCACGCTGGCGGGCACGGTCTGTCTGGGCAAGACCCATATGTCGGAACTGGCCTTCTCGGGCCTTGGCCTGAATCCGGTAACGGCAACACCGCCCTGCCTGAACGACGAAGGTGCGGTTGCGGGCGGCTCGTCCTCGGGGGCGGCGGCTTCGGTGGCCTTCGGGCTGGCCCCGGCCGCCATCGGGTCGGACACCGGCGGATCGGTGCGCATTCCGGCGGCCTGGAATGATCTGGTCGGGCTGAAGACCACGCATGGCCTGTTGCCGCTGGCGGGCACGGTGCCGTTGTGCGAACGCTTCGACACCATCGGCCCGCTGGCCCATTCGGTCGAGGATTGCGCCCTGCTGCTGGCCGCAATGCAGGGGGGGCAGCCGGTGGATCTGACCGGCGCCGATCTCTCCGGCGCGCGGCTGGCCGTGCTGGAAACCGTGGCGATGGACGGGCTGCGTGATGCGCCAGCGCGTGGGTTTGACGATGCTTGCCAAAGACTTGGCCGCGCCGGGGCAAGGGTGGAGCGTCTGACCGCCCCCGAGATTTCCGAGGCCCTGTCGCTGACCGTTCCGCTGTTCACCGGCGAGGCCTATGGGATCTGGCGCGACACGATCGAAGCCGCGCCCGACAAGATGTTCCCCCGCATCCTTGAACGTTTCCGCGCCGGGGCCGAGGTGTTTGCCGCCGATTACGTCGCGGCCTGGCGGCGGCTGGAGGTGTTGCGCCTGATCTGGGCCGAGCGGGTCAAGGGCTATGATGCGGTGATCCTGCCGACATCGCCGATCCTGCCGCCGAATGCCGACCGGCTGATGACCGATCAGGACTATTACGTCACCGAAAACCTGCTGGCCCTGCGCAACACCCGCATCGGCAATCTGATGGGGCTGTGCGTGATGACGCTGCCCACATCGCAGCCCTCTTGCGGCATTTCGCTTATGGCCCCGGCCTTTCAGGAAGGGCGGCTTCTGCGGCTTGGCGCGGCGGCCGAACACGCGCTGCGCTGAACCTTCGGGGGCGGGCTATACCGCCTTGTCGGGCCGGGGGGCAAAAAAGCCACATCCCGGCACGCCAACCCCTAGGGATGGTTGGGAAAAACTGGACTGCCGCAATCCACGGCGCTAATCTGGGACAAACCGGGACATCAACGATCCCGGATCCGAGGCAGCAATGGCGTTTCCTGAGCGGTTTTCGAACCTGCCGGATTATGCGTTTCCGCGTCTGCGGAAACTTCTGGATGCGCACGCCCCCGGCGGCGAACAGATCGCCATGACCATCGGCGAGCCGCGCCACGCCATGCCGGATTTCGTCGGCCGCATCCTGACCGAAAATCTTGCCGACTTCGGGGTTTACCCGCCGAACGACGGCACGCCGCAGCTGTTGTCCAATATTTCGGGCTGGATTGCCCGGCGCTATGGCGTGACCGTTGCGATGGATCGGCTGATGGTGCTGAACGGCACCCGCGAAGGGCTGTTCAACGCGCTGATCGCGCTGTGCCCGGAACAGAAGAACGGCCAGACCCCGGCGGTGCTGATCCCCAACCCGTTCTATCAGGTCTATGCCGTCGCCGCGCTGACCGTGGGGGCCGAGCCAGTCTTTGTCCCCGCCACCGCCGCCACCGGATTCCTCCCCGATTACGCCGCCCTTCCGGCCGAGGTGCTGGACCGGGTGGCCGTGGCCTATATCTGCTCGCCCTCGAACCCGCAGGGGGCCGTGGCCGGGCGCGATTATCTGGCCGATCTGCTGGCGCTGGCGGAAAAGCACGATTTCACCGTCTTCGCCGACGAATGCTATTCCGAGATCTGGCGCGAGACGCCGCCGCCCGGCATCCTTGAGGTGGCCGCCGCCACCGGGGCCGATCCCGAACGGGTGGTTGCCTTCCATTCGCTGTCGAAACGGTCGAACCTGCCGGGCCTGCGGTCCGGTTTCGTGGCCGCAGGGCCGCACTCCATGGAACGCATCCGCAAGCTGCGCGCCTTTGCCGGTGCCCCCCTTCCGCTGCCCCTGCAAAAGGTGGCCGAAGCCGCCTGGGCCGATGACGCCCATGTCGACGCCTCGCGCGCGCTGTATCAGCAGAAATTCGCGGATGCGCAGACCGTCTTTGCCGGGATGCAGGGTTATCAGCCCCCCGGCGGCGGTTTTTTCCTGTGGCTGCCGGTCGAGGACGGCGAAGAGGCGGCACTGAAACTGTGGCGCGAAACGGGGGTGCGGGTCCTGCCCGGTGCCTATCTGTCGCGCGAGATGGCCGGGGGGCAGAACCCCGGCAAGGGATATATCCGGGTCGCGCTTGTGGCCCCAAGAGAAGAAACGCAGCGCGGGCTGACCCAGCTTCGCCGCTGCCTTTACGATTGAGGACGGGGAAGAATGGCATCCTATCAGGCACGAGGCCGCGATCCGCTTCTGGACCAAAGCACCCAGGCCATGCTGGAACGCCGGGGCCGGGAACTCCTGGGCATCGCGCTGGTCGTGGTGGCGCTGGCGTTCATCGCCATCCTGGGCAGCTATTCGCCGGATGATCCGGGCTGGATGGTCGCCACCGAGGAACCCGCCCGCAACATGCTGGGCCGGTTCGGGGCCTCCATCGCTTCGACGCTGGTGATCCTGATCGGCAAGGGAGCCTGGACCATCCCGCTGATCCTGCTGGCCTGGGGGCTGCGCTTCATCCTGCATCGCGGCGGCGAACGGGCGCTGGCCCGCATCGTCTTTGCCGTGATCGCCGTGGCGCTGGCCTCGGCCTATGCCGCCACGCTGTCCACCCCGTCGGACTGGCCGCATGCCTTTGGCCTGGGAGGGCTGTTTGGTGATACCGTGGCCGGTGCGCTGGTCGGCGTGATCCCCGGTTCGCTGGGTTTCGGGCTGAAACTCCTGTCGGTCCTGGCCTTCTTCGGCCTTCTCGCCATGATGCTCTATGTCACCGGCTTCGACCGGGCCGAGTTGCGCGCCATCCGGCATTTCCTGCTGACCGGTTCGGTGATTTCCTATGCCTGGGCGATGAATGCGATGGGCAAGGGCGGCTCTGCCGCGCTGACCGGCGCGATGAAGGGCGCGCGCGGGTTGCAGGACCGCGCCGCCGCCCATCGTGCCGCCCGCTCGGCCGAGGTCAGCCATGGTGCATGGGAAGAACCGCCCGTCTTTGGCGCAGCCGCGCCATCGGCCCCTGCGCGCAATGTCGTGCGTCGGGCCCCGCCGCCCGTGACCGCCGACATGCCCGATTACGCGCCCGAGCCGCTGGCCGCCGCCCCGGCCTGGAACGCGCCCTCCACCCTGCGGGCCGAGCCGCGCCAGTTTCCCGCGCCGGCAGACCTGCCCAAGGAAAAGCTGGGCTTCCTGGCCCGGATGCGCCGCGTGGTAGAGCCGGAGCCCGAGCTGATCGAACCGGCACTGACCGCGGCCGCATGGGAGACTGATCAGCCCAGCGAAGACCGCATCAAGGCCCGCATTTCGGATGTGATCCGGTCGCGCGCGCGCGGCGTTGGCCCCGCGCTGGTGACGGCTGGGATGACCCCGGTTCAGGCCGCCGTCGCCGCCCGCCGGATGGAGCCGGGCCGGGCCGAACCGCCGGTCATGCGGCCGCGCGGGCCGGTTCCGCTGCTGGCCGACACCAGCCCGTTCAGCCAGCCGCCGCAACCCGCCGGTCCGGCCGCACAGGCCGCGGTGCTGTCTCCCGCCCCGCTGGCTGTGGCCGAGGCCGACAACATGTTCGTTGCCGATGATCTGTCCTGGGCCGGCGATGCGGCCCCGCAGGACGACTGGCAGCCGGACGAGGATTTTGAACCCGACTATGATCCGGCCCCCGTGATGACGCGCCCCGCGCCGGTGGCCGATCGCCGCCCGGTGGTGCAGGCCCCGGTGAAAAAGCCGATCCAGCCCTCGGCCCGTGCTCTGGCCGAGGCCCAGCCCCGCCTGCGGTTCGACGACCCGGCCCCGGCCTATGAACTGCCGCCGCTGTCGCTTTTGATGAACCCGGTGGTGATCCAGCGCAGCCAGTTGTCCGACGAGGCGCTTGAGGAAAACGCCCGGATGCTGGAATCGGTGCTGGACGATTATGGGGTCAAGGGCGAGATCGTCTCGGTCCGCCCCGGCCCTGTCGTCACCATGTATGAACTGGAACCCGCGCCGGGGCTGAAGGCATCCCGTGTGATCGGCCTTGCCGATGACATCGCGCGCAGCATGTCGGCGCTGTCGGCCCGCGTCTCGACCGTGCCGGGCCGCACCGTGATCGGCATCGAATTGCCGAACGCCACCCGCGAAAAGGTGGTGTTGAAGGAAATCCTCTCCGCCCGCGACTTCGGCGACAGCAACATGCGGCTGCCTCTGGCGCTGGGCAAGGACATCGGCGGCGATCCGATCGTGGCGAACCTCGCCAAGATGCCTCACCTGCTGATCGCGGGCACCACCGGGTCGGGCAAGTCGGTCGCCATCAACACCATGATCCTCAGCCTTCTTTACAAGCTGACGCCGGAAGAATGCCGGATGATCATGATCGATCCGAAGATGCTGGAATTGTCGGTCTATGACGGCATCCCGCATCTGCTGTCTCCCGTTGTCACCGATCCGAAAAAGGCGGTCGTCGCCCTGAAATGGGTGGTGGGCGAGATGGAGGAACGCT
>DAIOGH010000027.1:0-59177 GCA_036745335.1 Paracoccaceae bacterium
CGCAGCTGGGTGCCGAAGTCCGACAGCTTGTTCTTGCGGCGCTGGCCGTGCTGGCCGGGGCCGTATTCGCGCTTGTTCAGCGGCGATTTCGGGCGGCCCCAGATGTTTTCGCCCATGCGGCGGTCGATCTTGTGTTTGGCAGCGGTGCGCTTGGTCATCGCTGATCTCCTTCCTTGGCCCCTGCGGGCGGATGTGAAGGGCGTTGTCCTCTCCGGGTTTCCCCGGCGACAGGCTTCCCCTTGCGGGGTCCACCAACACCAATGAAAGCCCCGGAATCGCTTCCGGGACCATGGGGCTTATAGGGCTGATTCCGGTGGTGTCAACCAGGCGCCCGTCCTGCGCCTTCGGCTTTTCCTCGCCGGTATCCCTCCGAGGAGGGACGAAGTCCCCGACGAGGTCCGAAGTCTCAGGCCGCGTGGCCCGCCACTTCATGCCGCAGGATGGCGGCCTCGGACCCCGACAGGTTGCGGCGGGCATAGTCACCATAGGAATGCGGGTTGACCTCGATCCCCGGCAGCAGCGCCAGAAGCCGTGCCCTGTCCTGCGGGTCGATGGTGTCCAGCGCCGTATTCGACGGGTGAAAGCTCTCGGTCTCCATGCCGTTGGCAAAGATCACGTTGTGCCGGTCCAGCAACAGATGAATATAAGTCACTTCGCGCAGCGAGGCATCCACGGTGATACTGTAGTCATTGACCAGATCTTCGGCCGCCACCAGCACCTCGTCGCTGTTGAACAGGGCTCGCGCCGCCGCCCCCTTCAGCAACATGCGGTGCTGGGGAGATACCCAGAGATCCTCGTCCGGCCGCCCCTGTCCCAGTGCCCCGGCACGGAACCGCACCGGGCGCAGATGCGGCATGGCGTAAAGCCGCGCGCCCGACATCCGGCGGCTGCCGCGCCACAATATCTCTTGCGGCCCGTTGTCCTTGGTCTGGATCAGATCGCCCGGACGCAGGGTTTCGATCAGTTTCGGCCCCTCGGGCGTCAGCAGCCGGGTGCCGGGGGTGAAACAGATCACCCCGCCGCCCGCCCGGTCGCCCGCCGCGCCGCCCGACCGGTCGATTTGCGCCCTCACGATCCAAAGGTCGCGGTCCACCGGCGGCGGTGCGCCAAGAAACATCAGCAGCCGCGCACCGGATTCCGGCACCGGCAGGATGGTGACAGGATAGCTTTGCAACCCGTCGGTCACGATGAAGCACTGGTCCGGCATCTCCTCCGGCTCGGCCAGCATCCCGCCCTGGGTTTCTGTTCCTACCGCAACACCGATCAACCGCTGAACCATGCGCGCCGCCCGCTGGCGCATGTCCGCCGCCCCTTCGGCCCCTTCCAGAAGCAGGACATCGCCCGGCGCATCAATGCGCACCGCCTGACCTGTCCAGCGCCATGCGGCACCGACCGTCAGCATGTCCAGCGTGACGGTGCCGACACCGTCCACTTCCGTCTGTGACCAGGAGATGACGAACGTGGCTTTTACGCCCGTTCCCATTTGCCTGTCTGCCTGCCCGTTTTCTCTTTATTGTTGGCAGGCTAACAGCAGTGCCGCGCCTTGGCTATGGCCCCGGCGCAACAATGCGGCAGAAATATGGCTAGAACTCCAGCCGCAGGCTCAGCGATCCCACGACCTGCGCCTCACTCTGGCCTTCGAATTCCTTGCCCAGCCAGGTCAGGCCATAGAAGGCCGAGGCTTGCTCTCCCTGCCAGGCGATCCCCGCGCGCAGCCGTTTGCGGCTGTCGTTCAGCACGGCCGGCTCTCCCTCGGGCAGCAGGGCGCTGTCGAAGACATGGGCGATGTCGCCGCCCAGTGAAAAGGTGAAACCGGGGATCATCGCCCCCGGAATGCCGCGATAGCGCTGGCCGGTGGCCTGTTCGCGCAGCATCAGCGCGCCCTCGCCAAAGCGGCCAAGGTTCAGATCGGCCCCGGCCCGGACAAAGGTTTCCAGTCCGGCCTGCACTTCGGCAAAGGGCCGCAGGGTGGCCGGACCCAGATCGAGACTGCGCCCGACCTCCAGCACCAGCGTCGGGTGAAACCCGTTGCCGATCTGGGTGCCTGCGACACGCGGGCGCGACATGCCCAGAAGATCGTGCAGCGCATCCTGAAAGTCGCTCATTCCCGATTGTTCGCCGGTGATCGCCAGATCAAGGCCAAGGCTGGTCTCCAGCCCCGCCGCCCGGAAATGGCTGTGAACGCCCAGCGACAACACCCCGGCATAGCGCCGGTCTCCGGGTGGCATCGTCGTCAGGTTGGCCGGGGCGATGATCTCGCCACGGCCACGGAATTCAAGAATCTCGCCGAAACGGCCGGGCCATTCGCCCGACCAGCCCGAACCGCGCACCCGGCTGATGGTGTAGCTGCCGGTGCGCCAGCGGTCTTCCATGTCGCCGATGCCGTCATTGCTGAACATCCGGCCCCAGCCCAGGGTCATCCGCTCTTCAGCAAGGGCTGTGGGCGCGGTGATCGCCAGCGAAAGCACCACTGCGGCGACCTGCCCGATCATTCCCATCACTCCAACCGACCGCGTCGATCCTGCCATGTCCTGCCCGCCCTGATGCCCCGCCGGGACCGCTGTTGCCACGGGCGCAGATACCGCAGCCCGCACGGCTCACGTCTTCACCCCAACCAACTGTCGCAACAGACTGTGACCCGGATCGGGCGCGGGTGGGGCAATTTGTCGAATGCCGGGCCCGTCCTTCAGACCCATCCTTCAGGCCCGGCCCGCAGCCCCCGACAGCGTGACCGGATCCACCCCGATCCGCCGCAGCGCCCCCGCCCATTTGGCGCTGTCCATATCCGAGAACAGTATCTCCGCCCCCGCATCGCAGATCAGCCAGTCGTTGCGCAGGATCTCGTCCTCCAGCTGGCCCGGCCCCCAGCCGGAATAGCCCAACGCCAGCAGCGCCTGCGCCGGTCCTTCCCCGCCCGCCAGCGCCCGCAAGATGTCCAGCGTCGCCGTCAGCCGCAGATTGCCCGGCACGTCCATTGCCGTCTCGTCTCCGCTCCAGTCATCGCTGTGCAGCACGAAGCCGCGCCCGCGCTCGACCGGCCCGCCAAAGCGCACGCGGATGTCACGGCCCCGGTCGGTGCTGCCGATGCCCAGTTGCTCCAGAAGCCCGGCAAAGGACATCTCGGCGGCGGGCTTGTTGACGATCAGCCCCATCGCGCCTTCGGGGGAATGGGCGCAGATCAGGATCACGCTGCGCTGAAAGCGCAGATCGCCCATGCCGGGCATGGCGATCAACATCCTGCCCGCAAGGTCTTCAGCGATTTCCACTCTGCCCATGTCCGACTCCCCCACACAGAATAGGGCGGCGGCGGCCTATCTCAAGAGGCAAGCGCCTGCGGCAGCGCTGCCACAGATCACGTTCTGTCGCCCGGAAGTGATTTCCACCCCGCCCGCCGCCCGCCTATCTTGCGCGCCATGATCCATGCCCGCCCCCCTGCCCTGCGCCACAACCTGCCGCTTTTGCCGGTTCTTGCCTTCGTTCTGGTTGCCCTGATGGCGGCCGTCATAGCGGTGCCGACCGCTGCCGAGACCCGCACGAAAAGCCAGGACGACGTGCTGAGCGCAGCCCTGCTGCCCGGCTGGCAGATGGAAAGCGGCGCGCATATGGCCGGGCTGCGGATGGATCTTGCGCCGGGCTGGAAGACCTATTGGCGCAGCCCCGGCGATGCGGGCATTCCGCCGGAATTCGACTGGTCGGGTTCCGAGAACGTGAAATCCGCGCGCATCCACTGGCCCGCGCCGACCCTCTTTCACACCAACGGCTTTCTGACCATCGGCTACAAGGGCGGTGTGGTGCTGCCGGTCGAGGTCCAGCCCATAGACCCCGCGCGCCCGGTGGTGCTGCGGGCAAAGGTGGAACTGGGCGTCTGCCGCGACATCTGCATGCCGGCCTGGCTGGACCTCGCGGCCAGCGTCACCCCGCCCGGCGCCCCCGACCGCAGCATCCGTGCCGCCCTTGCCGCCCGCCCCGCCACCGCTGCCGAGGCCGGGCTGACGGCGCTTGGCTGCGCGGTCGATCCCATCGCCGACGGATTGCGGATCACCGCGACCCTGGCCCTGCCCCCCGGCCAGGGCGACGAAGCGGTTGCCTTCGAGACCGACGACCCCCGGATCTGGGTGGCCGAAGCAATCACAGAGCGGCACGGCGGCAGGCTGGTGGCGGTGACGGAAATGGTCGGCCCCGGCGGCCAGCCCTTCGCGCTGGACCGCTCTGGCGTCACGCTGACGGTGATCTCGGACAGCGGTGCGGTGGAAATCCGCGGCTGCCCCGCCCCCTGAGGCGGCAAACCGGCGGAGCGCCTTGCGGCGCAAGCCTCTTGTCTCGTCGTCGGACTGCGCCTCCTCCGAGGGCGGATGGGGGCATTCTGCCCCCAAACCCCCTGAGGGTATTTGGGCAAAGATGAAAACAGCTGGCTTCATCTTTGTATAAATACCCCCACCGAGGGTGCGGGCGGGCTGCGCCATCGGTTCGAGCAGACCGTGAGCGGCCAACTGCGGGGCGCGCGGCTACTTACGGCGCCGGTGTTCGTCAAGCCGCGGCAGGATCTCGACGAAGTTACACGGGCCGTGGCGATAGTCGAGTTGCCAGCGGAGGATCTCGTCCCAGGCATCGCGGCAGGCGCCGGGGCTGCCGGGCAAAGCGAACAGATAGGTGCCGCCCGCCACGCCGCCGCAGGCGCGGCTCTGCACCGCCGAGGTGCCGATCTTCTGCATCGAGATGATGGTGAAGACCGTTCCGAAGGCGTCGATCTCTTTCTCATAGACATCGCGATGCGCCTCGACCGTCACGTCGCGGCCCGTCAGGCCGGTGCCGCCGGTGGTCAGGATCACGTCCACGCCGGGATCGGCGATCCATACCCGCAGCTGCGCGGCGATCGCCGCCCGGTCATCCGTCACGATCCCGCGCGCCGCAAGGACATGCCCCGCCGCCGCCAGCCGCTCGACCAGCGTGTCGCCCGACCGGTCCTCGGCCAGCGTCCGCGTGTCCGAGACCGTCAGCACCGCGATGCGGACCGGGATGAAGTCTTTCGTCTCGTCGATCCGGCCCATTCAGCGCTCCATCACCGCCAGCCGCAGTGCCAGCACCGCGAAGATGCCCGCGCTGACCCGGCCGAGCCAGCGCGTCAGCGCCGCCGAGCCCGCCAGCCGGCCGCCGATGCTGCCGGCAAAGCCGCCGACCAGCCCGTTCACCACCAGCCCGCCGGCGCAGAACACCAGCCCCAGCACCAGGAACTGCGGCAGCACCGGGCGGGCGGGGTCGACGAATTGCGGCAGGAAGGACAGGATGAAGAAGATCACCTTGGGGTTCAGCAGGTTGACCAGCAGCGCCTCGCGGAACACACGGCCCGCCGGGGCGCGGGTGGCAGTGGCGGGCACGGCCGGGCCTGCGCGCAGGGATTTCACCGCCAGCCACAGAAGATAGCCCACACCGGCCCAGCGTATCGTCTCGAAGGCCGCCGGATGGGTCTTCAGCACCGCCGCCAGCCCAAGGGCCGCCAGCAGCACATGCACCATCCCCCCGGCCGCAATGCCAAGGTTCGCCGCCTGCCCGGCCCGCCAGCCGCCCCGCAGCCCCTGCCCCAGGGTGAACATCATGTCCGCCCCCGGCGTCAGGTTCAGCGCCAGCGCGGCGGGCAGGAAGGCGAGAAGGGTCAGCAGGTCGACGGGCATCATCCGCGCAGCCTTTCGCGGATCGCCAGCAGATCGGCCCAGGCCTCGCGCTTGGCGGCCGGGTTGCGCAGCAGATAGGCGGGGTGGGTCATCGGCAGCATCGGGCGGCCCACGGCCTCCACCCAATTCCCGCGCGCCCGCAGGATGCCGCGGTTGCCGGTCAGGCAGAGCAGCGGGGTGTTGCCCATCACCACGATCACCTGCGGATCGACCAGGTCGATGTGACGTTCCACGAAGGGCTTCATCATGGCGATCTCGGCCGGGTCCGGGTCGCGGTTGCCGGGGGGGCGCCAGGGCATGACATTGGTGATGTAGAGGGCGCTTTCGGTATCCGGGCTGGTGCGCGACAGGCCGATGGCCGCGAACATCCGGTCCAGAAGCTGCCCGGCACGGCCGACGAAGGGGCGGCCCTCGATATCCTCGTCCCGGCCCGGCGCCTCGCCCAGCACCAGCACACGCGCGGCGGGATTGCCGTCGGAAAACACCGTGTTGCGGGCACCCTTCTTCAGCTCGCACAGATCGAAAGCGGCAATCGCCTCGCGCAGGTCGTCCAGGCTCTGCGCAGTCTCGGCGGCGGACCGGGCGGCGGCCACCGGATCGGGGCCGGTTCCCGCCGGTGCGGGCGACGGGGCCGGTGCGGCGGCCTGACGGGGATTTGCCGCGACAGGGGCCGCAGCCATCCGCCGAACGGGCGACGCTTCGGGCAGGTCGTAGCGGTTGACCGGTATCTCGGCCAGCACCTCATCCACCCCCGCTTCGACCTGCCAGCCCAGGGCGGCCAGCGATGCCTCCCAATCCCCGGCGATGTCGGATGCGATTCCCATGGGGCCGAGACTATGGGGCCGCAGGCCGGGCCACAAGGCTTGCCCCCCTGCCCGGCCTGCGCCATAAGCCATGCAAACCAGAAGGGAACCCCGCATGGCCTTCCGCGCCCGCCACCTGCTTGGCATCGAACATCTGGCACCTCTGGAAATCACCACTGTCCTTGACCTTGCCGACCGCTATGTCGACGTGAACCGCCGCACGGTAAAGCAATCCGACGTGCTGGCCGGGATGACGCAGATCAACCTGTTCTTTGAAAACTCCACCCGCACCCAGTCCAGCTTTGAGCTGGCGGGCAAACGGCTGGGCGCGGATGTGATGAACATGTCGGTGGCCAATTCCAGCGTGAAGAAGGGCGAGACGCTGATCGACACCGCCCTGACGCTGAACGCCATGCATCCCGATCTCTTGGTGGTGCGGCACGGGGCCTCGGGGGCGGTGAACCTTCTGGCGTCAAAGGTGAACTGCGCGGTGCTGAATGCCGGCGACGGGCGGCATGAACACCCCACCCAGGCCCTGCTGGATGCGCTGACGATCCGCCGCGCCAAGGGCCGCATCCAGCGGCTGACGGTGGCGATCTGCGGCGACATCGCGCATAGCCGCGTGGCCCGGTCGAACCTGATCCTTCTGAACAAGATGGAGAACCGCATCCGCCTGATCGCCCCGCCGACGCTGATGCCCGCCGGGGTGGACGCCTTCGGCTGCGAATTGTTCGACGACATGCGCGAGGGACTGAAAGGCGCCGATGTGGTGATGATGCTGCGGCTTCAGAAAGAGCGGATGGACGGCGGTTTCATCCCCTCCGAGCGGGAATATTATCACCGCTACGGGCTGGATGCGGAAAAGCTGACCCATGCCGCGCCCGAGGCCATCGTGATGCACCCCGGCCCGATGAACCGCGGGGTCGAGATTGACGGCGATCTGGCCGACGACATCAACCGCAGCGTCATTCAGGATCAGGTGGAAATGGGCGTCGCCGTCCGCATGGCCTGCATGGACCTGCTGGCCCGCAACCTGCGGGCGGAGCGGGGCCGCAAGATCGTGGGGACGATGGTGTGAGAATGCATCGCTCCTCCTCGTCGTCTTCGACGCTCGTCGGGGGACCCGCCCGCGAAGAGCGCATGCAATGCGACGACAAACGCAGGATGCCCGCATGACCCCGGACCGCAAACCCAGCAAGGACGACATGCGCAAGGGCGGCATGGTCGCCATGGCCGTGCTGGTCTTCCTTGCGGTCTTCACCACGCTTTTCGTCTGGATCGCCTGATCATGGCGCGGATCGAACCCGACAGCGTGATGGGCCGGACGGTGGAACCCGCGGCCGATGAGCCGGTCCTGGCCGAATTCCGCGCCGACAAGCTGACCTACTGGAAATCCCATCTGGTCATGGCGGTGTGCCTGGGCGCTGCGGCGGGGCTGGTCCTGATCTGGCAAGGCAATGCCTGGCCGGTGGTCGGGCCGGTGGGGGCGGTGCTGGCCATCGCGGCGCGGGCGGCCTACCTTGCCCCCGAGGCGCTGTCGGACCGTTGGCGTCTGACCGACCGCCGCCTGATCGGACCCGCCGGGCGCAGCATCCCGCTGGCGCAGCTGCAAACCGCCCGGCCCTTCCTTGGGGCGGTGCAGGTTGTCACCCTGTCAGGAGACAAGCATCTGATGAAATACCTGACCGATCCCGCAGACGCGGCCCGCCGGATCCTTGCCAAGGCAGGCCGCCCATGACCGGCCAGAACCGCGACACCAACCGGGATGGGCCCCCCGTCTTTCTGCCTGAACCGGACTTCCGCCCCGGCCAGAGGCCACCACAGGCCGAGCCGCAGACCGACCCGGAGGCGGAATCCCTGCCGCAGCCCGGTCGCGGTACCCGGCTGGAGGGGGATCGCCCAACCACGCCAAAGCGGCGGATTCCGCTCTTCTTGCTTTTCATCATGCTGGCCGCCGCGCTTTACGTCTCGGCCAGCCAGCAATCGATCGTCCCCTTCCTGATCGGCGGCGGCTTCTTCGTCTTCTATTTCCGCAGCAGGCGCTGACACCGCGCCGAAAACCCTGATGGACAGGCCCCGACACAGCGCATAAGGCCCGCAAGCCATGGGCAGATGAGACCGGACCCCGATGACCACACTGCATTTCACCAACGCCCGCCTGATCGACCCCGAGGCCGGCACCGAGGATGCCGGCAGCCTGACCGTGAAGGACGGGGTGATCCTGGGCCGGGACGGCAAGGCCCCGAAGGGGGCAGAAGTGATCGACTGCGGCGGCAAATGCCTGGCCCCCGGCATCGTGGACTGGGGCGTCAAGATCGGCGAACCCGGTGAACGGCACCGCGAATCCTTTCGCTCGGCCGGGCTGGCGGCGGCGGCGGGCGGCGTTACCACCATCATCGCCCGCCCCGATACCGCCCCCGCCATCGACACGCCCGAAGTGCTGGAATTCGTCACCCGCCGCGCCGCCGGGGCCGCCCCCGTCCGCATCCGTCACATGGCCGCCCTGACCAAGGGCCGGACGGGTGCCGAGATGACCGAGATCGGCTTTCTTCTCGACGCCGGGGCCATCGCCTTCACCGATGTCTTTGCCGTGGCGCCGGACACCAAGGTTCTTGCCCGCGCCCTGACCTATGCCCGCAGTCTTGGCGCGCTGGTCGTGGGCCATCCGCAAGAGGCCGGGCTGTCGAAGGGCGCCGCCGCCACCAGCAGCAAATTCGCCAGCCTGCGCGGCCTGCCCGCCGTGACGGCGCTGGCCGAACGCATGGGGCTGGAGCGCGACCTTGCACTGGTCGAGATGACGCGCGCCCGCTACCACGCCGACCAGATCACCACCGCCGCAGCCCTGCCCGCCCTGACGCGGGCCAGGGCGGCGGGGCTGGACGTGACAGCTGGCACCTCGATCCACCACCTTACGCTGAATGAATTCGACGTCGGCGATTACCGCACTTTCTTCAAGCTGACGCCGCCGCTGCGGTCCGAGGATGACCGGCAGGCGATCATTGCCGCCCTTGCCGATGGCACGATCGATGTGGTGGCCAGCTTCCACACCCCGGCCGATGAGGAATCCAAACGCCTGCCGTTCGAAGAGGCCGCAGCCGGGGCCGTGGCGCTGGAAACCTTCCTGCCCGCCGCCATGCGGCTTTACCACGGCGGCCATCTGACGCTGCCCGCCCTCTTCCGCGCCATGGCGCTGAACCCGGCGAAACGCCTTGGCCTGCCGCAGGGCCGCCTTGCCGACACTGCCCCCGCCGATCTGGTGCTGTTCGACCCCGACGCCCCCTTCCAGATGGACCGTTTCGCCCTGCGGTCCAAGTCGAAGAACACCCCGTTTGACGGCGCTAGGATGGAAGGTAAGGTGCTGGCCACATGGGTGGGCGGCGCGCAGGTCTTCGCCGCCTGAGGGGTGCAGGATGCCGGAACTTCTGACTGCGAACGACACGCTTTTGCTGACGGCGGTGCTGGCCTACCTGCTGGGCTCGGTCCCCTTCGGCGTGCTGGTGACGCGGGCCATGGGTCTGGGCGATCTGCGCCGGATCGGATCGGGCAATATCGGGGCCACCAACGTGCTGCGCACCGGCAACAAGGGCGCGGCGCTGGCCACGCTGCTGCTGGACGGCGGCAAGGGCGCGCTGGCGGTGGTGCTGGCGCGGGCCTTCGTCGGGCATGAGGATGCCGCGCAACTGGCTGGCCTGGCGGCCTTTCTGGGCCATCTGTTCCCGGTCTGGCTGGGGTTCCGGGGCGGCAAGGGGGTTGCCACCTTCCTGGGCCTGATGCTGGCGATGGACTGGCGGGTCGGCCTTGCCTGCTGTGCCACCTGGCTGGCGGCGGCGGCGGTGACGCGGATTTCCTCGGTCGGCGCGCTGGTCGCGGCGGCAGTCGCCCCCTTGTGGCTTTTCGCCTTCGACCACGGGCGGATGCTCTTGCTGGTGCTGGTGCTGACCATCCTGGTCTATGTCCGCCACGGTGCCAATCTGGCGCGGATCAAGGCCGGGACCGAACCGAAGATCGGCCGGAAGAAGCCACAGGGCTAAGAAAAAGGCCGCCTGCGGCGATTGTTCCTCTCTCGTCGAAGCGCCTGCGCGCTTCTCCTCGGCAGTCGGGGGCTGGCCCCCGATCCCCCAGGGTATTTCTGGAAGGGAAAGTCAAGGGCGTTGTGCCGCTTTCCCTTCTTCAAATATCCCCGCCGGAGGCTCCTCTGTCTGCCGCAGGGTCCAGCGGCCGGGTCGCGCGCCTCAAAGGCTGGCCGCCTCATAGATCCGCGTCAGATCGCCCGCCCAGGGCCCCCGCACCTGTTCCAGCCAGTGATCGGCCTGCACCTTGCCCGCGTTCAGCGAGGCGACCAGCGGGGCCAGCAGCCGTTCCTCGCCGAACCCCCGCGCCGCAAGACCCGCATGGGACAGCCCCACCGCGGCCCGCGCCAGATCCATCAGCTTCACGCCGCCCGCTTCGCCCTGCAAGGCCGAAACCGAGGCGGCCACCCGCAGCCCCTGCCGGGTTTCGGCATCCAGGCCCTTGACCAGATCCCAAGCTGCATCCAGCGCGGTCTGGTCATACATCAGCCCGGTCCAGAACGCGGGCAGCGCCACCAGATGCGGCCGGTCGCCCGCATCGGCCCCGCGCATCTCGATGTATTTCTTGACCCGTGCTTCGGGGAAGACCGTGGTCAGATGGTCGGCCCAGTCCGACAGGGTGGGCTTTTCGCCCGGCAGTGCGGGCAGCTTGCCTTGCAGGAAATCGCGGAAGCTTTGCCCCAGCGCGTTGATATAGGCGCCGTCGCGGTAGACGAAATACATCGGCACATCCAGCACCCAGTCGACGTATGCCTGAAAGCCGAAACCATCCTCGAAGGCAAAGGGCAGCATCCCGGTGCGGCTGTCGTCCAGCCCTCGCCAGATGCGCGAGCGCCAGCTTTTGTGGCCGTTTTCGCGCCCCTCGAAGAACGGGGACGAGGCGAACAGCGCCGTCGCCACCGGCTGCAAGGCCAGCGCCACCCGCATCTTCTGCACCATGTCGGCCTCGGAGGCGAAATCGAGGTTCACCTGCACGGTCGAGGTGCGATACATCATCTGCGTGCCATGGGTGCCGACCCGGCCCATGTAATCGGTCATCAGCCGATAGCGCCCCTTGGGCATCACCGGCATCTGGTCATGCCGCCATTCCGGGGCGGCCCCGACGCTGAGGAACCGGATCCCCAGCGGGTCGGCGATCTGCCGCACCTCGTCCAGATGGTTGTCCAGCTCCGCCGCCGTCTCCAGCGCCGACACCAGCGGCGCACCGGACAGTTCGAACTGCCCGCCGGGTTCAAGGCTGATGTTGGCCCCGTTGCGGGTCAGGCCGATGACATTGCCGCCCTCGCGCACCGGGGTCCAGCCGAACCGCGATTCCAGCCCCGCGAACAGCGCCGAGATCGACCGGTCGCCGGCATAGGGCAAAGGCAGGCGGCTGTCGGTCAGCCAGCCGAATTTCTCATGTTCGGTGCCGATGCGCCATTGGTCGCGCGGCTTGCAGCCCGATTCCAGCAGCCCCGCCAGCTGGTCAAGGCTTTCGATCGGGCCGCCGCCGGACTGGGGAATGGACATGGTGCGCTCCGTAGGGTGGCCGATCGTTTCTGGCGGCAGAGGTGTCTTGCCGATCAGGGATAGTCAAGGGACCGGCGCAAATCATCACAAAAGGTCATGGATGGTCAGACCGGCGACAGGCCCCGCCCCTTGCGCCGCCAGACCAGCCGGTCATCGCCGTCGCGGGCGGGCAGGATCTGCCCCGAGGTCACGCCGTTTCCGCCAAGGGCGGCCACCAGATCGGCCGAAGACAGGCCCGGCAAGCTGGCGAAGGCGTCAAACAGCAGGTCGGCCCCGGCGGCATCCACCGGAACCAGCAGCGCCTGCCCGTCCGATTGCCGCAGCCGCCAGACCCGCCGTCCGCGCAGGGCCAGAAGGCGGATCTCGGTGAGATCGGCCAGACTGATGCTGCCGCCGATCTGCGGGCCAAGATAGGTGATGCGGCCCTCGTCCAGCTCCACCAATCCCGGTGCATCGCCAAAGCCCTGAAACCGCATCCGGCGCAGGCCCAGCACCACCCAGCCCGCGCCGAGAACCATCATTCCCGCTCCGAAAGCGGCCAGAAGCCAGCCGCCGCGGGTGGCGATCCAGAACCCGGCCATCAGAAAGGCCGCACCGCTGGCCGGTTCGGACCAGCGCAGCAGCCGATCCCGCAGATCCGGGCGGATGGTCATTGCCAGTCTCCGAACCGGGCCTGCCACAGCGTCAGCGCCGCAAGGGCTGCCGTCTCGGCCCGCAGGATGCGCGGACCCAGCGCCATTGGCACCACGAAGGACAGGCTGCGCAGGCGGGTTTTCTCTTCCGGTGCAAAGCCGCCCTCGGGTCCGATCAGGATCGCCGCGGGCCCCGGCGTTCCGCCCCGGTCCACCTGCTGCCCGGCCAGCGCCTCATCGGCCCAGAACAGCTGACGCGCCGGGTTCCATCCGGCCAGTACCCGGTCAAGCGGCTGCATCTCGGCCAGATCGGGCACCGACAGCGCCTCGCATTGCTCGGCCGCCTCGATGGCATGGGCGCGTTCCTTCTCGGCGCGGAACCGGTCGCCGGCCAGATAGCGGGTGGCCACCGGCACCAGCCGCGCCACGCCCAGCTCCACCGCCTTTTCCACCAGAAAGGCCGTCCGTTCCTTGCGCAGGGGCGTGAACAGCAGCCACAGGTCCGGCCCGGCCACCTGTGGCCGGGTCTGTTCGCGGCAGACCAGCACACCGCGCCGCTTGCCCGCCTCGGCCACCTCGGCCCGCCATTCGCCGTCCTGCCCGTTGAAAAGCAGAACCGAAGCGCCGACCTCCAGCCGCATCACCGCAAAAAGGTAATTCGCCTGGCCCTCGGACAGGGCCACGGCTTGCCCCGCCCCAAGGGGCTGGTCTAGATGAAGTCTGACCCGTCGCTCTGCCATGGGGGAAACCTATGTCCCAGGAAACCGGAATGCCAGAGCCTGCCGATACCGACAGCGTTGCCGATGCGCCGCAAGACAACTGGGTCGACCGGTATGCACCGGCCCCCGCGCGCCCCTATCTGCGCCTCAGCCGCGCCGACCGGCCGATTGGCACCTGGCTGCTGTATCTGCCCTGCCTGTGGGGTGTGGCACTGGCCGCCACGGCAGATGCATTCCGCCCATGGGATCTGTGGCTGGCCGTCAGCTGCGGCATCGGGGCCTTTCTGATGCGCGGTGCGGGCTGCACCTGGAACGACATTTCCGACCGCAGGATCGACGCCCAGGTCGCCCGCACCCGCAGCCGTCCGCTGCCCTCGGGGCAGGTCACGGTCCGGGCGGCGCTGGTCTGGATGGTGATCCAGGCGCTGCTGGCGGCGCTGATCCTGTTTTCCTACAACAGGCTGGCCGTCGGTCTGGGCGTGGGGTCGCTGGCACTGGTGGCGATCTACCCCTTTGCCAAACGCTTCACCTGGTGGCCGCAGGCCTTTCTGGGGCTGGCGTTCAACTGGGGCGCGCTTCTGGGCTGGGCCGCCCATGCCGGGGCCCTGCCGGCGGGGGCTTTCCTGCTTTATGCCGCCGGCATCGCCTGGACACTTTACTACGACACGATCTATGCCCTGCAAGACCGCGAGGACGATGCGCTGATCGGTGTCAAATCCACCGCGCGGCTGTTCGGCGCACAGGCCGGGCGCTGGCTGGCCGGGTTCATGGCGGCGACAGTCGTGCTGCTGGCGCTGTCCGTGATCGTGACGATCCCGGCAGGCCAGGGCCCCTGGTCCATGCTGCTGGCGCTGGCGGGGGTCTGGGCCATGGGCGCCCATATGCTGTGGCAACTGCGGGTCCTCAACCCGGAAGACCCCGCCTCATGCCTCCGGGTGTTCTGGTCCAACCGCGATACCGGGCTGATCCTTGTGCTGTTTCTTGCCGGTGCCGCACTGGTCTGATTGATCCTGCCGCCCATTCCCCCTAGGAAGCAGGGGGCCCGCTGCGGGCCGCTGCCCATTGCGAGTGAACCTTGCCGAAACGCCTTCTTCGCCTGCCGCACACCGCCCTTGCCGCCCTGGCCTTTGCCCTTGCCGGTGTGATCATGCTGGGCGTGGCCCTTGGCGCGGCGCTGGTCATCGAATCGCGGTCGGGCAAGGTGGTCTCGGCCGGACTGGAATCTGCGGGCATGGGCTGGGCCATAGTCACCACAGACGGCTTGCAGGTCCAGCTTGCGGGAACCGCCCCCGATGAACGCAGCCGGTTCCGCGCCCTGAACCTTGTCGGCTCTCTGGTCGATTCCAGCCGGGTGCGCGATCAGCTTGAGGTGACTCCGGCCGTCGCGCTGGCCGCGCCCCGCTTCTCGGTCGAGATGCTGCGCAACGACGACGGCATCCAGCTGATCGGCCTGCTGCCCGAACTTCCCGCCGAGGGCGGTATCGACGAGGCAACCCTTGTCGCCTCGGCCGAATCGATGACACCGGGAATCGAGGTCGACAACCTGCTGGAAGCCGCCGCCTGGCCCGCCCCCGACAGCTGGAACGATGCGCTGCAATTCGGGATCGACGCCTTGCGCATGCTGAAACGGTCCAAGGTCTCGGTCGCGGCGGATCGGGTGCGGGTGACGGCCATCGCCGAAAGCGCCGCCGAGAAACGCCAGCTTGAAGCCGCGCTGACAGCCGAGAAGCCGGAAAACGTTGCGCTGGTGATGGAGATTTCGGCCCCGCGTCCGGTGCTGACCCCATTCACCCTGCGCTTCATCAAGGATGATCAGGGGGCCCGGTTCGACGCCTGCGCCGCAGACAGCGACCGCGCCCGCCTGACCATCCTGCGCGCGGCAGAAGCCGCGGGCCTGCCCGCAGGCGGAGCCTGCACCATCGGCCTTGGCGTGCCCACCCCCCGCTGGGCCGAAGGCGTGGTGGCCGGGATCAAGGCGGTGAACGATCTGGGCAATGCGACGCTGACCTTCTCGGACGCCGATGTCTCCCTGCTGGCCGGAGACAGCGTCACGCAGGGCGATTTCGACCGGGTCGTGGGCGAGCTGCGCGCCGCCCTGCCGCCGGTCTTTTCGCTGGACGCCACGCTGCCAAAGAAAGAGGTGGCGCAGGGTCCGGCCGAATTCACCGCCAAACTGGCGACCGATGGCCGCGTGGAACTGCGCGGCCGCCTGACGGACGAGGTGCAGCAGGCCGCCATCGATGCCTTTTCCCGCGCCGCCTTCGGTGCGTCAAAGGTCTATGTCGCCACGCGGCTGGACGCCGACCTGCCCGACGGCTGGCCCGTCCGGGTGCTGGCCGGGCTCGAGGCGCTGGCCGTGCTGCATGACGGCAGCCTTCTCGTCCGCGCCGATCTGGTCGAGGTGAAGGGCGTGGCGGGCAGCCAGGACGCCCGCGCCCGCGTGACGCAGATCCTGTCGGGCAAGCTGGGCCAGGGCCAGACCTTCCGTGTCGATGTGACCTATGACAAGGGGCTGGACCCCTTCGCCGCCCTGCCGACCCCGCAGGAATGCGCGGCCTCGGTCACGGCGGTGGTCGCGGCGCAGAAGATCACCTTCACCCCCGGATCGGCCGAGATTTCGTCAACCTCCCTGCCGGTCATCGCCAAACTGGCCGATGTTCTGAAGACCTGCCCCGGCCTGCCGATGGAAATTGCCGGCCATACCGATGCGCAAGGGTCGGAAACCGGCAACAAGGCTCTCAGCCAGGCCCGCGCCGAGGCGGTGCTGCTGGCCTTGCAGGGGCGGCGGGTCGATGTCTCGGCCATGACGGCGGTGGGCTATGGCGAAGGCATCCCGATCGCCGACAACGGCACCGAAGAGGGGCGCGAGGCGAACCGGCGGATCGAATTCGTGCTGAAGGGAGATACGGCCGGGGCTGCCCCGGCAGGGGCCGCAGCGTCCGAAGCCGCAGACGGGGCGGCGGCCCCGGATTTCTCGGGCGACACATCGCCCTCTGTCGCTCCGACGGAAAAAACGATACGCCCCCGGCAGCGTCCCGCGCAGGATGGCTGAGAAGACAGGACCCGAGGCATGAACCGCACCGAATTCGTCATCGCCACGGCGATCATCCTGCTTCTGGCCTTTGCGATGGGCTGGTTCACGCATTGGCTGCTGCACCGCTTCGCCCGCGTCGCGGGTAACGACCTGGCCGAGATGGACCGGCTGGCGCAATCCCTGCACGAGGCCGAGGACATGCGCGATCAGGCGGTCATCTATCTGGAACAGCGCGAGGGCGAGTTGATGAACCAGATCGCCCAGACCGAAGCCGAACTGCGTGCCGCGATGGACGGCCTGCGCGATGCCCGCACCGAAGCCGAAGAAATGCGGGCCTATATCGAGCGGATGCACGCCAACGGCTGAGCCCGGCAATCTTGCGGACGCTGCGCGGCGGTTCTCGCCTCGTCGTCGGGCTTCGCCTCCTCCTCGGATGATGGGGGCATTCTGCCCCCAAACCCCCTGAGGATATTTGCAGAAGGGAATGGTGAAGCGTCCCGGCTTTCCCTTCTCAAAATATCCCCGCCGGAGGTGCGAGCGGGCTGCGTCATCGGTTCGAGCAGACCGCGAGCGGCCCGAGCCGGTTGCGCGGAACGCGCAGAGGCGAGACAAAAGCTTGCGGCCGCAAGGCCGCTCCGCAAGGCAACCGAAGGTCCGGGCGACCGGCATCCCGCCAGCCGATCCAAAGATGCACCGGCATCTGGACCTAAACCGGGCATCGAACTGGACAAGTCCGCCCCCGCCGTGGCATCCCGCAGCATCCTTTTCAAACGGAGGCTGCAATGCTCGATTCCGTGACCAATCTGCGCGACCTGCTGAAAGACCCCTCGCTTCTGGCAACCCGAGCCTATGTCGCGGGCGAATGGGTGGAGGCCGATGACGGCTCCACCTTTGCCGTGGTCAACCCGGCGCGGGGCGATGTGATCTGCGAAGTGCCGAACCTTGGCCGGGCCGAGACGGCCCGCGCCATCAAGGCTGCGCAGACCGCGATGAAGGACTGGGCCGCACACACCGCCAAGGAACGCGCCGTCGTCCTGCGCAAGTGGTTCGACCTGCTGATCGCCAATCAGGACGATCTGGGCACCATCCTCTGCGCCGAGATGGGCAAGCCGCTGGCCGAGGCCAAGGGCGAGATCGCCTATGGTGCCAGCTTCATCGAATGGTTCGGCGAAGAGGCCAAGCGCGTCTATGGCGAAACCATCCCCGGCCATCAGCGCGACAAGCGGCTGACGGTGATCAAGCAGCCGATCGGCGTGGTCGCCTCGATCACGCCCTGGAACTTTCCCAATGCGATGATCACCCGCAAATGCGCCCCTGCTCTGGCGGTGGGCTGCGGTTTCGTCGCCCGCCCCGCCGCCGAAACCCCGCTGTCGGCGCTGGCGCTGGCGCTTCTGGGCGAACGGGCCGGGCTGCCGAAGGGCATCTTCTCGGTCATCACCTCGAAGCGGTCTTCGGACATCGGCAAGGAATTCTGCGAAAACCCGGCCATCCGCAAGCTGACCTTCACCGGCTCCACCGAAGTCGGGCGCATCCTGCTGCGTCAGGCCGCCGATCAGGTGCTGAAATGCTCGATGGAGCTGGGCGGCAACGCGCCCTTCATCGTGTTTGACGACGCCGATCTGGATGCCGCTGTCGCCGGCGCAATGATGTCGAAGTTCCGCAACAACGGCCAGACCTGCGTCTGCGCCAACCGGATCTATGTACAGGCCGGGGTCTATGACGCCTTCGCCGCCAAGCTGAAGGAGGCCGTGGCGAAAACGAAGGTCGGCGACGGGCTGACTGACGACGTGCAGTTCGGCCCGCTGGTCAACCATGCCGCCGTCGAGAAGGTGCAGGAGCATATCGCCGATGCCACTGCCAAGGGGGCCCGCATCGAAATCGGCGGCGCGCCGCATGCCCTGGGCGGCAACTTCTTCCAGCCGACGGTGCTGACCGGCGTCACCGACGCGATGATCGTCACCAACGAGGAAACCTTCGGCCCGGTCGCGCCGCTGTTCCGCTTCGAGACCGAGGAAGAGGTGATCGAAAAGGCCAATGCCACGATCTTCGGCCTGGCCTCGTATTTCTATGCCCGCGACATCGGCCGGGTGACGCGGGTGCAGGAGGCGCTGGAATACGGCATCGTCGGCGTGAACACCGGCATCATCTCGACCGAGGTGGCCCCCTTTGGCGGCGTCAAGCAATCCGGTCTGGGCCGCGAGGGCAGCCGTCACGGCATGGAGGACTTCCTTGAGTTGAAATACATCTGCCTGAGCATCTGATCGACGTAAACCGGCGGTCGAGGCAGGAAAGACACCGGGGGCGGGGCCGCAGGGCCCTGCCCCTTTCATTGGCATCGCGCCCGCAACCCCATGGAATCGCTTGCGCTATCCGATAGCGCGCCGTGGATTTTGCCTAACACGGCAGACCACCCCAGATTGGCCCCATCGCCCCGACGCCTGCTCGCTGACCGGGCTCCGATCTGCAAAGGAAGGACTTGCCATGCTGCTCTCGCTGAAAACCAAGGCTCTTGCCGTCACCGCCGCGCTGGCCATCGCCACCACCGCCGCCCTGCCTGCCCATGCCTGGGGCAAGAAGGAGCAGGGCTTTGTCGCCGGTGCGCTGACCGCGATCATCATCGACGAGTTGATCGACAACAACCGCCACCGCCGGACGACCACGGTCGCCCCGGCGCCGGTTCATCCCCGCCCGGTCTATGTCGATCCCCAGCCGACCTATCGCTCGGTCTACGGCACCCCGGCGGCGCAGGCGTTCAACACCTATTCCAAGGCCGAACGCAAGGCGATCCAGCGCAGCCTGCGCGCCTATGGCTATTACAACGGCGGCATCGACGGGTCGTTCGGGCCGGGCACCTACAATGCGCTGGCCGCCTATGCCCGCGCCTCTGGTGCCGCAGGCCACATGAATTCGGCCGGCGGCGTCTATGCGCTTTACGACGGCCTGATCTACTAAGCCCTTTCAGGATCTGGCCGCTTGCTGCCCCCTGCCCCGTTTTCCGGGGCAGGGGTTTTTTCTTCACTGCCGCCTGAACGCCGCCAAGGATTGCCGCCGCCCCCGCGTCTGATATCCATCATGCTGATGAACACGTCGGATGAAACCCTTGCCCTTGCCGCCGCGACCGGCGACCGCGCGGCCTTTGCCACGCTGGTCGCCCGGCATTACGACCGCATCCACGGGCTTGCCTGGCGGCTGACCGGCACCAGGGCCGAGGCCGAGGATCTGGCGCAGGACATCTGCGCCGCGCTGCCCGCCAAGCTGCGCGGATGGCGGGCCGAGGCGCGCTTTACCACCTGGCTTTATCGCGTGGTGGTGAATGCCGCGCATGACCTGCGCCGACGTCAGGCGACGCGGGCAAAGGCCGCGCAGGGCTGGGGCGATTGGGAAATCGCCCGGCAGGACGAAATCGTCGAGCAGGCGCTGGCGCTGGACTGGCTGACCTCTGCCATGCAGCGCCTGTCGCCCGAATTGCGCGACACCGTGGCGCTGGTCTTGGGCGAAGAGATGACCCAGGCCGAAGCCGGATCAGTGCTGGGCGTTTCCGAAGGCACCATCGCCTGGCGTATGGCGCAGGTGAAGAAACGGCTGCGCGCCTTGGCCGCGGAGGAGGCGAAATGACGGACGACTTCGACGACCTCAAGGCCCTGAAAGCCGCGCTGAAGGCCGCCCCCGCCCCGGATACGGGCGCGAAGGAGGCTGCGCTGACGCTGGCGATGGAAAATTTCGACCGGCTCCAAGGATCGGCGCATGCCTCGCGTTCCAATCAGGACCGCCCGGAAAGGGCGGGATTCCTGAACGGAGTGCAGTCCATGCTGAAAGTCCTGACCGCCCGCCCGGCCCTTGCCGCCTCGACCTCGATTGCCGCGCTGATCGTCGGCGTCGCCGTGATCCTGCCCGCCACGCAGAACAACACCCCGCCCGTGGCGCCGAAGACCATCGCCCCCGATGCGCCCGCGCTGGCCCCGGCCACGCCGGAAACGCCCCCCGCACCCGGTGAGGCGGACGATGGTCGCGCGACCGCCCCCGCCCCCGAACAGCCCGTCGATCTGGCCACCGAAGCAGCCCCCGCCCCGGCAGAGCCGGTTCCCGCCGAAATCGCGGCGACGGATGACGGCGCAGATGCCGCCGGTGGCAACGTCGGCCTTCTGGCCGAAACAGAAAGCGACGCCGAGGCCAAGATGGCCCCCGAAGCGGCCCGCGCCCGCGAAGAAGTGGCGGCCGATGGTGTCGTGGCCTATCTGGAGCCGCCGCTGGCGTCGGCTCCGCTGCCCGTGCCGGATGTGATGCCCGCGCCACAGCCAAACACCGAGGAATTCGCCAGCGCCGAGACGAACCCGGTGAAGGTGACGGCGGAAGAGCCGGTTTCCACCTTCTCGACCGATGTGGATACCGCCAGCTATGCCATCGTGCGGTCGACGCTGAACATGGGTATGCTGCCCACGCCCGAGCAGGTGCGGGTGGAAGAGATGATCAACTACTTCCCCTATGCCTATCCGGTGCCGGAACCCGGTCAGGCCTTCCGCACCTCGGTGTCTGTAATGCCGACGCCGTGGAACGAGGGCACGCGGCTGGTTACGATCGGCCTGCAAGGGGCCCTGCCGGAAACCGCGGCGCGCCCGCCGCTGAATCTCGTGTTCCTGATCGACACCTCGGGCAGCATGGAGGACCCCAACAAGCTGGGTCTCCTGAAGCAGTCGCTGGCGCTGATGCTGCCGGAACTGCGCCCCGAGGATGAAATTTCCATCGTCACCTATGCCGGATCGGCCGGTCAGGTGTTGCCGCCCACCAAGGCGGCCGAGCGGGACAGGATCATGTCCGCGCTGGACAACCTGACTGCAGGCGGTTCCACCGCCGGGGCCGAGGGGCTGGAACTGGCCTATCAGGTCGCCAAGGGCATGCAGGCCGAGGGTGAGGTCAGCCGCATCCTTCTGGCCACCGATGGCGATTTCAACGTCGGCGTTTCCGATCCCGAGGGGCTGACGGCCTATGTGGCGAAAAAGCGCGAACAGGATGGAACCTATCTTTCGGTCCTCGGCTTCGGTCGCGGCAATCTCGACGATGCCACGATGCAGGCGCTGGCGCAGAACGGCAACGGCCAGGCGGCCTATATCGACACGCTGTCCGAGGCGCGCAAGGTTCTGGTCGACCAGCTGACCGGGGCGCTGTTCGCCATCGCCGAGGATGTGAAGGTTCAGGTCGAATGGAACCCCGCGCAGGTCGCCGAATACCGGCTGATCGGCTATGAAACCCGCGCGCTGAAGCGCGAGGATTTCAACAATGACAAGGTCGACGCCGGCGAGATCGGCGCGGGCCTGCAAGTGACCGCGATCTACGAGATCACCGCGCCGGGGTCGGACGCCTTGCGCAACGATCCCCTGCGCTATGGCACCGCTACCGCCGTCAACCCGACCGAAAGCGAGCTTGGCTTCCTGCGGCTGCGCTGGAAGGCACCGGGGGCCGAGACCAGCGATCTGATCGAAACCCCGATCACCGGGACCGAGCCTGCAACGGACGAGGCCCGCTTTGCCGCCGCCATCGCCGGCTTCGGGCAACTCTTGCAAGAGTCGGTCTATCTGGGCGACTGGGGCTGGGACGATGCCATCGCGCTGGCGCTGTCGGCGCGGGGGACCGATGAATTCGGCTACCGGATCGAGGCAGTCAACCTGATGCGGCTGGCACAGACCCTTGACCGCTGAGACCCTGATTTTCGACGAAAATCAGAGACCTCAATGACAAAGGGCGCGCCGGTTATCCGGCGCGCCCTTCCTGTCGACCCAGTCAGGGGGTCAGTTCACCGTCTCGGCATTGCCTTCGATGGCGGGGGTTGCCGGGGCGCTGCCGGCGATCTCGATCCGGCGCGGCCGGGCCGCTTCGGGGATCTCGCGCGCCAGGTCGATATGCAGCATGCCATGTTCATGGCTGGCACCCGTCACTTTGACATGATCGGCCAGCGCAAAGCGGCGTTCAAAGGCGCGGGTGGCGATACCGCGGTGCAGGAAGGTCCGCTCGGCATCGCCTTCGGCCTTGCGGGCGGCGACATGCAGATGGCCATCCTTCACCTCGACCGACAGTTCTTCGGGCGAGAAGCCAGCCACGGCAATCGAGATGCGATAGGCATCCTCGGCGGTCTTTTCGATGTTGTAGGGCGGATAGGTCGGCTGGGCCACATCGGCCGACAGCACCCGGTCCATCAAATCCGCCACCCGGTCAAAGCCGACGGTGGCACGATAGAGTGGGGCGAAATCAAAGCTGCGCATGGGTCATCCTTTCACGAAAGCGATGCGTCTGATGCCCGCCCCTTCGGGGGGCCGGGCGGATTGGCCGGGCCCGCCATGGCACCCGGATAGGGGAGATCTGGGAATGCCGCGAACGGGATTCAAGGGGCCGCCAGGCCGCACTGCGGTTCAGGGCGTCACGAACCGCGCGCCGATATCCCGGCTGGACCCGTCGCCCACACCGATCCGCCGGACCCCCGGCTTTGCCGCCACCGCGCCCGCCCCGGCCAGCACCTGCCCGCTGGCCAGCCGCCGTTTCAATTCCGCCACCGCCCCCGGCAGTTCCATCCCGAAGGCCAGTTGCCCGCGCTCCGTGGGTCCGCCCGCCGAAATCAGCGCCACGATCTGCGCCCGGCTGCCCGACCGATCCAGCACCGGCGCACCCGAGGCCCCGAAGGTCACGTCGCAATCCAGCGCCACCAGTGCTTCGGCCCGGTCCAGCACCCGGCATTCGCGCTGCCAGCTGAGCATTTCTTCCCGGCCCATCGCATAGGACACCACCGACACCGCATCCCCCCTGCCCGGCGCCTTCACCGAGAAGGGGGCCGCCACGGCGGTGGGGATCGGCTGCGCCAGTTGCACCAGCGCCACGTCATTGCGGACATTCTGGGCCGAAACCGGCATATCGGGCCTATAGCCGGGCAGCACCACCAGTCGCAGCGCAGCGGATTCCGCCACGGCCTGCCCTTCGGCATAGCCCGCCCGGAACAGCATCTTCGCAGGGTCGAGTGCCACGCTGTTGTCATAAAGGCAATGCGCCGCCGTCAACACCAGATCCGACGCGATCAGCGTCCCGGTGCAGAACCCGCCGTCCCCCAGCTCCAGTCGGCCGACGGCCTCCCAGCCCAGAATCTGATCGCGCCGGGTCAGCGGCTCCAACCCGGTGTTCTGCGCCGCAGCCGCCCCGGCAAGACAGATCAGAAGCGATGCGACGACCCGGATCATGGCTTCAGGAACTTGGCACCGCCCTGCATCCCGCCCTTGATCGTCCTGACCCCGGCGGTGCTTTTGTGGCCCGGCATGCTGCGGGCAAATTCCGCCTCCAGCACCTTCAGCGGCGCTTCCAGCGGCACGGCCAGCGCCACCTTGCGGCCCTCCATCTCGGCCTTGGCCGAAATCACCGAAACGACACGCGGCACGCCGTCTTCAACCCGGAACACCGGCGCGCCAGACGATCCGAAGTCGATGTCGCAGGACAGGATCAGCGCGGGTGCCGTGGCCGCAATCACCGCGCAGCCCTGCTGGATCGACGGCACCTCGGACCGGTCCATCGCATAGCTGACCACGCTGACCGCCTCTCCCGTGCCGGGCTGCACGTCGATGGCAAAGGGCGACAGCTGCGGCAAAAGGATCGGCTGATCCAGTTCCAGAAGGGCAAGGTCATAGCTGACCCGCTCCATCTCGTCCTCGCCTGTATAGATGTAATCCGGGTGCGGCACCGACCGGCGCACACCGCGATAGGCCTCGGCCCGCCCGTTGCGCCACCCGGCCTGAAAGCTGATCAGATCGTCCGAAGTCCGCGCACCGGTCTCCTTGTCGTAAAGACAATGCGCCGCCGTCAGCACCAGTTGTGGCCCGATCAGCACCCCGGTGCAGAAGCCGCGCTCTCCCATCATCAGCTTGCCGACGGATTGCCAGCCCTTCGCCTCATCCGCCGTGGTCATGCCCACCAGCGGGCTGTCCTCGGCCGCAACCGGGCCTGCCAACAGCAGAAGGGCATGAGCAACGGCAAGAACAAGAAGACGCATCGGACCTCCGGCTGTTGCAGCGGGGCTAGCCGCAGATTCAGGCGGATTTGAGGCAAAGCCACCGGATCGCATCAGCCCGACAGCGCGCGCGGCTTTGGCCCGCCGGTGGCCCAGTCCAGCAGTTCCACCGTATGCACAACCGGCACCCCGGTGCCAGAGCCGATCTGCATCATGCAGCCGATGTTGCCCGCCGCAATCACCTGCGGCGTCTTCACCTCCAGCGTCGCCACCTTGCGGCGCTTCAATTCGGCGCTGATTTCGGGTTGCAACAGGTTGTAGGTGCCCGCGCTGCCACAGCACAGATGGCTGTCGGCAGGTTCCACCACCTCGAACCCCGCCCGCTTCAGCAGATCCTTCGGCGCAGATTTCACCTGCTGGCCGTGTTGCAGGGAACAGGCGGCATGATAGGCCACCCGCAGGCCCTTCGGTGCCCCCTCGGGCAGGCCCAGAGTCACCAGAACCTCGCTGACATCCCTTGCCAGCCCCGCCACCACCGCGGCCTCTGCCGCCAGCGGATCATTGCGGAACATGTGGCCATAGTCCTTGACCGTGGTGCCGCAGCCGCTGGTGTTGATCACGATCGCATCCAGCCCCGCCCCGGCCTTTTCCGCCATCCAGGCCCGGATGTTGGCCGCGGCACTGGCATGGGCCATCGCCTCCTTGCCCATGTGATGCGTCAGTGCCCCGCAGCAGCCGGCACCCTTCGCCACCACCACCTCGCAGCCCAGCCGCCGCAGCAGCCGGATGGTGGCATCGTTGATATCGGTGTTCAGCGCCTTTTGCGCGCAGCCCGTCAGCAGCGCCACCCGCATCCGCCGCACACCCTGCGCCGGAAACACCTGCGGATCGTCGTTGCGGCTGACCGGCGGCACCTGTTTCGGCGCCATCGCCACCATCGCCCGCAGCCGCGCATCCGGGATCAGCCGCACAAAAGGCCGCGCCAGCTTTGCCCCCAGCAGCGCCAGCCGGAACCGCCTCGGATGCGGGATCACCCGCGCCAGCACCGCCCGCAGCGCCCGGTCCGTGAACGGCCGCCGATAGGTCTTTTCCACATGGGCGCGCGCATGGTCGACCAGATGCATGTAATGCACCCCGCTGGGGCAGGTCGTCATGCAGGCCAGACAGCTCAGACAGCGGTCGATGTGCTTTACGGTCTTTTCATCCGCTGCCCGGCCCGCCTCCAGCATGTCCTTGATCAGATAGATCCGCCCGCGCGGGCTGTCCAGTTCATCGCCCAGCACCTGATAGGTGGGGCAGGTCGCGGTGCAGAACCCGCAATGGACGCAGGCGCGCAGGATTTCATTCGCCCGCGCGATGCCGGGGTCCTTCAGCTGCGCCGCGGTAAAACTGGTCTGCATCAGATCATTCCCCGGTTCAGGATGCCACGCGGATCGAAGGCCGCCTTCAGCCCCGCCGACAGCGCCGCCACTTCGGCCGCCTCGGGGGCAAAGGGCGACGCGCCCTCGCCCCGGACCAGAACTGCCTGCCCGCGCCCTGCCACCACCGCGCGCACCTCCGCCGCCTGCCCCGCGGGCAGCAGCAGCCAGATCACCCCGCCGCCGCAGTCCCAGACCGCCGTGCCGCCCAGCGTGGCCGCGACCTCGGCCGCCGCCGTCGGCAGCACCGACAGCCGCCACAGATCGCCGGCCCGGCCCGCCAGCGCCTCCAGATCGCGCACCGCCCGCCACAGCGCCGCACTCGCCCCGGCCTCGGCCACCGTCACATCGCCCGCCACACGCGCCCGCAAACGCCCCTTCCGATAGGCCACCGATCCGGCCATCCCCTCCACCCGGATCAGCGACCGCCCCGCCACCCGCGCCACGCCCGACACATCGAAGGGCGACCCCAGCGCCGCCCGCAGCGCCGCCAGTCCGGCCGCATCGTCCAGCCCCTCGATCACCAGCGTCGCCTCGGCCTCGGGCAGGGCCTGCACCTTCAGCGACACCTCGCTCAGCGCCCCCAGCACGCCATGGCTGCCCGCCATCAGCTTCACCAGATCATAGCCGGTGACATTCTTCATCACCCGCCCGCCGTTCTTGACCACCTCGCCCCGCCCGGTGACGAAACGCACGCCCAAGAGCGCATCGCGGCAGGCCCCGACCTGCACCCGCCGCGGCCCGCTTGCATTGGCCGCCACTACCCCGCCGATGGTCGATACGCCCTCGCGCGCCAGCACCGCCCGCATGTCCGGCACCTCGAAGCCCAGCCTTTGCCGTTCGGCCGCAAGAATCGCCTCCACCTCGGCCAGCGGCGTCCCCGCCCGCACTACCAGGGTCAGCGCCGCCGGCTCGTACAGCACCACCCCCGACAGGCCACCGGTCTCCAGCACCTCGCCCTCAACAGCGCCCACAGCCCGCGTTCCGCCGCCCCGCAGGACCAGCGGCCCCGAAGCCCCCGCCACCATCTCCGCCAGTTCCGCCTCGCTCTGCGGCCGCATCGTCTTTCCCTTCGCCAAATATCCTGCAGGGGGTCCGGGGGACGCAAAGTCCCCCGGCGCTACCGCCTTGCGCGCCGCCCGGCACTGGCCGCCAGCGGAAACACCTTGGCGGGGTTCAGCAGCCACTGCGGATCGAACACATCCTTGACCCGCATCTGCGCTTCCAGATCGACGGGCGCGAACTGCACCGACATCAGGTCGCGCTTCTCGATCCCCACCCCATGTTCGCCGGTCAGGCAGCCGCCGACCTCGACGCACAGCTTCAGGATCTCGGCCCCGAACGCCTCGCAGCGCTCCAGATCGCCCGGAGCATTCGCGTTGTAGAGGATCAGCGGATGCATGTTGCCGTCGCCGGCGTGGAACACATTGCCGACATCCAGCCCGAACTCCCGGCTCATCTCGCCGATCCGGCGCAGCACATGCGGCAGGGAGGATACCGGGATCGTGCCGTCCAGGCACATGTAATCGTTGATCTGCCCCATCGCCCCGAAAGCCGACTTCCGCCCCAGCCAGATCCGCCGCGCCTGATCCTCGTCCGCCGCCTCTCGGAATTCCACCGGATCATGCGTCAGCGCAATCGCGCGGATGCGGTCCAGCTGTTCGGCGATCTCGGCCTCCGATCCCTCGACCTCGATGATCAGCAGCGCCTCGCAATCCGGGTAGCCCGCCTTCGCAAAGGCTTCGGTCGCGCGGATGCAGGGGCGGTCCATGAATTCGATTGCCACCGGCAGGATGCCCGCGCGGATGATGTCGGCCACGCAGGCCCCCGCCACCTCGTTGCTGTCGAACCCCACCAGAACCGGCCGCGCGCCTTCGGGTTTGGGCAGGATCCGCAGCCAGGCCTCGGTCACGACACCCAGCTGCCCTTCGGAGCCGCAGACCACGCCCGGCAGGTCCAGCCCCGCCGGTTCCCCCCAAGGTCCACCCAGCGTGATGATCGTGCCGTCCATCCGTACCAGCCGCAGCCCCAGCAGGTTGTTGGTCGTCACCCCGTATTTCAGGCAATGCGCCCCGCCCGAATTCATTGCGATGTTGCCCGCAATCGCACAGGCCAGCTGGCTGCTGGGGTCGGGGGCGTAAAAGAACCCCTCCGCTTCGACCGCACCCGTCACCGACAGATTGGTGCGCCCGGCCTCGACATGGACAAAGCGGTTGTCATAATCGGTCTCCAGAACCCGGTTCATCCGCGCCACACCAAGGATCACGGAATCCGCTGTGGGCATCGCCCCTCCGGCAAGGCTGGTGCCCGACCCGCGCGGCACCACCGGCACGCCTTCCTCATGGCAGACCCGCAGCGCGGCCGAAACCTCTTCCGTCGTGCGGGGCAGCACAACCGCCAGCGGCAGGCAGCGATAGGCCGACAGTGCATCGCATTCATAGGCGCGGGTTTCGGCCTCGTCCCCGATCACGGCATCTGCGGGCAGAACCTCGGCCAGCCGCGCAAGGATACGCGCCTTGCGGGCAAGGATTCCGGCATCGGGCGACGGCATGTCCATGGCTGATCCCCCTGAATTGGTAAAACTATATAACCAATTTTTACGGATATCAATCGGGAACGTCAAAACCGATGCCCGACCGCAGGCGGCCGGGGGCCGAAAAGGCATCTTCGGGCGAACACAGGCGAGGCATTGCCTCGCCCCGCTCGCGCGTGCCCTGTTCACCGGAAACGGAAACCGCAAAAGACCGATCGAGGCCAGCGCCCGGCCCGGCGGGCGAGAAGCGCCCGCCATGGGCGGGGCGGGCGCTGGCCGGGCCTGATGGGCCCGGCGGTCTGTGTGGACATGGTCCGGGGTGGCAAAAGCGATGGCCTTCGCCAGCCCACCCGGCCCCCAAAGGCCGTCAGACCAGCCCGGCCGCGCGGAACAGCGCCTTCACATCCACCTCGGGACGCGCGCCGAAATGGCCGATCACCTCGGCCGCCGCGATACAGCCCATCCGGCCCGAAACCTCAAGGCTCGCCCCGGTCGCCAGCCCGTAGATGAAGCCGGCCGCGAACTGGTCGCCGGCCCCGGTGGCATCGACCGGCACCACGCGGTTCACCGGCACCACCACCTGTTCTTCGCCGCGCACCAGCACCACTTCGTTGCCCGACCGGGTGCAGACCACCAGCCCCGCATCCGCCGCCGCCTGTTCCAGCGCCGCCGACAGGTCGGTCTGATACAGCGAACACCATTCGTGTTCGTTGCCGATCACATAATCCAGATCCTTGACCAGACGGCGGAACGAATCCCGGTGCCGATCCACGCAGAACGGGTCGCTCAGCGCGATTCCGGCCTTGCCGCCCGCCGCCCGCGTCAGCCGTGCCGCGCGTTCAAACGCCTGCTTGCCCTTGTCCTTGTCGTAAAGATAGCCCTCAAGGAACAGGATCTCGGCCTGTCCCGCCACAGCATCTGACACATCATCCGGCCCCAGTTCCGACGAAATCCCCAGATAGGTGTTCATCGACCGCTCGCCATCGGGCGAGACGAAGATCATGCTGCGCGACGTGGGCAATTCCCCGCCCGGCACCGGCGGGTTCACGAAATCGGTGCCCTCGGCCGCCATGGCCTGCGCGTAGAACCGGCCCAGCGCATCGTCATGCACCCGGCCGATGAAGGCGGTCGACAGGCCCAGCGCCCCGATTCCCGCCACGGTATTGGCCACCGATCCGCCCGGTGCCTGCCGCCGGTTCTTCATCGCGGCATAAAGCATCTCGCCCCGTTCCCGCTCGACCAGCTGCATGATGCCTTTCCCGATTCCCATCAGGTCCAGAAAGCTGTCATCCGCCGTCGAGAACACATCGACGATCGCATTGCCGATGCCGATCACCTGATAGGTCTTCATGTCTTCTCCTCGTACAGGCACCAGTCCCGGATCGGGCAGATGCCGCACTTTGGCTTGCGTGCCAAGCAGATATATCGGCCATGCAGGATCAGCCAGTGATGCGCGTGCTGCTGAAATTCCGCCGGAACGTTGTCTTCGATGGCGCGCTCTACTGCCGTCTCGTCCTTTCCCGGTGCGATGCCGCTGCGGTTGCCGACGCGAAAGATATGGGTGTCCACCGCCTGCGCGGGCTGGCGGAACCACATGTTCAGCACCACATTCGCCGTCTTGCGCCCAACCCCCGGCAGCGTCATCAGCGCCGCGCGGCTTGAGGGCACCTCGCCGCCATAAACCTCGATCAGCCGCTGGCTCAGCTTGATGACATTCTTCGCCTTGTTGCGGTAAAGGCCGATGGTGCGGATATGGCCGATCAGCGCCTCTTCGCCCAGAGCCAGCATCTTTTCCGGCGTATCGGCAATCGGGAACAGATCGCGCGTCGCCCGGTTCACGCCCCGGTCCGTGGCCTGCGCCGACAGTGCCACCGCCACAAGCAGGGTAAAGGCGTTCAGGTGATCCAGCTCTCCCTTCGGCGTGGCCTCCGCATCGCGGAACCGGGTGAAGATCGCCTTCATGGCGGGGTATTCAAGCTGCCTGACCATGCCCGTTTCCACCATGAAATCCGAACCGCCACAAGCCGCAGGAAACGGGTCGCCTTGCGGAGGCGCAGGTCTTAGATCTTGGGACACGGCTCGACGAGCCTGCCCGGAAAGAGGAAGGCCCATGTCAGACCCGTCGCCCGCTTACCATTACGCCGTGATCGGCCGCGCGCTGAAGGTGATCGACGCCGCCCCGTCCGGCCTGACGCTGGACGATCTGGCCGCGCGGATGCAGATGAGCCCGGCACATTTCCAGCGCACCTTCAGCCAATGGGTCGGCATCTCGCCCAAGCGGTATCAGCAGTATCTGACTCTGGGCCATGCCCGCCGGCTGCTTGCCGCGCGCCACACCACGCTGGACACCGCGCATGAACTGGGGCTGTCCGGCACCGGCCGCCTGCATGACCTGTTCCTGACATGGGAGGCGATGAGCCCCGGCGACTATGCGCGCGGTGGCGACGGGCTGACGATCCTCTGGGGCTGGTTCGACAGCCCCTTCGGTGCGGCGCTGGTGATGGGCACCGACAGGGGCATCTGCGGCATCGGCTTTGCCGATGAAACCGGGGCCGAAGCGGCGATGGAAGATCTGCTCACACGCTGGCCCAAGGCCCGCTTTGTCGAAGACCCGATGACGCTTGCGCCCTGGGCACAGGCGGCCTTCGGCACCGGGCCGGGGCGGGCCGCCCCGCTGCACCTGATCGGGGCCCCCTTCCAGATCAAGGTGTGGGAGGCGCTTCTCGCCGTTCCTACCGGCCATGTCACCACCTATGCAGACATCGCCAATGCCATCGGCCACCCGGCGGCGAACCGCGCCGTGGGCACTGCGGTCGGGCGCAATCCGATCAGCTTTCTGATCCCCTGCCACCGTGCCATCCGCCGCGACGGCGCGCTTGGCGGCTATCACTGGGGGCTGGAGCGCAAACGCGCCATGCTGGCCTGGGAGTCGGCACGCACGGGGATGTGACCGGCGGTCAGTCGGCAGAACCCCGCGCATCGCGGCTTGGCTCTGGGCCGATGCGTCCCCGCGTGGTATAGGCTGGCTCAAGCCCTGTGAACGGGCCAAACCACAATGGCAACGAGCGCAACATGATGAAAACCCCCTTCCTTCTGGCCGCTTCCGGCCTGCTGGCCCTGACGGCCTGTGTCGATCCCAACGCCTATCCCGACGATCCGAACGCCCGCACCAAGAACGGTGCCATCATCGGCGGCATTCTTGGTGCCGCTGCGGGCGTCGCCACCGCCGGCGACGGGGACGAGCTGAAAGGAGCCCTGATCGGCGGTGCCATCGGTGCGGGCACCGGGGCGCTGATCGGTGCCGATCTTGACCGCCAGGCCGCCGAACTGCGCGGGTCGCTGTCGGGCAATGTGTCTGTCACCAACATGGGCGATTATCTGGTCGTCAACATGCCGCAAGACCTGCTGTTCGCCACCGACAGCGCCAGCCTGCGCCCCGACCTTCAGCGCGACCTGTCGGCCGTCGCCGCCAGCCTGCTGAAATATCCCAACAGCCGGGTCGAGGTGATCGGTCATACCGACAACACCGGGGCCGCCGCCTACAACCAGGACCTGTCGCTGCGCCGCGCCACGGCCGTGACCTCGGTCCTGCGGTCCGCCGGTGTGCCGGGCGGGCGTCTGGCTGCCTACGGCCGGGGCGAAGACCAGCCGGTTGCCTCGAACCTGACGCCGGAAGGCCGCGCCCAGAACCGCCGGGTCGAGATCATCATCCGCCCGACCAAGTAAGCCGGGCCGATCTGTTGCGAAAGGGGCCGGTCCTCCGGCCCCTTTTTCATTGAGTCCGACGCGATGCGGTCATAATTTCAAACCAATCGCGGGGAACACCATGCCATTTCTGAAAGTCACGCCCGAAAAACTGTCGTCATCGGTCGTCCGCCAGATCGAACAGCTGATCCTGCGCGGCATCCTGCGTCCCGGCGAACGCCTGCCCGCGGAACGGGAGCTTTCTGACCGGCTTGGCGTCTCGCGCCCCTCGCTGCGCGACGCCATCGCCGATCTCAGCGACCGGGGCCTGCTGACCAGCCGTGCGGGATCCGGCGTCTTTGTCGCCGAAGTGCTGGGATCGGCCTTTTCACCCGCGCTGACCCAGCTTTTCGCCAGCCATGAAGAGGCGGTCTTCGACTATCTCGCCTTTCGGCGCGACATGGAGGGCCTGGCCGCCGATCGTGCCGCCCGCCACGGATCGGACACCGATCTGAAGGTGATCGACACCATCTTTCACAAGATGGAAGCCGCGCATCAGAAGCGCGATCCTTCGGACGAGGCCGAGCTGGACGCGCAGTTCCACATGGCCATCATCGAGGCCAGCCACAATGTGATCATGCTGCACATGATGCGGTCGATGTTCGATCTGCTGCGTCAGGGCGTGTTCTACAACCGGCAGATGCTGTTCCGCAACCGTGCGACCCGCGACGAGTTGCTGGACCAGCACCGCGCGATGAATGCGGGTGTGCAGAACCGCGATCCGGCCGCCGCCCGCGCGGCGGTCGAGGCGCATCTGACCTATGTCGAGCAAAGCTTTCACGAGGTCCTGCGCGCCGAACGCAACGAAGCCATCGCCCGGCAGCGCTTCGATCACGAAACCTCGCGCTGAGGTCCCGCCCCGGCAAAAGCAAAGCCCCGGCAGTTTGCACGCCGGGGCCTTTGTTTGTTTGTCCTGAAGCGGTCGCTCAGTGCAGCTTGGCATCCACCTGGGCAATCGCCGCGTCGATCGAGGCTGCCGCCGTGTCGGCCGTCATCTGCTTGGCCAGCACATCGCCCGCCGCCGCGACAGCCACCGCAACGGCGCGTTCGCGCACCTGCTTGACCGCTGCCGCCTCGGCGCTGGCGATCTGTTCTTCGGCCGCCGCAAGACGCCGCGCAATCGCCACCTTCAGATCGGCCTTGGCCTGCTTGGCCGCCGCCATAGCCTCTTCCTTGGCGGTTGCGATGATGCGGTCGGTCTGCTCGGCCACATCCTTCTGCTTGCGCTCATAGCTTGCCAGCACGGATTTGGCCTCTTCGCGCAGGGCGCGGGCCTCGTCCAGTTCCGCCTTGATGGTCGCGGCCCGCTTGTCCAGAAGGCCCACCAGAATCTTGGGCACGCCCATGTAGACCAGGAAGCCGACAAACAGCAGGAAAGCGACCAGAACGACGAAGTTGGTGTTCTGCAAGCTGAAGAACGGCCCGGATGCCGCCAGCGCGGGCGAGGCCATCAGCGCGAAAAGAACGGAAAGCTTCTTCATCGCCTTACCCTTTCAGCCGGGCGGAGACCGCCGCCGTGACCGCCCGCGCATCCGCCGAACCGCCCAGCGCCGCCACCAGTTCCTTTGCGGTATCCTTGGCGACGGCTTCCACCGCCTCCATGGCCCCCGCGCGGATCTCGGCGATGCGCTTTTCCGATTCCGCCGCCTTGGCGGAAATCTCGGTATCCGCCTTGGCCGTGGCCGCAGCCAGATCCTTCTGGATATCGGCCCGCGCCGCCGCGACGATCTTGTTCGCCTCGCTCCGCGCCGTCGCCAATGCGTCGTTGAAGGCGCGCTCGGCCTCGACGGCCTTCTGCTTCAGTTCCTCGGCCGCGGCCAGATCGTTGGTGATCGTGCCCTTGCGTTCAGCCAGCACCGCGCCAATGCGCGGCAGGGCGATGGTCTTCAGGATGAAGAACATCGCAACCAGTGTGACCAGCAGCCAGAACACCTGGTTCGGCATCCAGTCGACGCAAAGCTGCGGCATCCCGATGGCACCGCCATGGGCATTGACGCAAGCGCCTGCAATCTCTTCGGCAATCGGCTCAACAGCCATCTTCGTCCTCCATCGGACCCTTCTTCATGCCGGACCGGCACCGGTTGCCCGGTGCCGTCCCGTTCCGTCACCCCGGAACCGGGGCGTTCGAAGATCGGATCAGACCGCGAACATCAAGAGAAGAGCGACGAGGAACGAGAAGATCCCCAGAGCTTCGGCGAAGGCGATGCCGACGAAGAGGTTGGCCATCTGGCCAGGGGCCGCCGACGGGTTGCGCAGGGCACCCGACAGGAAGTTGCCGGCAATGTGGCCCACGCCGATGCCGGCGCCGCCCAGACCCATCGTTGCCAGACCGGCGCCGATGAACTTGCCCATTTCTGCGATATCGCCTTCCATAGCAGTGCTCCTATATTTGGAATGGCTGGATTGGGTTCAGACCGTCAGTGATGCGCTTCGCCGACAGCGTCGCGCAGATACACACAGGTCAGAATGGTGAAGACATAGGCCTGGACGCTGGCAACCAGCACCTCAAGCCCGTAGATGCCGGCGATGGCCACGATCGGCACGACCGAAGCGATGCCCATGGCACCGGCGAAGCCCGCGAACACCTTGATCACGGCATGGCCGGCCATCAGGTTGCCGCCAAGACGGATGGAATGGCTGAGCGGGCGCACGAAATACGAGATCAGCTCGATCACCGCCAGGATCGGGCGCAGCGCCAGCGGTGCCGACGACACCCAGAACATCGACAGAAAGCCGATGCCCTTGCGGTAGAATCCGACCAGCGTGACCGTCAGGAAGACCAGCGCCGCCAGCACCGCCGTCACGGCGATATGGCTGGTGGTGGTAAAGCTCATCGGGATCAGGCCAAGGATGTTGGCCAGGAAGATGAACATGAACAGCGTCATGATATAGGGGAAGAACTTGGCCCCTTCATGGCCGGTCACTTCCTCGACCATGTTGTGAATGAAACCGTAGAACAGCTCGGCCACCGATTGCAGCCGCGACGGCACGATGCCCCGATGACGGGTGGCCAGCACGAACAGGCCGGTCAGCACCAGAAGCGCGATGGCCATCCACAGCGTCACGTTGGTGGGGGTGTACCAGTGGACCGGCCCGTCGCCGATCAGCGGCTTGACGATGAACTGATCCATCGGATGGATCGCCAGACCGCCAGCCTCGCCGTGTTCTTCGGTGCCCGTCGCCACGTCTCAGTCCCTCTCGCGCTCTGCGGCCCCGGCCGCGGTCGTCATGTCTTTCGCTGCCTTTTCCTGCAGCTGCCGCGCGGTGCCCAGCATGGTGCGCACCCCCGCCGCAAAGCCCACCAGGGAAAAGATCACCAGGAGGGTGGGCAAGGTGCCGAACAGCACATCCAGCCCGTAACCGATACCGACGCCGACCACGATGCCGGTCGCCAGCTCGATCACCATCCGATAGGCGACCTCGCCCTGCGAGAACCCCTTTGCCATCTGCGAGCGGTCTTCCTTCGGCTTGCCCTTTGCCGCCTCGATGCGCTTGTGCAGCGCCTTCAGCCGCTCGGGATCGGGTTCCGAAGTCATGGACGCCCCCTTCCAGCAATCACCGGCGGTTCTAGGGGGGGCTGGCGTTCGAGTCAAGTCGCCGTGATGGGATGGCAATGCATTGATATTGCTATCATCTTATGTCGGCTGAAGTAGTATGGTCCCGCCGTTTCGCCCACCAGAGGCCCTCTGCGTCATTCAACCCGCAGGTTGACAATTCTTCATCCGCACCGATAGTCGCGCCATGGCCGCCCCCGCCCTCCCCAGCCTTGACACGGTGTTTGCCGCACTGGCCGACCCCACCCGCCGCGCCATCCTTGCGATGCTGCTGGAGGATGACATGGCCGTCACCGATGTCGCCCAGCCGTTCAGCGTAAGCCTTGCCGCCATCTCGAAGCATCTGCAAACCCTGACCGATGCCGGCCTGATCAGCCGCGAAAAGCGCGGCCGGGTGATCTGGTGCAAACTGGAACCCGATGCGATGCGCGCGGCAACCGTCTGGATGCAGGGCTTCGGCCAGTTCGATCCGGTGGATCTTGACGCCTTCGAGCGATTTCTGGAGCGCGAACTGACCGACAACGAAGACTGAACGGACCACACCTGGACCCGGATTTTCGTCGAAAATCCGTCAGCACCCGAACCACCCGGCATAGGTCTTGCGCAATTCCGCCTTCTGCACCTTGCCCATCGTATTGCGCGGCAGCGCGTCAACCACGACCGCAGCCTTGGGCTGCTTGAACCGGGCAAGACGGTCCTTCAATCCCGCCAGAACGGCCTCTGCATCCAGAGCCACGCCTTTCTGCGGCACCAGCACGGCAAGGACCGCTTCGCCGAAATCCGGATGCGGCACGCCGATCACCGCGCTTTCCAGAACGCCTTCGGCGGCGTCCAGTTCGGCCTCCACCTCGACCGGATAGACGTTGAACCCGCCCGAGATCACCAGATCCTTGGCCCGGCCCACGATCTGCACATAGCCATCCGCATCCACACGCCCGACATCGCCGGTGATGAACCAGCCGTCCGCGCGCAGTTCCTCGGCGGTCTTTTCCGGCATCTGCCAGTATCCGGCAAAGACATTCGGGCCGCGCACCTCGATCACCCCGGCCTCGCCCGGCGCGACTTCGCCCGCCTCGCCCATGATCCGCACCTCCACCCCCGGCAGCGGAAGGCCCACCGTCCCGGCGCGGCGGTCGCCGTCATAGGGGTTCGAGGTGTTCATGTTGGTCTCGGTCATGCCGTAGCGCTCCAGGATGCGGTGCCCGGTCCGGGCCTGGAACTCCCGATGAGTTTCGGCCAGCAGCGGTGCCGAGCCGGAGACGAACAGCCGCATCCCCGCCGCCAGATCGCGGGTAAAGCGCGGGTCGTCCAACAGGCGGGTGTAGAAGGTCGGCACCCCCATCATCGCGGTCGCCTGCGGCAGCAGGCGCAGCACGGCCTCGAGATCGAAGCCGGGCAGGAAGATCATCCGCCCGCCGGTCAGCAGGGAAATGTTCGACGCGACGAACAGCCCGTGGGTGTGAAAGATCGGCAGCGCATGCAGCAGCACATCACCGGGGCCGAACCGCCACAGATCGGCCAGCACCCGCGCATTGGACAAGAGGTTGCCCTGCGTCAGCATCGCCCCCTTTGACCGTCCCGTGGTGCCCGATGTGTAAAGGATGGCCGCCAGATCCCCCTCGCCGCGCGGCTCGGGGTCGATCTCGGCCGGTAGCCCCGCCATGGCATCGGCAAAGCTGCCCTGTCCCGCCGCACCCAGTGTCAGCAGCGATGCGGCCTGCGCCGCCGCCACCGGGGCCAGTTCTGCCGCGCGCGCAGGATCGCACAGGAACAGCCGGGGCGTGGCATTGCCAAGGAAATACCCTACCTCGGCCGCCGTATAGGCGGTGTTCAGCGGCAGGAACACCGCCCCCAGCGCCACAGTCGCCCCATAGACCGCCAGCGCCAGCGGCGATTTGGCCACCTGCACCGCAACCCTGTCGCCGGGCCGGACGCCCGCCCCGTGCAAGGCATGCGCCGCCTGCGCCACCATGGCATGAAACGAGGCGCCGCTGACGGTGCTGCCATCGGCCAGGATCAGCAGGTCCGATTGTCGGCCCTTCAGCGGCGCGATCAGCGCATCATGCAGCATGTTCGCCATGGCATCCCCCGGTGGCCTGCTAGGAGTCTGGCATTTTCCTGGCCCGGTCCTCAAGACCTGGCAGACAACAGGAAACAATCTGTCGCCGATCCTCGGGCGAAAGCCCCGCTTTGCCCCAGCGCCCGCCACAAAGCTGCCCGGCTTCGCAGGAAATCTGTCAGGACCGATGGGGCCAGAGGAGAACCGCCATGGCAAAGGCACTGAACATCCTGCGGAAGATGGGATTGTTCCGCGACAGCGCAGACGAAGGCCAGTCCGTCTTTGACCTGCGCCTGCAACAGATGGGCGGTGTGCGCCGCGTCTCGGTTGCGCGCGCCGTGCTGTTCAGAACCGGATTGTCACATTAGGCAGCCGCAGCGCGGCCATCAGGTCGCGCAATTCCTGCCGGGCCGCGATGTTCGACAGGTTCAGTTGGTCGACGCCGGTGTCCTTCAGGTCCAGAAGCGTCAGCCCGCGCGGAAACAACTCGCGGAAGATCACCCGTTCAGAAAAACCGGGTGCCACGCGAAAGCCGATGCGGCGCGACAGGTCTTCCAGCGCGGCCCCGACCTTCTTCTTGTTGTGCATCTGTTGCGCCCCCAGCCGGTTGCGCAGCACGATCCAGTCGATCGGTTTCAGCCCCGCCTGCGCCCGCAGTTGCCGCGCGCCCCAGACCATTTCGGAATAGATCGACGGACCCTTCACCTTGCCCGTCTCGGCGTCGATCCGGGCCAGAAGGTCGAAATCGACGAAGCTGTCGTTCATCGGCGTGATCAGCGTATCGGCCAGCGAATGCGCCACCTGGGACAGGCGGGTATGGCTGCCGGGGCAGTCGATCACGATGAAATCCTTGACCGGATCCATATTGGCCACCGCCGCCGTCAGCCGCTGGTCAAAGGCATTCTCGCCGGGGGCCAGCGTCGCCTCGTCGGCCTCGGGCAGGTCGCGGTAATCGGGGCTGGGCAGTTGCACCCCGGATTTCGCCATCCAGGCGCGGCGGTTTTCCACATAGCGGCCAAAGGTCTTTTGCCGCAGGTCCAGATCCAGCGCCCCGACCCGGTGCCCCATCCGCGCCAGCGCGGTGCCGACATGCATGCAGGTGGTGGACTTGCCCGAGCCCCCCTTCTCGTTGCCGACAACGATGATATGCGCCATGCCTGCTGCCCCTTGCCGTCTTCCGCCCGTCCCGGCGGTTCAGATGCTATAGTGCCTAAGGCGCGGGGGCGGCAAGCCCGGCGCTCCTCGTCGCATTGCATGCGCTCGTCGCCGGAGCCTGGCGAGAAGCCACCGCAAAGACAAAGGGCGCACCCTGCGGCGCGCCCTTTGCGTTGTGATGCTGACAGGCTCAGAAGCCCAGACCGGCATATTTGTTCTTGAACTTCGACACGCGGCCGCCGGTGTCCATCAGCTTGGCGGTCTGGCCGGTCCAGGCCGGATGCGACAGCGGGTCGATGTCCAGCGACAGCGTCTCGCCTTCCTTGCCCCAGGTCGATTTGGTCCGGTAGGTGGAGCCGTCGGTCATCTTCACTTCGATGAAGTGATAGTCGGGGTGAATGCCCTCTTTCATCGTTCCGGCCCTCCTTATTCGGCTTTGGCTTTGTAGGTGCTGTCTTCGGCGATCCGGGCGGATTTGCCGCGACGGTCGCGCAGGTAATACAGCTTGGCGCGACGCACCTTGCCACGGCGGACCACCTCGATCGAATCGATGTTGGTCGAATACAGCGGGAACACCCGTTCCACGCCTTCGCCGAAGGAAATCTTGCGCACGGTGAACGAGGCCGAGATGGTCGCGCCGCCCTTGCGGCCGATCACGACGCCTTCATAATTCTGCACGCGCGAGCGGGTGCCTTCTGTCACCTTGTAGCCGACGCGAATGGTATCGCCGGCCTTGAAATCCGGGATGGTCTTGCCGAGGGCGGCGATCTGCTCCGCCTCGATTTGCGCGATGAGGTTCATGCGCTTTCTCCAGTTGCCTGCGGTAGGGCCGCAGAGGTGATGCCGCGCCAGAGCTTCCGGTCTTCTTCCGGGTCCCCGTCCGATGGACGAGCCCGCCGCAGATGGCGCCTGCTTTTCATATGGCCGCCCCTGTGCGATGGCCCCGCCGAAGAAGGCGGGCAGGCATAGGGAATCGGGTCCGGCGGGCATTTCGGCCCCGGACCGGGGGGCGTATAGGGCGGCCCGCCCGCCGGGTCAAGCGCGGCGTGATCCGGCTGCGCCGGATGCCCCTGGCGGGGATATTTCCGTTCTGAAAGAGGAGATGCTTCTTTCGGAACGGCAATGTCCGGGAGGGGCCGCCGGAACGGCTGGCGTGGCAGCACCCCTAGCGGCCTTTTCGCGCCTGATGCGCCGACCACAGGTCCGGCCTGCGTTCCGCCGTCAGCGCCTCGGCCTGCGCGCGCCGCCACTTTGCCACCTCGGCATGATTTCCGCCCGTCAGCACGGCCGGAATCTCGCGCCCTTCCCAAAGCTGCGGCCGGGTGAACTGCGGATGTTCCAGAAGGCCGTCGGAGAAGCTTTCCTCGACCGCCGAAGCCGCATTGCCCAGCACACCGGGCAACAGCCGCACCACGGCATCCAGCAGCGCCTGTGCCGCAATCTCTCCGCCGGTCAGGACGAAATCGCCAAGGCTGACCTCCTCGATCCCGCGTGCATCCAGCACCCGCTGATCCACCCCCTCGAACCGGCCGCAAAGCAGGGTCACGCCGTCGCATCCCGCAAAACGACGGGCCATCGCCTGATCGAAGGGCCGCCCGCGCGGCGACAGATAGATGACCGGCCAGCGGCTGCGATCCTCGGGTGCGCCCTCCATCGCGGCGGTCAGGGCACGGTCCACCACATCGGCGCGCAGCACCATTCCGGCACCGCCCCCTGCCGGGGTATCATCGACATTGCGATGCCTGCCGATCCCATGGTCGCGCAGGCCGATGGGCATCAGCCGCCACAGCCCGGTCTCCAGCGCCTTGCCGGTCAGGGACAGGCCCAGTGTGCCGGGAAACGCCTCGGGGAACAGCGTGATCACCCGCGCCTCGAACGCGCCGCGCAGATGCGGGCGTTCTGCCATCAGATCGCGCGGGGTCAGGCTGGCGCGGATCGAAACACGGCCATGACTGCGCGCTTTCGGCGGGTCGGAGAGATCGTCGGGATCGGTCATGCAGCCGGATTAGCCGACGATGCGGTTGCGCGGCAAGGGGCGGGTTGGCCCGGCCGCCGATCCTCAGGTCGGCAGCGCCTGCCCGATCCGGGCCCGTGCCCTGGCCTTCGCTTTCGCCGGCCTGTACCCCAGTGCGGCCATCAGGGCGGCATGGTCGGTGGCTATCTGCCCCGGCAGATCCGCCTTGCCCAAAGCCTCCAGCGCGGCGCGCTCGGGGAACTGGCCATGCCGATCCGGCATCAGGCGGGCCAGAACCGCCGCGCGCGGCAGCAGCAGGCGCAGCAGGTCAGGATCGCTTGCCACGGCACGGAAGGCAACGCGCAGCCCGGCCGGGGTGATGTTGGCGGCAAAATGTTCGGGTTCGGTGGCCCAGATCACCAGTGCCTCACGCAATGCGCGATGGCGGTCGGGGGCAAGCTCCAGCGCCTCGGCAATCGCGGTCAGCCGCTGCCAGGCATCGGCCTCGTCCAGCACGTCCTCAAGCGCGGGGCCGATGATGGCCAGCGGCGTGTCATCCGCCATATCCAACAGCGGGCGCACCTCGTCCCCAACCGGGGCAAGCACGGGAAGAAGTTCGGCCGGAAGGGCCACTTCGGCCGCGGCCGGGGGGTAAAGCACCTCGTCCAGCGTGACGCCGCGGGCAGCGGCCCGTTCGGCATTCCAGACCAGCCGGGACAGCGGCAGCGCCAGGAAGGACAGGCCCAGCGGCAGGAAGGGGTGGAACATCGGCAGATGGCCCGCAACGCCGCCGATGCCGCGCCCGATACCGAACAGCACGGCGACCAGCAGCACCTGTGTCAGAATGATGGTGCCGACCCCGGCAAGGATTTGCAGCGACAGCCAGTCGCGGTTGCGCTGCGGCCATTGATGCGGCCGCAGCAGCATCAGCCAGAATACGAAGATCGACACGAAGGGCGGCAGCATGGCCCAGCCAAAGCCCGCCATCCCGGCCAGCAGCGGCCCGAAATACAACAAAGCCGTGGCACCCTGAAGCAGCCTCGCCCTGATCGCCATAGTCCTGATCTCCGCCCGGTTTTCTGGGGCGTTTGCACAGTTGCGACAGCGCAGGTGAACGGTCAGTCCAGTCCTTCGGGCATGTCGACAACCACACAACCGCCTGCAACATCAACTGTCGGGACCGTCGCAAGTGTAAATGGCAGAAGAATGGCAGAACTGCGGCCTTCAAGGCGAATTTCGATGATGTCACCCGCCCCATGGTTGTGGACGGCGGTGATCCGGCCGATCCCGATCCCGCCGGTGTCGCGCACCGCAAGGCCGATCAGGTCGGAATGATAGAATTCGTCATCCGGCAAGGCCGGAAGGCGGGACCGGTCGGCATAAAGCTCGGTCCCGCGCAGGGCGTCGGCTTCCTCTTTGGTCGCCACGCCGGACAGGCGCGCGCCCAAGCCGCCCGCCACGGGACGGGTCAACTTCACATTGAAGCTGCGGCTGCCGTCCTGGGTATAAAGCGGGCCATAAGCGGCGATATCGCTGGCCTCGGCGCAAAAGCTTTTCAGCCGCACCTCGCCCTGAACCCCGAAGGACCCGGCGATGGCCCCGACGCAGATTCGATCTTCACTCATGGCGCTGCCCCGCTGCAAAAGCCACGCCGGTCCCAGGCCCCGCCGGCATCAAGGCAGGCCTCCGCCTGCCCCGCCTGGCCCATCCGCAGGCCCGCCCAGAAGGCAGCCCCGCAGAGGGCAAACGTGATCGAACGCCGGACGAGGCCCAGGCCAGGGATCATCACTCTTCCGAAGCGGCTTCGGCCGGAGCGGCGGATTTGGCTGCCTTCTTGGCGGCGCGCTCGGCCATGGCCTTGCCGGGAACGGCGGCCTTGGGGTTGCTGCGGGCGGTTTTCGGACGCGCACCGGCAGCTTCCAGGAAGCGGGCCACGCGGTCGGTGGGCTGGGCGCCCTGCGACAGCCAGTGGTTGATGCGCTCCATGTTCATGACGATGCGGTTTTCATCGTCCTTGGCCAGAAGCGGGTTATAGGTGCCCAGCTTTTCCAGGAACCGGCCGTCGCGCGGCATCCGGCTGTCGGTGGCAACGATGGAATAGAAGGGCCGCTTTTTCGAACCGCCGCGGGCAAGACGGATTTTCATAGCCATGGTGTATCTCCTTTGGATGGCTGGTTTGGCGGGCGAACCCCGCCCTATTTCTGGAAGCTTTCGTGATGTCTGATGACTTCCGAAATGATGAAATTCAGGAACTTCCGGGCAAATTCCGGGTCGAGGTCGGCTTCTTCGGCCAGACGCTGCAACCGTTCGATCTGCCGGGCTTCGCGCGCCGGGTCCGACGGCGGAAGGGCGTGTTCGGCCTTGAGTTTCCCCACGGCCTGCGTGTGCTTGAACCGCTCGGCCAGCGTGAAGACAAGGATCGCGTCCAGCCGGTCGATCGAGGCGCGGTGATCTTTCAGAAGCTGGGCGGCCATGGCGGCGGTGTCGGTCATCGGGCATTCTCCGACTGGGGCTGATGGCGATAGACAAGGCAGTCATGGCCGATTGCGGCTTCGGCCTGCGGGTCGCGGATGGCACCCAGCCGGGTGGCCACGGCCAAGGACCGGGCATTTTCCGGGTCGATATAAGAGACAAGCGTGTCAAATCCCATGGCATCGAACAGATGCCGCCGCGCCGCGCGGGCGGCTTCGGTCGCAATGCCCTGCCCTTCGGCCCCTGCGGCGACGGCCCAGCCGATCTCAACTTCCGGGTCGCCATATTCGTGGTTCAGCACCACAGCGCCGACGGCAGCGCCCGCGCGATCCTCGACGGTCCAGGAGCCATAGCCACGCAGGGGCCAGCAGGCCGCGATCTGGCAGAAATCCAGCCAGGCCTGCTCACGCATCTCTGCCTGGGCCTGGGCCGGATCGGTGTCGATCAGAAAGCGCGCATAGATCGGAAAATCGCCGATGCGTGGGGCGCGCAGGCAGAACCGGTCGGTGGCGATCACCGGCACAAGAGCGGCAAAGCGATCGGCCAGCAGTGCGGCCGACCCGGAAGGAGAGGCTTCCCAAGGCCGCATCATTGCCGCACCTCGGGGGCCGGATGACGCCAGACGGTGATCGCCGCGCCGTGGAACATAGCTTCGCATTCCGGCACGGCCCCCAGCCGCCGCGCCAGCGCTGTCGACCGATGATTGGCCGGGTCGATATAGCTGATCGGCGGCTGGCGGGTGATCCGGGCATGGTAATCCGCACGGGCAGCCAGAGCGGCCTCTGTGGCATAGCCCTTGCCCTCGAACCCGTCGAACAGATGCCAGGCCAGCTCGGGTTCGTCCCAACCGTCATGACGGATCACGCCGACCCGGCCGACGAAATCGCCTGCACGGGTCTCGACCGAGTAGAACCCATAACCGCGCAGAGCCCAATGGCCGATGTTGGCCAGCAGCCCGCGCCAGATCCAGCGCCGGTCTGCCTGCCCGCCGACAAAGGCCGACCGGGGGCTGTCGTTGAAGGCCAGCATCGCGGGGAAATCCGACTCGCGCGGTTGGCGAAGGATCAGGCGGGCGGTTTCCAGCACCGGAACCGGCAGCGGCAGGGCGTAGCTCATGCCAGCCCCCGCAGATCATGCCGGATCACCACATCGGTCGGGTCCGATCCGGGAACCGGAACGATGGTGCCGCCCAGCCGCAAGCCCAGCGCGATGGAGCGCGCATTGCCGGGGTCGATGTAATTGTCGACATGATCCCAGCCGAAAGCCCCGCGCGCCCAGACCATCACCGCCCGCGCCGCCTCGGCCGCGATGCCACGGCCTTCCGCGGCAGCGATGACGAACCAGCCGAGTTCGGGTTCCGGGTAGCCCTCGGGCTGATAGATGCCTACCTCGCCCAGATAGGCACCCGTCGCACGATCATCCACCGAGAAGGGGCCGAACCCCAGCAGCGGCCATTGCCCGACTTCCGATGCAAAGATGCGCCAGACCTGTTCGGGACTGAACGGCCCGCCTTCCCAGACCGACCGTTCATCGGCGTAGAAGGCCTGACGATGCGCGAAATCCGCATAGACCGGCATCCGCAGGCGCAGCCGTTCGGTCAGGATTTCGGGCGCCGCAGGGAAGGCGATCATGTCGGGGCGGGCGATCATGCGGCCCCCCGGTGATAGCGCCAGGCCAGGTTCGGTTCGTCACCATAGGGATGCCGGGCATCCGGGTCCACCACGCCGCCCAGCCGTTCGCACAGGCGGTGCGAGCGGTGGTTTTCCGGGTCGGTATGGCTGACGGCGGTGGCACGGCCGCTGGTGGCAAAGAACCAGTCGCGCGCGGCGGCGGCGGCCTCATAGGCCAGCCCCTGCCCTTCGTCGGCGGCGTTCCACAGGCTCCAGCCCAGTTCGGGTTCCGGGTGGGTGTCGGGGAAGAACGGCCCGATGCCGCCGATGCCATCGTCCGATCCGTGGCGGGTGACGGTGAACAGGCTGAAGCCATGTTTCGCCCATTGGTCATGCAGGCCCTGCGTCTCGGCCAGAAACTGCTCCATCGTCCAGGGCCCGCCCATCAGATGCGACCGGGGCGAGGACCAGAAGGCAAAGCCGGGCGCGATATCGGCCGCAGACGGGCGGCGCAGGCGCAGGCGCGCGGTCTCAAGAACCACGCAGCCATTGTCATCCTGTGCCAGACGGTAGGTCATTTCTTCTTCATCATCCCCGACAGACCGGCAGGCAGCGTCAGGCCGCGCGGCAGTCCGGGCATCCCGCCCATGCCACCCATGCCGCCAAGGCCCTGCTGCATGCCCTTGGCCGCCTCGGCCAGTTGCTCGGGCGACATCTTCGACGGGTCTGGCATGCCGCCCTTGCCCATCATCTGACGGATCATCTGCTTCATGCCGCCGCCCTTGCCGAACTTCTTCATCATGTCGGCCATCTGTTTATGCTGCTTCAGCAGCTTGTTCAGATCCGAAACCTCCAGCCCGGCCCCGGCCGCAATGCGCTTTTTCCGGCTGGCGGCCAACAGATCGGGATTGGCGCGTTCCTTCTTGGTCATCGAGTTGATCAGCGCGATCTGGCGGCGCAGCATCTGGTCGCTGAACCCGGCCTCTTCGGCCTTTTTCGCCATGCCGCCCATGCCGGGCAACATGCCCATCAGGCCCTGCATCCCGCCCATCTTCAGCATCTGTTCCAGCTGCATCCGCAGGTCGTTCATGTTGAACAGACCTTTCGAGAACCGCTTGGCCATCCGTTCGGCCTGTTCGGCCTCAAACGTTTCCTGCGCCTTTTCGACCAGGGCCACGATATCGCCCATGCCCAGGATACGGCCTGCCACGCGCTCGGCGTCAAAGACCTCGATCGCATCCATTTTCTCGCCAAGGCCGACGAAACGGATCGGCTTGCCGGTCACATGCCGCATCGACAGCGCCGCGCCGCCGCGCCCGTCGCCGTCCATCCGGGTCAGCACGACGCCGGAGATGCCGACCTTGCCGTCGAATTCGCTGGCGACGTTCACCGCGTCCTGCCCGGTCAACCCGTCGACGACCAGCAGGGTTTCGCGCGGGGCGGCGATGTCGCGCACCGCCTGAACCTCGTCCATCAGAACTTCGTCGATGTGCAGACGCCCGGCGGTATCCAGGAAGACCACGTCATAGCCGCCAAGGCTGGCTTGGGTCTTCGCCCGTTTCGCAATCTGGACGGCGCTCTCGCCCTTGACGATGGGCAGGCTGTCCACCCCGATCTGGGTGCCGAGGATGGCCAGCTGCTCCATCGCCGCCGGGCGGTTGGTGTCCAGCGAAGCAAGAAGCACCTTCTTGCCGTTCTTGTCCTTCAGCCGCTTGGCCAGCTTGGCCGTGGTCGTGGTTTTGCCCGACCCTTGCAGACCGACCATCAGGATGGTGGCGGGCGGGTTGTCGATCTTCAGCGCCTCGGCCGGCCCGTCGCCGGCCAGAACGCGGATCAACTCGTCATGAACGATCTTGACGACCATCTGGCCGGGGGTGATCGACTTCGTCACCGCCGCGCCGGTGGCCTTGTCCTGCACCCGCTTGATGAAATCCCGCGCGACGGGCAGGGAAACGTCAGCCTCCAGCAGCGCCACGCGAACCTCGCGCAGCGCGGTGATCACATCGGCTTCCGACAGCGCGCCGGCCTTGGTCAGACGGTCGAAGACGCCGCCAAGGCGTTCTGACAGGCTTTCGAACATCGCGTCACCTCATCTTGCGTTTGCCCCGATATGGGGCCACGAACCGCATGTGCAAAGCCGGATGGCACCCGTGGGCGCAACGCGCTGACGGATGGCGATCCCGGACAATGCCCAAGGGACCGGAAGCATGGGCCTCCGGGGAATTGGCCGGGCGATACGCCGGGTGGGGGCCGGAGTCAAGGGCGGCGTCAGATGCGCCCGCCGCCCAAGGGGCGCGCGGACCGTTCAGGGGGTGCCTCACTGCCCCTTGCCTTTCCGCGCCCCGCCCGCTCTGATGTGCATCCGCGCACAGGAGGCCATATGCAGAACTGGGACGAGTTGCGCACCGCCTATCAGGTGGCGCGTCTGGGCACCGTGTCCGGCGCAGCCGAGGTGCTGGGGGTGCATCATGCCACGGTGATCCGCCATATCGACGCGCTGGAGGGGCGGCTGGGCGTCAAGCTGTTTCAGCGCCACGCCCGCGGCTATACCCCGACCGAAGCCGGGCGCGATCTACTGGCGGTGGCGCAGGCGGCCGACGAACAATTCGTGCAGTTGTCGAACCGGATGAAGGGCCATGGCGAGACGGTGCAGGGCGAGCTGATCGTAACCTCGATCGGCGGGGTCGCGGATCTGCTGGTGCCGGTGCTGGCGTCGTTCCAGGCGCTGCACCCGCAACTGGTGGTGCGCTATCTGACCGACATGCGCCTGTTCCGGCTGGATTACGGCGAGGCGCATGTGGCGATCCGCGCCGGGGCGGCGCCGGAAGAGCCGGACAACGTCGTGCAACCGCTGGTCAGGATCAGGACCGGGCTTTACGCCGCCCGCAGCTATGCCGACGCCCATGGCCTGCCCGCGACCGAGACCGATCTGGCGCAGCACCGCTTTGTCGGGGCCGACAGCGACGCCACCCGCGCGCCCTTTTTCCGCTGGCTGCGCGCAAGGGTGCCCGAAACCGCGACCACCTTCCGCAGCGGAGAGCCGCAGGCGATGGAGACGGCCATCCGGCAGGGGGCCGGGATCGGCTTCCTGTCGGCCTTCCGCGCCCATGGCGACGACACGCTTGTCGAAGTGATGCCCCCGCGTGAGGAATGGGACTCGCCGCTGTGGCTGGTGACGCATGTCGATTTGCACCGCACCCGCAAGGTGCAGGCGTTCCTGACGCATCTGAAAGAGGCGGCAAAGGGCTGGCGGCTGTGCAGCTAGCTTTGTGTCGGCAGTCTGGCGAAGGCCCACGCCTTCGCCACGGCGCAGCATTTGCCAGAACGACCGCCGGGCCCATCAGGCCCGGCCAGCGCCCGCCCACCCCTCGGCGGGCGCTTCACGCCCGCCCGGCCGGGCGCTGGCCTCACCCGGTCTCGCGCGGCTGCTGTCTTGGGTGGCCCCCGGTCACGCGGGCGGGGCGAGGCGATGCCTCGCCTGTTTCCGCCCGAACAGGTGCAGAACAATGACGCGATCGGCACAGGGCCATGCCGCCATGCTGGCGTTTTCCGCCCTTGTGGCGGGGTCGTTCAGCCTTGGCGCGCTGGCCGCGCCGCATGTGGACCCGGCCGTCCTGTCGGCGCTGCGCTTTGCCGTGGCCACCGGCATTCTGGGCGGCGTCGTCCTTGCCACCGGCGGGCGGCTGACGGCCCGCGCGCCCTGGCGATGGGCCGTGCTGGGGGGTCTGATGGCCGCCTATTTCGTGCTGATGTTCGAAGGACTGAAGACGGCCGATGCGGTATCGACCGCCGCCGTCTTCACCCTGACCCCGGTGATGGCGGCGGGGTTCGGCTGGCTGTTCCTGCGCCAGCGCACCACGGCGCGGATGGCGCTGGCCCTGGCCTTGGGGGCCGCAGGTGCGCTGTGGGTGATCTTCCGCGCCGATCTGGGTGCCCTGATGCGGCTGGAGATCGGTCGCGGCGAGGAGATCTATTTCTGGGGCTGCGCCGCCCATGCCGCCTATGCAGCCCTGGTGCGGAAGCTGAACCGGGGCGAAAGCGCGGTGGTGTCCACCTTCCTGACCATGGCCGGGGGCACGGTGGTGCTGATGCTGTGGTCGGCCCCCGCCCTGCGGGCGACCGACTGGGCCGCGCTGCCCGGCATCGTCTGGGTGACACTGGCCTATGTCTCCATCGCCGCGACGGCGACGACAACCTTTCTGGTGCAGTTCGCCTCGCTCCGGCTGCCGGCGGCCAAGGTCATGGCCTATACCTATCTGGTGCCCAGCTGGGTGATCCTGTGGGAAGTGGCGATGCATGGCACCCTGCCCCCGGCGATGGTGGCGATGGGGGTGGTGCTGACGGTGGCGGCGCTGGTGCTGCTGTTGAAGGATTAGCCCCGTGCCCGAACCGATGCGGCTGGTGGTGATGGGGGTGTCCGGCTGCGGCAAGACCACGGTCGGCGCACTGCTGGCGGCGCGGCTGGGGGCGGCCTTCGTCGATGCCGACGCCCTGCATCCTGCCGGAAACGTGGCGAAGATGGCCGCGGGCCAGCCGCTGACCGATGCCGATCGCTGGCCCTGGCTGGATCTGGCGGCGGCGGCCCTGCGCGACCGGGCACCCGTGGTCATGGCCTGTTCGGCGCTGCGCCGGGCCTACCGTGACCGGCTGCGCGCGGCGGGCGGGGTGTGCTTCCTGCATCTGGCCGCGCCGCAACCGGTGATCGCGGCCCGCATGGCCACCCGCCATGGGCATTTCATGCCGCCTTCCCTGCTGGCCAGCCAATATGCCACGCTGGAGCCGCCGGGGCCGGAGGAGGCGCTGGAACTGGACGCCCGCCTTTCGCCAAAGGCTCTGGTCGATGCGGCACTGGCGGCACTGGCGGGGCTGCGGTGACTGTCAGCCGAAGCCCCCTGCACCTTTTCTGCACCTTTCCGGCCCGCCCTCTGCACGGCCCTTCCGCATGCTGCCCGCATGACACCCTGCTTCCCCGCCGTGCCCCGCCCCGCTAACCTTGACCCCGCCAATCTGGCCCCCGCCTCTCCGGAGCGCCCCCGATGAAGATCCTGATCGTCGATGACGACCCCCGCCTGCGCGATCTTCTGCGCATCGCGCTGGAACGGGCGGCGTTCAGCACCGTCACCGGGGCCGACGGGCAGGCCGCCCTGATGCTGGCCGCGCGCGAACAGCCCGATCTGATCATCCTCGACATCGGCCTGCCGGAAATCGACGGGTTCGAGGCCTGCCGCCGCATCCGCGCCCGGTCGCAGGTGCCGATCCTGTTCCTGACCGCCCGCGATGACGAGATCGACCGCATCCTTGGCCTTGAACTGGGGGCCGACGATTATGTGACCAAGCCGTTTTCGCCGCGCGAAGTGGTGGCGCGGGTCAAGGCGATCCTGAAACGCGCCTCGGGCGGATCGGCCCCCGTGCAGCACGGCCGGGGCCTGCTGACGCTGGATCTGGTGGCACGACAATGCCGTGTGGCCGGATCCGAAGTTGCTTTGACCGCCACCGAATTCGCCATCCTGTCGCGGCTTCTGGCCGATCCCGCCCGGCTGATCCCGCGCCATGCGATGATCACGGCACTGTGGGGGGCGTCGTCGCAAGTGTCGGACCGCACGCTGGACAGCCACCTGCGCAACCTGCGGCGCAAGCTGGCCGGGGCCGGGCTGCCCGATGCCATCGACTCGCGCCATGGCCAGGGGCTGCGGCTGGGGGCCTGCACCGGGGCCGTGGCATGAGCCGACGCTGGCGCCCACCTCTGGCGCTGGTGCTGGGCGGCGGCCTTGCGGGCACGCTGGCGCTGTCCTTTGCCGGGCTGGTCGCGCTGCGCTATCTGGGTCCGGCGATCGGATTTCGCCACTCGGCCATCCTGCTTGCGCTGGGAATCACGGCGGCGACGGCGGGCTTGGGCTGGCTGCTGGTGCGGCTGCTGCTGCGGCCGATCCGCGCGCTTGAACATTATGCACTGGCGCAGGAACAGGCCGAAGCGCCCGCGCCGCCCGGCCATTTCGGCACGCAGGAACTGCACGCCACCGCCAGCCGCGTCATCGCCATGGCGGAAACCCTGCGCGACCGCGAGGCGACGATCCGCGCCTTCACCGACCATGTGACGCATGAGCTGAAAACCCCGGTGGCGGCGATCCGGGCAGCGGTGGAACTGCTGGAGGAAAGCGGCCTTGGCCCCGAAGACCGCCGCCTGCTGGCGCAGATCGACGGCGCAAGGGCGCAGATGGAAACACAACTGGCCGCCCTGCGCGACACCGCTCGCGCCCGTGAAAGCCGCTATCTGGGGCAGGCCACGCTGTCCGGGGTGATGCCCGATCTGGCCAGCCGCCATCCGGGGCTGACGCTTCGGATGACCGGAGAAGACCACCCCCTGCCGCTGGCCCCCGAAGGGCTGGCGCTGGTGCTGGGGCATCTGATGCGCAATGCCGCCGAAGCCGGAGCAACCAGGGTCGACCTTGCGGCCGGGGCCGAAGGATTGCGCATCAGCGACAACGGGCGCGGCCTGTCGCCCGGCAATGCCGAACGGGTCTTCGACCCCTTCTTCACCACCCGGCGCGACAGCGGCGGCACCGGCATGGGGCTGACGCTGGTGCGCAACCTGTTGCAGGCCCATCGCGCCACCATCGCGCTGAACCCGGAACCCACAGGCGCGGCCTTCCTGATCCGCTTTGCAGCGATGGACGGATGACGCCGGACCTAGCCCAGCGTCGCATCCGCCTTCGGGCGCGGGTCGCCAGGCAGGGTGCCGGTGGCCAGATAGATGGCCTGTTCGGCAATCCCGGTGGCATGATCCCCCGCACGCTCGATGTTCTTGGCGATGAAATGCAGATGCATCGAGGGCGTGATATTGGCCTGGTTTTCCAGCATATGCGTCAGGAGCGACCGGAAGAGGGTGTTGTACATCTGGTCGATGTCGACATCGCGCGCCCGCACTTCGGCCGCCAGGGCGGCATCCTTGCGGGTCAGGGCGCGCATCGCCTCGTCCAACATCATCGCCACCATGCGCGCCATGCGGCGGATGGTGCCGGTGGCGCCTTCGACCTGCCGGACCTGCGCCAGCGGCAGGGTGCGCTTGGCCACGTTCTTGGCCAGATCGCCCACCCGCTCCAGACTGGCCGAAGCGCGCATCACGGCCAGCACCAGCCGCAGGTCGCGCGCCGTCGGGCCGCGCCGGGCGATGATCCCGGCCGCATCCAGATTGATCTGTTCATCCAGCGAGTCGATGGCGGCATCGGCGGCAATCACCGCCTCGGCCGCAGCCGTATCCAGCTTTTCCAGCGCGGCGGCGCTGTCGGTCAGCGCGCGTTCGACAAGGCCGCTCATCAGCACCAGCTGGGCCAGCAGGGCCTCCATCTCGCGGTCGAAGGTCGGGGCGATGTGGGGGGTGTCGGTGGTCATGATCCGCTCCTTACCCGATGCGCCCGGTGATGTAGCTTTCGGTCCGCGGGTCCTGCGGATTGGTGAAGATCTGCGTCGTCTCGCCGTATTCGACCAGATTGCCCAGATGGAAGAAGGCAGTTCGCTGGCTGACCCGCGCCGCCTGCTGCATCGAATGGGTGACGATGACGATCGACACATGTTCGCGCAGCTCATCAATCAGCGCCTCGACCTGCGCCGTTGCGATCGGGTCCAGCGCCGAACAGGGTTCGTCCATCAGCAGCACTTCGGGGCTGGTCGCCACGGCCCGCGCGATGCACAGCCGCTGCTGCTGTCCGCCCGACAGGCCGGTCCCCGGCGCATCCAGCCGGTCCTTGACCTCGTTCCACAACGCGGCGCGGGTCAGCGACCGTTCGACCACCTCGTCCAGCTCGGCCCTGGACCGGGTCAACCCGTGGATACGCGGGCCATAAGCGACATTGTCATAAATCGACTTCGGAAACGGGTTCGGCTTCTGGAACACCATGCCAACCTTGGCGCGCAGCTGCACCGGATCGACCCGCTTGTCATAGATATCCTCGCCGTCCAGCAGGATCCGGCCGGTCACGCGGGCCGAGGCCACGGTGTCGTTCATTCGGTTCAGGCAGCGCAGGAAGGTGGATTTGCCGCAGCCCGACGGTCCGATGAAGGCCGTGGTGGTGCGGTCCAGGATGTCGACATTCACATCCTTCAGCGCGTGGTTGGTGCCGTAATGCACCTGCACGCCGGTTGCCGCGATGCGGGGCTTCAGGACGGCGGCGTCAAGGGCGTGTCGGGCGACGGGGGTTTGCATGGCGTTCATGTCCAGGGGGCCTTTGGCTGACAAGCTGGCTTACCAGCGGCGTTCGAAACGACGGCGCAGCAGGATCGCCGCGACGTTCATGATCACAAGGAAGACCAGCAGCACGATGATCGCGCCGTTCGACCGCTCGATGAAGGCGGGGTCGGCGCGGCTGGCCCAGGAATAGACCTGCACCGGCAGCGCGGTGGCCGGGTCAAGGAACCCCTCCGGCGGGGGGGCGGGATAGTTGTCGACAAAGGCCACCATCCCGATCAGCAAGAGCGGCGCGGTTTCACCCAGCGCCGAAGCCAGGCCCAGGATGGTGCCGGTCAGGATGCCCGGCATCGCCAGCGGCAGCACATGGTGGAACACGGTCTGCATCTTCGACGCGCCGATCCCCAGCGCCGCATCGCGGATCGACGGCGGCACGGCGCGGATCGCGGCACGGGTGGCGATGATGATCGTCGGCAGCGTCATCAGGCTGATCACCAGCGCGCCGACCAGCGACGAAGACTGCGGCAACCCGGCAAAGTTGATGAAGATCGCCAGGCCAAGGATACCGAAGACGATCGACGGCACGGCGGCAAGGTTCGAGATGTTGACCTCGATCGCATCGGTCCAGCGGTTCTTCGGTGCGAATTCCTCAAGCCAGATGCTGGCGGCCACGCCGACCGGCACGCACATCACCAGGACCAGCACCATCATATAGGCCGACCCCAGCAGCGCCACGCCCAGACCGGCGGCTTCGGGCCGCTGGTCCGACGCATCGGGATTGGTGAAGAACCCCCAGTTCCAGCCGGTCGTCAGCATGCCCGCCTGCCGCAGCTGTTCGGCAAGCCGCAACTGGCCGGGGGTGATGTTGCTGTCCAGTTCGGCGCTGTCCAGCGTCACCCGCCCCTTCAGATAGCCGTCGATCCGGCCCGCAGCCAGAATTTCGGCATTGATCGTGGTGCCGATCATCGCCGGATCGGCCAGAACCTCGGCCCGCAACTGTCCGGCGGCATCCTTGGAAATCAGCTCGCCGATCTGTTTCTCGCTGACACCTTCTTCCGCGATGCCGCGGCGGTCCAGTTCGGCCACCAGCGCGGCGCTCAGCACCTTGGCGTAACCGATGGTCGTCACTTTCGACATCTCGTCGCGCAGCCGGTTCCCCTTGGGGTCCAGCACCTCGGCCGACAACTCCATCGGGAAGGTCAGCCGCGCTTGGGCAAAGGCGGACACGCCGTCGCGCAGGATGGTGAACAGCATGATGGCCAGCGTCGCCAGCGCGATCAGGATCGCCACCACGCCATAAAGCCGGAACCGTGCTTCGGCAGCGTTGCGGCGTTTCATCCGGGCCGAGGGCGTCAGAAGCGACTGGCCGGACCCGGCAAAAGCGCCGGTCTGGGCGGAAAGATCGGTCATTCGTATTGTTCCCGGTATTTGCGCACGATCCACAGCGCAAAGATGTTCAGCGCCAGCGTGATGACGAACAGCGTCATCCCCAGCGCAAAGGCGACCAGTGTTTCAGGTGCGGCAAAATCGGTGTCGCCGGTCAGCTGGCCGACGATCTTGACCGTCATCGTGGTCATCGCCTCGAAGGGGTTCAGGCTCAGTTTCGCGGCGGCCCCGGCCCCCATCACCACGATCATCGTCTCGCCGATGGCGCGGCTGGCGGCCATCAGGATGGCCCCCACCACGCCCGGCAGGGCGGCGGGCAGGATCACCTGCCGCACGGTTTCCGACCGGGTGGCCCCAAGGCCCAGGCTGCCGTCGCGCAGCGATTGCGGCACGGCGTTGATGATGTCGTCGGACAGCGACGAGATGAACGGGATGTTCAGGATGCCGATCACGATGCCGGCGGTCATCACCGAAGACCCGGAGTTGCCTAGGCCCAGCGGTTCGGCGAACCAGTCGCGCAGGGCGGGGCCGACGGTGATCAGGGCGAAGATGCCGAAGACGACGGTCGGGATGCCCGCGATCACCTCGATCAGCGGCTTCACCCAGTTGCGCACCGGCTTAGACGCATATTCCGCCAGATAGATCGCCGAGAAGAGACCGACGGGAACCGACACCAGCAGCGAGACAACTGTGATATACAGCGTGCCCCACAACAGCGGTAACATCCCAAGATCCGACCCGCCGCGAAAGTTGGGCGACCAGGTCAGGCTGAAGAAGAAGTCACGGATCGGATATTTGGTAAAGAAGTCGAAGGTTTCCGACACCATCGACCAGACGATGCCCACCGTGGTCAGCACCGCGATCGAAGATGCCGCGATCAGAAGGCCCTGCACCACCTTTTCGACGGCGTTCCGCGCCCGGAAATCCTTGTGCGCGCGGCTGACGCCCCAGAACAGGCCCGCCACCGCCAGAACCAGCACCAGAACCGACCGGCCCGCCACGCCCCAATGCGTCAGGCCGCGATAGTCCTGCGCGGCCTCCAGAACCTCGGGCGAGACCGTCGCGCCCAGCGCAACGCCCACACCGGCCAGAAGCGCGCGCACGTCGGTGGTTTCGGTCCGCAGCGCCATCGCCTCCGCCTCGGCCAGCACGCCGCGCGCAACGGCGGTATCCAGCCCCCCGGCCACGCGGCGCACATCGGCCATGGTCAGCGCGCGGGCGGTGTCATCGGCGACCAAGGCGGCGGGCAGATCGGCGGCGATGCGGGATTCGATCACCATCGGCTGCACCACCAGCCACAGCGCCAGTGCCCCCAGCGTCGGGATCAGCACCGACAGCGCCCCGTACCAGCCATAGTAACCGGGCAGCGAATGCAGCAGACGCGGATTGCCGCCCAGCGGGGCCAGCGCCCGCTGCCGGGCAAGGAAGAAGGCGGCGATTGCCAGAACCGCGATTGCGGCAAGGATCATCAGGACAGACATCGGTAATCCGTGGTTGGCGCGGCGCGACCCGCCGCAAGCCGGAAAGGGCGGGGCCGCCTGCGCAGCCCCGCCCGGTTCAAAGACCGCTTATTCCAGCGGGCCCATCGGGGTTTCGGCAGCCACCGCCGCCTGCGTCGCGGCCAGTTCCGGGTCGGACACCAGACCATAGGCGGCCAGCGGGCCATCCGGGCCGGCCATGTCGTCGCTGACGAAGAACTCGATATATTCCTTCAGGCCGGGGATCACGCCGATATGCGCCTTCTTGACGTAGAAGTAGAGCGGGCGCGACACCGGATATTCGCCGCTGGCGATGCTTTCGGTCGAGGGCACGATGCCGTCGATGGTGGCGACCTTCAGCTTGTCGGTGTTGTTCTGATAGAACGACAGCCCGAACACGCCCACGGCCTTCTTGTCGGCATCCAGACGGGCCAGCGTCTCGGTATAGTCGCCGTCGATATCCACCGACTTGCCGTCCTTGCGCAGTTCAAGGCAGGCCTTCTTGCCGTTGGCGGCCTTTTCCTTGTCATCCGCACCCTCGGCGGCGGCGGTGAACAGATCCAGCGCGCCGCTGGCCTTGCAGCCGGCCTCGATCAGCTTGACGTCGAACACTTCACGGGTGCCGTGCTTGGTGCCGGGGATCAGCGCCAGGATCTCCTGATCGGGCAGCGCGGCATTCACCTCGTTCCACTTGGTCGCAGCGTTGGCGACCAGCGCGCCGTCCTTCACCACATTGGCGGCCAGCGCGGCATAGACATCCGCCGGGGTCAGCGCGAAATCGGCACCCGCCACATCGCTGGCAAAGACGATGCCGTCATAGCCGAAGCGCACTTCCATGATCTCGGTCACGCCGTTCTGGGCGCAAAGGTCGATGTCCGACTGCGCGATCCGGCTGGAGGAATTGGCGATGTCCACGGTGTTTTCGCCCACGCCTTCGCACATCTTCTTGCGCCCGGCCCCCGAACCGCCGCCTTCGACCACGGGCGAGGGGAAATCGAAATTCTCGCCGAAGGCTTCGGCGACGATGGTGGAATAGGGCAGCACGGTCGAAGAGCCGGTGATCTGGATCTGGTCACGGGCGGCAGCCACGCCGGCCGACAGGGCCAGGGTGGCAAAGGCCACGGCGGTGGTGCGGATGAGGGTCATGTTCGTCTCCTGAATATCTCGCGGCCAATCGACTCGGCCCAGGGCGGGAATAGGCGCTGCGCGTGACTGCGGTATTTCAGTTTTGTAACGTCTGGGTGACGATGGCGGTGTCGGCCAGCCAAGTCGGCGATTGACTTCGGGCCGCGCCCCTGGGCGGGCATCCGGCATCCCGTCACGGGCGGGACCGAAAACCCATGCCATGGCGAAGGGCCCCTCCGGCTTTCTCACACGCGAGGAGACAAGGGAAAATCTGCGGACCGACAAGGAAAGCTTGTGGGCCCGTGATTGTCATCGCACTATTACGTGGGCCAGGCGCAAGCAGGCGCTCAATCCGCCAGCTTGATCCAGACCTGAGACGCCATGCTCTCGATCGTGTCGCGGAACTCAATCGGCGCAAGGCGCGAATACTGCATCAGATGATCGAAGTGCTGTAGCCATTTCGGGTCACGGCGCGGATTGCGATCATCCAAGGTCGTGATAAGCCTCCAGGGAAACTGGCTTCACTGGAAGACTGGCGTTGAAGTATCCGCAGGTCTCGATGGGGAGTTGTCGCGTTACCGCGATGCGGGCTGCGATTGTTCCCTCGCAATAGCGCCCCTGGCAGGGGCCCATGCCGCTCCGGCACTCGAGCTTGAGGGCGCTGACGGAGGACAGGAAGGGATTGTCGGCGAGAGTAGCCTCGACCTTTCCGTTGCGGATTTCCTCGCACCTGCAGATCAGGGTCTCTTCGCTGCGCGACAGCTCTGCAAGCGCGACGCGGCGCGGCTCGAACATCCGTTGCATGACCCCCGAGAACCGCACGGCGCTGCGCAGGTTCCGCCGCGCGCGTGCCATCTCTGCCGATCCGGCCTGCCGGCCCAGCGACCCCGCAATCGACAGGCCCGCAATCTGCCCTTCGGCACGAGCCTGTTCGGCCCCGGCAATGCCGGTCGGCTCTCCGGCGACAAAAATGCCCGGAGCAGAGGTCAGGAAGGCGGCATCGTGCCGGACGGTCCAACCGCCTCCGGCCGCGTTCCACGCCATCGCGCAGCCTGCCTGCCGTGCCAGTTCCGACGAGGGCGTGAACCCGTAGCCGAGCGCAAGCACGTCAGCGGTTACGCGCCGGGTCTCGCCGGTGCGGTTCCAGTGCTTGTCCACCTTTGCCAGATCAACCTCCAGCGCGCCATCCCGGCTTTGAACTTCGGAAATGAGGGTATGCCGCAGGATGGGTACGCGCGCGCGCAGGATGCGCTGCAACGCCCGCGCAGCCTCGGCAAAGATCGAGACATGACCGGGGATTGCGGGCAAGGCGCGGATCATTTCGGACGGGCCCGGCAGGCCACGCGCCAGGGCAATCGCCACAAGCTCGGCCCCGGCATCCAGCAGTTGCGCGGCAAGAATCAGCTGGATCGGATGCGACCCGGCAAGGACGATCCGTCGCCCGGCCAACAGCTTCTGGCTTTTCAGCAGCGATTGCACCGCCCCGGCGGTCATCACTCCCGGCAGCGTCCAGCCGGGGAAAGCGACCGCCATGTCATAGCCACCGGTCGCCAGCAGAAGACGCCGGGCCGCAACCCGCCGACCGCCCTCGGGCGTGCTGACGGCAAGGATCACCGCGTCCGGCTCCGGCCCCTCGCGGTCGCGCAGGATGCCGAAGGCTGTGGAGCGGAAATGGGTTTCGATGTTCGGGTGATCCTCGAACCGCTCGATAAGGTCTTGCGCCCATGCGTAGGGCCGGTAGGTGCCGTGTCGCGCGCCGAATTCGGCCGGGGGGCGGCGAAAGATCTGGCCCCCGGCGCGCGCCTGTTCATCGACCACGGTGACGGAAAGGCCCGCATCGGCAACAGCCAGCGCGGCGGCCATGCCTGCGGGGCCAGCCCCGACGATTGCCAGATCCTTCATTTGGGGGCCTCCTGGCGGGTGACGGTCATGCCTTCACGCGCATCGGTCAGGCAAGCCCTGACCAGCGGCCTGCCATCGACGCAGACGGCACAGTCGAAGCAGGTGCCCATATTGCAAAACGGCAGGCGCGGCGCATCTAGGCTCAGGACCCATTGATGTTGCTGCTTGGGCGTGATTCAGGCTCCGTGAGG
>DAIOGH010000028.1:0-56264 GCA_036745335.1 Paracoccaceae bacterium
TCCTTGGCGATCTTCATCACCTTGCGGACCTTTTCCAGCGGCATTTGCAGCTTTTCGGCCAACTCCTCCGGCGTCGGTTCGCGCCCGATCTCATGCAGCATCTGGCGCCCGGTGCGCACCAGCTTGTTGATCGTCTCGATCATATGCACGGGGATACGGATCGTGCGGGCCTGATCGGCTATGCTGCGGGTGATCGCCTGACGGATCCACCATGTTGCATAAGTGGAAAACTTGTAGCCGCGGCGGTATTCGAACTTGTCCACCGCCTTCATCAGGCCGATGTTGCCTTCCTGAATGAGATCAAGGAATTGCAGCCCGCGGTTGGTGTATTTCTTGGCGATCGAGATCACCAGGCGAAGGTTCGCCTCGACCATTTCCTTCTTGGCCTGACGCGCTTCTTTCTCGCCCTTCTGGACCTGATTGACGATCCGGCGGAATTCGCTGATGTCAACGCCGACATATTGCCCGACCTGCGCCATTTCGGCGCGCAGATCCTCGATCGCGGTGCGGGATTTCTCCATCAGCACCTGCCAGCCGCGCCCGGATTTCTGGGCCATGCGGTCCAGCCAGGTCGGGTCCAGCTCATAGCCCTGATATTCGTCGATGAATTCGCGGCGGTTGATGCGGGCATTGTCGGCCAGCTTCACCATGTTCGAATTGATCGACATGATCCGCTTGTTGATGCCGTAAAGCTGGTCGATCAGCGCCTCGATGCGCGAATTGTTCAAATGCAGCTCGTTCACCAGCAGCACGATCTCGGACCGCAGCTTCTGGTAGGCGGCTTCCTCATTGGTCGAGAACCGGCTGGAAGACGACAGCGCCGCATTCATCCGGCTTTGCTGCATCTCGGCCAGCCGGACATAATCGCGGGCGATGATGTCCAGCGTTTCCAGAACCTTCGGCTTCAGCGCGGCTTCCATCGCGGCCAGCGACATGTTCGAGGCTTCGTCATCCTCGTCGTCGCTGTCTTCGCGCATGATCGGATTGCCGTCGGCATCCAGCTCCTGTTCCTCGCCTTCGGGGCGGCGGGCGGGGCCGCCCACGGCCATCTCTTCCAACTGCGGGCCTTCCATCTCCTCATCGCCGTCCAGACTGCGGCCGAAGGTGGCCTCAAGGTCGATCACGTCGCGCAGCAGGATGTCTTCGGACAGAAGTTCGTCGCGCCAGATGGTGATGGCGTGAAAGGTCAGCGGGCTTTCGCAAAGACCCGCGATCATGGTGTTGCGGCCGGCCTCGATCCGCTTGGCGATGGCGATCTCACCCTCGCGCGACAGCAACTCGACCGAACCCATCTCTCGCAGATACATCCGCACCGGGTCATCGGTGCGGTCCAGCGTTTCGGTCGTGGTCCCGGCCAGCGCCACCTCGCGTGAGGTGGAGGTTTCGACCAGCTCGCCCACGACAGGCGCTTCGCCTTCCTCGACCTCTTCATCCTCGATGACATTGATGCCCATCTCGGACAGCATCGACATGACATCCTCGATCTGCTCCGAGGACACCTGTTCGGGCGGCATGTGCTGGTTCAGCTGTTCATAGGTGATGTAGCCGCGCTCTTTCGCATCGGCGATCATCTTCTTGACGGCGGCCTGGCTCATGTCCAGCGAGACATCCGGCTCCTCGGTATCGGGCTTGGCGTCGTCGGTATCCTTGAGGGCCATGGCTGCTCCTACAGGCAGATGCGAATCACTTCGGGATTGTCGATGAATAGCGCGAATCACGGGCAGGGGCACCCCGAATCACCCCTGCGTGCGGTTCAATTCGGGGACTTGCCGGGCCTAACGTCGCGATTTCCCGCCGCGAGTCGGGTCGATCAGGGCATGGCTGCGGCGGCTGTATTCGATTTCGTCCTTGCTCATCACCACGCCGTTCGGTGCGACGACCATTTCGGCATTGTCATCCTGCTGGCCACGCGCGGCGGCCACACGGGCTTCATTGGCATGCTGGATGCGCCATGTCTGGCCTTCGTCGGTCAATCCTTCCGCCGCTTCAATGGCCTCGGCCAGTTCCGCCCGGTGGGCGCGATCGGCCTGCAGGCGGGCCAACGCCTCTTCGACGCAGGCGGCTGCGAAATTGGGGTCGGCGTTGGGTTTCATTGTTGGACTGCTCAGCACATGGCGATTGGCCATCAGCCTTTCAAGGGCGGCCGGGCTGTCGGCACGCACCAGATCGGCGCAATCGGTCGCATGGCCATGGGTCAGGATCAGGTTCAGCAGGCGGTTGTGATCCTCGGTCGAGAAGTCCAGCCGCTCCAGAGCGGATTCGAATTGCGGAATCAGCGCAGGGCTTTGCAGAAGAGTGGCCAGAATGACCGCCTCGCGCAGCGCATCCTCGGGGGCCTGTGCGGTGGCAAGGTAAGAGGCGCGGGCGCTGTGGGTCGGCATCGGCTCGGGCTGAAACCGTTTCTGGCCGGGTGTCCATGGCCGGGCCGGGCGTTGTGTCGGCTGGCGGCGGGTGCCGAACAGCTGCCAGCGCAACTCCTTGATCTCCTCGCCGTAATGGGCGCGGATCGACGGATCGGCGATGCGTTTCAGCGCGGCGCGCAGGGATTTGTCCAGCGCGGCCTTGCGTTCGGGGCTGTCAAACACTTTCCCTTCGGTCTCGCGCTGCCACAACAGGCGCACCATGGGCTGTGCCTCGTCCAGCACCTTTTGCATCGCGGGCGCGCCCTGGGCCTTCAGCAGGTCGTCGGGGTCCTGGCCATCGGGCAGCAGGGCAAAGCGCAGCGCCTTCCCGGCCTCCAGCAGCGGCAGGGCAAGGTCCACCACCCGCAGACCCGCGCGCAATCCGGCGGTGTCGCCGTCCAGTGCGATCACCGGCTCATCGGCGATGCGCCAGATCAGCCGCAACTGGTCTTCGGTGACGGCCGTGCCAAGGGGGGCCACGGCGGCGGTAAACCCGGCCTCGCTCAGCGCAATCACATCCATATAGCCTTCGGCCACGATCAGCCGCTGGCCCTTGCCGGCCGCCTCGCGCGCGGGGGACTGGTTGAAGAGGTTGCGGCCCTTGTCAAACAGCTCGGTTTCCGGCCCGTTCAGGTATTTCGCCCGCGCATTGGGGTCCAGCGACCGCCCGCCCAGGCTGATGGCGCGGCCGCGGGCATCGCGGATCGGAAAGATGATCCGGCTGTGGAAGCGGTCGTAAAGCCGGCCCGAGTCGGCCTTGGCGACGACGCCCGAGGCCACCATCAGATCGGGCGAGATGCCCTTGGCGGCCAGCGCCTCGACCACGGCTTGCGCATTGTCGGGGGACCAGCCGATCTCCCACCGTTGCCAGGCCGCTTCAGAGAGGCGGCGCTTGTCGGCCAGATAGGCCCGCGCCGCCGCCCCGGCATGGGTGTTCAGCTGAAGCCGGTAGAATTTCACCGCCTCTTCCACCACCTGCGCCAGTTGGGTCCGCCGGTCGGCCTTTTCGGCCGCTTTCGGATCGCGGGCGGGCATCGGCATCCCGGCCTCGCGCGCCAGTTCCTCGACGGCTTCGATGAAGGAAAGGTTCGCCGTCTCCTTCACGAAGGTGACGGCATCGCCCTTGGCATGGCAGCCGAAGCAATAGTAATAGCCCTTGCGGTCATCCACATGGAAAGACGCGGATTTTTCCTGATGGAACGGGCAGGGCGCCCACCAGTCGCCCTTGGCCATGTTCGACTTGCGCATGTCCCAGGTGACCTTCCGCCCGACAACGGCGGAAAGCGAAACACGGGTGCGCAATTCGTCAAGGAATCCGGGTGGCAGGGACATTGGAAAGATATGGGCCTTCACGGTGGCTAAGTCGAGTCCGGCCAGCCGCCGGGGCGCTGCCCCGGACCCCAGGGTATTTGTGCAAAGATGAAAGGCCAAGGCAGGCGGTTCCTTCATCTTTGCCGAAATACCCCACGGGGGTGCGGGGGTGTGAAACCCCCGCTGCGGTGGGTCAAAGCCCCAGACGGTCGCGCAGGGAATACCAGGTCATCGCGGCAACCAGCAGCGGCCAGCGCAGCATCGCGCCGCCGGGGAAGCGGGGCTGCGGCAGGTCGGCCATCAGGTCGAAGCCGGCCGAACGCCCGGCGGCGGCCTCGGCCAGAAGCTTGCCGGCCAATGTCGCCAAGGCGACGCCATGGCCCGAATAGCCCGAGGCCGACAGGACATTCGGTTGCGGGCTGGTGAAGCAGGGCATCCGGTTCAGGGTAATGGCCAGCGTTCCGCCCCAGGCGTGGTCGATCTTCACGCCCTTCAGCTGGGGATAGACCTCCAGCATCGGTTTCGACACGGTTTTCACGATGTCGGGGAAACGATAACCATAGCTTTCCCCGCCACCGAACAGCAGGCGGTTGTCGTGGCTCAGCCGCCAGTAGTTCACCACGAATTTCGTATCATGCGCCGCGACGGGTTCGGAGAGGATGCCTTTTGTCCGATCGCCCAGGGGTTCGGTCGCCAGGATGAAATTGTTGATCGGCATCACCTTGGCCGCCACCCTCGGCTCCAGCCCGCCGAGATAGCCGTTGCCGGCCAGAAGCACGGTCGATGCGGTGACGCTGCCCTGGGCGGTGACGACGACCGGCCTTGCCCCCTGCCTGATCTCCAGCACTTCGCTGGTCTCGTGCAGGCTGGCCCCGGCCGCCGCTGCGGCCTTTGCCAGGCCAAGGGCATAGTTCAGCGGGTGGACATGGGCCCCGCCGCGGTCGATCTCGCCGCCCTTGTAGACATCCGAGCCGATCAGGCGGCGGATGCCGTCACGGTCCAGCGGCTCGATCTGGTCATAGCCGTAGTCACGTCGCAGTTTCTCGGCATAGGCATGCGTCTCGCGCACTTCGGCATCGGTCCAGCAGGCATGGGCGATGCCGGGGGTCCAGTGGGTTTCGGGCATGGCATGGGTCTGGATCAGGTCCCGCACCAGCGCCTTTGCCTCTTGCGCCATGTCCCACAGGCGGCGGGCATTCTCGCGCCCGACGGTCTTTTCGATCCAGACCTGATCCTGCCTTTGCCCGGAGCCGACCTGCCCGCCGTTGCGGCCCGATGCGCCGAAGCCCATGCGATGCGCCTCGAGCAGCACGACGGACAGGCCTTGTTGCGCGGCATGCAGGGCGGCGGAAAGTCCGGTATAGCCACCGCCGACGATGCAGACATCGGTCGTCACCGCGCCTTGCAGCGCGGGGAAGGCGGGCAGCGGCACCGCGGTTGCGGCGTAGTAACTGGGCGGGTATTCGCCGGCCCGGTCATTGGCGTGAAGAAGGTTGAGGGCCATCAGACATTCAGGAGCAGATGCTCACGCTCCCACGGTGAGATGACCTGCAGGAATTCCTTGTATTCGTTGCGCTTGACCGAATCGTAGACCTTGCAGAAATCGACGCCGACCACCTCTTGCAGCGCGGCATCCTCTTCCAGGAGATCCAGCGCATCGCCAAGGGTGGCGGGGATGTCCTCGGAATCGATATAGGCCGAGCCGGTGAATTCCGGCCGCGCCTGCACCTTGTTCATCAGGCCGAGATAGCCGCAGGCCAGGGTGGAGGCGATGCCGAGATAGGGGTTGCAATCCATGCCCGGCAGGCGGTTTTCCACCCGGCGGGCGGCGGAACCCGAGATCGGGATGCGCAGACCGGTGGTGCGGTTGTCGCGGCCCCATTCCAGATTGATCGGGGCGGCGAAGTCGGGGACATAGCGGCGGTAGCTGTTGACGTAGGGCGCGAACAGCGCGACCGCCGCGCCAAGGTGCTTCTGCATGCCGCCGATGAAGTTCAGGAAGGCTTCGGTTTCCACCCCCTTCGGGCCGGCGAAGATGTTCTTGCCGGTCTTGATGTCGACGACCGAGGTATGGATGTGCATGGCAGAACCGGGTTCGCCGGCGATGGGCTTGGCCATGAAGGTGGCAAAGCAGTCATGGCGCAGGGCGGCTTCGCGGATCAGCCGCTTGAAGAAGAAGACCTCATCCGCCAGCCGGACCGGATCGCCATGGGCGAGGTTCAGTTCGATCTGTCCCGCGCCGCCTTCCTGCAGGATGCCGTCGATTTCCAGCCCCTGCGCCTCGGCGAAGTCATAGATGTCGTCGATGACCTTGCCGTATTCGTCCACCGCCGACAGCGAATAGGCCTGCTTGCCCGCCGCCCGGCGGCCCGATCGGCCCATCGGCGGGATCACCGGCTGGTTGGGGTCTGTGTTGCGCGCGGTCAGGAAGAATTCCATCTCGGGTGCTACGACGGGTTTCCAGCCTTGGGCTTCATACAGCGCCAGGATGCGGCGCAGCACGTTGCGGGGGCTGAAGGGAACAAGGTTGCCCTGCTGGTCCTTGGCGTCATGCACCACCTGAAGGGTGATATCGGCGGTCCATGGGGCCGCTGTCGCGGTGGACCAGTCCGGCTCCAGGATCATGTCGGGTTCGGTGAAGGCGTCGAAGGGGTTGTCGGCCCATTCGCCGGTGATCGTCTGGAGGAAGATCGAGTTCGGCAGGAAATAATTGGTCTGCTTGGCGAATTTCGCGGCGGGCATCGCCTTGCCGCGCGCCACCCCGGCGATGTCGCCGATGATGCATTCCACTTCGTCCACCCGGCGGTTGCCGATGTAGTCGCGCGCTGCCTGCGGCAGCTGGTCGGTCCATTTGGACATGTATCACACTTGGGTTCGGGGGGTGGCCCCCGCGCGGGTTACGCGCGGAGCTTCTCGGCCCCGGTTTGGGTCTTGTGGGTCAGGAAGAAACGGGCGATGCGGTCGGCCATCTTCGGGCTGTCCAGCGGGGTGTCGACGCGGGCCGAGGCATCGGCCAGCGTGGCATCGGGGACAAGGCCGGGACCGCGGTACTTGATCAGCCCTTGCATGAATTCCTTGCGGAATTCGGGGTGCGGCTGGACCGAGAACATGCGGTCGTCATAGAGCAGCGCCGCATTGGCGCAGAAATCGGTGGTGGCGATGACTTCGGCGCTGTCGGGCTTTTCGACCACCTGATCCTGATGCCAGGCGTTCAGGGTGATCTTTTCATCGCCGAAATCGTATTCGATGGGGCCGACCGACCAGCCGCCGGCATATTTCTGCACCTTGCCGCCCATCGCCTGCGCGATGATCTGGTGGCCGAAGCAGACGCCCACCACCGGCACATGTGCGGCATAGGCGGCGCGGATGAAATCCTCCAGAGGCGGGATCCAGGAATGCGGCTCATAGGCGCCGAAACGCGAGCCGGTGATCAGCCAGCCCTCGCATTCGGTGACGCTGGCGGGGAAGTCGCCGTGCAGCACGGCCCAGCGGCGGAAGGTCAGCCCCTTGTCCGCCAGCAGGGTTTCGAAGAAATCCGGGTAATCGCCCATATCGGCGCGCAGCGCGTCGGGGGATTCTCCGGTTTGCAGGATGCCGATCTGCATTTGTGATCCTTGTCGTTTTCCCGAAGGTGGGTCCGGTCGGGGGCCTTGGTCAAGAGGGTCTTGCGGCAGGCGACGCTCGTCGGGCGCCTTCGGCTTCTCCTCGCAAGGGCGACGAGTGGCCGAAGGCCATCGAGGAGCGGGTCAGACAGTATCGAGATACAGTTCCACACGTTCCTCGGGGGTCAGTTCGGCAATGTAGTGCATTTCCTGCCGCTTGGTCTGCACCAGATTGCGGATGATCTCCTTCGGCAGGAAGCGATAGAGGATGTCCGAATTCTCGAAGGCGTCGATGGCGGCCTCCCATGTCGCGGGGATCTGCGGCAGGTCCAGCGCATAGGCATTGCCGGTGACGGGCGGCGGCGGTTCCACCGCATCCTCGAGCCCGGTCAGAGCCGCGCCGAGGATCGCGGCCAGCATCAGATAGGGGTTCACATCGCCCCCCGCCACCCGGTGTTCGATCCGCCGTGCCGCCGGGTTGCCCGCCGGAATGCGGATCGCGCTGGTGCGGTTCTCGTATCCCCAGGAAATCGCCGTGGGGGCATGCTTGTCGGGGACCAGGCGTTCGTAGCTGTTGAAATGCGGGGCAAACAGCAGCGTGGAATCATGCATCGCCGACAGGCAGCCGGCGACGGCGTGGCGCAGCTGCGCCGTGCCCTTCGGCCCGCCGGAATCAAAGATGTTGTCGCCCTTTTCATCGAGGATCGAGAAATGGGTATGCAGGCCGGACCCCGAATAATCGGCATAGGGTTTCGCCATGAAGCTGGCGGCAAAGCCGTGGCGGCGGGCCAGCCCCTTGACCAGCATCTTGAACAGCCAGGCATCGTCGGCGGCGCGCAGGGCGTCGTCGCAATGCATCAGGTTGACCTCGAACTGGCCCAGGCCGGTTTCCGATGTGGTGGTATCGGCCGGAATGTCCATCGCCTCGCAGGCGTCGTAAAGGTCGGTGAAGAAGGTGTCGAAGGCGTCCAGCGCGCGGATCGACAGGGTTTCCGCCGCCTTCCTGCGCTTGCCGCTGCGGGGACTGGCGGGCACCTGCATGGTCTTGCCGGAATCGTCGATCAGGAAGAATTCCAGCTCCATCGCGCAGACGGGTGTCAGGCCGCGGGCCTTGAAGCGGTCGACCACTGCGCGCAGCGCGTGGCGGGGGTCGCCTTCGTAAGGCTGCCCGTTTTCGCGGAACATCCAGATCGGCAGCAGGGCGGTCGGCGCCTCAAGCCAGGGCATTGGCATGAAGCCGCGCTCGGTCGGTTTCAGGACGCCATCGGCATCGCCCTGTTCAAAGACCAGCGGGCTGTCGTCGATATCCTCGCCCCAGATGTCGAGGTTCAGCACTGAAAACGGAAAGCGGGTTCCGTTCTTGACCACATTCTCGGCAAAGCGGGCGGGCACGCGCTTGCCGCGGGCCTGGCCGTTCAGATCGGCCGCCGCCACGCGGATGGTCCGCACGTTGGGGTGTTTGCGCAGATAATCTTTCATCGTCATGTCAAATCAGGAAGGGCACGGCCCCCGCGCCCCGGACCGGCAAAGGTCCGCCTGATGCGCAAGTTCGGACCATGCCCTTGGTCCTTCCCTTGTTTCGATCGCCTTCCGAGCGGGCCTTTGTTTTCGGCTTTGCCGCAGCGTCCGGGCGGGTGCCCGAATAATTTGATCAAATCCAGATTACTACCGGATCAGGTTCGGACGCAAGCGGATTTTCTGCCGCTGGTTCGAGGGCAGATGCCGGTTCAGCCGACGGTTCATCGCGCCGAACAGCCAGATCAGGATCAGCGTCAGGCAGACGAAATAGAAGGCGACGATCGGATAGGGGACAAAGGGGTTGAAGGTCTTGTCGGCGAAGTAATTGGCGTAATAGAGCGCATCGCCGCGCTGCTGGAACGCCGGAAAGCCCGAGAAATAGACCAGCGTCGTGGCATGGAACAGGAAGATCGCCTCGTTGGTATAGGCGGGCCAGCCCAGACGCATCATCGTCGGCCATTCGATGCGGCGGAACCTGTTCCAGCCGGTGATGCCATAGGCATCGGCAGCCTCCAGATCGCCCTTCGGAATGGTCTTCAGCGCGCCATAGAAGATCTCGGCCGAATAGGCGGCGGTGTTCAGGAACAGTACGAACAGCGCCCCGGCCCAGGCGCGGGTGGTCCAGGAGGTGTCGAGATGCAGGCCCAGGATGTCGATCCCGTCCTTGGGCAGCAGCACCAGAGCCTCATAGGCCAGGAAGAACTGGATGAAGAGCGGCGAGCCGCGGAAGACGAAGATGAACCATTCGGCGGGCTTGCGCGCCCAAGGTGAGCGGCTGGCCTTCGCCAGCGCCAGCGCATTGGCCAGAAAGAAGCCGAAGCCCAAGGCCAGCACGCCGAAATAGATGTTCCAGATCAGCCCCGATCCGATCAAGGTGAATTGCTGGCAGAGGTCAAAGCCTTCGCGCGGCAACAGCCGTTCGCCATAGCCCAGCGAGCGGAAGGCATAGGATTGCAGGGTGTCCCAGCAGCTCATGCGGCGGCCCCCCCCTTGCGCATCTCTTCACCGGCCCGCGTGGCCTGACCGCGCGACAGGCGGCGGGTGATCCGGGTCAGCACGATTTCGGACACGCGGGTCGAGACGAGGTAGAACACCAGCAGCGCCAGGAAGTAGAACAGCCGCCAGTCGCCGTGCGGATAGGGATTGTTGCCACTGGTCTTGGCGCTGCCCAGCTCCCGCGCCCAATAGACCGCATCCTTGATGCCCAGAAGGAACAGCAAGGGCGTCGCCTTGATCAGGATCAGCCACAGGTTCGACAGGCCGGGCAGGGCATAGATCCACATCTGCGGCACCAGCACGCGGCGGAACACCTGCCGGTGCGACATGCCATAGGCTTCGGCGGTCTCCAGCTGGGCGCGCGGCACGGCATTCATCGCGCCATACAGCACATTGGCCGCGAAGGCCCCGAAGACGATGGCAAAGGTGGTGACGGCCAGGCCGAAGGAATAGGCGCTGACGATGAAGGGGGATGCGGTGCCCAGCGGCACTTTGGCGGCCGGGCAGACCCGGAATTCGCCGTTGTTCCAGACCGGTTGCGACAGGTCATCGCAGACGAAGAGATGCTTGAACCATTCAAGCCCCTGATCCAGTGCGATGACGAAGAACAGGAAGAACACGATGTCCGGCACCCCGCGCACCGCGGCGATATAGCCGCGCCCGATCCAGCTGACCGGCAGCACATGCGACCGGGCGGCCGAAGCCCCGGCAAAGCCGAAGGCCAGCGCAAGGGGCGCGGTAACAGCCAGCAGCAGCAGGACAATCACGAAGGACCAGTAAAAGCTGAAATGCGTTGCTGTCGTCAGATAGCAACCCAGCCATTGCAGGCCTTCAAGCGAGCGGGGATCGGCGCAGAATTCGAACATGGGTCAGGGGAGGGGTCGGGGGCGGCGTTGCGGCCGCCCCCGTGTCCGCTCAGAACTTTTCGGCTTCGGGGCCGAAATACTTTTCGATCAGCGCGTTCAGGCTGCCGTCGGCCTTCATCGACTGGATGGCCGCGTCGAACTTGGCCTTCAGCTCGGTATCCGACTGGCGCAGACCGACGCCGATGCCGCCGCCCAGGGCCACATCCTGACCGTCCAGCATCACCAGCGCGCCGCCCGAATCCCCGGCGATCGGAACCAGATAGTCCTTGTCGGCAAAGACGGCATCGGCCTCGCCGTTCTTCACCGCCGCCACGGTTTCATCGGGCGAGGCGAATTCCAGCAGCGTCACACCCGCCTGTTCGGCGATAAAGCCCGACTGGATGGTCGAGACCTGTGCCGCGATCACGGCACCTTCGCCGATGTTGGCATCGGCGGCCGCAGCCATATAGGCCGATTTCGACGGCGGCGTGTAGTTGTCCGAGAAGGTGATGACCTTCTTGCGCTCATCCGTGATCGACATGCCCGCCATGATGGCATCGTAGTTGCCCGATTGCAGGTTCGGGATGATCGAATCCCATTCGTTCTGGATCACTTCGCAGGTCAGCGCCGCGCGGGTGCAAAGCTCGGCCGCCAGGTCGATCTCGAAGCCGACCAGCTTGCCGGTGGCCTGGTCGATGTAGTTGTAGGGTTCATAGGCGCCTTCGGTGGCGATCTTGATCGAATCCTGCGCGAAGGCGCCGGAGCCGAGGGCCACGAGGGCCGAGGCGAGAAGCAGCTTTTTCATTTTGGTCTCCCGTTGGGTTGCTTTCGGTTTCAGGGGTGCCGGTTCCATGTCAGAACCAGCGGGATTCAAGCTCGGCCAGCGTGCCGTCGGCCAGCATGGCATCAAGGGCGGCGTTCAGGCGGGCCAGCAGGGCATCATTGCCCTTGCAGACCGCCATGGCGGTGCCTTCATCGCCCAGGATCACGTCGTAAAGCGGCTCGATTCCGTTCGCGTCGAACAGCGGGTCCAGATCGGGGCGGGCCGAGAACGGGCCAAAGGCCAGATCGGCCTGCCCTGTGAACACTGCCTGCAAGGCATCGGCTTCGGTGGAATAAGCCCGGAAATCATAGCCTTCGGCGCGGACATAGGCTTCGTGCAAGGTGCCGGCCTGAACGGCGATCCGCGCGGCATCGGGCGCGGGCACGCCGGGGTGGCCGACGAACCATTCGATATCGCCGGAAAACTGATAGGGCTGGCTGAAATCCACCAGTTCACGCCGTTCGGGCGTGATCGCCATGCCGCCCAGAACCACGTCGAAACGGCCGTCCATCACGCCGGGGATCAATTCCTCGAACGTCACCAGTTTCCAGTCGCAGGCCCAGTGTTCGCGGGTGCAGATCTCTTGCATCAACTGCTGGTCGAAACCGCTGAGCGCGCCGTCATCGGCCAGCACCAGATAGGGCGGAAATGGGGCTTCGGTGCCGATGGTCAGCGTCTCGTCTCCGGCTGCCGCAAGGGTCAGCGCGTAGCCAAGGGCCGCGACTGTGGCAAGGCAGGCCATGGTCTCAGGCCGCCGTGGCCGAAAGGAAACCGCGCAGCCGTTCGGTCTGCGGGTTGCCGAACAGCGTGGCGGGCGGTCCCTGTTCCTCGATCCGGCCCTGATGCAGGAAGATGACATGGTCGCTGCAATCGGCGGCCAGTTTCATGTCATGCGTCACCAGCAGCATGGTGCGGCCTTCGTCGGCCAGAGCCTTGATCACCTTGACGACTTCCTGCTCCAGTTCGGGGTCCAGCGCCGAGGTGGGTTCGTCGAACAGCAGGGCGCGCGGCTCCATGCACAGGGCGCGGGCGATGGCGGCGCGCTGCTGCTGGCCACCTGACAGCTGCGCGGGCCAGGCATCGGCCTTTTCGGCGATGCCCACCTTGGCCAGATATTTGCGGGCGGTGTCCTCCACCTCCTTCGGATCGCGCTTCAGCACCGTCAGCGGTGCCTCCATCACGTTCTGAAGGATGGTCATGTGCGACCACAGGTTGAACTGCTGGAACACCATCGACAGGTTCGTGCGGATGCGCGTGACCTGGGCGCGATCGGCCGGATGGCGGTGATGGCCGTTGCCTTTCCAGTGGACCGGCTCGCCCTCAAAGCGGATGTCGCCCTGCTGGCTGTCCTCCAAAAGGTTGCAGCAGCGCAGAAGCGTGGACTTGCCGGACCCGGAGGATCCGATCAGCGAGATCACATTGCCCCGCGGCGCGACCAGATCGACGCCCTTCAGCACCTCAAGGTTGCCATAGGATTTGTGCAGATCACGAATTTCAATGACGGGGGTGTCGGCCATGGCTCCCCTTTGCTTCCCCTGTTGCTCCGGCGGCGTTCTTTGCGCCTGTCCGGTTGATGTCTTTGGTTCAATAGGGCGCAGTTTTTGCGCCATTGCAACGGCGATTCAGCAGGATATGGCCCGCCGCTTCGGCGATTTGATCAATTCTTCATCCCGAAATGCGCGGGCGGCGGCGGTGTGGGGACCGCCAGATAGGCGCTGGCGGGAATCGCCAGGATGCCCCGCAGGTGCAGGGTTGCCCGGTCTTCGGCGCTTAGCGATGCGATGGCTCGCTGCAGGGCGGCGAACAGCGCCGGGGCATCCGCGCCGGGCGCGGCGATATAGGGCAGCATCGGGGTGGGCGGGGTTGCGCCGATGACCTTCAGCCGCGCGGCGGCGGGATCGGGCCCCTGCATCATCGCCCAGGTCAGCGCATCCAGCGCGGCATAATCTGCCCGACCCTCGGCCACGGCCTGCGCCGATGCGCGATGCGCGCCGGTGCGCAGGGCGGGGCGGGGCGTCAGCCCCAGCGACAGCAGGTGGTTCGCAGGCGCGGCCCAGCCGGATTGCGACAGATCCTCGTTGAAGGCCAGCGGAGCGGGTGCAAAATCCGCCAGACTGTCGCGCGGATCGTCCCTGCGGGCAACAAGGACCGATCGATAGTGTCCGGGCGGGCAGCCCTCCAGCCCGTAATCCGGTGTGCCGACCAGCGTCACCCGGCCATGCAGGCGGGCACGATAGGGATAGCCGCAGGTCTGCGACAGCACCAGGTCGGGGCTTTCCCAGGCGGGCCAATAGGCGGCCTCGCCCCGCGTCAGGGCATCGGGGGCGGCATGGCCCGTCGCGCGCAGGTCATCGCGGATCAGCGCCCAAAGCCGGTCATTCGCCGCCTGTGCCGGGCCGAAATCATACATGCCCAGGCTGGCGATCATCCTCACATTTCTCCGCGTTCGGCCCTTTGTCGGGCCAGGGCGCTTTCGACATCGGTCAGGCCCAGCAGGTCCGAGACCAGCCGCATCAGCCGATCTTCCTGCGCCTCGCGCTGGCCATCGGCCAGGGCCACCGACCACAGCGCCTGCATCAGGTGCCTGCGGTCCTCCAGCGCTGTCGCGGCCTTCAGGGCGCGCGTAAAGCGCACGGTGTCGGGGGCTTCGGTTTCCAGCGTTTCCGCGCGGGTGCGCAGGTCTGCGGCCTCGAAGGGGCCGATGTTCAGATGTGCGGCCAGAACCCGGTCGATGCGGGCAATCTCGTCCGGCGCATAGTCGCCATCGGCGCGCGCAGCCCGCACCATCAGCGCCGCCAGCGCAAGATCGGCTTCGGGGGCGGACAGCGGGGTGGGGGACGGGGCCAGAAGACGGCGAAGGAAACTGTCGAACATCCGGGGAAGATAGGCGCAGGAAAACCGTCGCGCCAGAGGGGAGGCGGGCGGACACGCAACCGTCACCATGGGCGGTTCCGGCCGGACCCGCATGCTAGCCCTGCGCGGCTGGCAGCCGCAGCCGCCCCGCGCCGATCCGCACCGCGCTGCCTGCGATTCGCACCGCCTGCAAGGTGCCGCCCGCCACGTCGATGCTCAGCCTCAGGTCCGAAGGGCGGTCCATTTCGATCCCCTGCTTCAGATGCAGCACGGTCGTGCCATCGGGCAATTCCCCGTGTGCCAGCAGGTGCGAGGCCAGAAGCGCCGTCGCCGATCCGGTGGCGGGGTCTTCGGGGATGCCGGCCGTGGGGCTGAACATCCGGGCGCGATAGTCGCAATCCGTGCCGGGGGTGTAGAGATAGGCGCTGTCCACCCCGGCCTGTGTCATGACCTGCGACCAGTGCGGTTCGATCGGGCGGGCGCGGGCCAGAGCGTCCAGGCTGCACAGGGGGGCATAAAGAAAGCGTGGCCCGCCTTCATGCACGCCGGGGCCATGCGGGCCGATGTCGTCTGGCATCAGCCCCAGGGCGGCGGCGATCAGCGCGGGGACCGGCACATCCCCGGCGGGACGGGGCAGCACGGGGGCAGTCAGTTCGGCGGTGATCCGTGCGCCCTTGCGGGTGACGCTGACCGGGACAAGGCCCGCCTCTTCCTCCAGCGTGATCGTGGCGGTGAAATCGCCCCGATGCGCCTCTTCGGCCAGCAGGATGGCGCAGCCGATGGTCGGATGACCGGCAAAGGGGATCTCGGCCGTTGGAAAGAAGATGCGGACACGGGCGGTATGTGCCGGATCGCGGGGGGCCATGACGAAGATTGTCTCGGACAGGTTGAATTCGCGCGCGATGGTCTGCATCTGCGCGGTGGTCAGCCCGTCGGCCCGCAGGACGACGGCCAGCGGATTGCCTGCAAACGGCGTTTCGGTGAAGACGTCCAGGGTGTGAAAGTCGATCATGTCAAACCCTTGAACAGGCCGGACAGCCGGGTGCATTCCTCCTCCAGCCCCCAGGGTGGATTGACGAAGAACATGCCCGACCCTTCCATCCGGTGCCCTTCGCGCGCGGGTGGGAACCGCACCTCATGCCGCAGGTGGCCGGGATGCTGATCCTCCAGCGCACGCAGCATCGGGCCATGCGGATGGCCGCGCAGGACCGGATACCACAGGATCAGCAGGCCCACGTTCCATTTACGGGCCAGTTGGGCAAAGACCCTGGGGATGCGGTCATAATCCTCTTTCACCTCATAGGACGGATCGCAAAGCAGCAGCCCGCGCCGTGGCGTCGGTGGGCAAAGGGCCAGCGCCAGATCCAGCCCGTCCGCTTTGTGGATATGGGCGCCCCATGAGGCCAGCGTTTCGGTCAGGGCGGTATGTTCCTGCGGATGCAGCTCGGCCAGGTGCAGGCTGTCGGTTTCCCGCAACCCCAGCGCCGCGACAAGGGGCGAGCCGGGATAGGCATCCGCCCCATACATGGCGCGGGTTTCCGAAAGCCGCTGGGCATAGGGGTGATCCGCCGGGAACCAGCCGGAATGTTTCAGGATGCCCTGCGCCGCCTCTCCGGTCTTCTGTGCCTCGGCCCCGGTCAGGCGATAAAGGCCCCGCCCGGCATGGGTTTCGATATAGGACAGCGGCTTGTCCTTGCGGGTCAGGTAATCAAGGGTCCAGCACAGAAGCGCATGCTTCTGGACATCGGCCAGATTCCCGGCGTGGAAGGCGTGCTGATAGGAAAGCATCCGCCATGGCTATCAGCCCGGCCCCGCCGATGGCAATGCATCCCGTCGGGGTGCCCGCCAAAAGGAACGGGGGCGGGAATGAACCCGCCCCCGCGCAATCATGCAGATCCGGCCGGATCAGAAGCTGAGCAGCGTCTGCGACAGGGCGCTGTGGCTGGGGTTCAGGATCGCATCGGCACCGCTGTTGAGCGGGGCCTTGGCCGAGCTGCCGCCCAACGGAATGGTCAGACCAAGGCGGATCGAGTTGATATGGGTGTCGGTGCCGGCCAGTTCGGGCGTGGTGCGCGCCAGTTCCAGCGAGGCAAGCAGCGGCATCCCCGCCATGGCCGACAGGTCGTAAGACCCGCCCAGGCTGAGCGTGGTGGCCTTCAGGTCGACAATGTCGGTCTTGGTCTGCGACAGGCCGCCGAAGACGCTGACGGTGTCGTTGACATCATAGACGGCGGCAAGACCGAAATAGTCGATGTCGATCCCCGGCCCGCCCGACGGATCAAGGTTGGTGCGGATGAACGTGCCGCCCACGGTCAGCGCATCGCTGGGCGTATAGGTGGCCGACAGGCCGTAGTGCATCAGATCGACACCGGGCAATGCGAGGGCAACCAGGCCGCCCGGCTCTCCGCTGGCGATGAAGGCACCGAAGTCCAGCGCGCCAGTCTTGTAATGCCCCTCGACCCCGAAGGTGTTGGACGAGGCGATCGCTCCGATCGAGGTGCCCATGATCTTGGCGCCAAGTTCGGCATGTTCCAGGAACACGCCGGCCGAGAAGGCGCTCGACACCTCATAGCTGACGTCGAAGGCCATCAGATTGCCGGTGAGATCCGCATCAAACCCCGCCACGTCCAGGCGGAAGGTGTTGTAGCGGGCACCGAAGGTCAGGCCGTTGCCCATCGAAAAGGCAAGGCGGCCGTCCAGGGACAGCCCGTTCACCTTGACGTCGGCGTCGGGAATATCCGTGTGGGAATAGCCAAGGGTCACGGCCCCGGAGAAATCCTGGGCCTGTGCGAAAAGCGGGGGAAACAATGCAACCGTGAAAGCAAGCACACCGAGTTTGTGAGACATGATTTTTGTCCATTCAGGGCTGCTAAGAAGGCTGCGGATAGACCCCGGCCTGCCTCAGGTCAACGTTAAGAATGGTTAACGACGCACAATATTTTGTGGTTTGGCAGGAACAACACGATGAACAACCACAGGATGTATTTGTGTATTTGCAACATGCCAAATGCGTGTTCCGGCTGCGGGGCCCCGGTCCCGGCACGCGGGGGCGGGGCGTCTGCACAACGTATGGTTCGCGTATGGCTGACGTATGGCTGTGATGTGACTGGGGCGGCACCCGCAACGGCCGACAGCGGAGCCTCTGCGTATTGCTCGTGCGGAGTTGAGCTTTGTCAGATGCGGTTCGGCGTATTTTGCGAGCCTGGCACAAATGCAAGGGCTGCTTGAAGCGGCAGCCAAGAAAGCAGAGCGCGGGCTTTGGACTCTTGGTCCCCGATCCATCAAGAGCAGAGCTGCCGCAAACGGTAGAAGAACCGCGAGGGGGCTTGATGTTAGCTTGAGATCAAAGGTCCCCTCACACCAGCCTCGACACCTCCATCGCCGCCCGCACGAAATCGGCGAACAGCGGGTGGGGGGCGAAGGGTTTGGATTTCAGCTCGGGGTGGAACTGGACGCCGATGAACCAGGGGTGGTCCTTGACCTCGACGATCTCGGGCAGCTTGCCGTCGGGCGACATGCCGGAAAAGATCAGGCCCTTTGATTCCAACTGGGCGCGATACTGGATGTCCACCTCATAGCGGTGGCGGTGGCGTTCCTCGATCACGGTCGTGCCGTAGATGCGCGCGACGGCGGAGCCATCCTTCAGGTTGGCGGTATAGGCCCCCAGACGCATGGTGCCGCCCTTGGCATCGTCGGCCTTGCGCCGCACGGTGTGGTTGCCCTGCACCCATTCCTTGAGGTGATAGACCACGGGGGTAAAGCGTTTCGCCCCGGCTTCGTGATCGAATTCCTCGGACCCGGCATTGGCAAGGCCGACAAGGTTGCGGCTGGCCTCGATCACCGCCATCTGCATGCCAAGGCAGATGCCCAGATAGGGGATGTGCTTTTCGCGGGCATAGCGGGCGGCGTTGATCTTGCCTTCGGTGCCGCGTTCGCCAAAGCCGCCGGGGACCAGGATCGCATGAAAGCTTTCCAGCCAGGGCGCGGGGTCCTCGCGCTCGAAGATCTCGGCGTCGATCCATTCGGCGCGAACCTTGGTGCGGTTCGCCATGCCGCCATGGGTCAGCGCCTCGGCGATCGACTTGTAGGCGTCTTCCAGCTGGGTGTACTTGCCGACCACGGCCACGCGGACCTCGCCTTCGGGATGGGTGATGCGGTCCATCACATCCTCCCAGCGGGCCAGGTTGGGCTTCGGCGCCGGGGTGATGCCGAAGGCATCCAGCACCGCCTGATCGAGACCGGCCTGATGATAGGCCAGCGGTGCCTGATAGATGGTCTTCAGATCATAGGCGGGGATGACATGTTCCTTGCGCACATTGCAGAAGAGGGCGATCTTTTCCCGCTCGCGCTCGGGGATCGGGTGTTCGGAACGGCAGACCAGCACGTCGGGGGCAAGGCCGATGGACTGCAACTCCTTGACGCTGTGCTGGGTGGGCTTGGTCTTGAGTTCGCCGGAGGCGGCCAGGTAGGGCAGCAGGGTCAGATGCATCAGGATCGACTGGCCGCGCGGGCGTTCGTGGATGAACTGGCGGATCGCCTCGAAGAAGGGCAGCCCCTCGATGTCGCCGACGGTGCCGCCGATCTCGCACAGCATGAAATCGACCTCCGTGTCGCCGATGCGCAGGAAGTCCTTGATCTCGTTGGTGACGTGGGGGATGACCTGGATGGTCTTGCCGAGGTAATCGCCGCGGCGTTCCTTCTCCAGCACGTTGGAATAGATCCGGCCCGAGGAAATGCTGTCGGTCATCCGGGCATGAACGCCGGTGAAGCGTTCGTAATGGCCAAGGTCGAGATCGGTCTCGGCCCCGTCGTCGGTGACAAAGACCTCGCCATGTTCAAAGGGCGACATGGTGCCGGGATCGACGTTCAGATAGGGGTCAAGCTTGCGCAGGCGGACGGTGTAGCCGCGGGCCTGCAACAGCGCGCCAAGGGCGGCCGAGGCAAGACCCTTGCCAAGAGAGGAAACCACGCCGCCGGTGATGAAGATGTAACGCGCCAAATGCGGCCCCCGTGTCTGAATGCGCGATTCGCTGGGGTGGAATCGCAGTATCACGGGAGTTGGGATATACCCGCTCCCGCCGGAATGCACAACCCGGACCCGCAAGATGATGTTTGCGGGGCGCGGATTGCGACAATGTGTGGTGGGTCAGTCGTTGCCGGTGGCCGGTGCGGCGGTGCCCTCGGCGGGTGCCTCCGCGGCCGGGGGCGGCAGCAGGCTGTCGCCGGTCTCAGCCGGAGCGGTGGTTCCCGCGGCCGGGGCATCGGCGGCGGGGGCCTCGGGCGCGGTGGTGCTGTCGATCACCGACCCGCCGTCGCCATCGCGCGCCGCCATCACGGCCAGCGTCAGCGAGGTGCAGATGAAGGCCACGGCGAAAACCCAGGTCAGCTTGGTCAGCCCGGTCGCCTGGCCCCGTGCCTGCATGTTGCCGCCGCCCGAAAGCAGCGCGCCCCCCTCGTTCCGTTGCAGAAGCACGACGCCGATCAGCAGAAGGGCGAGGATGAGGTGGACGGTGAGGATGACGGTTTCCATGGAGGCGCTGTTTCCCGTGCCGGACGTTCCGCGCCATTTAGGCGCAAGCGGCGGGCGGCGCAAGGCATGAAGCGGAAACCGGGTTCGGGAGGGCCGCCTCGGGACCCGTCGAGGGCCCGCTCGGCGGCGTTGCCACGAAGAGAGACCGGCCCGGTCGCGGGTCCTGCCCGGCGGAAGCCTCCGGCGGGGATATTTGCAGAAGGGAAAGACTGTATGATCTTCGGCTTTCCCTTCTGAAAATATCCTCTGGGGGTCCGGGGGGCGAAGCGCCCCCGGCTTTGCGCCGATGGTCACAAGAGCCGTTGTCAGCCTGCCGGGTCTTTTGCCTGCCGCATGGGGATGTCGGTTTCGGGATGGCGGACGGCTGCCGGGGCGGGTAGCGATGGGACATGAGCCAAGCCGCCGTTCCGACCGACCGTATCCTGCCGGGCATCCTTCTGATGCTGGCCTTCTGCCTGCTGGCACCGCTTCTGGATGTCTGTGCCAAGCTGGCCGCCGGGGGCGGGATTCCGGTCGGGCAGGTCACGGCGGCCCGTTTCGTGGTGCAATGCGGGCTGATGCTGCCGGTGGTCTGGGCAATGGGGTTGAGCCTGCGCCTGTCGGGCGGTGCGCTGGGGCTGACCCTGCTGCGTGCGGCCTTGCTGGTGTTTTCCACCTATGCCTTTGTTTCCGGCATCAAGGTGATGCCGCTGGCCGATGCGCTGGCCATCGTCTTCGTCGAGCCGTTCATCCTGCTGATCCTGGGCTATGTCCTGTTCGGCGATCAGGTCGGACCGCGCCGGATTGCCGCCTGTGTGGTGGGGTTCGGCGGTGCGCTTCTGGTGATCCAGCCGTCGCTGCGGGCCTTCGGGCTGGTGGCGCTGTGGCCCTTGGGCACGGCATTTTCCTTTGCCTTCTACATGCTGGTCACACGGCAGCTGTCCTCCGTGATGCATCCCGTCACCATGCAGGCGCATACCAGCTGGACGGGGCTGCTGATCTGTCTGCCGGTGGTCCTGATCATGAATGACGGGCCGGTGCCCGAGCTGGATTCGGTGATGCCGCAGGGCTGGCAATGGCTGTGGTTGTTCGGGGTGGGGTTCTGGGCCGCCGTCAGCCACATGTGCATGACGCAGGCGCTGGCCTGGGCACCGGCGGCGACGCTGGCTCCGCTGCATTACTTCGAGATCGTGATCGCGGTTGCGCTGGGCTATCTGATCTTTGGCGACCTGCCCAATGCGATGACCTTTGCCGGGATCGTGGTGATCGTCGGGTCCGGTCTTTACATCATTCACCGGGAGCGTCTGGCGCATAGGGAGCGGACCACGCTGGTGCTGCCAGAAGAGCCGTGATTGCCCGGTCCAGCCGGGCGCGCGGCAGGATCGCCACCATGCCTGGGCGGTTGAACGTCATGTCCACCCGCGCTGTCTCGGCGCGGTTCGAGGTGCCGATCATGCCCCAGGGTTTGAAATCCAGCCCGTCAAGCGGCCAGTGAAGACCGCGGCTTCGCGCCGCCACGCGGGCGAAGGGGAACAGCGAGACGGTATCCCCCCGCCGCAGATGCAGCGACAGCCGGGGCGGCGCGGCAAAGGCGATGTCTTGCGGCCCGATCACGATGCATCGGCGCTGCGGCAGCCGCACCAGCGCATTCATCACCGCAAGGCCGTGATCCATCCGCGCGCCGGTGAAGCCCACGGCCAGCACCAGCGGGGCCGCAATCGCCTGCAGGGCCTTGTCGAAATCGCTGCGGTCCTGATCCGGCGCCGGGTGCAGCCGGTCGGGCGGCAAAGCGGCGCGGGTGTCCGGCGAAATCGAATCGAAATCGCCGATCACCGCCACCGGCATCACGCCCGCGGCCAGAAGCCGGTCGGCCCCGCTGTCGGCCCCGATGGCCAGCGGGGCCCGTTTCAGCGCCAGGGTCAGGTCGCGTGCGGGCAGGCTGCCGCCTCCGACAAGGGTGACTGCGGCGGTTGATTGGACAATCGGCTGATTCATGCGGATACTGTTCGAAATATGGCAATCTCCCTAGGCGGGGAACACAATCAATCCTTCAAATTACCCCGGTCTGTCCATGGATTCGAACATCGAAACCGTAAGGTGGCGGGAACGAGTAGTGTGAAAGGCAAGCATCCTATGACCGGTGCAAGCAAGATCCTGACAGTCTCTTATGGCACCTTCAGCTGCACGCTTGAAGGATTCGACGACCCGTTCAACACCATGCGGGCGATTGCGGAATATTTCCGTGATCTGGCGGCGGATGACCGGTATTTCGGGGCCGAGCCGCCGACGCCGGATGCCGCCATGTTGCACCGGATCGCCGAGCGCGAGATTCAGCGCCGGGTGGAGGCCAAGGTTCAGGACAATGCGGTGATCCTGCGCGCGGCCGATGGGCCGCTGCATGATGCGGCGGCTCCGCGCGCGGCTGTGGTGGCTGTGTCGGCCCCCGCCGTTGCGGCGGCAGAGGCCGTGGCGGATGAGGTGGCCGTGGCCGACGAGGCTGCGGCTGAAGAGGCTGCGGCCGAAGAGACCGTTGAGCAGACGGATCTGTCCGCCGAGGCTGCGGCCGACCTGGCGGATGCGGAACCGGAACCGCAGCACGAAGATCATGCAGAAGATCATGCCGAGCCTGAGACCGGGCTTGCCGCGCTGCCGGACGATGCTGACGAGCAGGCGTTGGCGGCGGTCGAAGAGGTGGCCGGAGAATCGGCAGAGGCGGATGAGTTCTTTGTCGGCCACGAGGGTCAGGGAACCGAAGCGGCCGAGGTGCAGGCGCAGGAAGAGGCGGCGGTTCTTGTCCCCGCCGTTGGCCCGGCGCTGGCGGCGACGATGCCCGAAGGCGTTGCGGCCAAGCTGGCGCGCTTGCGTCAGGCGGTTGCGGTCTCGGCCCCGGTCGGCGAAGCGGCGGTGGTTGCGTCCGCGCTGGCGGATGCGGATCCGGTGATGGCACCTGTGCTGCCTTCGGTGCTTGGTGGTCATTTCGAAGATGAACATGCCGGTGCCGTCGAGGGGTTGGAAGGTCTGGACGAGGCTTTTGCGGCGGCCGAGGACGAGGCAGCTGCGGGCGAGACGGCCGAGGACGGGGCGGTTGACGCGGCCGGGGATGACTTTGCCGAAACGGTCGAGGATTTTTCTGTCGATGGTCTGGCCGATGCGGCGGCCGAGGCGGGTATCGAACATGCCGTGCCTGTCGCCGACGGCGATGATGCTTCGGTTCTGGAACGTCTGGGCGGCCTGCTGGTCGACGAGGATGAGGTTCTGGTCTCGGATCTCAGCGATGAGGATGGCTTTGGCGGGGCTGACGAGGATGTCAGCCCGGCGCTGGACCGGGTTCTTGACCCCGTCGAGCCCGAGGATACCGATCTTGCCGGGCTGATCGCCACGCTTGCGGGGGACCAGGGCAGCGAGCTTGCCCCGGAAGAGGCGGCAGGCCCGGTCGTGGCGGCCGAGAATGCCGCCGATCCCTTTGCCGAGGATTTCGAGGCCGAGGACGAGACCCTTTATGCCCTGTCCGACGCCCCCGATGTGCCGGATCTGCCCGAACTGGTCGGCGATCTGAACGACGATCTGCCCGAAGGCTTGCTGGCCGATCTTGCGGATGAACCGGCCGCCGAAGCGGCAGTCGATCCGGTCGAGGCAGATGCCGGGGAGGCGATGCCGACCCAGGATGCAGAGGCACCCGTGGCTGCGGTGGATGAGGCGGCTTTGGACCAGCCCGCCGGGACGGAGGAGCCTGCCGAAGCGGCAGAGGGCGACGGTTCGGTTCCGGCGGTCCTGGAAAAGGCGATGCGCGCCCGTGCCCGTGTGATCAAGATCCGCCGGGCCGATGCCGAACTGCCGCCCGCCGATGAAAGCGGGGCCGCGGATGCGTCCGGAGAGGCGGAGGCCGCAGAGACGCGCCCTGCCGCCGCCACGGGCGATGCTTCGCCGCGGGCAAATCTGGGCGACCGCGATCAGGACATGGCGCGGCTGCTGCGCCAGGCCGATGACGAGATGGCGGAACCCGAGAACCGCCGCCGTCTGGCCGCGATCCAGCATCTGAAGGCCGCCGTCGCCGCCACGGTTGCGGAACGCCGCGCCGGGGTGAAGGAGCCGTCGGACGAAGAGCGCGCCGATCCCTATCGCGCCGATCTGGCCCATGCCGTGCGACCGGTGCGCCCGCGGTCCTCGGAGGGGGGGCGGCCTTCGGTCCGCCCGGCCCTGACGGCCGATCCGGCAGCACCCCAGCCCGCCCCGGCGGTTCAGGGCGACCGTCCCGCGCCGCTGGTTCTGGTCTCGGAACAGCGCATCGACCGTACGCCGGTGGTGCCGGGCCGGGTTGTTCCGGTCTCGCCGGTGCGTCCGCGTCGTCCGGTTGCGGGGGCAGCCATGGCGGCCGCGAAGGATTATGCGCTGGACAGCGATCCGGGCCTTGAGGCGGAATTGCAGGCGATGCTGGAGGACCCGGCAGAGGAAGAGGCAGAGGATCGGGCGCTGGCTGCGGCGCTGGATGATGATGCCGATGCCGACGCCGATGCGGTGGATACCGACAACATCTTTGCCGACAGCCGCGGCTTTGCCGAATTCGCCGACAGCCTGGGGGCGACGGGCCTGCCGCAGTTGCTGGAGGCGGCGGCAGCCTATGCGACCTGTGTCGAGAAGCGTGACCATTTCACCCGCCCGTTCCTGATGCGGCGGCTGGAATCGGGCCAGCTGGGCGAAGGGTTCACCCGCGAAGACGGGCTGCGCGGCTTCGGCACGCTGTTGCGCGAAGGCAAGATCGAGAAGATCGGCCGCGGCCATTTCGCGCTGACCGACAGTTCCAGCTATCTGGCCGAAGCCCGCAAGATCGCGGGCTGAGGCAGGCAAGACCGGTCAGCGGGGCGGGCCGTTCAGGTCCGCCTCTGCCTTTTCGGGATCCTCCTGGCCGATGCCGCGGAAGATGCGGCGGAAGGGCAGCGCCCAGAGGAAGCCCAGCCCCAGATAGACCGCGACTTCGGCCCAGATCGGCAGGCGGCCCCAGCGGGCATCGGCCCAGGCCACCAGATTCAGCGCCGCCACGATGTAAAGCGGCATGCCGACCAGAAGGATCAGCAGCGACAGGCGCTTGCGGGTCTTGTAGCTGAGGGCCATGCGGTCTCCTGAGACTTTGTCCGGCGACGCGCGCCGGACAAAGGTGGGTCAGTCGGCGAAGGGATCGGTGACGAGGATGGTATCGTCGCGTTCCGGGCTGGTGGACAGAAGTGCCACCGGGCACTGGATCAGTTCCTCGATCCGGCGGACGTATTTGATGGCGGCACCCGGCAGGTCGGCCCAGCTGCGCGCGCCTGCGGTTGTCTCGGACCAGCCTTCCAGTTCTTCATAGACCGGGGTGCAACGCGCCTGCTGGTCGGCGGCGGTGGGCAGGTAATCCAGCCGGGTGCCGTCGAGATCATAACCGACGCAGATCTTCAGCGTGTTGAACCCGTCCAGCACGTCGAGCTTGGTCAGCGCGATGCCGGAAACGCCGCTGGTGGCGCAGGTCTGGCGCACCAGAACGGCGTCGAACCAGCCGCAGCGGCGCTTGCGCCCCGTCACGGTGCCGAATTCATGGCCGCGTTCGCCCAGCCGGTCGCCATCGGCATCGTGCAATTCGGCCGGGAAAGGGCCTTCCCCGACGCGGGTGGTATAGGCCTTGACGATGCCCAGAACGAAGTCGATGGCACCGGGGCCCAGACCGGTGCCGGTGGCGGCCTGTCCGGCGATCACGTTGGACGAGGTGACATAGGGATAGGTGCCAAAGTCGATGTCAAGAAGCGCGCCCTGCGCGCCTTCGAACAGGATGCGCCTGCCGGCGCGGCGGGATTCGTTCAGCACCTTCCAGACCGGGCCGGCATAGGGCAGCACCTGCGGCGCGATCTCGCGCAGCTGCGCCAGAAGGGCGGCGCGGTCGATCGGCTCCAGCCCCAGACCCCGGCGCAGGGCGTCATGATGGGCCAGCAGGCGGTCGACCCGCAGCTCCAGCGTGGCCGCATCGGCCAGATCGGCGATGCGGATGGCGCGGCGGCCGACCTTGTCTTCATAGGCCGGGCCGATGCCGCGGCCGGTGGTGCCGATCTTGGCCACGCCGACGGCACCTTCGCGGGCGCGGTCCAACTCGCCGTGCAGGGGCAGGATCAGCGGGGCATTCTCGGCCACCAGCAGGTTTTCGGGGGTGATGTCGACACCCTGTCCGCGCAGCTTTTCGATCTCGGCCACAAGATGCCAGGGATCCAGCACCACGCCATTGCCGATCACCGAAAGCTTGCCGCCGCGGACGATGCCGCTGGGCAAAAGCGACAGCTTGTAGACCTTGCCGTCGATGACAAGGGTGTGGCCGGCATTGTGGCCGCCCTGAAAGCGCGCGACGATATCGGCGCGCTCGCTGAGCCAGTCAACGATCTTGCCTTTCCCCTCATCGCCCCACTGGGCACCCACGACGACGACATTGGCCATGCTGAGGTCCTTCCCCCGGTCCAGGAATTGCGATTGCCCCATAACGGATGCGGCGCGGCTGTGGAAGGGGCGGGATGGAAATTGAGCGGCTTCGCCGCAGGCTTCCCGTCTCGGCTCTGGCCTGCGACCAACCGCCTCGGGGCGGGGATGCTGCGCGGCCGGTCGCCCGCCGGAGGCAGCAACGGCAGTCCGGGGCACAAGCCCGGAAATCGGGCAGCTGGCGGAAATCGTGGCAGACAGGGCGGGGATCGGGCTTTTCAAGGCGGGCTTGCGCGGCTAGCAAGGGGCCGCGCGGGGCAGGTTTCCTGCGGGAAGGGGCGGATATGACCTATTGCGTGGGATTGCTGCTGAACGCGGGCATCGTCTGCCTGTCCGATACCCGCACCAATGCGGGTCTGGACAACATCTCGACCTATCGCAAGATGTTCACCTTTGAGGAGCCGGGCGAGCGGGTGATCGTGATCATGACCGCGGGCAGCCTGTCGGTCAGTCAGACCGCGCTGGCGCAGTTGCGCGAGGCGATCGACGATCCCGAAGCCAGCGCCGAGACCAGCATCATGCTGGCGCCCACCATGCTGAAGGTGGCCGAGATCGTCGGCAATGCGCTGGCGCGGGTTCGGCTGGAGATCGACCACAAGATGTCGGCGGGGCAGGGGGCCAGTGCCAGCATGATCGTGGCGGGCCAGCGCCGGGGCGGCGCGATGCGGTTGTTCCTGATCTATCCCGAGGGCAACTTCATCGAGGCGACCGAGGACACCCCCTTTCTTCAGATCGGCGAGCATAAATACGGCAAGCCGATCCTGGACCGGGTGGTGCGGCCCGACACCGGGCTGGCCGATGCGCAGAAGGCGGTGCTGCTGTCGATGGATTCGACGCTGCGGTCCAACCTGTCGGTCGGGATGCCGCTGGATCTGTGCGTGATCGAGGCCGAAGCCTGCCGCGTGACCCAGCGCCGCCGGATCGAGGCGGGCGATCCGCAGTTCCGCGCCATGTCGGAGGCCTGGTCGACGGCGCTGCGCGACGGGTTCACCCGGATCAGGATCTGAGGCGGGGCGCGATGTCGCAGGGGCTGGCGCCGAGGCCAGCCGGGGCATAGTCTGGTGCCAGAGGAGTGCCGCCATGCCCGAACTTGTCCGCCTTTACATCCGCTCTGTCCTGATCGGTTTCGGCCTGTCGCTGGCCTTCACCGCCGGGCTGATCTGGCTGGATGTGATGGGGGTGGGGCGGTTGATCCTGGCCTCGTCCCAGGGCTGGATCGCGGCGCTGATGCTGGTGGTGTTCAACGGAATCATCTTTGCCGGGGTGCAGTTCGGTCTGCGGGTGATGATGATGGCCGAACCGGACGAGGGCCCCAGGGGAGGCCTGCGTCAGCATGACGTGTGGCAGCCCGCACCCGCACCCGTGACGGCCCCGGCCCGCACAGGGCGGCGCGGCGTGAAGCGCTGACCCCCATCCCTGTCCAGTCGTTCACGGATTGCTGCGCCGCATTTCGGCGATGCCCCATCGCGTGAGTGAAGGCCCGCCTGCATCGGCAGGTCGGGGCCGGTGCTGCCCGGCCCCTTGTCTTTGAACCTTGGCTTTCCCTGCGGGCGGTGCCGTTCTGCGCGCAGTGAAGATATGAGGTGTGCCGGTGGATCTGCAATTGTTGAAGACGTTCCTTGAGGTTGCGACAACAGGATCGTTCGGGGCGGCGGCGGGGCGGCTGTTCGTGACGCAATCGGCGGTGTCGCTGCGGGTGCAGCGGCTGGAGGATCAGCTGGGCCGCCCGCTGTTCGAGCGCAGCAAGGGCGGTGTGACGCTGACCCCGGCCGGGCGCGAATTCCGCGGCTTTGCCACCACGATCCTGCGCAACTGGGAACAGGCGCGGCAGCGGGTGTCGGCGCTGGATGGGGTGCCGTCGTCTCTGGCCATCGGCGCGCAGCCGTCGCTGTGGCCGCGCTTCGGCTTTCGCTGGCTGGACAGGCTGCGCGAGGACCTGCCCGATGTGGCGATCCGGGCCGAGATGGCGCGGAGCGCGCCCCTGGGCGATCTGATCCTGTCGGGGGCCTTGCAGGCGGTGCTGAGCTATGTGCCGCTCAACCGGCCCGGCCTGCAGTCCGAGCGGCTGATGGAGGATCATCTGGTCATGGTCGCGCCCTGGGAAGATGCCACGGTCGAGAGTGTGGCCGGGCATTATGCGCTGGTTGACTGGGGCGCGGATTTCCAGCGCTTTCATGAAGAGGCTCTGCCGCAGTTGACGGAGCCGAAGCTGGTGCTGGGCATGGGCACCCTGGCGGCCTGGTATCTGCGTAACCGGCCCTGTGCCGCCTATCTGCCCGCGCGCTATACGAAACGCCAGATTGCCGAGGGCACGGTGTTTCTGGTCAGGGATGCGCCGACATTCGCGCATCCGTCCTGGGTGATCTGGCGCGAGGACATGCCCGCAGAGTTGCGCGCTGTTGCAGCGCGGACACTGGCTGAAGTGGTGGAAAAGGCAGAAGGCGATGTGGCCGAGGTTCTGGAGCAGTTGTAGGGCCGGTTCCGCGGCGTGAGCGCTTTTCTGGCAAGTCCCTGTAAAGAAATGAACAATGTTCAAGTTGTCGCCCCGGCCCCTGCGACCGGGGTCGTCGTTTGTGGATTTCAAGAGGGGAAGCATACGAGAAATTCTTGAGACCCTCTCAAGTATTCCAAATTTTTCCATTGGGGATCAGTCTTTTAAATATCCCGGCACAGAGCAGCCCTGACCCTGGGCCTGCTGGAGATGAGTGAAAGGAATGACGATGAACAAGGCATTCATGTATGTAACCGCCTCGACCCTTGCCCTTGCGATGGCCCTGCCGGCCCTTGCACAAGATGGCATCGTAGGCATCGACGCGCTGGATGACCGCATCGAGGATATCGAGAAGGACGTGGCCGACGACATGGCCCGTGGCGAGGATTCCGGGCGCTTCGGCTTTCCTGAATATGATCAGGGACTGAGCGGCAGCGTCTCGCTGGGGTATTCGGGCAAGACCGGCAACAGCGAAAGCCAGGATTTCGCACTGGGCCTGCGTCTGCGCCATGCTTCGGGGCCGTTCGTGCAGACCATCGGCGCGGTTCTCGACTTCTCGGAAAACTCGGTCGAGAAGACCAAGGAAGATATCTTCGTGGTCTATGACGCCAACTACTATCTGAGCGACCGCTTTTACATGTTCGGTCTGGCCCGGCTGGAGCAGGACGGTCTGGGCGACACGCTGACCACCGAAGACGTGGCCAACGGCGTTGCGCTGGCCGACAAGGTGCAGCGTGATGCCTATGTCGGCATCGGTCCGGGCTATCGGATCGTCAACACCCAGGACATGGCCTGGCGGGTGCAGGCCGGGATCGGCGTCAGCTATCTGGAATACGGCGACGGCACGTCCTACACCGAAACCGGCTATCTGGCGGCGTCGCGGTTCTACTACAAGATCAACGAGAATGTCTTCATCAGCAATGACACCGATGTGCTGTCGTCGGACACCGCGCTGCGGGCCAACAACGATTTCGGCATCAACGTCAAGCTGACCGATACCCTGTCGACCCGCGTCAGCTATCTGAGCGAGTATAACGACAGCCGTCCGATCCGCACCGACAACCGCGTCGGCGTGTCGCTGGTGATGGGCTTCTGAGCCCGCACCGACGACGTTGATTCAAGGATGACTTGGGGGCGGGGAAACCTGCCCCCCTTTTCCTGCGGCGAGAGGGTGGCGGGCCCGCAGCAACCGTGAGGGCCGGGGTTTCCCGAGAGCCAGAGGTCTCAGGTGGGCGCCGGATACCTGGGCCAGGACCCAGGCAGAGCCAGCCCCCGTTCGCTTGCTTATCGGCCACTGGAAATTGGGCCCTTGCACGCGAGGAGCAGCACCCGCCATCGCCGAATGTAGGGCCGGGTCCGGGTGGCCGCAAGCGTCTGGACAGATGTTCTCTTTTGGTTCATGTTTTCGGCATGGACCAGATTGCGCCCCTGCCGCCGGATGAGACGTTGCCACCGATGCCGGGGCACCGGCTGGCGCGCGGTGTGGCGCGGGCCCTGCGCGATCTGGATTTCGCCAGTGTCGAGGAACTGGGGCTGGCCAGCGGAATGCGGGTGGATCTGATGGCGCTGGGGCCGAGGGGCGAAATCTGGGTGGTGGAATGCAAGTCCTGCCGGGCGGATTATCGCGCCGATCGCAAATGGCAGGGCTATCTGGAGTATTGCGACCGGTTCTTCTGGGCGGTGGATGCCGATTTCCCGGCCGAAATGCTGCCTGCGGAAACCGGGCTGATCATTGCGGATGCCTGGGGGGCCGAGGTGATGCGGATGGGGCCGGAAGCTCCGCTGCCGGGGGCGCGGCGCAAGGCCGTGACCCAGCGCTTTGCCCGCCATGCGGCGCTGCGCCTGCAGGGGGTGCGCGATCCTTTCGTGAGCGGGTGAGAGAACGGGTTTTCGACGAAAACCCGGTTGCGAATTTTCGGCGAAAATTCGGCGCTCAGCGGCGCTTGCCGCGTGCATTGGCCATGTCGCGGGCGGCTTCGGCGGCGGCGCGCAGCTCTTCGGCGATGTCCTCGGCCTCTTCCGGCTCGAAATCCAGCGGCAGTTCGATGCCGCCTTCGGCCTCGACATAGATCCTGACCATGCCCTGATCGGTGGGGCCGATCTGGATGTTCGCCGCAATGTCGCTTTGTTTGTTGATGCTCATGCCTGCCTCCGGTCAGCCAGTCCGGGGCTAGCGCGGCCCTCATCACGGTGCAAGAGGGAATTGCCCCGGCGGCGGGGCAGACCACTCTTGCAATCGCGGCGTGGGGGGGCTAAACGCCACCGAGTGCCGCCTTAGCTCAGTTGGTTAGAGCACCAGATTGTGGATCTGGGGGTCCCCCGTTCGAGCCGGGGAGGCGGTACCATCCTTCCCCACCCGGCCCGCCGTTTCACGCAGAATTCCCGCAAGGATTGTGCGGAATCGGTGCATGCTTTCCCGAACAGGGAGAAGGCCATGCAGACCATGCCGACCGATGATGCCTTGGTGCGCGTGCCGTTGAAGCGACGCAGGATCGTGATCTTTGCCGATGGCACCGGCAATGCGTTTTCGCAGCAGGAATCGAACGTCTGGCGGATGTATCGTGCGCTGGAGCGGGGGCCGGGGCCGGATGGTGCCGAGCAGATCGCCCGTTATATTCCCGGTGTGGGCACGGCCTCGAATCCGGTGATCCGGGCGATCGACGGGGCGACCGGCTTTGGCGTGCCGTCCAACGTGCGCAAGCTGTACCGCTTTCTGTGCTGGAACTGGCGCGAGGGCGACGAGATCCACATGATCGGCTTTTCCCGCGGTGCGTTCACCCTGCGGACCCTGGCCGGAATGATCCGCTTTCAGGGGTTGATGCCGCGTGACTGGCCTGCCGATGGGCAGGGCGGCGAGTATCTGCCGGAAGGCTATCGTGGCCGCCCCGTCACCGAGGCCGAGATGAAGCGCAATGTGCTGGCGGCCTGGAACGGCTATCGGCGTCAGACAGCCCCCTTTCTGAAGGATGGCTGGCCGCAGATGGCGCCGTGGATCGCGCTGATCCGGGCCCTGCGCGACGGGATCGGCATGGTATGGCGCAGCCTGCGCGGCCAGCCGCAGCATCAGGCGGTGCGCGATTGCCTGCCGCCGCCCCGCCGCCCGCCGCCCGACAGCGGCCCGGCTGCGGGCGACCACATCCGCATCGACTCGCTGGGTCTGTTCGATACGGTCGAAGCCTATGGCGTGCCGGTCAACGGGCTGCGCGAGGCGTTCAGCCGGACGTTCTGGCCGATCACTTTCCGAAACCGGGTCTGTTCGAAGGTGGTGAAAGAGGCCGATCACCTGCTGTCGCTGGATGACGAGCGGCTGACCTTCCATCCGATCCGTTTCGACCAGAGCGGGGCGGGCACCGCAGACGCGCCGACCATCATCCGGGAACTGTGGTTCGCGGGCATGCATTCGGATGTCGGCGGCGGCTACCCCGAGGATTCGGCGGCGATGGAGCCCCTGCTTTGGATGGTGCAGGCGGCCGAGGCGCGGGGGCTGCGCTTCGATGCCGGGCTGATCCATGGCCACGCCCGCCAGCGGTCGCCGCAGGCGGTGATCCATGATTCCCGATCGGGGCTGGGCATGGCCTATCGCTATCAGCCGCGCAGAAAGCGGGAAGGGCCGGCCCATGGCGGCACGCAGGTGCTGCATGGATCGGTGATCCGCAAGATGGATCATGGGTTCGACGGCTATGCGCCCTTGTTGCTGCCAAAGGCGGTGCAGGTGAACGAGGGCCCGAAGGACTGGGGCCAGTTCACCGCGATGCCGCTGGAACGCCAGCAGGCGGCGGCGGAGCGGGTGGACCGGCTGATCCGCTGGCGGCGGCGCAACAACCGGATGCAGATCGGGGTGGCGGTTGCTTTCGTGGCGCTGCCGATGCTGGTGCTGCTGTGGCCCGGCGGTGCGGCCCCGGATTGGGCGGAGCTTTGCCGCTGGGCCGGGGCCTGGTTCGGCGTTCTGGGCCTGAAGCTGGAGCCGCTGTGGCAGCTGTATCGCCCGCTCTGGGCTTTTGCGCTGCCGTTGCTGGCGGTGGAGGCGGGGCTTTACGACTGGAGCCGGCGGCAGGCTTGGGCGATCAGGGATGGGGCGCGGCGGGTTTGGCAACCCCCCGCCCCCGGCGGTGTGGCGGGGGTTCAACCGGGCGGCGGGGGCGGCTAAGGTCGCTGTCCCAGCCAGAGAGGATTCGCATGCCGGTTGCCGCTGTTTCGTCGCGTATTCATCAGATCATCGCTGCCGAGATCGGGGCGGCTGCGGGGCAGGTCGCCGCGGCGGTGGACCTGCTGGACGGCGGGGCGACGGTGCCTTTCGTGGCGCGCTACCGCAAGGAGGCGACCGGGGGCCTTGACGACACCCAGTTGCGCAGGCTGGAGGAACGGCTGTCCTATCTGCGCGAGATGGAGGCGCGGCGGGCGGGAATCGCCGACTCGATCACCGGCCAGGGCAAGATGACCGAGGCGCTGGGCCTTGCGATCGCCCGCGCCGAAACCAAGGCCGAGCTGGAGGATATCTATCTGCCTTACAAGCCGAAGCGTCGCAGCAAGGCGATGATCGCGCGCGAGGCGGGGTTGCAGGGGCTGGTCGATGCCATTCTGGCCGATCGGGCGGCCGATCCGGCGGGGCTGGCGGCGGGTTTCCTGTCCGAGGGCTTTGCCGATGCCAAGGCGGCGCTGGAAGGCGCGCGCGACATTCTGGCCGAGGGCCTGTCCGAGGATGCCGCGCTTCTGGGCCGGTTGCGCGATCACATGCGCAGGGTCGGGCGGCTGACGGCCAGGGTGGTGGCCGGGAAAGAGGCGGCGGGGGCGAAGTTCAGCGATTACTTTGCCCATAGCGAGCCGTTTGCCGCTGCGCCGTCGCACCGGGTCCTGGCGATGCTGCGCGGGCGCAACGAAGAGGTGCTGTCGGTCGATCTGGAGGTGGATGCCGAAGCTCCGCGCGGCGAAAGCCCGGCGGAACGTGCCTGCGGGGCGGCGCTGGGGGTGGCAGGGCCGGGGGCGGGCGACCGCTGGCTGCGCGAGGCGGCCGCCTGGGCCTGGCGGGTGAAGCTGAAGACCAGCCTGACGCTGGACCTGATGGGCGACTTGCGCGAGGCGGCAGAAGCCGAAGCCATCCGGGTTTTCGCGCGCAATCTGAAGGATCTGCTGCTGGCGGCCCCTGCGGGCGGCAAGGCGACCATGGGGCTGGACCCCGGCATCCGAACCGGGGTGAAGGTGGCGGTCGTGGATGCCACGGGCAAGCTGCTGGCGACCGATACGGTCTATCCGTTCCAGCCGAAGAACGATCTGCGCGGGGCGCAGGTGGCGATTGCGGAACTGATCGGCAGCCATGGGGTGAAGCTGATCGCCATCGGCAACGGCACCGCCAGCCGCGAGACCGAAAAGATGGTGGCCGATCTGCTGGCGGTGCTGCCGGGGCCGGAAAAGCCGGTCAAGGTGGTGGTCAGCGAGGCGGGGGCCTCGGTCTATTCCGCATCTGAACTGGCGGCGCGGGAATTTCCCGGACTTGACGTTTCGCTGCGTGGCGCAGTCTCGATCGCCCGCAGATTGCAGGATCCGCTGGCCGAGCTTGTGAAAATCGAACCAAAGAGCATTGGTGTCGGCCAGTATCAGCATGATGTGGACCAGCACCGTCTGGCGCGCAGCCTGGATGCCGTGGTCGAGGATGCGGTGAACGCGGTGGGTGTCGATCTGAACACCGCCTCCGCGCCGCTGCTGGCGCGGGTGTCCGGTGTGGGGCCGGGTCTGGCCGAGGCCATCGTGGCGCATCGGGATCAGAACGGCCCGTTCGGGACGCGGCGCGATCTTTTGAAGGTTGCGCGGCTGGGGCCGAAGGCCTTCGAGCAGGCGGCGGGCTTTCTGCGCATCCCAGGCGGGAAGGAGCCGCTGGATGCAAGCTCGGTCCACCCCGAGGCCTATGAGGTGGCGCGCAAGATCGTGGCCGCCTGCGGGCGGGATATCCGGGGGCTGATGGGCGACGGCGTGGCGCTGAAAGGGCTGGACCCGCGCGCCTTTGTCGATGACCGGTTCGGGCTGCCGACGGTGAAGGACATTCTGGCCGAGCTGGAAAAGCCGGGGCGCGATCCGCGGCCCAGTTTCAGGACGGCCAGCTTTACCGAAGGGGTGAACGAGATCGGCGACCTGAAACCGGGGATGCTGCTGGAAGGCACGGTGACGAATGTCGCCGCCTTCGGGGCCTTTGTCGATGTCGGGGTGCATCAGGACGGGCTGGTGCATGTCAGCCAGTTGGCCGACCGGTTCGTGAAGGACCCGCATGAGGTGGTGAAGGCGGGCGATGTGGTGCAGGTGCGGGTGGTCGAGGTGGATGTTACCCGCAAGCGCATCGGCCTGACCATGCGCAAGGACGGCGGCGCGGCCCCGGCCCCGCGTGAGGATCGGGCGAAGGGACCCGCGCCCAAAGGCCGGATGGAGGCCGCGCCGAAGGCGGAGGGCGGCGGCAATGCCTTCGCCGATGCGCTGAAGGGAAAGTTCGGGCGGTAGGCACAAGTTTCTTGGGAAAGAAACTTGGCAAATTCCTTGAACAAGGAATTTGGGGCTGGCCGGGTCAGATCGCCTCGGGGCGTTGCAGAGCCAACGCCATGCGGTAAAGCAGGGTCGAAGCCGCGCCGAACAGCAGGCTGATGCTGCCGATTTCGGTCCGGGCCAGCACGCCGAAGGCGAGCAGACCCACGAGTGCGGCCGACAGCCAGCCGAAGCGGCCGATCCGCAGCAGGACCACGCTTGCCAGCGCGATCATCGCCCAGATCGGTGCGGTGAACAGCGGTGTGACGATGGCGAAAACCGCAATGCCCCGCATTCCCAGTGTGTCGCCCGGCTGAACGCCCTGGAACAGCAGGGAAATCAACAAGAGGCCGCCGCCCATCACGGCGGGCACCAGGCAGAAGATCAGCGCCGTCAAGGCGACACGCCGCCATCCCAGTTGCGCAAGGCCATCGGGAGGCGAGGCAAGGAGGCTCATCCCAGCGACTGCCCGCCCACGGTCAGCCCGCCGATCAACAGTGTCGGCTGGCCGACGCCGACCGGCACCCATTGCCCGGCCTTGCCGCAATTGCCGATACCGGGGTCCAGCGCCAGATCATTGCCGATGGCGCGGATATGTTGCAGCGCGGTGGCTCCGTCGCCGATCAGCGTGGCCCCGGTCAGGGCCTCGCCGACCTTGCCGTTCCTGACGCGATAGGCCTCGGTGCAACTGAACACGAACTTGCCGTTGGTGATGTCGACCTGCCCGCCGCCGAAGCCGACGGCCCAGATGCCATCCTTCAGATCGGCCAGAATGGCGGCGGGGTCGTCCTGCCCGGCCAGCATGTAGGTATTGGTCATCCGCGGCATCGGGATATGAGCAAAGCTTTCGCGGCGCCCGTTGCCGGTGGCGGGCACGTTCATCAGCCGGGCGTTCTGGCGGTCCTGCATGTAGCCGGACAGGATGCCGTCCTCGATCAGCACATTGCGGGCCGAAGGCGTGCCTTCGTCGTCGATGGTGATCGACCCGCGCCGGTCGGGGATCGTGCCGTCGTCCAGCACGGTCACGCCCTTGGCGGCAATCCTTTGCCCCATCAGCCCGGCAAAGGCCGAGGTGCCCTTGCGGTTGAAGTCGCCTTCAAGCCCGTGGCCGATGGCTTCGTGCAACAGGATGCCGGGCCAGCCGGGGCCGAGGACGACATCCAGCATCCCGGCAGGGGCGGGCACGGCGGTCAGGTTGACGCGGGCGATACGCAGGGCTTCGTCCACCATGGGTTTCCAGCGGGCGGGGTCAAGCAGGCCCGTCAGGCCATGCCGACCGCCGCCGCCCATGCCGCCGGTTTCGCGTCGCCCGTCCTGTTCCAGAATGACCGAGACATTCAGCCGGGCCATCGGGCGGATGTCGGCAAGGCGCTGGCCTTCGGGGCGCAGGATTTCAATCTCTTGCAGGCTGGCCGACAGCGTGGCCGAGACCTGAACGACACGCTGGTCCGCGGCGCGGGCATAGGCGTCGATCTCGCGCAGGATGTCGATCTTGGCGGCAAAGGTCGCATCGGCCAGCGGGTCGGCGTCGGTATAAAGGTGGCGGTTGGTGCGGGGCGGGGCATCGGCAAGGCTGCCGCCGCCGTCCCCCACGGCCAGCCGGGCGGTGTCGGTGGCGCGTTTCAGCGCGGTTTCGCTGATCTCGGTGGAATGGGCGTAACCGGCGACATCGCCCCTGACCGCACGCAGACCGAACCCTTCGGAGGCGTCATAGCTGGCGGTGCGGATGCGGCCGTCGTCCAGAACCAGGCTTTCGCCCCGGCGGCGCTCCAGAAACAGTTCGCCATCCTCGGCCCCGGCGGTGGCCTGCCGAAGAAGGCGCAAGGCGGCGGCTTCGTCCAGATGGGTGTCGAAGGGGCGAAAGGGGGCGTCGGTCATCATGCGGCCTTTGCGGCGGGTTCGGCGTCAAGGTAGGGCGCGGGCGGTTGGGCCGCAAGGCGGGCTGCGCCCATGCCCTTTCACGCGAAGAGGGCCGGAGGCACCGATGCGCGGTCAGGGTGCGAGATATGCGTTCCAGATGAACGCGGCTTCGGCAGTCCAGAGGGCGGGATCATAGATCGCCTCGTGCCCCCGGCCCGCAGCGGGCAGGAATTCCTTGGGGGCGGGGGCGGCTTCGAACAGGGCCAGGCCAAGATCGAAGGGAATGGTCCGGTCGGCATCGCCGTGGAAGATGAAGACCGGGGCCTTCACCGCCTTGATCCGGTCGATCGAGCGGTATTGGTCCAGCATCAGCCAGCGCACCGGGGCCCAGGGATAACGGCGGGCGGCGATATCGGCGGCCGAGGTATAGGGGGCCTCCAGCACCACGGCCCCGACCGGGGCTGAGGCGGGTTGATCGGCGGCCAGCCGGACCGCAACCCCGGTGCCAAGGGATTCGCCGACAAGGGCGATGTCCCCGGCCGGAATGCCCTGCGCCAGCAGCCAGGCCAGCGCCGCATCGGCATCCATGTGAAAGCCCGCTTCGCCGGGGGAGCCTTCGGCCCCGCCATAGCCGCGCCAGGACAGGAAGGCCGTGCCGAAGCCGGCCGCGCGATAGGCAGCCCAGCGGTCGGCGCGGTCGGCCATTTCGCCGCCGTTGCCCTGAAAGAACAGGATCGTGGGTGCCCCCTCGGGGGCGGGGGCATGCCACAACAGGATGCGGGTGCCATCGGCGGCGGTCAGCACCTGCTCGGTGGCATCGGCAAATCCGGCATCGGCGGGCGAGGGTGCGCGGTTGGTCGGGAAATACTGCAACTGGCGCTGAAAGGCGAAGATCAGCGCCACGGCGACAAGGTAAAGGCCCAGAAGGACAAGAAGGGTGGTCAGGGCGATGCGCATTCGGCTCTCCGGTCGGGGCCCCCTGCATATCGGGGCGCGGGGCGGCACTGGCAACCGCAAACTGCGGGCGGCGTCAAAGCCGGTCGGCAAGTGTCCGGGCATGGGCGGGCTCGATCCGCCACGAGCAGGCGATTTCCCATGCCAGCAGGGCGCGCCGTTCGTCGGCATCGGGCGGGCGCAGTTGGCCCAGATCGAAGAGCGCCAGATCGCGGCGGCATTCGTCCCAGTCGAGAAGGGCGATGCGGCCATCGGCACAGCGCAACAGGTTGGACGGGTTCAGATCGCCATGGATGACGGTCTGCCGCCCGGCCGATACCGCGTGCCATGCGGCCCGGCAGGTCCGGGCAAGGTCTGCGGGCATTGCGTCCAGATCGACATCGCCGCCCCGTGCCTGATCGAGAAGCCCTGCCGATGACAGGAAGCCGGGCCGTTGTGGCAATGCTGCCGCAAGATCATGGAAGGCCGAGATCTGCGGCAGAAGCAGCGGCATGTCCTCGGGCCGCAGCGGGCTGCCGGAAAGGAATGTCTCGCAGGTCCATCCGGCTTCGAGCAGGTTTCCGGCCCGGCTTGGCACGGGGGTGGGCACATGCAGGCCGGTCTGCCGGGCAAGCGCCTGCACCTGACCCAGCCAGCCAAGCGCCTCGGGTGCCCTGCGGGTGGATTTGAAGACCAGATCGCGGCGCAGGCCGACGGTTCGGAACGCTGTGTTGCGGTGGCCGCCGGGCAGAGGGTGCAGCTTTGCCGTCACGCCCCAGAGATGGATCGGCGGTGGCGGGAACGGGGGCATGGTCGGGGGCCTTCCTGCGGCGCGGGACGCCAGTCTAATGCTGCGGCCGCAGCGATCCAAGCCCCGCGCCGGCGCGGTTCTGTTGCGCGCGCAGCATCGTCCTTGATCTGCATCAATCAGCGCCGATCTGTCGCAACGGTTTCGCTTGTCGTTCCGCGCCCGATATGGTTTTAACGCTGGCAGGATTGAACGGGATTCCAGCGCGGGGTTCCGGGTACCAAGGGACAAGCGGCCAAAGCCGCGCCTGCAAACGGGAAGAGACATGCGCCTTTCGACTTACCTCAAGGGATTCGGGGCTGCGGCCCTTGCCGCTGGCACCTCTGTCGGCGCTGCCGTGGCGCAGGGCCTGGAAGTGGTCGGCCAGCCGATCGACAAGGGGATCGACTTCCAGCCTGCCGCCTCCAGCCTGGCGCATGAACAGCAGGGCCTGGACCACATGTTCCATTACATGATGGCCGCCATCGTTGTCTTCGTCTGCGCGCTTTTGCTGTATGTGATCCTGCGCTTCAACCGCCGGGCCAACCCGACGCCGCGCACCTTCACCCACAACACCCCGCTTGAGGTGGCCTGGACGCTGGTTCCCATCATCGTTCTGGTGTTCATGGGCTTCTTCTCGCTGCCCGCGCTGTTCAGCCAGCAGGAATTTCCCGAAGGCGACGTGGTGATCAAGGTCACTGGCAACCAGTGGTACTGGAACTACGAATATCCCCAGATCGTCACCGAAGGCGGCGATCCGGTCAGCTTTGCCAGCTACATGATCGGCGGCATCCCGCTGGACGGCAACAACACCCTGACGCCCGAGGTCGAGGCCAAGCTGACCGAGGCCGGATACAGCCGCGACCAGTGGCTGCTGGCCACCGATACCGCGATGGTGGTGCCTGTCGGCAAGATCGTTCTGTTGCAAGTGACCGCCGCCGACGTGATCCACAGCTGGAAGATCCCGGCCTTTGCCGTGATGCAGGATGCCGTGCCGGGCCGCCTGGCGCAGGCCTGGTTCCGCGCCGACCGCGAGGGCATCTATTTCGGCCAGTGTTCCGAACTGTGCGGCAAGGACCATGCCTTCATGCCGATCACCGTCAAGGTGGTGTCGGAAGAGGCCTATGCCGCCTGGGCCGAGCAGGCCAAGACCGGGAATGTCGTGCTGATGTCGGACGCCGCGCAGCCGGGCAATGCGCCGGTTCAGGTGGCCGACGCCGATTGAGGCGGACTGACACGCGAGGGGCGGGGCCGGTGATGCGTCCCGCCGCTTTTTCCAAGGCAGGCTGCCGGCGCGCAAGGGATGCCGCAGCAAACCGAGGCAGGGAATGACCGACGCCAGCGCATATGACAAGGCCGGGGGCCTGCCGCAAGAGGCAGGCTTTGGCGACTATGTGCAGCTTCTGAAGCCGCGCGTGATGTCGCTGGTGGTCTTTACCGCCTTTGTCGGCCTGATGGTGGCACCCGGCCATCTGCACCCGGTCGAAAGCTTTGCCGCCATCCTGTTCATCGCGCTGGGCGCGGGGGCCTCGGGCGCGCTGAACATGTGGTGGGATGCCGATATCGACGCGGTGATGAACCGCACAAAGAGCCGTCCGATCCCCGCAGGCCGGGTGGAACCGGGCGAGGCGCTGGGGCTGGGGCTGGCTTTGTCGGGCATTTCGGTGGTGATGCTGGCGCTGGCGACGAATGTCCTGGCCGGGGCGCTGCTGGCCTTCACCATCTTCTTCTACGCCGTCATCTATTCGATGGGGCTGAAACGCTCGACTCCGCAGAACATCGTGATCGGGGGCGCTGCCGGGGCCTTTCCGCCGATGATCGGCTGGGTCGCGGTGATGGGGCATGTGGGCATCGAGGCCGTGTTGATGTTCGCGCTGATCTTCATGTGGACGCCGCCGCATTTCTGGGCGCTGGCGCTGTTCATGAAGGAAGACTACCACGCCGCCGGTGTGCCGATGCTGACCGTGACCCATGGCCGCAAGGCGACGCGGGCGCATATCCTTGGCTATACGCTGGCGCTGTTGCCGGTGCCGGTCGCGGCGTCGCTGTCGTCGATCGGCGGGCCGTTGTCGCTGGCGGTGGCGCTGGGGCTGAACCTGTGGTTCGTGATCGGGGCCTTCCGTATCTGGCGGCGTGACGAGGATCAGGCGCTGGCCGATGGCTACCGCACCGAAAAGCGGTTCTTCGCCTTTTCGATCCTGTATCTTTTCCTGCAATTCGGGGCCTTCCTGGCCGAGGCGCTGCTGCGCCCCTATGGGTTGGGGGGCTGGTAAACCATGGCCTTTCCGCCCAGCCATGAGATTCACAAACGCCGCTTTGGCCGCAATCTTGGCGTCGGCCTTGTGCTGGCCGCCTTTGTTGCGCTGGTCTTTGCGCTGACCGTGGTCAAGGTCACGCGCGGCGATCCGATGAAGGGCTATGATCACAAGCCGTCGAACGATCACCTGCCCGCCGCGCAGATGGAGGGCCAGCCATGAGGATGCCCGGTTTCCTTGCGCGGATGCGATCCGAGACCCGCACGATGGTGGGGCTGGTCGCGGTGGTCGTCACGATGACCGGATTGTCCTTTGCCGCCGTGCCCTTCTACGACTGGTTCTGCCGGGTGACGGGCTATGCCGGAACGGTGTCGGTGGCCGACAGCGGTTCGGATACGGTGCTGGATCGGGTGATGAAAATCCGCTTCGACGCCTCGCTTGAGGCCGGGATGCCGTGGGAATTCCGCCCTGTGCAGCGCGAGATGGACGTGCGGATCGGGGAGACCAATCTTGCCTTCTACGAGGCTTACAACCCCACGGATCAGGTGATTGCGGGCACGGCGGGGTTCAACGTCTCGCCCGATTCCGCCGGGGGCTATTTCACCAAGATCGAATGCTTCTGCTTTACCGAACAGGTGCTGGAGCCGGGCGAACGGGTGTCGATGCCGGTCAGCTTTTACATCGACCCGGCGATCATGGATGATGAAGACGGCAAGTTCGTCAAAGCCATCACGCTGAGCTATACCTTTCATGTGACCGACCTGCCGGATGACAGGCAGGCGGCGCTGGACACTGTCGGCACGGCCCCTGCGGCCGCGTCCAACTGAATGAAGAAGACGGGAAACGAGGGAACCAAGAACGCCATGGCCCACGAAAAGAACCACGATTACCATATCCTGCCTCCCTCGATCTGGCCGTTCATGGGGGCGCTGGGTGCCTTCATCATGCTGTTCGGCCTGGTGCTTTGGGTGTCGCCGCAGGTGCAGAACAACCATCCCTGGATGTTCCTGATCGGCCTCGCCATGGTGCTGTACGTCATGTACGCATGGTGGGCGGATGTCGTCCATGAAGGCAACACCGGCGACCATACCCCGGTCGTGGTGATCGGCCTGCGCTATGGCTTCATCATGTTCATCATGTCCGAAGTCATGTTCTTCGTGGCGTGGTTCTGGACCTTCTTCAAGCACCGGATGTATCCGATGGGGCCCGACAGCCCCTGGACCGATGGTGTCTGGCCGCCCGCCGGGATCGAGACCTTCGATCCCTGGCACCTGCCGCTGATGAACACGCTGATCCTGCTGCTGTCGGGCTGCGCCGTGACCTGGGCGCACCACGCGCTGGTGCATGAGAACAACCGCAGGGACCTGATCACCGGCCTGACCATCGGGATCATCCTGGGGGTGATCTTCACCGTCCTGCAGGCCTATGAATACAGCCATGCGGCCTTTGGCTTCTCGGGCAACATCTATGGGGCTTCGTTCTTCATGGCGACCGGCTTCCACGGCTTCCATGTGATCATCGGGACGATCTTCCTGACGGTCTGCCTGATCCGTGCGATCAAGGGCGATTTCACGCCCAGGCAGCATACCGGGTTCGAGGCCGCCGCCTGGTACTGGCACTTCGTCGACGTGGTCTGGCTGTTCCTGTTCTTCGCCGTCTACGTCTGGGGCCAGTAACCCCATCTGCCCGCAGGGGCGTTGCGCGGGCCCCTGGGCCCGCGTTTTCATTGCAAGGGGGCGTCGATGCTGCGCCGGATGATCTTTCCGATCCTGATGGGGATCGTCGGCTGTGCCATCCTGATCGCGCTGGGCATCTGGCAGTTGAACCGGATGGCGTGGAAAGAAGACGTTCTGGCGCGGATCGAGGCGCGGATTCATGCCGCCCCGGTGCCCTTGCCCCCCGCCGTGACCGAGGCCGGTGACGAATACCGCGCAGTCACGGTGCAGGGGGCTTTCACAGGGGAGTTCCTCGAACTGCTGGCGGGCCAGAAGGGCACCAGCCCCGGCGTGCGGATCATCGAGGCTTTTGCCATCGCGGATGGCCGCCGAATCCTGATCGACCGCGGATTTCTGGAAGACAGCGCCCGGTCAGCGCCGCGCTCTGCCGGGGCGACCGAAGTGACTGGCCACCTGCTTTGGCCCGACGATACCGACAGTTTCACCCCGCCGCCCGATCCGAAAACCGGGCTGTGGTTCGCCCGCGACCTGCCCGCGATGGCGGCGAAGCTGAATGCGGAACCGGCGCTTATTGTCGCCAGCGAACCGACGGGCGACGGGATTGCGCCGGTGCCGGTCGACACCTCCTCTATACCCAATGACCATTGGGGCTATGCGATCCAGTGGTTCGGGCTGGCGACGGTCTGGGCGGTGATGACACTCTATCTCTTGTGGCGTATCAGGCAGCGGACGGTTTGAGGGAACGACATGCGATACATCTCGACACGCGGGGCTGCCCCCGCCCTGGGCTTTGGCGAGGCGATGATGACCGGGCTGGCGCGCGACGGCGGGCTGTATGTGCCGGAAACCGTGCCACCGATGACGGCGGATGACATCGCGGCGCTGGCGGGCCTGCCCTATGAGGAGGTTGCCCTGCGGGTGATGCGCCCCTTCGTGGCCGGGTTCTTTTCGGATGACGAATTGCGGGCGCTGTTGGCGCGTGCCTATGCCGGGTTCAGCCATCCGGCCCGCGCACCGCTGAAGCAGTTGGCCCCCAATCATTTCCTGCTGGAGCTGTTCCACGGGCCGACGCTGGCCTTCAAGGATTTCGCCATGCAGATCATCGGCCAGATGATGCAGGCGGCGCTTGCCCGCAGCGGAGAGCGGATCACCATCGTCGGCGCGACCAGCGGCGATACCGGGTCGGCGGCGATCGAGGCGTTCCGGGGGCTGGCCAATGTCGATGTCTTCATCCTGTTCCCGCATGGCCGGGTATCCGAGGTGCAGCGCCGCCAGATGACCACGCCGGTCGAAGGCAATGTGCATGCGCTGGCGATGGATGGCGATTTCGATGATTGCCAGGCCCGGCTGAAGGACATGTTCAACGATTTTGATTTCCGCGACGGGGTGCGGCTGGCCGGGGTGAACAGCATCAACTGGGCGCGGGTGCTGGCGCAGGTGGTCTATTACTTCACCGCCGCCGTGTCCCTGGGTGCGCCGCATCGCAAGGTGTCGTTCACCGTGCCGACGGGCAATTTCGGCGATATCTTCGCGGGCTATATCGCCAAGCGGATGGGTCTGCCGATCGACCGGCTGGTGATTGCGACCAATCAGAACGACATTCTGGACCGTGCCATCAAGGGCGGAGACTACCGCACCAGCGGGGTGAAGCCGTCGATCAGCCCGTCGATGGACATTCAGGTCAGTTCCAACTTCGAACGGGCGCTGTTCGATGCGCTTGACCGCGACGGGGCGGCCGTCAGCGCGCTGATGGAAGGGCTGAAGCAGGGCGGCGGGTTCACCATTCCGGCGGCGGCGATGGAGAAACTGCGCGCCGAGTTCGATTCCGGCGCCTGTTCGGAAGCGGAAACCCGCGCCACCATCACCGCGATGCGCGATGCGACGGCCGAGGTGCTGTGCCCGCATTCCGCGGTGGGGGTGAAGGTGGCCAACGGGCATCTGGGCAGGGTGCCGATGGTCACGCTGGCCACCGCGCATCCTGCGAAATTCCCCGATGCGGTCGAAGCGGCAACCGGGCTGCGGCCGGTCCTGCCGCCCCATATGGCCGATCTGTTCCAGCGCCCCGAACGGGTGACGCGGGTGCCGAATGATCTGGCGGCGCTGAAGGAACTGATCCGGGATCGGCTGGCCGCGCGGGTGTAACCCTTAGCAGGTGGAAAAGGCCCAGGCCCCGTCGGCAAAGCGTCCGTCGCTTGTCGGTCCGTCTTTGCCAGAGCCCGCGCAATGTGCCGCCGCGGCGGCGCGGGCCGCAGCCTCATCCGCCTCGACCAGCGGCGCGCCATCGCGCCGCGTCACCACCAGCGCCGGGATATAGGGCATGACATCCACCTCGGGATGCCCCGCCATCTCGACCGGCCAGAGATAATTGTCATCCTGCGTGACCAGATACGCGCCCTGTGCCGGGCCATCGGCCGAAACGCAGGCCGCTGCCATAATCAGAAGCGGAAGGCAGCGAGCAAACGGCTTCATCGCAAAGACCCTTCGGACGGCATCACATCAACCAATCTGCGCCCTTGCTGCCTCTTCCACAAGCGGAACCATGCCTGTATGAGCAGGGAACGCACATCCCCGGAACGGATCACGCCTTGACGGTTCAGCTGCACACCCTGTCCAACGGTTTCCGCATCATCACTGAATCCATGCCGGGGCTGAAGTCCGCCTCTTGCGGGCTGTGGGTCGGGGCAGGGGGGCGCCACGAGACGGCGGTGCAGAACGGCATCGCGCATTTTCTGGAACATATGGCCTTCAAGGGCACCGAAAAGCGCAGCGCCCTTCAGATTGCCGAAGAGATCGAGGATGTGGGCGGCTACATCAACGCCTATACCAGCCGCGAGATGACCGCCTATTACGCCCGCTGCCTGTCGGCCGATGTGCCGCGCGCGCTGGATGTGATCAGCGACATCGTGCTGAATCCGGTATTTCACCATGACGATATCGAGACCGAGCGTCATGTGATCCTGCAAGAGATCGGCCAGGCCGCCGACACGCCCGATGACATCATCTTCGACTGGCTGCATGAGGTGTCCTATCCGGCGCAGTCCTTCGGCCGCACCATCCTTGGCCCCGAAGAGCGGGTCAGCCGCTTTGCCGAAGCCGATCTGCGCCGCTTTACCGGGGCGCATTACGGGCCGGACCGGATGATCCTGTCGGCGGCCGGCGGGGTGGATCACGCGACCATCGTGGCGCAGGCCGAGGCGATCTTTGGCGGGCTGACGCCGGTGGGCTTTCCGGGGGCCGAGGCGGCGCGCTTCGTGGGCGGTGAGCGGCGCGAGGTCAAGGATCTGGAGCAGGTGCATTTCGCCCTGTCCTTCGAGGCTCCGGGCTATCGCAATGACGATGTCTATACCGCGCAGCTGTGGTCGATGGCGATGGGCGGCGGCATGTCCAGCCGCCTGTTCCAGAAGATCCGCGAGGAGCGCGGCCTGTGCTACACGATCTATGCCCAGTCGGCCGCCTATGACGACACCGGCCAGATCACCATCTATGCCGGAACCTCGGAAGACGAGATCGCAGAACTGACCCAGCTGACGCTGGACGAGATGAAACGCGCGGCCGATGACATGAGCGAGGCCGAGGTGAACCGCGCCAAGGCGCAGCTGAAGGCGGGGCTCTTGATGGGGCTGGAAAGCCCGTCGTCGCGCACCGAACGCAATGCGCGGCTCTTGTCGATCTGGGGCAGGGTGCCCGATCTGGACGAGGCGGTTGCACGGATCGACGCCGTTACCACGGCGGGCATCCGGGCCTATGGTGGCAGATTGCTGGCCCCGAAGACGGCGCTGGCGCTGTATGGGCCGGTGACGCGCGCGCCGGGGATCGAGGCGATCCTGAAGGGATTGGCGGCGTGATGCTGGGGCTGCGCCGCCGCGTCCGCGTCGAGACCGAGCGGATGACCCTGAGGCTGCCCACCCATACCGACTGGCCGCAATGGACGGCCCTGCGCCGCGAAAGCGCGGATTTCCTGCAACCCTGGGAGCCGGTCTGGAGCCAGGATCACCTGGCGCGGCGGTCCTTCACCAGCCGGGTCTATTGGGCCAGCCGGGCCGAGGCGCAGGGCACCGCGTTACCGCTTCTGATGATCCGGCGCGCGGACATGGCGCTGCTGGGGGCGATCACTCTGGACAACATCCGCCGCGGCCCGGCACAGGCGGGGACGCTGGGCTACTGGATCGGTCGGGCCCATGCCCGGCAGGGCTATATGCGCGAGGCCATTCAGGCGGTGGTCCACCATGCCTTTGCCACGCTGGAGCTGAGCCGGATCGAGGCCGCCTGCCTGCCGGAAAACGCCGCATCGCGCGGGGTGCTGGAAAAATGCGGCTTCAAATACGAAGGCGTTGCGCAAAGCTATCTTCAGATCAACGGCCGCTGGCGCAACCATGTGCTTTACGCCAACCTGCGCGGCGACCGTCGGGGGCGGACGGACGTGGGGCAAGCCTGAGCCACAGGGCGAGGCCGTGCAGACCGATCAGGCGCGCAGCACTCGCGCAGCCGTGATCCACGATCGCGAGTGGACGGGATGACGCGGGGGCATTCCGCGCTACACTTCCAGCGACCGCAAGGAGGGTTCCAGATGATCCGCCGCGCCGCCGTTGCCCTGTTCCTTGCCCTGCTGCCGGGTGTTGCCGCCGCGCAGGATCGGCTTGCCTCGCATTGCATCTCGTTGGCGGCGGGCCCGGCGACGGTGGTTCCGGCCCGGTTGGGCGACGGGCTGGAGCAGGATCAGGTGCTGATCCGCTATCTGCACCATGCCAGCCTTGCCATCGTGGCCGGGGACGGCACCGTTGCGGTGACGGATTATACCGGGTTGCTGGGCCGCAGCGATCTGGTGCCGGATGTGGTGACTATGAACAATTCGCACAGCACGCATTGGACGCCGAACCCCGATCCGCGGATTACGCATGTGCTGGACGGCTGGCCCGGTGCCGATGGTCCGGCCGATCACCGGCTGGAGCTGGGGTCCATGCTGGTGCGCAATGTCACCACGGATACCCGCGGCCCCTTTGGTGAAGGGGCGCGTGCCAACGGCAATTCGATCTTCATCTTCGAGGCGGCGGGCCTGTGCATCGCCCATCTGGGCCATCTGCACCAGATCCCGTCCGAGGAACAATATGCCGCCATCGGCCGGGTCGATATCCTGATGGTGCCGGTGGACGGCGGTTATACCCTGCGGCTGGCCGACATGATGGGCGTGGTGCGGCGGCTGAAATCTTCGGTGGTGATCCCGATGCACTGGTTTTCGGGCGCATCGCTGCGGGTGTTCCTTGACGAAATGTCGGGCGAGTTCGAGGTGGTCGAGACCGGGCTGAACGAGATGGTGTTCCACCGCCGCAACCTGCCGTCGCGCCCGACGATCCTTGTGCTGGAGCCGCGGCTGCTGGACGACTGACCTGTTGCGAGGGTAGGGAAGGGGACGGAGGCCCCCATGCTCAACCCCTGTGAACCCACCTTTGTCGAAAGCCTTGCCGCGCGGCTGCCGCCCGGCACGTTGCGTGCGGCGGAACCGCGATACCTTGAGGAACCGCGGGGGCGCTGGCGAGGCAGGGCCGGGGCAGTGGCGCTGCCGCGCAACAGTGCCGAGGCCGCCACGGTGATCCGCGCCTGCGCTGCCGCGCGGGTGGGCGTGGTGCCTTTCGGCGGCGGCACATCGCTGGTTGGCGGACAGGTGATGCCGGACGGCCCGCTGCCGCTGGTGCTGTCGCTGGAGCGGATGGCGGCGATCCGCGAGGTGGCGCCCGAGGATGGCATTCTGGTGGCCGAGGCCGGGGCGACCCTGCGCGCCGTGCAAGAGGCGGCACTTGCGGCGGGGCGGCTGTTTCCGCTGTCTCTGGCGTCTGAAGGCACGGCGATGATCGGGGGCAATCTGTCGACCAATGCCGGCGGAACCGGGGTCCTGCGCTATGGCAACGCGCGCGATCTGTGCCTGGGGCTGGAGGCCGTGCTGCCGGACGGATCGGTCTGGCATGGGCTGAAACGGCTGCGCAAGGACAACACCGGCCATGATCTGAAGAACCTGCTGATCGGGGCCGAGGGCACGCTGGGGGTGATCACCGCCGCCGCGCTGCGGCTGTTTCCCTGTCCTGCGCATCGGCTGGTGGCGCTGCTTGTCGTTCCTTCGCCGCAAGCGGCTCAGCGCCTCCTCGCGCTGTCCGAGGCGCGGCTGGCGGGGCTGATTTCCGCCTTCGAACTGATCTCGGGTGTCGGGCTGTCGTTTCTGGACGAGGTCGGGCCGGAGGTGCGGATGCCTTTCGCCGACCGGCCGGACTGGTCGGTTCTGGTGGAACTGGGCCTGCCGCAGGTGATGGACCCGGAAGAAGCCCTTGCAGCGCTGTATGACGAGGGCGCTGCGGCCGGGCTGATCCTGGACGGTGTGATTGCCGGGTCCGAAGCACAGGCGGATGCGCTTTGGGCACTGCGCGAGGCGATCCCCGAGGCGAACCGCCGTATCGGGGCGGTGTCGAGCCATGACATATCGCTGCCGTTGTCCGCGATTCCCGGCTTTCTGCAAGAGGCCGGGCAGGCGCTGGCCGTCATCAGCGATTTCCGCATCAATGCCTTTGGCCATCTGGGGGACGGCAATCTGCATTACAACGTCTTTCCGGCACCCGGCCGCCAGCGGGCCGATTACGACCGGCAAAAGGCGATGGTGCAGGATCTGGTGCATGGGCGGGTGCAGGCGCTGGGCGGTTCGATCTCGGCCGAACATGGCATCGGCCGGGCGAAGGTGGCGGAGCTGGAGCGCTATGGCGATCCGGCGCGGCTGACGGCGCTGCGGGTGATCAAGGCGGCGCTTGATCCGGCGGGCATCATGAATCCGGGGGCGGTTCTGCGGAGCGGATAGGGGCCGGGGTGTTGCGCCCTGTGCAGGGGTATCGCGCGGAAGGGCAGGGGAAAATTGACGCCTGGCGGTCAGGGTTGGCCCGCACTCAGCAGAGACAGGAGCCAGAACCATGTCCAACCCTTTCGAAAGCAGAGAAGTTTCCCTGGCGGGGCCGACGAATGACATCCTGCCCGTCACGCCTTCGGACAGCGTCAACCTGCCCAGCGTGGCACTGGCGCTTTATGTGCAGACCGGGGGAACGCTGTCGATCCTGACCGAGGCCGAGACGACCCGGACGGTTGCCGTCGCGGATTTCTCGATCCTGCCGGTGGCGGTCCGCCGCGTCAATCAGACCGGAACCACGGCAGCGGGCATTCATGCGATGGTCCTGGCATGAAGCTGCTTTGCGATCTGACCGTGACCTCACGGCCGCTGCGGCCGCGGACCGGCCTGCCGCAGCCTGCCCTTCGCATGGATTTCGTAAACGGCACCTATCATCCGGGCGGATTTGGCTCTGCGATCACCTTCGCCCGCGCCGGGGCTGCGCGGTATGTCGACGCCTCGGGCGTGATGCAGGTGGCGGCGGCGGACACCCCTCGCATCGACCATCACCCGGTGACGCTGGCGCGGCGCGGGCTGCTGATCGAGGGGGCGCGGACGAACCTCGTCCTGAACTCGGGGGCTTCGGCAGGGTGGGAGGCAAAGGGGGCCAGCCCGCCCGGTGTCACGAACGGAGTTACCCACCTTGGAGCGCCCTGCGCATCCTTCACCTTCGACCAGACAATGCCCGCCAGTCACGCGCAATGTCGGGCTGATATGGCCCCCGGCAGCCCGATACCCGCTCTGGCAGATACTCAATTCTGCGGCTCTGGCTGGGTCAGCCTGTCTCGGCCGCTGACCGGGACAGAGCGGCTCCGGCTGATCTTCACCAGCGGCGGGCAGACGCCGGTGGCTCTGGTGATCGACGCGGGCAATTCGGCAGCGCTGGTCGGGCAATGGCTGCGCAGGGATCACGCAGGGGCCCCAACCGCCAACGCCAACCTTTTCCCGTCAGCGTATATCCACACTGCGCTTGCATCCCCCGTAACCCTCTATGTGCGCGATTTGCAGTTGGAGGCCGGAGATTGTCCGACCTCCTACATCCCGACCGCAGGGTCCACGGTGACGCGGGCGGCGGATGTGGCGCAGGTTCCGCTGGGGGCGTGGTGGCCGGGCGCTGCGGCGGGGACGCTGCTGGTGGATTTCGAATGCCCTCCGGTGGTGCAACTGGCAATTGCGGCCTGTTTCAATTCGACCGGCGCATCCAGTTCGATTGGCATCGCTAAATCCAATGCCGCGAACACCGCTGTCGGTTCCTGTCTTGTCGGTTCGATGCATGACGGCACGTCGGCTTTGTCGGTCGCACTCGATCTGGGCGCGGCCCCCGGCCCGCACCGGGCAGCGATGACATGGGGCGGCGGCACGATGCGGGCAGCCGCGAACGGGGTTTTGGGCACACAGGTCGCACAGCGCAATCCGGTGCCGACAAATCTGTGGCTGGGTCAGCGGGACGGGGGCAGCAACCCCCTGAACGGCTGGCTGCGCCGCGTCAGCTATTGGCCCCGCCGGATGACGGACGGCGAATTGGTGGCAGCGGTCTCGTAGGGGTATCACGGCAAGCCTTGCCAGACGGCAGGGCCGGTTGACCTTCCGGGGATGCCTCTTCAAGGTTGCTCCCTGATCGTCGATGGTGGAATCGCTGCGGGCAAGGGGCAGGGCACAGGCGTGGTGAGCTGGCAAAACCTGATCGGTTCTGCATGCGGCCTGCTGATGGCCGTCTGCATTGGCTTGCCAGCGACTGCGCAGGATCGCATCCTTTCCTGGGGTTACAACACCTATGGCATGCCGGGCATGATCGACATGCCCACGGCCTTTGGCCGCGAGGATGGCGAACTGGCTTTTACCGTCAGCTCCTTTGCCCGGCAGACCCGCAATACCCTGACCTTCCAGGTCACGCCCCGGCTCTCGGCCTCGTTCCGCTATGCCCTGCTTTACAACGTGCGCCCCGAGCCGACTTCGGCGATCTCGGACTATCGGTTCGACCGCAGCTTTTCTGTGCATTTCCGGGCGATTGACGAAGGACGCTATCGCCCGGCCGTCGCCATCGGCATCAACGACCTTTTGGGAACCGGCATTTATGCCGGGGAATATGTGGTGATGTCCAAGGCCCTTGGTCCAAGGGTGCGGGCCTCGCTGGGCCTGGGCTGGGGGCGGCTGGGCAGCTATGGCGGGTTCGAGAATCCGCTGGCCATCTTCGGTGACAGTTTCAAGGACCGGCCGGGGCGCAGCGACATAGGTCTGGGCGGACAGTTCCAGTACCAATCCTGGTTCAAGGGCGATGCCGCCTTTTTCGGCGGGGTCGAATGGCAGGCCACCGACCGGCTGCGCCTTGTGGTGGAATATTCCTCGGATGATCAGGTGCGCGAGGATGGCGCGGCCTTCACCCATAAATCCCCGCTGAACTTTGGCCTGTCCTACCGCTGGAATGACCGCACCACGGTGACGGCGAATTATCTTTACGGATCGGAAATCGGAATCCAGCTCAGCTATACGGTCAACCCGAAACACCCGCGGTTCGGGTCGGGGCTGGATGCGGCACCGCCGCCGGTGCGGCCGGTGGCGCAGGGTGGCAGTTGGCTTGATCTGGGGACAGGCGGCGGGCAGGCCAGTCTGGCTGCCGCGTTGTCCCGCGAAGGCGTGGTGCTGGACGGGATCGAGACCACCGGCAGCACGCTGAAGGTGCAGATCCGCAATGACCGCTATGCGATCGCGGCGCAGGCTGTGGGTCGTGCGGCGCGTGTCCTGTCGCGTCTGGCCCCGCCGGGGATCGAACGGTTCGACATCCGGCTGGCGGCCAATGGAATGCCGCTCACGTCGGTCGTCCTGCGCCGCAAGGATCTGGAAGAGCTGGAATTTCACCCTGTTGCGCCAGACCTGTTGCGGTCGCGGACCTGGGTGATGGATGCTCCGGCCGGGCTGCCTCCGTTGGACGGCCGCTATCCGGCGCTGTCCTATGGGCTGGAACCCTATCTGGTGCCCAGCCTGTTCGATCCCGCCAGCCCGCTGCGGGTGGATGTCGGCATCGCGCTGCGCGGTCGCTACGAACCACTGCCGGGGCTGGTCTTCTCGGGCGTGATCCAGCAGAAGTTGGCCGGCAATATCGGTGATGCGGCGCGGGTGTCGGATTCGGTGCTGCCGCATGTGCGCAGCGATGGCAGCCGCTATTTCAGTGGCAGCGGCCCCAGCCTGCCGGAACTGACCGCGGCCTATTACTTCCGCCCCGGCAAGGACCTGTCCGCCCGGCTGACCGTCGGCTATCTTGAGCGCATGTTCGGTGGTCTTTCGGCCGAAGTGCTGTGGAAGCCGCAGAACAGCCGGCTTGCCCTTGGGGCCGAGGTGAACTGGGTCAAGCAGCGTGATTTCGACGGGGTTTTCGGCTTTCAGGACTATGACATCGCCACCGGCCATGTGTCGGCCTATTACGAATTCGGCAAGGGCTATCTGGGGCAACTGGATGTCGGCCGCTATCTGGCCGGTGATTATGGCGCGACGCTGACGCTGGCGCGCGAATTCGATAACGGCTGGCGGATCGGGGCCTATGCGACAGTGACCGATGTTTCTGCGGCGGACTTCGGCGAAGGGTCGTTCGACAAGGGCATTCTGCTGACGATTCCGCTGGATTGGGCGACCGGCAGGCCCAGCAAGACCAGGATCAGCACCGTCATCCGGCCCGTCCAGCGCGACGGCGGGGCAAGGTTGCATGTCTCGGGACGGCTTTACGAGGTGATCCGGGAAAATCAGGCGACCGAACTTGACGCAACCTGGGGGCGGTTCTGGCGATGAGAGCCCTGCTATCTGCCATGATGGCCATCGTGCTGGCCGGCTGCCTGCCGGTCTTGCAGACCGGAGGCAAGCCCCCCGCCGGGCAAAGGGTGACGGTGGCCGCAACGGCGCTGTCGGGGGCTGTGTTGCAGGTTCAGATCCCGTCACGCGGGGCGGATGCGCCGCTGTCGCTGGCAGCGGTGAATGGCGATGTGGAAACCTGGATGGCGGTCGACGACATTTCGCTGTCGTTCCAGCGGGGGGTTCTGGTGGCAAGCCGAGGCCTGGGCTTCGATCTGATGGGGGCCGATGCGCAGACCACGCTTGATGCCATGGCGGGGCGGCAGGAAGGGGTCTATCGTCGGCAGATGCGCTATCTGACCGGAGATCACCATTCCACCTGGCTGATGGCGGGCTGCACCATGGAGGAGGCAGGCCCCGAGGTTGTCGGCGGGCGCAGCCTGTCGCGGTTCGAGGAAGACTGCCAGGCCCGCCAGCATGTCTTTACCAATGTCTTCTGGCGCGATGGCGACGGCAGGATCGTCCGGTCCCGGCAATGGCTGTCTCCCGAGATCGGCTATGTTCTGACCGGCTTGCGTGAGTGATGACCTGACAGAGGTTTTCCGGTCGGCTGCAAACAACTTTGCGGGGATTTGACTGGCCAGAAAGACGCATTTCGTGATATGCACGGCGGGATATTTGCGGAGGTTCCCATGAAACTGCTTGGCACGGTCCTTGTTGTTGTCACCCTTGCCCTGCCTGCTGTGGCACAGGCCCAGCAGCGTCTGACCGAAGACCAGCTGATTGAGCTGGCCATAAACAACAAGGTCTGCGGTGATCGTCAGGTTGTGGCAGCGCAATATGATGCCGTCGATCCGAACCGGGTGGCCGTGACCTGCGGCGAGGATGCCGAAGGCTTTGTGCCGCTGGCCGCGGGCCTTGGTCTTGGCGGTGCCGGGGCGGCGGCGGGTCTGGTTCTTGTCGCCGTGGCCGCCGGTGGCGGTGGCAGCACCCCCAGCACCAACGGCACCAACTGATCAGACTGCGGGATCGGATGATCCTGTGCAAGGCACGGCGGGAATAACCGCCGTGCCTTTGTCTTGCGGAAGGATCATCAGCAGCTGGGATAGCCCATGCGGATCAGCTCTGCCCCGCTCAACTGGTAATAGCCGCTGGTGCGGAAGCGCGCCTTTTCCATATACCAGCTTTGCAGCGGGGCGTTGTAGTTGCGCGCCATCACCCATGACCAGTGATCGAAATCCTCATGCGAAAGCTTGCGGCCATTGCGTGTCGGGCCGTGAAAGCCGAGGCGGGCCGAAGGGGCGACGCAGATATTGCTCAGCCCAAGATACATGGTGCAGGCAGAAAGACAGGTGCCGCGCAGTTCGACCCGCTGGCCGGTGGCACGCAACCGGCGGATCAGATCGCCCCGCTCGCCAAGAGAACCGCCGCGATCATTGCGGATGATGATGGTGCCGCCGCCGGGGGCCGCCGATGCGGCCGTTGCAAGACCCGCAGTTGTCACGATGGCCAGACAGGCCAACGTCATGAAGAGCCGCCGCAGGGCAAAACTCACCTGGACCCGCAGGCGGGTTGTCACTGAATTCATGGTCGTCACCCCTGGTTCACACCCCGGACCGGACCCGGACCCCACGTCCGCCTTTGCCCGGCACACTGTTCCCCCAAGGGACGGCAAGCGGCTTAAGGTTCGGTTTACAGCGGGGGCCGGGCAGCCGGGTTGTCGAAATCATTTTAGGAAATGGAATGGCCCAGCCCCCCGCAGAACGGGCCGACAAACAATACATCTTGCGGCAAAGCAAAGATTGCGCGCTAATGCGTGTAGTCCGTTTACGGGTTATTAAGTCGAAATGGATCAGTCTCGGGGTGACGGCCGCTTTCAGAGGACGATGACCATCATGATGTCAGCCTTGGCGATTTTCCCCTGCTGTGCAGTCCTGTGGCTGCTGATCTGCGATCATCTGGGCCATGTGCAGGATGAACCGCTTGGCAATGGCAGGCCGGGTTAGGTCTGATCCCAGCCGTTCCTCGGCCGCCCAGGCGCGCAACCGGGTGCATGTCGTCACAATGCTCGGCGGCCAGATGAAGGATGTGCCGCCCGAGAGTGCCCAGGCCAGCCGGCCCTGATCGAGAATGTCAGATTGGGTCGGCAGATCGGGAAAATCTGGCTTGAACGCTTGTCAGCATGGGAACCTCTCACCCGGCGTCTGCGGGGCGAGGCTGAGGTTGCGGCCTATTGCGAAAGGAATGTTCTGGCCAGCATGATCCCTTTGGGAAGGCGATCCACTGAAGAAATTTCCGATCCTCTCCGATATGGAATGGCATTAAAGGGCTGTCTTCATTCCATCGGGCGGGGCGTATCAAACATGCGGATGGCCATCACAGGCCCATGTAGGACAGCAGCTTTCGGTTCTGTTCATGCACATCGAAGCGGTCTTCGGCCATGCGTCGGCTTTGTGTGCCCATCTGTGCCACCAGACCGGGCTGGTCGATGACGCGGCGTATCACCGCCGCCAGCGCTGCCGGATCACGCGGCGGCACGAGAAAGCCGTTCACGCCCTCCATCACGGTCTCGCGGCAACCGGGGACATCGGTGGTGATGACTGCCCGCCCCATGGCCATGGCTTCCTGCGTGCTGCGCGGCACCCCCTCGCGGTAGGAGGCGGTGTTTGTCAAAGCAGTTGTCGTCTGGTTTCGTTTTCAGGCTGCCTGTTCGG
>DAIOGH010000029.1:0-50336 GCA_036745335.1 Paracoccaceae bacterium
AAATGGCCGCGTGAGTTCTACGGTCGCGCCCCGTTAAAACGGGGAGGATTACCAAGGCCATCGTCCTTGATGGAAAAGGTGTTCCCCTCCTTGTCGATGTCGATCCAAACGTTCTGGGCTTCGGCGTCCCAGGAGTTCGACACCGCTTCTGCGATGACCGTGATGAAGTTACGGTACAGGTTGCGACCCAGATGGTTTAGGACGCTTAGGGAAATCTCAAACTGAAAAGGCTTAGGTGTATCGTCCGACAAGGTCATCTCCACGTTCGCTGGACAAAATCAAATTTCCAATGGCCTCCGCCAGTGCGACGGGGACCGCATTGCCGATCCATCGTCCGACCTCCGAGAAGGAGATCTTCTGACCTAGCGGCAGGAAAGCGTAGCTCTGCGGGAAGGTTTGAAGGAGTGCGGCTTCGCGAAGGGAGATTGCTCGATCCTGGACAGGATGCCCAAACCGGCCGTTACCGAAGCCGTAGCATTGGGTCGTCATGGTGGGGGAAGGTTCGTCCCATTCCATCCGCGCGTATACCCCAGAGTAAGTACTGCCGGACTCTCGTTGGTGACACTTGGCCCGAAGCTCGAATGGCCAGTCTCGCCATGTACCACCTGGCTTGGACGACTTGATGCGTTCTAGGTTCTTCTCGGACAGTGACGCTGCGCTGTGAAGCGGGTCGCGGGGATGAACTTCGCCAGCTTTGATTGCTGGCAGCGATTGGATGGCGTCTCTAACTGACAGCGGCTGGTCGTGAGTTGGCTTAAGTTTCGGTAGAGGTCGCTCCCGTGATGCAATCAGCACTAGGCGCCGTCTCTTTTGCGGAACGCCAAACTCCTCGCAACGGACCACATTCCACTGGATATGCTCGTAACCTGCAGTCTTAAGCGTAGCCACGAAGCCAGCGAACACGGTTCCTCCTTTATACTTGAGTAGAGCTGGAACGTTTTCCATCGTTACGAAATCGGACTGCACCTCGGCAGCTAGGCGGGCAAACGCCTCCACAAGCTCCCATCGAGGGTCGGCTTCGTATCTATGCTTGTATGTCGAGAACGGCTGGCACGGGGCGCAACCGGCTAGTACCGACGGAACCGTACCACTGAAATGGCCCTTGAGCTCTTGGGCTGTCAGCTTCGACACATCGCGGGCGTAGAAGGTGGCCTTATTGTTCTTCTCGTAGGCGTACTTGCAGTTCCTATCGACGTCGTAACCAGCCTTAATAGTGAGACCGGCTCGCAACAGGCCGTGGCTCAATGCGCCGACGCCACAAAACAAATCTACTACTTCACCAATTGCTCGGGCGTCTTCGTTCATATTTTCATTCTTTTAGTGCCTTTGCATCCATCATAACATCATGACGCCTAGCGGCTGCAAGCGTGAAGGCCGGGCCATCTCAACAGATTTCGCGGGTGTTGCATTGTCTCTAGGTTGCAAATTCGCCGGTGTTAACGTTCGCAGGCATGAGGGCGCTGGCGCAGCTGGCCAACGGACTAACGCGAGGGCAACCGGACCCAGTCACCGACCCCAAAGCGCGGATATCCGACCGGCGTGTCACCACTCTCGAATGTGCGAAAACAGACGTGCCACGCTGGCAAACCTCCGCGCCGTCCGCACCGTAGGCGCTTGTCACCTCAAAAAGCTGCGGGAACTATCGAGCGGCCGCTTTAGGGAATGCCGCCGAGCGGCGTCATCGGTGATCGAGTGGCGGCACTGGGCCAACTCCGTTCTTTCAACGGAACGAGGCTGCCGCAGTCTAGGGGTACTGTCTCGCACGTTCTGGGCTGAAGCTATTTCCGCCCGATACCTCTCAGCTTGGCGATGACATAGAAGTAGGCTGTGGTGCCCACGAAGGTAGGGATAGCGATGGCTTGACCGACGAAGGGGATGAAGTTCACGCCGATGCCTGCTGCGCCGCCTGCCAGCATCGCGGATTTGATGTCGGGGTCGATCTTATCCCAAGCGATGCCAGCCTTCTCTGCGGCCAGCTTGATGTCCTCAGAGTTGAACTGCCCGTCGCCGTTCAGATCGGTCAGGTTTACCGAGACCTTCTTGGCGGTTGCAATCGCAGTCTGGGTCGAAGCCTTGAGTTGGTTGGCGGCTTCGCTGTCAAGAACGGCACCGGTCTCCCGAACCGCGCGATCAAAGACCTGATTGAGCAGGGCGGACGTCCCACCAGCCATTCCCTTGATCCTGTTCCACATGATCGACCTCGTGATGACTGCTATGGGCGCTGAGCATGGGAGAAAAGGCAACCTCCCGATTCAATGCGATTTTTAGATAATCTGGTTTTGAGATTAATGGAAGCCCCCGCAGCAGCGGGGACCTCATGCCAAGAACACTATGGAGCGACGCACAGGCCGCGCTTGTCTCAGCCTTGATACAGGCAAGGAAGGAGGCCGGGCTATCGCAGGCGGCGCTGGCCGGAAAACTGCGGTGCCATCAGTCATTGATTGCTCGGATCGAAAGCGGCGAGCGTCGCATCGACGTGATTGAACTCGTGGTGCTGGCACGGGCGATAGGGGTAGAACCTGCTGAGATCGTGACGGGTCTTCTGGGGGTCATACCACCAGATGCAGTCCTATGAACCTTTAGGCTAGCAGGTTGCAGCCTTAACGATCAGAAAAACGAGAAAGCTCATCCATCTAGATAAAGAATGGAAACAGGAGCTTACGATGAAAACTCTGCTCGCCCTCGGTTTGACCGGGGGTTTTCTTTTGGTGCCGCAACAGTGGAAGGCGCTGTGCCTTGTGCTCTGGGTGGCCTCTCGGGTCAGCCATGGTCTGGCGGTCGCGATCCTTCGGGAGGTCCTGAGGGCGGGGCCTCGGGAGTGAAGGCCGGGTCAATCGTCTGGGTCGCAGCCTTTGACGATGTGCCTGAACACCTGTTCCGGGTGGACGAGGTGTACGAGGACTGCGTTGGGGGCGTGGCCTTGACCGGGCCTCTGGCTGGGTCCTACGGCGAGCCTGCAATTGATCTGATCCTTGGGCCAGCGCGGGCCGAGGACGTGCGGCTAGGAACCTAGGTTTCCCAGTAAGGCACAGAAGCCAAATCAAAAATCTTCAATCTCGTGAACCTTGGGGCGAAGGCCCCAGAAGGAGGACTTATGTCTGTGCGTATTCAGTATGCCTACTTGAAGCAGCAAACGTGGCTGTATCGGCGGAACTACCCCAAGGAACTGCAGGCGGTGTTGGGGCAGGCCATGAAGCAGTCGTTGAAGACCGGGGACGCCCGGATCGCCAAAGCGCGAGTGCTGGAAGTCAACGCGAAGTACGAGGAGGTCATCGCCAAAGCCAAGCTGGGGGAGGTGGTGCAGAAGCCCGCTCCGGTCGTGGTGGTGCCGCCGGTGTTCCGCCCTGTGGTGATCGTGGGGCGCAGGACGGTGAGAGAGCTGGCCCGGACTTACCTCAATCGCCGGTCTGACGAGTTGCAGCACGGGGGCTTCAAGTCGGTGCGGTTCTCGGTGAACCTCTTCGTCTCTGCCTACGGGGCCAAGCCGATCGGGGCTGTGTCCCGGGAGGAGGCGCTGACCTTCGTTCGCAGGGTGGCGCTGCTTGGTCGGCATACCGGCAAGTCATGGCGAACCCGGGGGCATGGGCTGGACCAGCTCGTGGCGGCCAGTCGGGGAGAGACGATCAGCGCAAGGACGCAGCGCAGGACGGTCAGTCAGGTGACCCACTTCCTGGACTGGGCGGTCTATGAGGGGGAGCTGGTCACCAACCCCTTCAGCACGGTCAGGGTCGAGGCCAAGGGCAAGAACCAAAGCTATGCTGTTCTGACCGATCCAGAGGTCAGGCAGTTGGTGGCGCTGGAAGACCCGAGGATCGGGGAGGTCCTGACCTTCTGTCTGCTGTCTGGCATGCGAGCCGGGGAGGCGGTGGGGCTGGTTCGTGGTGACTTGGTCTGGAAGGGCAACCTTGGCTGGTTCGCCTGGATCAGGCCGAATGAGGTCCGGTCCCTGAAGACCGAAGCGGCTGAGCGGTTGATCCCGCTGCACTCGGGCCTGTCACCGCTGCTGGCCAGACTGCCGCAACAGGGACGCCTGTTCCCTGACCTTACCGTCTCCATCGTCACCAAGCGGTTCGCCACCCTGCGGACCGCTGTGGGGCTGATCCGGCCCGGGGTGGTGTTCCACAGCACGAGAAAGTGGTTCGTGACCCAGTGCGAGAGGGCAGGCATCCCTGAACACTTCACTGCGTCGATCGTCGGTCACCAATCGGCCCGGTCAGAGAACAAGATGACCTATGGCATCTACTCGGCGGGCATAAGTGACGAGCAGAAGAGGGAGATCGTCGAGAAGGTGCGACTGCCATGCCCCTGATACCTGACATCGATGCGTTTGAAGAGAGGGCCGCTATCATCGAGTATGATGGCGGTCTTTCTCGTTCTAGGGCGGAAGACAGGGCTGCTCAGGCTCAGGGCTTCCGGGATGCAGCACACTTCCGGGAGGTCTTGGCAGACTACCTGCTGACCAAGCGACTTGGAGGTGGGGATGTCTGAGACCTATCCTCTGGTGCAGCGGGAGGGGCGCTGGTGGCTTCCCTATGGTGACGCTGAGGGTCAACGGATGGAGGTCGATGCCGAGCTGCTGGCTGGCCTCTGGATGGGCGACAGTCAGGTAGTCTTCCTTGGGCCTGAGGGCGGCAGTCTGGCCTATCAGGTGAACGAGGAGGGCGAGGAACAGGTCAGGATCGACTACGGGGTCTGGCAGCCTGTCGGGGCTGTTGGCCTTTCCCCGTGGCAGGTCGAGGTCTGGCACCTGATCCAAGCTGCACTGGACTGCATGTGAGACCTCCCTCGGCGGCTTCGGTCGCCGGGGGAGACCATCACTTACTTTTTTTCTTTCTCTACCTCGATGTGATACACGTTATGCGGGTGTAAGGGGTGAACAAAACTCAATACATTCTAGAGCTTAGCCGCAGGCTAGAGCAGGTCGAAGTCCACCCCATTAGCCTCGTAGGCCCAGTCGTCATGCTTGTTGTCGGCGCGGCTGCCGATTTCGAGATGGTCGGGGTTGATACAGCGACGATTGTGGCAGCGGTGGCGGACCACTTCGTCAAAGCTGGGCGAGGCGTCATTCATGACACAGTAGATGAAGCGGTAGGCAGCATACTGATAGGATTGGAAGCGGACCTTTCTGATTGCCTCGGTGTTGGTCTGTATGCAGCCGGTGTCGGTTTTGGTTCCTTCTGCGATGAGGGAGAGGGCCCGCTGCCGGGCCTCCTCCTTGTGGTTGGTGTGAATGTCAGCCCAACGCTCTTGGGATGGATCAAGGTAGATCATGCGGATGTTGCAGCCCAGAGAACATCGCAGACCGCTTTCTTGAAGCCATCGGGCCCGAGGATGTCGCCCCGGTCCACGGAGTAGTTTGGGGCTGTCCAGAGGGCACGGGCATAGTCTTTTCCTCCCCACTTTACGTTGTGCCGCTGCCAGCCAAGTTCAGTCATCATGTGCTTGATTGCATTGGGACTTACCCGCATTTCCTTCGTGACGTAGGCCCTGAGATCTTGCTCAGCGATGGCGATGCACTCCTCCCCACCTAGGTATTCGGCCAGTTGCTGGGTCGTGGCGGGAAGCTGGTTGGCCAGCACCTGTTTCATGACCTCAGTGCCGTGAAGTTCAATGTTCAAGCTCAGGGCGTCGAAGTCTTTGGCCAGTGTCCTGGTCATAAGGGCATGATAGAGCTCGGCTACACGACGGGGGTCTGCCAGCGCTTCCTCAACGCGCTTGACCATCAGACCAAAGAAGCCTGCCTTGGGGCCCGAAGCGTGACCCTCATGACCAACATCCAGTACATAGAACCGTCGCTCACCTTCCTCGATCCAGTGGGGGACGTGGTTGGTCGTCATCAGGAAGCACGAGCTGAGCGGCACTTTCTCCACGTCTCTGCCTTTCCGTTCAGCCGTGGTAAAAGATTCAGTAATCAGGGTTTTCAGCTTGTTGCCGATGTCAGAGTCAGCTCGCAGGTTCACCTCTTCACAGACGATCAGCTTCTTGTTGAGGATGGGGCCGTTGAACTTCCCGGCCACCTTTTCGATGTTGTTCTCGATCGAAGCGTTATCTTGCCCGAACAGCTGTGCAGCGATCTTGCAGAAGGTGGACTTCCCGGTGCCTTTCTCACGGGAGTACAGCAGCAACGCCCAGTTCGGTTTCTTGCTTTCGTTCTGAAGGCACCAAGCCAGCCAGTCCAGGACACGGTTCATCTCGACCGGCGAGTTGAAGACGAACATGAAGAAGGCGGTGAAAATCCCTAGGCTGGGGGTGATGTTAGCGAGTGCGCGGTAGTCTGGTTGTTTCCAGCTGTTCAGGTCGAACTGGCCGCTTTCGAGCTGGATGCGGCGTTTGGGGTTGCCGGGGAAGGGCTTGTTTGCACCTGTCCAGACCGGGATGGAGCGCAAGTCATCGGCGTTGTTCTGATAGATGGCGGTGTCGTAGACCTCCTTGATGACCGCCTTGGGAACATCCTGATTGTTGTTGAGCCTCTTGGCTGGCGTGAGGAAGGCCCGCTGGAGGTCTTCTCGGGTCATCGGCTCGTGGGGTCGATCGATGTGGTAGAAGCGACCCTCGCGGCGGACATAGCTAGTGGCAAGCAAATGGATGAGCTGGTCGGCTAGGGATTGGGTTTGGGGTTGTTGGGGGTTCGTTGTGGACTGCGCTTCCGCAGAGGGTTCGGCCCCAGTTGTTGAAAATGTAATTCCAGGAAATTGTAACATACTTCTCCTTGTAAAATATATACTTAGCGGTTTCTCCCCCGAAATGGACTGCCCTTCTATCAGCTTGATGACGAGGGGAAGAATGAAATTGGTTTCGATCAAAATAGGCCCGCACTTGGAGCGCGGGATTTTCCTATGCCAGATTCTGGGAGGGCCCGTCAAGACCGTGGCCATGCCTGCATCAGGACTGTGGTTTTGGCCTCCCATGGCTCCCGTTGAGGCCCACCCGCATCGACACTCGCTCGTCAACTAGAGGTCCTAGCTGGTGGCCAGCAGCCGGATTAACTGGTCAGGCAGGTCTGGGAGAGGTTCTGAGACCGTCACGGCCAATAACGCTGGCACTCTTCCAGTCGTGGCCAGTGAGCAATCAGCAGCACTTAAATTTTTTGCTCCCATGGCTCCCGTTGGGGCCTGACCCTAATCGACTCTCCCCACACCGCAGGGTAGAGGCCATGGGGCACTTGGTGGGGCAGTTCTGACACCACCACGAAGGATAAGTTCTTGGGAAGGTTGGACTCACGAGCATCGTGAGTGGTTGGCTGGGGCGCCAGGATTCGAACCTGGGTATGGCGGTACCAAAAACCGCTGCCTTACCGCTTGGCGACGCCCCAACCGTGCGGCGGTGTTTAGCGAAGGCCCAAGGCTGCCGCAAGGGGGCGAAACAGAAAATATGAGGCGGGCGGATGTGGGATGTGATCGTTCTGGGGGCCGGGGCGGCGGGGGTGTTCGCCGGGATCGAGGCGGCGCGGCGCGGGCGCCGGGTTCTGGTGGTGGACCATGCGGCAAAGGCGGGCGAGAAGATCCGCATCTCGGGCGGCGGACGGTGCAATTTCACCAATCTGACCATCTCGGCCGACAGGTTCCTGGGGCGGAACCCGCGCTTTGCCCTTTCGGCGCTGAAGCGGTTCACCCAATGGGATTTCATCGCGCGGCTGGATGCGGCGGGCATCGCCTGGCATGAAAAGACCCTGGGGCAATTGTTCTGTGACGGGTCGTCGAAACAGGTTGTCGATCTGCTGCTGGCCGATCTGGCGGCGGCGGGCGGGGTGCTTTGGACCGGCTGCGGCCTGGGGGCCGTGACCCGCCGGGGGGCGGGCTTTGCCGTGGAAACCATGCGCGGGGTGCAGGAGGCGGCGTCGGTCATCGTGGCGACGGGCGGCAAGTCGATCCCGAAGATGGGGGCCACCGGCCATGGCTACCGGGTGGCGGAATCGTTCGGGATCGCCGTGACGGAAACCCGGCCCGCGCTGGTGCCGCTGACCTTTGCCGAACAGGAGCTGCTCTGGATGAAACCGCTTGCCGGGGTGGCGGTGCAGGGCCGGGTTTCCTGCGGGCGGACGGGTTTTGACGAGGCGGTTCTCTTCACCCATCGCGGGCTGTCCGGCCCGGCGGTGTTGCAGGTGTCAAGCTACTGGCGCGAGGGCGAGGCGATTTCGGTCAATCTTCTGCCCGGCCAGGATGTCGCGGCGGCCCTGCGCGCGGCCAAGGCCGAGGCCGGGCGCGGGCAACTGGCCGGGGTGCTGGCCCGGCTGCTGCCCGAACGGCTGGCGCGGCATCTGGCCGAGGCATCCGGGGCGACGGGGCCCATGGCCGAAATTCCGGGGGCGATGCTGGACCGGGTGGCGGCGGGGCTGCAGGACTGGCGGCTGATGCCTGTCGGATCCGAAGGCTACCGGACGGCCGAGGTGACGCTGGGCGGCGTCGACACCGATGCGCTGGATGCCCGCACGATGGAGGCAAAGGCGGTGCCGGGGCTCTATTTCGTGGGCGAGGTCGTCGATGTGACCGGCTGGCTGGGCGGCTACAATTTCCAGTGGGCCTGGTCGTCCGGCTGGGCGGCGGGGCAGGTGGCGTGAGCGCGGCATTGCAGCCGGCAGCCAACGGCTGATGCCTGGAGCAAAGCGCCCGTTACGCAGGCCGCGCGTCCTATACCCGCAGCGGGTCGGCCTTGGCCAGCCGGTCAAAGGCCATCAGGCTTTCGATCAGCGCGGGCATGTCCGACAGGCGGATCATGTTGGGGCCATCCGACGGGGCATGGTCGGGATCCTGATGGGTTTCCAGAAACACGCCCGCAATGCCCAGCGACACGGCGGCACGGGCCAGCACCGGGGCGAATTCGCGCTGGCCGCCGGAACTGTCGCCCAAGCCCCCCGGAAAGGCGACGGCATGGGTGGCGTCCATGATCACCGGATATCCGGTGCGCCCCATGATCGGCAGTGCCCGCATGTCGGCGACAAGGGCGTTGTAACCGAAGGTGGTTCCCCTTTCGGTCAGCAGGATGTTGTCATTGCCGGTCGAGGCGATCTTGGCCGCGACATTGGCCATGCCATAGGGGTCAAGGAACTGGCCCTTCTTCACATTGACCACGGCCCCCGTGGCCCCCGCCGCCAGCAAAAGATCGGTCTGTCGGCACAGAAGTGCCGGGATCTGCAGCACATCCACCACCGAGGCGACCTCGGCCGCCTGGGCGGGTTCGTGGAAATCGGTCAGCACCGGCATCCCCATCGCCCGCACGGCCTGCAACACCTTCAGCCCGGCCGCCATCCCCAGCCCGCGCTTGCCCGAAAGCGAGGTGCGGTTGGCCTTGTCGTAGCTGGCCTTGAACACATAGGCCGCCCCGGCGGCGGCACAGGCTTCGGCCAGACTGCCGGCGATCATCTGGGCATGGTCCAGACTTTCCAGCTGGCAGGGCCCCGCGATCACCGTCAGGGGCAGATCGTTGCCGCAGGCCAGCGGCCCGATCTTTACCGTCTTCATCCATGTCTTCCTTATGCCGAAACCTGTTCGCGCAGGATCGAGACCGTCATCGACACCATGAGATAGATCCCCATCAGGATCAGCATGGTGACAAGCGTATTCTCGAAGGCGCGGGGATAACTGGGCGAATCCGTCGGCACCGGGGCCACCGAGACCGACAGGAACCGCACCTGACGGTTGGCCTCGATCCGCGAATTTTCCATCGCCTGCAACGCCTGTCCCAGCAGCATCTGGCGGGTCTGCACATCGGCCTGGGCCACCAGCAGTTCGCCCTGGATGCGGGCCAGGGATTCGCCGCCTTCCTGCCCTTCGGTCAGCTTGGCGCGCAGGGTGGCGATTTCGGATTCCAGCGTTGCGATACGGCGCTTCACCGGTTCCATCCTGGCCTGGTTGGGATTTTCGTTCGCCTCCATCTGTGCCAGGCTGAGACGTTCCTGGGTCAGCTGTGTTTCCAGCGCCCCGATCTGGGTGGTCAGCAGCCCGACTTCGACTTCCGAGTTCAGGACCTTGAATTTCTCCTGCAACTCGATCACGCGGCGCTGTGCGTCGATCACCGCCTGTTCGGCCTGGCGATAGCTTTCGGCCGCACCGGCCATCGATTCCTCGCGCTTGCGCTTGGACAGGCTGTCGACCTGCTCTTCGGCATAGGAAATCAGCTTGGTCGCCCATTCGGCCGACACCACCGGATCGGGCGCGATCACCTCCATCTTGATGATGCCTTCGGTCTGGTCATAGGAGATCAGCAGGTTCTTCTTGTAGATCGCATAGGCGTCGTCGATCGTGGCATCCCCGGCCAGACGTTGCAGCGGGTCCATCGTCGGGGCTTCGAACACCTTGCGGAAGCCAAGGTCCTGATCCAGCCGCAGCATGGCGTCGCGCGACTGCATATAGCCCTGAACCACCAGCGAATCCTGCATGTTGGCGGCGGGTGTCCCGGACAGAAGGCCACCCATCCCGGCCGTTGCCGCGGGCTCTTGTGTCTGGATGACGAATTCCGAATGCGTGGAATAAAGCGGCGTCGCCACCATCGTGAAATACCAGGCGGCCAGCAGCGTCGGCAGCCCGACGAAGACGAACATCCGCGCGGCCAGCAGCGCCAGTTTGCGCTTGCGGCGGCGCGCGATGTCCTGCTGCATCTTCAGGATTTCGGCGGCATGGTTGACCTCGGCCCGCTGTTCGGTCGACGGCAGCTGGATCGGTTTCACCGTCTGCGGCAGCTTGACCCCGTCGCCCGGCAGGGCTGTCAGCGCGCGACCGTCGCCGCCCTTGGGTGGGCCGGAAGGCGGGGCACCGGACAGCGGCACGGCGGCGGCGGTTTCGTCCGGGCTGACGAGTTCCAGCATCGAGGCGCGCTGGAACGGATCCACCCCGGCGGCGCGCAACAAGCGCACGGCATCATGATCCGACGTGGCGGGCAGGTTGTGGCGCTGTGCCAGGCGGCGGGCGATGCGCAGCTGGCGGCCGGTCAGGCCCTCGCGGCGGATGGAATCCAGCTGGGCCTGGGTTTCGGCCGAAGGGGGCGCGGGCGATGCGGCGGCGGGCAGGTCGGCCTTGGCGGCACCGGGAAACACCTGATCGCCGAAACCGTCGTCATGGGTGGCAAAGGGCATGTCGTCCAGCGGCACGGACCGGGCGGCGGCCATCGGTGCCGGACGCGGCGCAGGCGCTGCCGCTGCCTCGGGGTCGGGGCGGCGGATGTTGAAGCGGCGGGCCTTAAGCGGAGTAGTCATAGAGCTGTTTCGCCTCTTCAAGGGTATCAAACATGTACAACTGGCCGTCCTTCAGCACTGCGGCCTGACGGCAGAACTTCTCGATCGTCTGCGGCTGGTGCGAGACGATGACCACGGTGGCATTCTTCAGCCGTTCGCGCAGGATGCCGCCGGCCTTGCGGTTGAACTCGACATCGCCGGTCGAGGGCATGCCTTCGTCGATCAGATAGATGTCGAATTCCAGCGCCAGCATCAGGGCAAAGGTGAAGCGCGATTTCATTCCCGAGGAATAGGTGACGACCGGCATTTCGAAATATTCGCCAAGCCCGCAAAGCCAGCGGCAGAAGCTTTCGACATAATCGGGGTCAAGGCCATAAAGCTTGGCGATGTAGCGCGAATTTTCCAGTGCCGATTGCTTGCCGTTGATGCCGCCCATGAAACCCAGCGGAAACGACACGCGGCTGGTGCGGATGATCCGGCCTTCGTCGGGCTTTTCCAGCCCGGCCATCATCTGGATGATCGTCGTCTTGCCGGTGCCGTTGGGGGCCAGGATGCCCAGAGAGCGGCCTTGCTCGACCCGGAACGAGGCATTGTTCAGGATCACCTTCCTGCGGGTGCCGGTCCAGAACGATTTGGAGACATTGTTGAACTCGATCATCGTTGCCTGTCGCGGCGGCAAAAGCCGCCGTTTCCCTTGCCTCTTGCCGCCGGGCGAAAGAGTTCCGCGCCAGCCTGCCGGATCTTTGTTAACGTCCGGTTCCCTGCCTTCCCTGACCACGGGCCTTTGAAACACGGGCCTTCGAAAGCAGCCGGATTGTCCTATCCGGCCTTTGCGGCGGCATTATGTCTGTTTCCCCTTTTTCCGACAATGGGGTGAAACGTTAGGAACTGTCCACGTTGTGGAAACAACGATCGCACCAGTTGCACGGGCTTATGTCCGGTGTTTCCTGTCACGCGGCAGCGTCAGTGCGGCAGCGCCCGCCAGCAGCGACAGCGCAAGGCCCAGCCGTGCGGCTTCCTGCATGGCGCCGCCGGGCAGGGCGGCCGAGATCGCCACCGCCGGCACGGTGAAACCCATCGCCATGATCAGTGCGATGCGCAACAGATCGCGCAGGCTGACCCCCGGCGGCAACCGCAGCCCGGCGGCCATCGCCAGCGCCAGCCCGCCCAGCACCATGCCGAAGGGGCGGCCGATCCACAGGCTGCCCAGCGTGACCAGCGTGGTGGGCGCAAATGCCTGAAGGTCGATCCCGCCGCGCACCAGTCCGAACAGGAACAGGATCACCGCCACCGGGCGCAACAAAAGATGTGCCAGCCGGTTCAATGGGTCCTGCAAGAAGCCCTCGGCCTCGGCGAAAAGACCGAAGGCACGGTCGGCATGGGCAATGGCCGGGATCACCGGCAACAGCCCCAGCGCGCCGGGCAGGCCCGAGGCGGCAGTGCCGAACCACGACAACCCGCCCGCCACGATATAGGGCCAAAGCTGCTGGCTGGCCTGACGTTCGCGCTCGGTCGCGGTCGACGGCAGGCGGCGGCCATACAGCGCCCAAACCCCAACGCTGGCCACCAGAGGCAGGATCAGCCACAGCAGGCGCCACGACAGGTTCGGATTGGTCAGCCCCAGGATCAGCAGGGCAAGGATGTCGGTGGCGATGGCCAGCAGCAACAGCAGATGCAGCGCGGGATGGCCCTGGCCGAACACCCTGCGGCCGACCAGATAGGTCAGCACCACATCGGTGCCCAGGGGCACCGTCCAGCCCTGGCCGAACGTGGCCTCTTCCGCCGTCTCGATCAGCGCCGACAGGATCAGCCAGATCAGGGCCGTGCCGAACAATCCGCCCAGCGTCAGCCCCAGCGGCAGAAAGGCCCGCGGGCCGGACAGGGCCCCGCGTTCCAGCGTCAGCGCCTCCCACAATTCCTTGCCGATGAAAAAGAAGAACAGCGCCATCAGGATGTCGGCCACCACCATGAAGGGCGTGATGGTGACGGTGCCGCGCCAGATCCAGTTCGGCAGCACCAGATCGGCGGCGTGCCATTCGAGAAAGTCGTAATAGCTGGACGGGCTGAGGTTCACCCAAAGCGTTGCCGTGGCGATGCCAAGCAGAAGGGCAAGGCCATAATGGCGGACAAAAGGGGAAATGCGATACATATGCGCTACTCTTGCCTTTCCCGCATCGGTAGCGCGGGGCGGGGCAGGGGGCAAGCCAAGGGGAAGGGGCGGGGCCGGAATGGGGCAGGGTGCGGCAGAACTGCAAGCCCGGATCGCCGGATGCCGGTTGTGCGCCGCCCGCTTTGCCGCCACCGCCACCGCGCATGACCCGCGTCCGTTGGTCTGGTTCCGGCCCTCGGCCCGGCTGCTGATCGCGGGGCAGGCACCGGGCGCGCGGGTCCATGCTTCGGGCAAACCCTTTACCGATGCCAGCGGCGACCGCCTGCGCGACTGGACCGGATTGGCGGCAGACGAATTCTATGACCTGACGCGGGTGGCGATAGTACCAATGGCCTTCTGTTTTCCGGGTTATGATGCCAGCGGATCGGACCTGCCGCCGCCGCCCCTTTGTGCCGCGACATGGCGGGCAGGGGTGATGGCGGCCTTGCCTGCCCTGCGACTGGTTCTGGCGGTGGGCGGTGCTGCGCTGCGCTGGCATCTGGGGCCGGGCCGGGTGCAGGATCAGGTCATCGGCTGGCGGGCCGCGCTGGCGCAGGGCGTGTTCCCCTTGCCGCATCCGTCGTGGCGGAATACGGCATGGTTGAAGCGCAATCCATGGTTCGAGGCTGAACTTGTCCCCGTATTGCGGACACGGGTGCGCGCGGTTCTGGAGGCGGAATGAGTCGGATCCTGGTGCTGAATGGCATCGGCAGTGTGGGGAAAACCTCGGTCGCGCGGGCCTTGCAGAGGATGTGCCGCCGACCGCTTTTGCATGTGGCGATGGACGGCTTTCTGGAGATGCTGCCCGAAGCCTTGCAGGATCATCCCGACGGCATTCATTACCTGCCTGGCGAAAAGGGTGTCGAGGTGCATGTCGGCCCCGTCGGCAAACGGCTTCTTGACGGAATGCTGGGCGCTGTCGAGGCGCTGGCGGTTGCGGGCAATGATCTGGTTTTCGATACGGTGATGGGACGTGAAACCCATGCTGAAACGCGGCGGCGGCTGGTCCGGTTCGATACTGCTTTCATCGGGTTGACGGCCCCCTTCGAGGTGATCGAGGCGCGCGAGGTTGCGCGCGGGGACCGGATGATCGGGCTGGCGCGCGCGCAACGGGATTGGGTGCATGTCGGCCCGGGTGACGATCTGGTGCTGGACACGGCGGCCATCCCGGCCGAAACGGCGGCCCGGATGATCTGCGATCGTTTCGGTCTGTAGGTCCGGGGCGGCGATGGTGAGGATGGAATGAGCGTTGTGACCCTGCTGGATGCGGCCCATGCCGCCGTTTCGGCCAATCCCGAGGACGAGACCGCGCGGCTGCGGTTCTATGAACGGCTTGCCGACGGCGAATTGTTCCTGCTTCTGGAGCGCGAGGCGGCGGGCGAGATGGTGGAGCCGAAGGTCTTCGATCTCGACAGCGGGCCGGTGGTGCTGGTCTTCGACCGCGAGGAACGGCTGGCCGGATTCTCCGGCGGGATTGCGCCCTATGCGGCGCTTCCGGGCCGGGTGGTGGCCGGGATGCTGAAGGGGCAGGGCATCGGGCTGGGGGTGAACCTGGGCGTAGCCCCGTCCGAGATGCTGTTGCCGCCCGAGGCCCTGGACTGGCTGGCCGAGGCGCTGGACGGCGGGCCGGAAGAGACCGAGGCGGCACCGCAGGAATTTCTGGCGCCCTCGGTGCCGCAGGCGGTGTTGCAGGGGCTGGATGCCAAGCTGGCCCGCGCGGCGGGGCTGGCCGCCGGGGCGGTGCTGTGCGGCGTGGTCTATGACGGCGGGCGGCGCGGGCATCTTTTGGCCTTTCTGGACGCGGCCGACGGCGCCGAGGGCCCGCTGGCCCGCGCCGTGCGTGAGGCGCTGGTGTTTTCGGGCATCGAGGCGGGGGAACTGGACGTGGTTTTTCTGGGCTCCGGCGCAGCCATCGTGGCGACGATGACGCGCGTGGGGCTGCGGTTCGATCTGTCGGTGGCCGAAGCGGAGGCGGCAAAGCCGGTTGCGCCCGGCATGGACCCGGCACGTCCGCCCCGGCTGAAATAGAGGGGACCGGCCCCCGCACCGCCGGGATATTTGCGGACAGATGAATGGGGTATTATAATACCTTTATTTTAACACACTGAAATTGCTTTATAAAATAGTTTGTATTCACCTTGACCCGCGTAGGCGGTTCGGCGATAAGCCGCCATCCGAGATTCCGGGGGCGTCTGGCCCCCTCTTTCGTTGGGAAGCACGATGAAAACCTTTACCGTCACTCCGGCGGACATCGACAAGAAATGGATCCTGATCGACGCCGAGGGCGTGGTTCTGGGCCGTCTTGCCACGATCGTCGCCAATATCCTGCGCGGCAAGAACAAGCCGACCTTCACCCCCCACATGGACATGGGTGACAATGTCATCGTCATCAACGCCGACAAGGTGCAGATGACCGGCAACAAGCGCAACGACAAGGTCTATTACTGGCACACCAACCATCCGGGCGGCATCAAGAGCCGGACGGCCAAGCAGATCCTGGAAGGTGCCCACCCCGAGCGCGTGGTGGAAAAGGCGGTCGAGCGGATGATCACCCGCAACCGTCTGGGCCGTCAGCAGATGACCAACCTGCGCGTCTATGCCGGTGCCGCGCACCCGCATGAGGCGCAACAGCCGACCGTTCTGGATGTCAAATCCATGAACCCGAAGAATTCGCGGAGCGCCTGAGCATGTCCGATATCAAGTCTCTTGACGATCTGAAGGCCGCCGTCGGCAATGCCACCCCGGCCGCCGAAGTCGCCGCCCCCCGCACGCCCGTCCGCGACAAGCTGGGTCGCAGCTATGCCACCGGCAAGCGCAAGGATGCGGTCGCCCGCGTCTGGGTCAAGCCCGGCTCCGGCAAGGTTGTGGTGAACGGCAAGGAAATGGCCGTCTACTTCGCCCGTCCGGTGTTGCAGATGATCCTGAAGCAGCCTTTCACCGTGGCCAATGTCGAAGGCCAGTTCGATGTCTATGCCACCGTTGCCGGGGGCGGCCTGTCGGGCCAGGCCGGTGCGGTGAAGCACGGCATCTCGAAGGCGCTGCAACTGTATGAACCCTCCTTGCGCGGCGCGCTGAAGGCCGCCGGCTTCCTTACCCGCGACAGCCGCGTGGTGGAGCGGAAGAAATACGGCAAGGCCAAGGCCCGCCGCAGCTTCCAGTTCTCGAAGCGCTGATCCTTCGGGCAACTGCCCCGTCAAATGCGAAGGCCCGCCGAACCGGCGGGCCTTTTGCGTGGCGGTGTCTCGTCCGGCTTCGTCTGTTCCTCGCGGGTCTGCAAGGAGTGCCCGAACGGGCATCGACGGGCGGGCGGAAAGAAAAAAAAGGGCCGGTATCACCGGCCCAGTCGCTCAGGGGAGCGTGAAAGGGAAACTGTCGGGGATCAGGCGCGCCAGAAGGGCTTGGCCGCCTCTTGCAGGGCATGGGCCTGCGACAGGCCGATGTCGCGCAGCTGGTGCCCGGTCAGCCGATCCAGCGCGATGCGGGTGCGGCGGCGGTCTTCCCAGCGGGCCAGAACCAGGGCGGCGGCGATCAGCAGACGCGATACCGGCGGCAGGGCCGACAGGGTGGGAAGGGCGATCGGGGCGATGGAGGCTGTGCGCGACATGGACCTCACTCCTTTTGTGTTGATACAATCCGGCGTATCCGGTAAATGTATCATATCAATACCCGCGAATGAATCGCTAGAGGAACATTGTGACAGATACAACTTGGCAGCCCGATCTGACTCAATTTCCCGGCCCGAAGTATCTCGGCCTCAGCCGCGCCCTGCGGGATGCGATTCGCGCAGGGGATCTTCCGGCCGGAAGCCAGCTGCCGACGGTGCGGGATCTGGCCTGGCGGCTGCATCTGACGCCCGGCACGGTGGCGCGGGCCTATCAGCTGGCAACGCAGGAAGGGCTGCTTGCCGCCACGGTCGGGCGCGGCACCTTTGTTGCGGCACAATCGCCGCGGCTTGGCCCGACACAGCCATTGTATCAGGAACGGATCACCGGCGGCTCCACCGGGCTGGTGGACATGCGCCCGCCGCAGGTGCCCGATGTGGGGCAATCCGCCGCCTTTCGCGCCGCGCTGATCGCCATGGCCGAAGGGGTGGAGACCGGTTGGCTGGACTATACCAGCCAGCGCGCCGAAGCCCCGCTGCGGGCCGAGATCGTGAAATGGATGGGCGACCGCATCCTGGGCCCGATCGGGGCCGAGGATGTGATGCTGACCAATGGCGGCCAGAATGCCATCGGGCTGATTCTGGATTGCTGCCTGCGCGGCGAACGGCCGGCGGTGCTGATCGAGGAACTGGCCTATCCCGGTTTCCGCTATGCCGCGCGGGCGGCGCGGGCCGAGGTGGTGGCGGTGGAACTGGACGATTTCGGCATCGTGCCGGACTCGCTCGAGGCGGCCTGCCGCCGCCATGGCGCGCAGGTCCTGTGCCTGACGACCGAGGCGCAGAACCCCACAACGGGCCGGATGCCGGTGGAACGGCGGCTGGCCGTGGCCGATATCGCCCGGCGCTTCGACCTGCAGATCGTCGAGGACGATTGCTATTCGGTTGCGGAAAGCGACATTCCCGCGATGCGGGCGCTGGCCCCCGAACGGGTCTGGCTGATCGGCAGCCTGTCCAAGACGATTTCGGCGGCGCTGCGCTTCGGCTATGTGATCTGCCCGGCGGGGATGGGCGAGGCGGGGCGTCTGGCGGCGCAGCATTCCTTCTATGCGCTGTCGCGCCCGGTGGCGGAACTGTGCCACCGCCTGTTTGCCAGCGGCGAGGCGTCGGCGATCCGGGCGCGGGTGCAACTGGAATTCGCCGAACGCTTGCAGATGCTGGTCAATGTGCTGGGCGGTTTCGATCTGTGCTGGCAGCCCGGCGTGCCCTTCGTCTGGCTGCGGATGCCGCAGGGCTGGCGTGCCTCGGCCTTCACCCGGATGGCCGAGACCGAAGGTGTGCTGGTGCGTCCGGCGGATGAATACGCGCTGATCGGGGGCAGGGCCCCCAATGCGGTGCGGCTGGCGATCGCCGGCAACCTGACGCGTGCGGATTTCGAGTCGGCGTTGGAGATTCTGGCGCGGCTGTTGCGAAATCCGCCGTCCGACCTGGCGGCCTGAGACCCGCCCCGGCCAGATTGTGGCGCGATTGTGGCGGCTGGGCGGCAGGATCGCGGCAACATTGGCGGCCTTGTGGCGCAAAGGACTCAAGCCACGGGAGTTCACGAAGTTTCGCAAAGGGTTGCGTTGACGCAAGAGCCTGTGTCGGCGCAGGTTTCCGGCAGGCAGTCACAAGTATAACGAGACCCGAAAATGGGACATCAATCCTCTTTCCACGCCCCGCATGGCGGCGCGGATTTCCTTGGCTGGCGTGTGCGCGCGGGCGAGACCGAGATCGTCTATGACGACGGCGTGCGGCGCCGGATGATCTGGCGGGTGGCGGCCGCAACCGGAATCGAGGCGCGGATTTCCGATGCGCTGCGGATCGCGGTGGGCGCGCAGAAAATCGTGCCGACGCTTTATGACGAGCTGAAGAAGCGCGCCATCGCCATCGAGAAGATTGCAGGCTGACCGCCTGTTTCGCAGGCGGAATTTGCAAGGCAAGGGCGGCCGCAGGCCGCCTTTTTCCATGTTGAACTGTCATGGGCAAAAATGCTGACTTGAAAAGAGACGAATCCGGCGTCAGGATTTGATCAAACGACAGGGCGCAACGGGGCGGCAAAGGCACCGAAGCGGCCGGACGCGGGGCAATGATCCCGCGATGATAGGGGGAACGATGGCGAACACTCCTTCCGCCGAGGCGAAGACCGGCTGGGCGCTGGTTTCCGCACCGGCCGTCTATGTGCTTCTGATGCTGGCGGCCCCGCTGCTGCTGGTGTTCGGCCTGTCCTTTGCGGGGTTGGAGGACGGCAGCAAGGTCAGCCTTCCGCTGGCGGATGGCCAGGTCGAACAACTGGGCTTTACCCTGTCGAACTATGGCAAGCTGTTCTGCTGGTCGGTCAGCGAAAGCTGCTCGTCCACCGATGTGCGGATGGCGCAGGCCACCGCGAATGCGATGGGCCGGGCGCTGATGGTTGCCGGTTTCGTGACGCTGACCACGGTGCTGCTGGCCTATCCGGTGGCCTATTACGTCAGCTTCCATGTGCAGCCGTCGAAAAAGGCGCTGTGGCTGTTCCTGATCACCATCCCGTTCTGGACCAGCTATGTGATCCGGGTCGCGCTGTGGCGGACGATCCTGGGCTATGACGGGGCGGTGGATGCGGCACTGTCGGGCCTGGGCATCATCGACGGTCAGCTGAACGTGCTGCAATACGGCACCCTGTCGATCATCATCACGCTGAGCCACGCCTATGCCCCCTTCGCCGTGCTGCCGATCTTCGTGGCGCTGGAGAAGGTGGACCGCAGCCTGCTGGAGGCCGGCCAGGACCTTGGCGAAAGCCGCTGGACCACCTTCCTTCGCGTGACGCTGCCCCTGACCATGTCGGGTGTGGTGGCGGCGGTTCTGATCGTCTTCATCCCGACGGTGGGTGATTACGTGACACCGGAACTGATCGGATCGGGCAAGGTGCCGATGATCGCCAATTTCATCGAAACCCAGATGTGGAAGCTGCGCAATCAGGCCATGGGGTCCACTCTGGCTGTGTCCTCGATGCTGATCGTCGCCATCATCGCCACGCTGTTCGTGCTGGCCAACCGCCGCTATCTGGGAGCCCGCAAATGAAGACCAAGGGTCTGGGCCTGCGCACCTATACGATCATCTATCTGATCGTGCTTTATGCGCCGATCATCATCCTGCCGCTGTTCGCCTTCAACGATGCGACGACGGTGGCCTTTCCGCTGAGCGGTTTCACGACCAAGTGGTTCGCCGAGATGATGGGCGACGTGAACCTGCGCAAGGCGCTGGTGAACAGCCTGATTGTGTCGCTGTCCACCGCCGTCATCGCCACCGCGCTGGGGATTCTGGCCGCGCGGTCGGCGGTGCGCTACAGTTGGCCGGGCAAGGGCATCGTGATGGGGTCGATCATGGTGCCGCTGGTACTGCCCGAGATGATCGTGGCGATGTCGCTGCTGGTCCTCTTGCTGGCGATGGGGGTGAAGCTGTCGCTCTTCACCATCATTCTGGGCCATGTGCTGATCTGCATGCCCTTTGCCGTGGCCATTCTCTCTTCGGCCTTCCAGTCGCTTGACAAGTCGCTGGAAGAGGCGGCGCTGGATCTGGGGGAAACCGGCTGGTCCACCTTCCGCCTGATCGTGCTGCCGCTGGTGATGCCGGGCATCCTGTCCAGCTTCCTGATCACCTTCACCATCTCGATCGACGAATTCATCATCGCCAACTTCCTGGGCGGGGGCGAGCCGGTGCTGTCGGTCTTTGTCTTCACCGCCTTCCGCTTCCCCTCGACCGTGCCGCCGGTGCTGGCACTGGGGACGATGCTGGTGGCGTTCTCGATCCTTCTTCTGACCATCGCCGAATATTTCCGTCGCCGCGGCGTTGCCAAGGCGGGCGGCAAGGATACCGGAGGCTTCCTGTGACCACATCCGACGAAAAACCCGTGATGATCGAATTCCGGGATGTCCACAAATACTATGGCGACTACCACGCCCTGCGCGGGATCAACGGCACCATCAAGGCGGGCGAGTTCTTTTCGCTGCTGGGGCCGTCGGGCTGCGGCAAGACCACGCTGCTGCGCACCATCGCGGGGTTCGAGGATCTGTCCTCGGGTGTGGTGATGATCGACGGCAAGTCGATGAAGGGGGTGCCCGCCAACGTGCGCCCGACCAACATGGTGTTCCAGAGCTATGCGATCTTTCCGCATATGTCGGTGGCCGAGAACGTGGCCTTCGGCCTGCGCCGCGACCCGCGGTCTAAGGCCGAGAAGGCCGCCGCCGTCGAAGAGGCGCTGGCGATGGTCGGCCTCAAGGGCTATGGCGGCCGGGCGGCCCATGCGCTGTCGGGCGGCCAGCGGCAGCGGGTGGCACTGGCGCGCGCGCTGATCCTGAAGCCGAAGGTGCTGCTCTTGGACGAGCCGCTGTCGGCGCTGGACAAGAAGATGCGCGAACATATGCAGGTGGAGCTGATCAAGCTGCAACGCCAGGTCGGCATCACCTTCATCCTGGTGACGCATGACCAGGAAGAGGCGCTGGTGATGTCGGACCGCATCGCCGTGATGTTCGAGGGCGAGATCGCGCAACTGGCCGACCCGGAAACGCTCTACCGCCGCCCAAATTCGAAGAAGGTGGCGGATTTCATCGGCACGATGAATTTCGTTCCTGCAACGATCACCGGCGAAAGCGGCGGCCGGATCGAGGTGGAGGCCAAGGGACTGGGCCCGGTGTCGCTGACCGCCGATCAGGCCCCGCCGCCGCGCGGCGAGGATCCGGTGATCGGCCTGCGGCCCGAAACGCTGACCCTGCTTTACCCCGGCCAGACCACGGAAGGTCGGACGGTCGACGGGGTGATCGACGAGGTGATCTATTTCGGCGACATGACCTATTACGACGTCTACCTGGGCGGCACCGATGTCGAGGTGCGGCTCAGCATGCGCAACGTGCCGGGACGGCCGATCCTTGATGTCGGCAGCAAGGTGCAGGTGGCATGGAGCCCCGACGCGCTGGTCCTGTTCCGCTGAGGGTGCCACAAGGCGCGGCTTGCGCCGCAGGTTAGTGTCTCGCCTCTGCGCGCAGGCGCGCAACCGGCTCGGGGGCCTCCGGCGGGGATATTGGGGGTCTGAAAGAGGGGAAGGAAATGCCACTTTCCCTTCTCCAAATATCCTCAGGGGGTTTGGGGGCAGAATGCCCCCATCGGCGCAGAAGACGATGCGGCGGAGCCGCGCCGCTGGTTCACCGGTCTGCCGGCAGCAGGCCGAGGCCGCGCAGGTAGATGCCGGTGGCGGCTTCCAGCAGGTCTTCGGGGGGGAAGGGGGCGCCGCCGCCGTTGCCGCGCAGATAAAGTTCCACCACGCCATGCGACAGCGCCCGGATATGCGCCGAAACCATGCTGGACGGCGGGCGCTTTGCCGCAGGCAGCCCGGCCGTGATCGCTTCGGCCGCGCGTTCCATGATGACGCGGGCCTTGTTGGCCACCTGGGCCAGATCGGGGTGATCGGCCGGATGCAGACCGCTTTCGAACATCGCCTGGTAATGGCCGGGATATTTGCGCGCAAAGGCCAGATAGGCGCGGCCGGTGGCTTCGAAGGCGGCCAGCGGGCTGGGCTGGCCCTCGGCCCAGGCGAATTCCAGAAGGGCGGCGAAGATGTCGAACCCCTGCCGCGCCACTTCGGCCAGCAGGTCGTCGCGCCCCGCGAAATGGCGGTAGACCGCGGCGGGGGTCACATCGGCGGCCTTCGCGGCCTCCGACAGGGTGAAGCCCTGCGGACCCTTCTCGGCGATCAGCGCCAGCGCCGCCTCGACCAGCGCCTGCCGCAGGTTGCCGTGATGATAGCCGCGTTTCATCAGTCCTTCGGCCTGATCCCCGGCCCGCCGCAGATCTTGCCGTCGATCTTGCCGATAGCGGCCTTGTCCTTGCCCTTGTAGTCGACGGCGGAGAGTAATGTCTGCACCGCCGCGATACGGGCGCGCTTCTTGTCATCGGACAGGATCACCGTCCAGGGCGCGCGCTTGAACTGGCTGCGTTTCATTGTGTCGTCGATGGCGGCGCAATAGGCATCCCATTTCGCCAACCCGTCGATGTCGATCTGTGACAGTTTCCATTGCTTCAGCGGGTCGCTTTCGCGGTCGAGGAAGCGTTGCAGCTGTTCGGCCTGGCCGACCTCAAGCCAGAGCTTGACGAAGATGATGCCCTCATCCGCGATCATCTCCTCGAACTCGGGCAGCTGGCAGAAGAATTTCTCGCGTTCTTCGGGGGTGCAGAAGCCGAAGACATGTTCGACCATGGCGCGATTGTACCAGCTGCGGTCGAAAAGCGCGATTTCGCCCGCCGCGGGCAGCCAGTCGATATAGCGCTGGAAATACCACTGCTTCGCCTCGCGCTCGGTCGGTTTGGGCAGGGCCACCACATAGGCCTGACGCGGGTTCAGGTTCTCGCGCACCCGGTCGATGGTGCCGCCCTTGCCGGCGGCGTCGCGGCCCTCGAAGATCACCACCAGCCGCTTGCCGGTGGCCTTCACATCGGCCTGCATCTTCACCAGCTCGATCTGCAGGGCGGCCATATGGGCATCGTAATCCTTGCCCTTCATTTCCTCGCGGTAGGGGTAGGATTTCGTCAGGATGTCGTTGCCGTCATCCTTTTCGATGGCCTTACGCACCGCCTTGGGCGCCTCTTCCCGGAAGAAGCGGCTGATCGCGCCGTTGAAGGGCAGGTCCATGGCTGTCTCCTTACTTTGCGGCCAGTATGTCGGCGCTGCCGATCTTCGCAAGGTCGAAGGGTGTCGACTGGTAGATCTCGTTGATCCAGTTGCCGTAAAGCAGATGGGCATGGCTGCGCCAGCGGTTCAGCGGCGGCAGGGCGGGGTTGTCGTCGGCATAGTAGTTCAGTGGCACGTTGATCGGCGTGCCCGCCGCCACGTCGCGGTCATATTCCTGCTTCAGCGTGTCGCTTTCATATTCGAAATGGTTGAAGATGTAGAGCGCACGGTGGCCGGGGTCTTCGACCAGACAGGGGCCGACCTCGTCACTGCCCAGAAGGATGCGTAGGCCGGGGGCGGTTTCGATCTCGGCCGCGCGCATTTCGGTCCAGCGGCTGACCGGGATCACGAAATCATCCGAAAAACCGCGCAACAGTGGCGAGGTCGGCGCAAGGTTGCGGTGGCGGAAGCAGCCGAAGGCCTTTGCCGACAGCATGTGCTTCTGCACGCCATGGAAATGGTTGATCATCGCCATGCCGCCCCAGCAGACGCCGAAGGTCGAATGCACATGGCTTTGCGTCCAGTCCATCACGGCACGCAATTCATCCCAATAGGATACCTCGTCAAAAGGAAGATGCTCGATCGGGGCCCCGGTGATGATGAGGCCATCGAACTTCTCTCCGCTGGCCTGTACCTCGCGGAAGGGGCGGTAGAAGGTCGCCATATGTTCGGCGGCGGTGTTCTTCGTCTGGTGTTCGGTCATGCGGATCAGCTGGAAGTCGATCTGCAACGGCGTGGCACCGATCAGCCGGGCAAACTGGTTCTCGGTCTGGATCTTCTTCGGCATCAGGTTCAGCAGACCGATCCGCAGCGGGCGGATGTCCTGATGCGCGGCGCGGTCGGGCGACATCACCATGACGCCTTCGGACCGCAGCACGTCAAAGGCGGGCAGGGTTTCGGGCAGGGTGATGGGCATGGTCGCGCTCCTGACGCTTGGCCGGAAAAGGGAAAAGCTGGAGTTAGGACTGCGCCGCGCGCCCGTCAATGGTGCGGTCGATGGCGCGGGCGATCAGTCGGTCGAAATCGGCAGGGCTGCGGACATCCGACACCTCGTCTGCGGTGACGGTGACACCCCAGCGGGCCATCGCCTCATATCGCGGCTGACGGTGGTCCAGAAGCCGGGCATAGCCAAAGCGCAGAAAGGCATCGGGATCGACCTCGGTCTCGGGTCGGCCTTCGCGTGCCAGATATTCGGCCCAGAGGCTGCGCAGGAAATCCGGCTGATAATAGATCGGCTTCGGCGCGCGGTCGAAGCGGCGGATCAACTCGTCACGGTGATCGTCGGACCCCTTGATCCAGACCAGCAGCAGGGTTTCCGCCAGTTGCGTCATCACCGGGTCGGCGGGGTCCCCGGCATCGACCACCTCGCAGATCGACCCCGAACTGTCGCAGATGAAATCGCGGTAGCCATAGATGTCCTCGGCCCGGTCGATGAAGCGGGCGGCATCCAGCGTGGCGGCGATCTCGGCCTCGCGGTGCTGCTCTTGGCGTTTCAGATATTCGGCAAAGGGCAGGCCGCCCCTGGCCGCATCGCCGGGCTTGCCCAGATAGGTGGACAGCGGGGCCAGATTGTCGAAGGTGATGTTCGAGGCGATATAGACCGAATCCGTCATCAGCAATTCGCGCAAGAGAGGGTTCTTCATCGCTTCGCGCTTGAACATGTCGGCGATGAATTCGCCCATGTAGCGGGTGCCGATCCGGTAATCGACCGAATAGTGGAACCAGCCGCCGCCCTGTGCCCGGGGCGCGTCGCGGAGCATGTTGGACAGATGCGTCTTGCCCAGGCCGGACATGCCGAACAGCAGAACGCGCTTGTGACTGGCGGCGCGGTAGGTATCGGCGGTGGGATAGATCATCGGTCGGCCCTTCGGTCTGGCGTCTTCGTGTTAGCGAAGGGGCCGGGGGCGGGCAATGGAAAACCCCGCCCGGATGGGGCGGGGTGCCTTTTGCTGCGGGGAAGGATCAGAAGCTGAACCCGACCTTCACGCCCACGGCAACGGCGTGGTTGTCGGTCATCGCCGCCACCGGCACGCCGCCGGGTGCCGCATCGGCATCGCCCAGATCCAGATAGCGCGCGCCCATGGTGATCTTCATGTTGTCCTGGGTGTAGACGACCCCGACGCCGATCCCGCGGTAGCCGTTGGTCGGCGCCAGCGGCGAGACATTGGGATCGCCCTTCGGCTCATAGGTCGCGAAGAGCGAGCCGGACCAGTTGTCGTTGAACTTGCGGCCAACACCAAGGGTGTAGGTGGTGCTGTCCTCAAGATCGGTCAGCGAGGCCCCGCCAAGGACCGAAGGCTGGATCAGGAACTCGGACCAGTCCACCCAGCGGACCGAGCCGAAAACCAGCGTGTTCGCGGCAACGCCGGTCTGGAAGTCGAGGTTCACCGCCTGGGGGGTATCGACGCTGGTGACATCCGGCGGGGCGATGACGGTGGTGCCCATGCGCTGCGTGGTGTCCAGATCATGCGTGACCTTCGAGAAATAGGTCAGCGCGACGCGCAGCGCGATCTCGGGCTTTTCATAGGCGGCGCCGACCAGATAGCCGGTCCCCCAGGCATCGTCGAAACTGACGTTATAGCCGTTCAGGCCCGAACCCGTGTAAGCCGCGCCTGCAAGCGTCACCTCGCCCGAAGCGCGGGAGGCACGGATACCGCCGTGGACCGAGAAGCTGTCATTGAATTTGTAACGCAGGATGCCGGTGATGACATCGCTGTCCAGCTTGGCCGAAGTGCCACCCAGCAACAGAGAACCACCTGCCGCCGCCGAAGGATAGGCGATGTCGGCGCCGTAATCCTGCCCGTAGATCAGCGTGGCCGAGAGTTGCGGGCTGAAGTCGTATTTCAGGGCTATGGCGGGCAGCGTGTGATCGCCGGCAACGCTTCCGGTCTGCCGCGTTGCAAGGTCAACGCCACTGACGCTGGGGTTGATCATGCCGAAGCTGAGTTCGGCGTAATTCCCCTTTTCGAAGATGATGCCAATACCTTGGCCCGAGCGGTCAACCCCGCCCGCCTGCGCCATGCCCGCCACAAGCCCGAAAGCCGCAGTCGTCATCAGAATGCGTTTCATTGTCCTCATCCCTCGCAAAGGAATTCCCCTGAGACCACGCTAGGGGGTGCGACAATAGGGGTCAATCAATGACGCGGCGTCACGGAATCGTGACCTTTCGGTTGTGGCGCGGCTGTCGCTGCGCGTCCGGTCTCCGACCGGATCGACAGCCAGTTTGCCCCAAGAATAAGCAGCGCCCCGGCGATCAGCGGCAGGGTCAGCGGTTCGTCGTAAAAGGTGGCTCCGATCAGGGCGATCAGCGGCAGGCGGGCAAAGTCGATCGGCCCGACGAATGAGGCCGGTGCCAGTTGCAGCGCGCGCGTCAGGCACAGATGCGCCGTGACGCCCGCCAGCCCGATCAGCACCAGCCAGGGCAGGGTCGATGCGGTGGGCAGGGCAACGGTCCCGTCCGCCCCCGAAAGGGCAAAGCCGAAGCCGGTCTGCATGAGGCACATCCAGAACAGGATCGAGACCAGATCCTCGTCCCGCGTCAGCCTTTTGACCATCATCACCGACAGGGCGAAGAACAAGGCGCAGGCGGCGGCTGCCAGCACGCCGGGATCGACATGGTCGAATTCCGGCCGGGCGACCAGAAGGATGCCGCCAAATCCGATGGCCGCCGCGATCAACCTTGTGCGGGTCTGCGTCTCGCCCAGAACCAGCGGTGCCAGCAGGATCACCCACAGCGGCGAGGTGAATTCCAGCGCGAAGACCTGGGCCAGCGGGATCTGCGTCAGCGCCCAGAACCACAGGGCCTGGCCGGTGAAATGCACGGCATTGCGCAGGACGTGGCCGGGCAGGCGGCGCGTCGTGATCCGGCCAAGGCGGCCCATCGCGGTGGCCAGTGCCAGAACCAGAACGATGCCGATGATCGACCGCCAGGCCAGAATCTCGAACGTGTCATGCTGGCCCCGGATCGCGCGTGTCGCAATCGCCATGGCCGTGAAGGCGGCGATGGAGCCGGTCATCCACAGGGCGGCGGTCAGGGGGCGATAGGGCGCGGTCATGCGCCGATCAGTGCCGGGCAGGCTGGCCAATGTCCAGAGGCTGCTTTGGCCGGAAGTGACCGCGACCTGTCAAGCGGCGCCGATTTTTCGACGAAAAATCGCGCGCCTGGCAGCCGGTCTAGCTGCCCGAAATCCTGAAATCCCGCTTCAGATGCGCGGTGGCCTTGTACCAGGCGCTTGTGCGCGTGCGGGCCTGATGCGCGTCAAAGGCGGCGCGGTCGGTGAAGGCCTCATCCACCTGCCAGACCAGCGGATCGGTGGTCGGGCGGATGTTGAACGACAGGCACCCCGGCTCTTCCCGCGTCAGGCGGACATGATCGGGCAGATGCTCGCGCACCAGCCCGGCCTCGGTCGTATTGGCGCAGATCAGATGGCCGGTCAGGGTGATCATTCCAGTTCGATCGTCCCCGGCGGTTTCGAGGTGCAGTCGTAGAAGACGCGGTTCACGCCCTTGACCTCGTTGATGATCCTTGTGGCGGTCTCGCCAAGGAAATCGTGGCTGAAGGGGTAGTAATCCGCCGTCATGCCATCCACGCTGGTGACGGCGCGCAGGGCCAGCGCATAGTCATAGGTGCGCCCGTCGCCCATCACGCCGACGGTCTTCATCGGCAGGATGGCGGCGAAGGCCTGCCAGATCTCGTCGTAAAGGCCATGCTTGCGGATCTGGTCGATATAGACCGCATCGGCGCGGCGCAGGATGTCGAGTTTCTCGGCGGTGATCTCGCCGGGGCAGCGGATGGCAAGGCCGGGGCCGGGGAAGGGGTGGCGGCCGATGAAAGCGGGCGGCAGGCCAAGTTCGCGGCCCAGGGCGCGGACCTCGTCCTTGAAAAGCTCGCGCAGGGGTTCCACCAGCTTCAGCCCCATCTTTTCCGGCAGGCCGCCGACGTTGTGGTGCGATTTGATGGTGACGGACGGTCCGCCCGAGAAGCTGACCGATTCGATCACGTCAGGGTAAAGCGTGCCCTGCGCCAGGAATTTCGCCCCGCCGACCGCGGTGGCATGTTTCTGGAACACGTCGATGAAGAGGCGGCCGATGGTCTTGCGCTTGACCTCGGGGTCCGAGACGCCTTCCAGCGCGCCGAGGAAGAGGGCGCTTTCATCGGCATGGATCAGCGGCATGTTGTAATGGTCGCGGAACATGGTGACGACCTGTTCGGCCTCGCCCAGCCGCAGAAGGCCGTGATCGACGAAGACGCAGGTCAACTGGTCGCCGATCGCCTCATGGATCAGCACGGCGGCGACCGAGGAATCGACCCCGCCCGAGAGGCCGCAGATCACCTTCGCATCGCCGACCTGATCGCGGATCCTGCGGATCGCCTCTTCGCGGTAGGCACCCATGGTCCAATCGCCCTTGAACCCGGCCAGCCTGACGAAATTCTCGTAGAGGCGGGCGCCTTTCGGGGTGTGATGCACCTCGGGGTGAAACTGGACGGCATAAAAGCGGCGCGCGGGGTCGGCGGTGATGGCGAAGGGGGCGTTGGGGCTGGTGCCGTAGACGCGGAAGCCGGGGGCGATTTTCGACACATGGTCGCCGTGCGACATCCAGACCTGTTCCGGTCCCTCCTCGAACCATCCCGCCAGGAGCGGAATGGTCTCGTCGGCAGGGGTGACTTTGGCGCGGCCGAATTCGGCGGTGCCATGGCCGCCTTCGACCGTGCCGCCAAGGCAATGCATCATCACCTGCTGGCCGTAGCAGATGCCGAGGATCGGCACGCCGAGATCGAAGACGCCGGCCGGTGGCATCGGGGCGTTGTCCCAATAGACCGAGGCGGGGCCGCCCGAGAAGATCACCGCCTTCGGGGCGAAGGTCTTCAGGAAGGATTCGTCCACGCGATTGTAGGGGTGGATCTCGCAATAGACGTTCAATTCGCGCAGGCGGCGGGCGATCAGCTGGGTGACTTGCGAGCCGAAGTCGATGATCAGGAGGCGGTCATGATGGGTCATGCGCCCGCGTAGCGCGCGGGGGGGCGACTCGCAAGGGGTGGCCCGTGCAAAGCCGGGGGTTTCACACCCCCGCGGGCGAATGCAGGCATTCGCCCTTCCCCCGTGGGGTATTTCGGCAAAGATGGAAGACGGGTCGTTTTCGTCATGATCGGGTGTCGCTTTTGGCGGGCAGGCGACGGAAACGGGGGGCGGGGTGCGGCGGTTTGGCGGCATAAGAGCGGAAAGGATTTCGCTGGAGGCGATGATGAGCGATCTGGATGTGACGGTTGAACAGGGCGGCGGACGGCGGGCGCGGGGCGGCGGCGGCGGCGCGCGACGGGCCGAGCGGACGGCCGTGTCCTTCGAGACCGCGCGGTTCATCGAGCGCAACATCCCGAATTTCGAGATCCTGAACGAAGAGGCCCTGCAGATCATCGAGGCCAATGCCGAAACGGTTCTGGAGGAGATCGGCGTCAACTTCGTGGAAAACCCGGCCGCGCTGGCGCGCTGGAAAGCGGCCGGGGCGGATGTGAAGGGCGAGCGAGTGCATATCCCGCGCGGCCTGGCCCGCAAGCTGATTGCGACGGCGCCGAGGACCTTTACCCAGCATGCCCGCAATCCGGCGCGGAACGTCGACATCGGTGGCCGCAATCTGGTGCTGGCCCCGGTTTACGGTCCGCCCTTCGTGCGCGATGCCGAAGGTGGGCGCCGCTATGCCACGATCGAGGATTTCCGCAATTTCGTGAAGCTGGGCTACATGTCGAAATGGCTGCACCATTCCGGCGGCACGGTCTGCGAACCGACCGATGTGCCGGTGAACAAGCGTCATCTCGACATGCTGCTGGCGCATATGACGCTGAGCGACAAGCCCTATATGGGGTCGGTGACGGAACCCGGCCGGGCGACGGATTCGGTCGAGATGTCTAAGATCCTGTTCGGGTCGGATTTCGTTGACCGGAACACGGTGATGACCAGCCTGATCAACATCAACAGCCCGATGACCTTTGACGGCATCATGATGGGCGCGCTGGAGGTCTATGCCGAGGCCAATCAGGCCGCCATCGTTTCGCCTTTCATCGTCGGCGGGGCCATGGCGCCGGTGACGGTGGCGGGCACGCTGACGCAGGTTCTGGCCGAGATTCTGGCCGGGGTTGCCTATAGCCAGCTGGTGCGCGCCGGTGCGCCGGTGATCGCGGGGGCTTTCGTGACCAGCATCGACATGAACAGTGGGGCGCCGACCTTCGGCACGCCGGAGGCCAGCCACATTACCTATGGCGCGGGCCAGCTGGTGCGGCGGCTGGGGGTTCCCTACCGGTCTGCCGGCGGGTTCTGCGGATCGAAGCTGCCGGATGCGCAGGCGGCCTATGAATCGGCCAACAGCCTGAACATGGGGCTCTTGTCCGGCGTAAACTTCATGCTGCATGCCTGCGGCTGGCTGGAGGGCGGGCTGGTGTCCTCTTACGAGAAATTCGTGATGGACGCCGACCAGCTGGGCACGCTGCACCATCTGGCCAGGGGTGTGATGATCGACGAGAACGGGCAGGGCATGGATGCCATCCGCGAGGTTGGCCCCGGCGGGCATTACCTGGGCTGCGCCCATACGCAGGCGAATTTCAAATCCGCGTTCTGGCGCACCGATCTTCTGGATTACAAACCCTACGAGACCTGGGAAGAAGAGGGCGCGCGCGATACGCAGGCGCTGGCGACGATCCGGGTGAAGAAGCTGCTGGCCGACTATCAGGCCCCCGAACTGGATGCTGCGAAGAAGGAAGAGCTGGAGGCTTTCGTGGCCCGCCGGAAATCCGAAATGCCGGACGCCTTCATCTGAGGGCTGTCCTGGGAAATGGCTGAAGCCGGTTTCCGTTCTGGAAACAGTGATGGCCCGCGCCGGGAAACCGGCGCGGGCCTTTGCAGCTTATGTCTCTCAGGCAACAGGCGCGCGGCGCAAGAGCCTGGCTTCGGCCAGGAGGGCGATCAGCACTTCGATGTGCTGGGCGATGGAATAGGAAGCGTCGCCGCGCTGACGGGTTTCCTCCAGCGCCTCTTCGGCCGACAAAAGCCGGGGCAGGATCCGTTCCGGCGTGGTTTCCCCCGGCGCAAGCCGTTTGAGCCAGCGATTGCGGTTGTAATCCGACAACCCGAGGCGGGCGGCCCGCATCAGGATCGAGGGGCGACGCATCTCGGACAGGACCTTGCGAAAATCGGACATTGGCAGCCTCCGTTTGAACCGGCCACATCCTGACAACATGCAACCCTGCGTTGCGCGTTCCTTCGATTCAGCGCGCGGAGGTTTCTGAATTGTTTAGGAATTGATTACAATTATTCGAACTGCCGCAAGTATTAACGAACAGGTAACTAATTAACCTTTAGGTTGCATTTGTCCAAGTGAGGACGGATGCCACCGTTCAGATACCGCCAGCAACAGGACGCACGGCTTGTCTCATCCCAGTCTTCTCAGCCTGACACCGCAGCATCCCGGATGGCTGCCCGAATGGTTGCCGGACTGGTTGCCCGACCGGGTCCGGCTCTATCTCAGCCATACCGAGCATGGCATCTCGATCCGGGAACTGGCACGCCGCGTCGGGCTGAATGCCTCGACCGTGTTGCGCCAGGTCCGCCGGTTCGAGATGCGCCGGGATGATCCCCTGATGGACGAGGCATTGAACCTGTTGTCGCGCGGTGCCCTGTCGCAGCCAGCCTCAGACCGAAAGGACCCCCCTGACATGACCGCTCCGATCCGTGCCTTGCAGACCACCGATGAGGCCACCTTGCTGCGCGAAGGCCGCCGTATCCTGCGACGGCTGGCCGAACCGGGGGCGGTGATGGCGATTGCCGCCGATATGGAAAAGGCGGTTGTCATGCGGGAGTTCCCCGATGGCCGGTCGGCGCGGACCGGTATTGTCGAGAGGGCGGTCGCGCAGGCCTTTACCTTGAAGGACTGGATCCAGTGCCGCAAGGCCGGACGCATCTCGACCTATGAGATCACCCAGGCCGGTCGGATGGCGTTGAAGCGGATGATCGACGACGAGGATCGCCGCCGCCAGTCCCCGGACGCGATGCCGGGGCTGGCCGAGGCGCAGGGCAGTTTCGCAGGCCAGCACCGGCTTTGGGCCGAGCGCGAGGTGATGGACGACGACGGCCCGCGTCGGCTGCGCTACAATCTGGCGGAAAGCCCGGTGGCGGTGTTGGGGCGGCGGCGTGACAAGGATGGCAAGCCGTTTCTCGACATGCCCCTTGTCGAGGCAGCCGAGCGCCTGCGGGAGGATTTCGAGCTGGCCCATATGGGCCCGCGGGTGGCGCAGAACTGGGAAAAGTTCCTGACCGGCGGCGACCGTGGCACTTTCCGGGGCGATGGCGGTATCGCGGAAGGGCCAGGCCGGGCGCGGGAACGGGTGGCATCGGCGCTGCGCGACCTGGGGCCCGGCCTCGGCGATGTGGCGCTGCGGGTCTGCTGCTTTCTGGAAGGGATCGAGACGGCTGAGCGCCGGATGGGCTGGGCCGCGCGTTCCGGCAAGATCGTGCTGCGCATCGCGCTGATGCGGCTGCGGCGGCATTACGACGATACCTATGGCCGATCCGGCCCCCTGATCGGCTAGGGTGCCGGACATGAAAAAAGGGGCGCGTGTCCCCGCGCCCCTTGACCTTCCGGGCTTTTCCGCCCCGGATCAGCGCGCCGCTGCTCAATCGGCGCGGGTCAGTCCTGCCTTGTGGACCACGCCTGCCAGCGCACCGCCGGCCAGCGGGGCCAGGATGAAGACCCAGAGGTCCGCCAGGGCCTGACCGCCGACGAAAAGAGCCGGGCCGATCGAACGCGCCGGGTTGACCGAAACGCCCGTCACCTTGATCCCGACCAGATGGATGGCCGCCAGCGTCAGGCCGATGGCAAGCCCCGCCATCGCGGCAGGCGCACCCGACTGGGTGGCCCCAAGGATCACGGTGACGAAAAGGAAGGTCATCACGAATTCGAAGATCAGCGCAGACGTCAGCGAATATTCCCCCAGATAGCCGGGGCCAAACCCGTTCTGGCCCAGGCCGCCGGTCCAGGCAGCGCTGCCGGAGGCGATCAGATACAGCACCAGGGCGCCGACAATTGCGCCTGCGACCTGTGCGATCACATGCACAACGAAGATGCCGCCGTCGATACGGCCCGACAGCATCATGCCCAGCGATACAGCGGGGTTGAGATGCGCACCCGAGATCGACCCGAGGCCATAGGCCGCCGCGACGATGGCAAGACCGAAGGCCAGAGCGATGCCCGTAAGGCCGATCCCGCTTGTACCATCCGCGCCTGCGATCACGGCCGCCCCGCAACCGAACAGCACCAGAATTGCGGTGCCCAGAAACTCTGCGACAAATCTCTTACTCATGTTCCCTCTCAAGATACCTGCACATGCGCTTATCGCATGGGCCTGCGGCAATGCCGAACAGGCTGGATCATTGCGTTGATTGTCCGAAAGCCCTATGGGGAGAAGACCGGAAAGTCAGGGGGAAAAATCTTTGCGCGACCTCAAGCTGCCCGAGCAACGCCATCCCGAAAAGGCGCATCGCGCCGATCAGGCGCAGCCGAAAAAGCCCGACTGGATACGCGTCAAGGCGCCCACTTCCGAAGGCTACAAGACCACGCGCGACATCCTGCGCGAAAAGAAGCTTGTCACCGTCTGCGAAGAGGCCGGCTGTCCCAATGTCGGCGAATGCTGGAGCCAGGGCCACGCCACCATGATGATCATGGGCGAGATCTGCACCCGTGGCTGCACCTTCTGCAATGTGGCAACCGGCAAGCCGCAGGCGCTGGACCTGTTCGAACCGGGTCGGGTGGCGCATGCGGTCAGCGAACTGGGCCTGAACCATGTCGTCGTCACCAGCGTCGACCGCGATGATCTTGAGGATGGCGGAGCCGAGCATTTCGCACAGACCATCCGCGCCATTCGCCACCGCAGCCCCGGCACCACGATCGAGGTGCTGATCCCCGATTTCCTGAAATCGGCCGCCGGCGCACTGGAAACCGTGGTCGCGGCGCGCCCGGATGTTCTGAACCACAACCTTGAAACCGTGCCGGGGCTTTACCCCGAAGTGCGGCCCGGTGCGCGCTATTTCCATTCGCTGCGGCTGTTGCAGCGCGTCAAGGAACTGGACCCGGCCATGTTCACCAAATCGGGCATCATGGTTGGCCTGGGCGAGGACCGCCAGGCCGTCGGGCAGGTGATGGATGACATGCGGGCGGCCGATGTCGATTTCCTGACCATCGGGCAATATCTGCAACCGACGCCCAAGCATCACCGCGTCGACCGTTTTGTCACGCCCGAGGAATTCAAGGCCTATGAGAAGGCTGCCTATGGCAAGGGCTTCCTCATGGTTTCGGCCACACCCCTGACCCGGTCGAGCTATCACGCCGGCGACGATTTCGCGCAATTGCGGGCGGCGCGTCTGGCGAAACTCGGCCGGGCCTGAGCCGATCCTTCGTCGAAGGATCGAAATCGAGTTTTCGTCGAAAACTCGAATCTTCTGATTTTCGACGAAAATCAGCGGTCAGAACAGCATCTGAACCGGATCGCGGTTGCAGACCACGATGAACTGGTTCGAGCTTGCCAGCAGATGAAAGCCGCGCTTGCGGACCTCGGCAATGAAGAGATCGCGCCCGACCTCGCGGTCCACCCAGGCGATTGAGCGGCGGACCACTCCTCCCTGCGCCGCACGGGCCGAGAAGATGGTCCTGATCCACTCCTGCGGTGTGGTGTTGACCGGGGGTGCGGAGGAGGTGGCGAGGCGGGGTGCTGCATACATCCCCCGATCCTGCCGCATCGACGGTTAATGCTGGGTTAACCCTACTCTACCGGGGCGACCCGCTTCAGATAGGCCGCCACCGCCGTCACGTCCTCTTCCGGCAGCCGGGCAAAATTTTCCACCACATGCGCCATATGGCCGCCGACACTGTCGAATTCGGGGGTAAATCCCGTTGTCAGGTAATAGGCGATCTCGCCTTCCGACCAGCCCAGCCGTGCCGGGGTGATGTTCGGCACCCGCGCCTGACCGGCGGGATCCGACGGATCGGCCGCACCGCCCAGCCAGCGCGAAAGTTGCATGCCCCCCAATACATTCCGCGGCGTATGGCATTCGCCGCAATGCGCCATCGCCTCGACGATATAGCGGCCGCGATCCTCGGTGGGGGTCAGATTCCCCGGCACCGCCCAGTTGTCGCGCATGAACAAGAGCTTCCAGCCGCCCAGCGACATGCGGATGTTGAAGGGAAAGCCGATCTCATGCGGCTGGCTGGGGGCGGGGTCGGCGGGAAGGGTCTTCAGGAAGGCATGAAGATCGGCGACATCCTGAAGCTGCATCTTCGCGTAGGAAGCATAGGGCAGGGCAGGGTAGAGATGCTCGCCTTGCCGCGACACGCCGCGCGTCAGCGCATTGGCCAGATCGAGCAGCGTCCAGTCGCCTATTCCCGCCGTCGCATCCTGGCTGATGTTCGGTGCGAGGAACGTGCCGAAGGGCGAAGCGAATCTTTGCCCGCCGCTCAGCACCAGCTGCGCCTCATCCTTGGCCCCCTGCGCCATGTGGCACGAGGCGCAACCCGTGGCCCAGAACACCCGCTCGCCTCTGGCGACATCGCCGGTCAGCCCCGCGACCGCGCTTTCCGGCAGCGGTTTGGGCAGGGTAAGCCAGAACGCGATGCCGCCCGCCAGAATGGCCAGACCCAACAGGTTGCGCAGCAGTCGCATGGCTGATCTCCGCTAGTGACTGTGGCAAGTCTAGCCCAGCCCCGGCCACCTGTCAGGTGGTCAGGGCAGCTTTCGCAGGGAATTGACCGTCAGCCAGTCGGGCCAGCCGAACAGCCATTCATAAAGACCCACGGCCAGACAGGCCGCGATGACCGCGCCGTAAAAGATCACCTGCCGCATCGACGGCGGGTTCTGCGCCCAGCGTTTCGCCTTCAGCAGCCAGCGCGGGTTCACACTCCCTCTCCGGTAAACCGCACCTTGCCGATGAAGGGCAGATTGCGGTTCCGCTGCGCAAAGTCGATGCCATAGCCGACGACGAATTCATCGGGGATCTCGAAGCCGGTCCAGTCGGCCTTGACCGGCACTTCGCGGCGGCTGGGCTTGTCCAGCAATGCACAGACCTTCAGCCGTTTCGGTTCGCGCGCTTTCAGCAGGTGGATGACATGGCTGAGGGTGAAGCCCGTATCCACGATATCTTCGACCACCAGCACATCGCGGCCGGCAATTTCGCCGCGCAGATCCTTCAGGATGCGCACCTCGCGGCTGGAATGCATGGAATCGCCGTAGCTGGAGGCTTCGAGAAAATCCACCTCGACCGGCAGGTCGATCTCGCGCACGAGGTCCGCGATGAAGACGAAGGATCCGCGCAGAAGCCCCACCACCACCAGCTTGTCACAGCCCTGGAAATGCGCCGTGATCTCGCGCGCCAGCGCCTCGACCCGCGCCGCGATGGATTTGGCGCTGATCATCTGGTCGATCACATAGGGGCGGTCTGGCATATGGAATTCCCTTCGCTCCGCACCCGGCAAATGTTTAGGCGCAGCCCCTTCCTTGCGCTATCCTTGCCGTATTTCAAGAGGAGGCTTTTGCCATGCGATTTCCCGCTGTGATCCTTATCCCCGCTTTCGCGTTGTGCGCGGCCCCGCTTCTGGCGCAAACGACCGCCGATCTGGCGGTGCTGCGGGCCAGAACCGCCTTTGCCGCCGGGGACCACGCCGCCGCCCTTCCGGTCTTGCAGGCCGAGTCGGCTGCGGGACATGCCCGCGCGCAGGCGATGCTGGGCTTTTACCATGAACATGGGCTGGGCGGTCTTCCGGTCGATCCTGCCAAGGCGCTGGCGCTCTATACCGCTGCCGCTGATCAGGGATTTGCAACGGCGTTGCACAATCTGGGGACATTTCATGAATTGGGCCTGGGTGGAGTGGCCGAGGACAAGGCCAGGGCGCGGGAATATTTCTGGAAGGCGGCCGGGCAGGATTATGCGCCTTCGCTGTCCGCGCTGGCGATCCTGCTGCGGGACGGTCAGGGCGGCGGTGCCGACCCGGCGACGGCGCTGTCGCTGTTCCAGCGCGCGGCCGCCCTGGGCGATGCGCGCGGCACGGCGGAACTGGCCTGGATGACGGCGACGGGGCAGGGCATCGCGGCCGATCTGCCCGCCGCACGCGCGCTTTATGAAGTGGCGGCCGCCCATCATATCGACTGGGCCGAACGCGACTATGCCGAGATGCTGGAATTCGGCGAAGGCGGGCCAGCCGATCCGGGGCTTGCCCTGCATTTCTATCAGCGGGCGGCGGGGCAGGGCTATGCGATGGCCGGGATGGATATTGCCGAAATGGCCTGGGCCAATCCGCAGGTCTTTCCCGATCAGGTGCAGGCGCTGGCCTGGTGCCTTTGGGCCGAGGCGCAGCCGCCGCTGTGGGATGGCACCGAATACGAAGGACGCTGCGCCGAAGCGATGTCCCGGCATTCGCCCGAAGAACAGGCCGAAGCCGCCCGACGCGCGGCGGCACTTTAGCCCTGCGGCCAGCCGTCGCTTGATCTTCCTGCCCCGGCAGGCCACATCTGGGCAAAAGCCCGAGAGCCATGCCGACCCATCACGAGACCCGCCGTCTGCCCTACACCGCCCGCCAGATGTATGATCTGGTGGCCGATGTGCCGCGATACCCCGAATTCCTGCCGTGGAATTCCGCCGCCCGAATCCGGTCCCGAACGCCGGTCGAGGGCGGCGAGGTGATGGAGGCCGATCTGGTGATCAGCTTCAAGGTGTTCCGCGAAAGATTCGGCAGCCGGGTGACGCTGCTGCCCGAGGAGGGCCGGATCCTGACCGAATATCTGGACGGGCCGTTCAGATACATGCGTTCGACCTGGAGTTTCCGGGATGTGGACGGCGGCTGCGATGTCGAATTCTTCGTCGATTTCGAATTCCGCAATGCCATCCTGCAAGGCATCATCGGGCTGGTGTTCAACGAGGCGATGCAGCGCATCGTCCGTGCCTTCGAGTCCCGCGCAAAGGCGCTTTACGGCCCCGCGCCGACCTGACGCGACGGAAACCGTGCCGTCTGGCGTGAAGCCGTCATGTCCAGCCGGAGGGAACCATGCGCAGATTTGCCGTCCTTGTCGCTGTCCTGCTGTTCGGCCTGCCCGCCGCTGCCGAAACCGTCCATCTGGGCGACCGCCAGTATGACATCGTTCTGCCGGCCAAACCGCAAGGGGCGCCGCTGATCCTTGCCCTGCATGGCGGGGGCGGCGACCCCGGCCAGTTTGCCCGCGCCTCGGGCTTTGCCCGTGCTGCCACGCGCGCGGGTTATGCCGTGGCCTTTCCGGCGGGCAGCGGACGGCGGGGCGACAGGCTGCTGACCTGGAACGGCGGCTATTGCTGCGGCCATGCCGCGCGCGCCGGTGTCGATGACATGGGCTTTCTGCGGCAGGTCATTGCGGATGCCGCCAGCCGCTTCGGCGTCGACGGATCCGGCATCTACATCACCGGCATGTCGAACGGCGCGATCCTGTCGGAAACCTTCGCCGCCCGGAACCCCGGCCTTGTCCGCGCCGTCGCGGGCGTGTCCGGCACGATGGACACAAGCCGCACCCGCGTGCAGGGCCGGGTGCCCGCGCTGATCATCCACGGCACCGCCGATCCGATGGTGCCCTATGACGGCGGGCAGGGCGACAGCAGCCTGACGCGGACCGACTTTTCATCGGTCGCCTCGGTGGTGAAGGCGTTTCTTGGCCCCTGGGGCGGCGGGCTGGCCAGGACCAGCCGCAGCATCGACCGCAAGGATGACGGAACGTCTGTCACCGTCACCGAATACCAGAAGAATGGCAGGGTCATCCTGCGCCTGATGACCATCGAAGGCGGGGCGCATCACTGGCCCGGTGGCCGCAAGGCACGGCTTCAGGACGGCAAGACGCAGGAGATCGAGGCAAATGACGAAATCCTGCGCTTCTTTGCGGCGCATCCCTGAACGGCAGGTCAGCCGATTGCCGCCGCCAGCAGCGCCAGTGCGTGTTCCGTTGCGGCCTTGCGCACCTGCGCCCGACCGCGCGCGCCAAACTCCACCGTTTCCACCTGCGTCTCGCTGCCTTGACGCGCCAGGCCAAAGCAAACCCGGCCTTCGGGTTTGAACTCCGATCCGCCGGGGCCTGCAATGCCGGTGATCGACACCGCCACCCCGGCCTGCGACCGGCGCAGCGCGCCTTCGGCCATCTCGCGCGCGACGGGTTCGGACACCGCGCCGTGGTCGTGCAGCGTCGTGGGGTTGACCCCCAGCATCTCGACCTTGGCGGCGTTGGAATAGGTGACAAAGCCGCAATCGACCACATCCGATGCCCCCGGCACATCGGTCAGCGCCGCCGCCACCATGCCGCCGGTGCAGCTTTCCGCCGTGGCGATGCGCAAGCCCCAATAGCGGGCGCGCTGCAAGACATCGGCCGCTAGCCCAGCCATGGCTGCACCAGCCCGTGATAGAATCCGGCGGCGGCCATCACCGCAACACCTGCAAAAAGCCCGGCCCAGAGATCATCCAGCATCACGCCCGCCGCATCATGGCGACGGTCGGCCCGGCCCACCAGCCAGGGTTTCCAGATGTCGAACAGCCGGAAGAACAGGAAGGCACCAACCCAGCCCGGATAGGCCACCACGGCCCAGTTCTCGACCCCGTGCTGCCAGAAGGCCGCCGCCGGGAACAGCAACGTCAGCCATTGCCCGGCCACTTCGTCGATCACCACTTCCGAGGGGTCCTCGCCGGGGCGCAGGCTGGCCTTGCAGGCCCAGAATCCAAGACCCGTGACCACAAGCGTGGCCGCCACCAGCACCGGAAAGCCCAGCCAGCGGTCGATCGCCACGCCAAGCGCAAGGGCGACGGCCGAAGCCCAGGTGCCCGAAGCGGGACGCAGATGGCCGATTCCGAAGAAGGTTGTGATCAGTTTCATGCCTTTACCAGGGTGCAGGTGGCCAGCGCGGCAATGCCTTCCTCGCGGCCGGTGAAGCCAAGGCGCTCCGATGTGGTGGCCTTGACGCTGACCCGATCCGCCGGAATGCCGATGACATTCGCCAGAACGTTCGCCATTTCAATGGCATGGGGACCGATCTTCGGGCGTTCGCAGACCAGAGTCACATCGCAGTTCGACAGCCGATAACCCTTATCCCGCGCCAGCCCCGCCGCATGGGTCAGAAAGATGTGGCTGGCAGCCCCTTTCCATTGCGGGTCCGAAGGCGGGAAATGGCGGCCGATGTCGCCCTGTGCCAAGGCGCCATAGATCGCATCGGTCAGCGCATGCATGCCGACATCCGCATCCGAATGGCCCAGCAAGCCCCTGGAATGGGGAAGCCTTACCCCGCAAAGCCAGAGATGGTCGCCTTCGCAGAAGGCATGCACGTCATAGCCGTTGCCGGTGCGGATATCCAAGTCGCACGCCTCCCGGTCCTGTATCCTCAATATCGCCTCGGCCCGGTCGAAATCTCCGGGCCAGGTCAGTTTCAGATTGTCTTCGTCACCCTCGACGATCGCCACGTCAAGCCCGGCGGCGCGGGCCACCTCGACATCGTCCAGCGAACCGCCCGGATGGGCGCGATGGGCCGCCAGAATGGCCGGAAAGTGAAACCCCTGCGGTGTCTGGGCGCGATACAGGCCCGTGCGGTCCTGCGTGCCGCTGACCTTTCCCGCCTCTCCGCGCCACAGCGCATCCGAAACGGGCAGGGCGGGGGCTGCTGCCCCGGCCCGGTCCAGCGCCGTCAGAACCCGGCGGATCAGTGCCGCCGACACCAGCGGCCGCGCGCCGTCATGGATCAGCACCCGTGTCACGCCGGTGCCTTCCAGCGCCCGCAAGGCGGCAAGGACGCTTTCGGCGCGGGTCGCGCCACCGGCAACCAGAGTCGTGCCTTCGGGTAGGGTAGCAAGGCGCGGGAAATCATCGGGATGCAGCACCAGCACCCGTTGCATGCCGGCAAAGGCCGCGATGGTCCGGTCAAGAACCGTCGTCCCGCCAAGGCTTTGCCATTGCTTTGGCACATCGCCCCCGGCGCGGGCACCCCGGCCTGCGGCGACGATGATGACGGCGGTGGTCATGGCGGCTCTCCTGTCGGGGTGTTCCTAGTCGAAGCCGGACAGCCTGACAATGTGACATGCTTTTCAGCGCGATTGCCCAATTATTGTGCAAAGCCCGTTTTTCGGTCAGAATATGCCCTTTCGCATGCCGCGGATCCCTTTCGCACCGCCCGCAGGGCGCGTAGTCAAACCCCATACGCACAAGGAAAAGGCAATTGGCCCTGACGCTTGGCCCGATCACCGTTGATCCCCCCGTCCTGCTGGCTCCACTGGCGGGAATCACCGACCTGCCGTTCCGCAGGCTGGTCGGCCGCTTTGGCGCGGGGCTGGTGGTCAGCGAGATGATCGCCAGCGACGAGGTGCTGCGCGCCAAGCCCGAGGCGCGGGCGCGGGCAGAACTGGGATTCGAGGATGTGGCGACCTCTGTGCAACTGGCGGGCCGCGACCCCGCACTGATGGCCGAGGCCGCGAAATGGTGCGAGGGGCAGGGGGCCCGCGTCATCGACATCAACATGGGATGCCCGTCGAAACGGGTCACGACGGGGCTGTGCGGGTCGGCGCTCTTGCGCGATCTCGATCTGGCGATGCAGTTGATCGAGTCGGTGGTGGGTGCGGTCAGCGTGCCGGTGACGCTGAAGACCCGGCTGGGTTGGGACGATACAGAGCTGAATGCGCCCGATCTGGCGCGGCGCGCCGAAGCGGCAGGCGTGCGGATGGTGGTGATTCACGGCCGCACCCGCTGCCAGTTCTACAAGGGCCATGCCGACTGGCGCGCCATCCGGGCGGTGAAAGAGGCGGTGGCGATCCCCGTCATCGCCAATGGCGACATCACCGACGCCGGGGCGGCAAGGGCTGCGCTGGACCATTCGGGGGCGGATGGGGTGATGGTGGGGCGCGGTGCGCAGGGCGCGCCCTGGCGGCTGGCCGAAATCGCCCATGCCCTGCACGGCACGCCCGCGCCCGCCATACCGCAGGGTATGGATCTGGCCGCGATGATCGTGGCGCATTACCAGGACATGCTGTCCTTTTACGGCCGCGACCTTGGCCTGCGCTGTGCGCGCAAGCATCTGGGCTGGTATCTGGAGGACGCGGGTCTTCCGCAGGCGCGCGACGCCATCCTGACCGCGACCGATCCCGATCAGGTGATCCGCCTGATCCTTGCCGCCTTTGCCGATATGGAGGTGGCCGCATGACTGCCTATCGCCTGCCCTATCCGGTGCCGGGAGTGATCTGGGCTTCGCTGCCGTTGCCGACGCTGTTGATCGACCCGACGAACCTGATCCTTGAGGTGAACCCGGTGGCCGAGTCCTTCTTCAACGTCTCAAGCCGCAGCCTGACCGGCCAGCCCGCCTTTGACCGGCTGTCGGTCGATGCACCGATGGAAGAGGCCGTCGCCCGCGCCCGCGCCAACCAGTCGCCGCTGAACATCAACGATGTGGATGTCACCACCGGCGACCGGCCGCCGGTGCAATGCAACATCCATGTCGCTCCGATGCATGACAATCCAGGGATCGTCATGCTGATCCTGTCCCCGCGCGAGATTGCCGACCGGCTGGGCCGGTCGATGGGCGTCAAGAGTGCCGCGCGATCGGCCATCGGCATGGCCGAGATGCTGGCGCATGAGATCAAGAACCCGCTGGCCGGCATTTCGGGCGCGGCACAGTTGTTGTCGATGGGTCTCACGCCCGAGGATCAGGAACTGACCGATCTGATCGTCGAGGAAACCCGCCGCATCGTGAAGCTGCTGGAGCAGGTGGAACAGTTCGGCAACCTGCGCCCGCCGGACCGGCGCGCGGTCAACATCCATGATGCGCTGGACCGGGCGCGGAAATCCGCCCTGGTCGGCTTCGCCGCGCATATGACGATCCTCGAGGATTACGATCCCTCGCTGCCGCCGACCTGGGCCGATCCCGATCAGCTGATGCAGGTGTTCCTGAACCTGATCAAGAACGCGGCCGAGGCGGCGGGAAACCGCCGCGGCACCATACGCCTGCGCACGTTCTACGACCTGTCGCTGCGGATGCGCCGCAAGGATGGCCCGCCCGCCGCCCTGCCGCTGAACGTGGAAATCATCGACGATGGTCCCGGCCTGCCGCCCGACATCGCCGCCGAGGTCTTCGAGCCCTTCGTCTCCGGTCGCGAGAACGGCACCGGGCTGGGGCTCGCCCTCGTCTCCAAGATCATTTCCGACCATGACGGCTGGATCAGCGTGGATTCCGTACCGGGGCGTACGGTGTTCCGCCTGTCGCTGCCCATGGCCCCCAAGGACAAAAGGAAGGACCTGTAGCAATGGACGGCACTGTTCTTGTCGCAGATGACGACCGCACCATCCGCACGGTGCTGACCCAGGCGCTGACACGGGCGGGCTGCAAGGTGCATGCCACCTCCAGCCTGATGACGCTGATGCGCTGGGTCGAAGAGGGCAAGGGCGAACTGGTGATCTCGGACGTGATCATGCCCGATGGCAACGGGCTGGACGCGCTGCCGCGGATTTCCAAGATGCGCCCCGGCCTGCCGGTGATCGTCATCTCGGCGCAGAACACCATCATGACCGCGATTCAGGCCGCCGAGGCCGAAGCCTTTGACTACCTGCCCAAGCCCTTCGATCTGCCCGATCTGATGAAGCGCAGCTCGCGTGCGCTGGAACAGAAGCGCCGTGCGCCGAAAATCGCGCCGCAACCACAGCGCGAGGCCGGCGATGATCTGCCGATGGTCGGGCGGACCCCGGCGATGCAGGCGCTGTATCGCCTGGTGGCGCGGGTGATGAATACCGATCTTTCGGTGCTGATAACCGGCGAATCCGGCACCGGAAAAAGCCTGATCGCCCGCGCGATCCACGATTTCTCCGACCGGCGGACGCTGCCTTTCGTGGTGGCCCAGGCCGGCGACCTGGCCGGGATGGACGGCCCGGCCACGCTGCTGTCGCGGGCCAGGGGCGGGTCGATCGTGTTCGACGAGGTGGCCGATTACGATGACGACACCCAGGCCCGCGCCGTGCGGATGCTGGACATGCTGGGCGACAATGCGCCCCGGATCATGGCCACCAGTCAGGTGGACCTGACCGCGCGGATGCAGGGCGGCGGATTCCGGCAGGATCTGTTCTATCGTCTGGGCGGCGTCACCCTGCATGTGCCGTCGTTGCGCGAACGGGTCGACGACATCCCGCTTCTGGCCGAACATTTCCTGACGCGGGGGGAACGGGACCTTGGCAGCACTCGCCGCCTGTCGGACGAGGCGCGCGAGATGGTGCGGGCCTATTCCTGGCCGGGCAATGTGCGGCAACTGGAGAACGCCATTCGCCGCCTGCTGGTGACAAGCGCCGAATCGGACATCAGCCGGGCCGAGGTGGAACAGGTGCTGGGCGCGCATCCCGTGACCGAGCCGCTGAAGGGCGGGGGCGAGGGCGAAAGGCTGTCGGCTTCGGTGGCCCGGCATCTGAAACGCTATTTCGATCTGCATGGCGGACAGCTGCCGCCCGCAGGTGTCTATCAGCGCATCCTGCGCGAGGTGGAGATGCCGCTGATCGAGATCGCGCTGGATGCCACGGCCGGCAATCAGGCGAAATGCGCCGATCTCTTGGGAATCAACCGCAATACTCTGCGCAAGAAGATCACGGATCTCGATATCCGCGTGACACGGCGCAGGAAGCTGATGTAAAACCGCAACATCAAGCGTTGCACCGGAGCTATACCCGGCAAACGCCACCAGATGTAGCGGAGTGATGACCAGCCTCGACCGCGCCCTGCGCCGGGATCTCTGGACCCGATTGTCACGTTTGCGCCGGCTGCGCCGGGTGCAGACGGCGATGACGCTTGGCCTGGTGTTCCTGGGGCCCGTGCTGGTGGTGGCCACCTTCCTGGCGCTGGGGCCGATGAATCAGGGCGGCAACTCTCCGCTGCTGCGGCTGATCCTGCTGACCGATCTGGTCTATGTGCTGGTTGTTGCGGCGCTGGTGATGGCGCGGGTGGCGCGCATGATCGCCGACCGCCGCAGCCGCAGTGCGGGATCGCGGCTGCACCTGCGGCTGACCGGGGTGTTCGCCGGGATGGCGCTGGTGCCCACGGTGCTGGTGGCGGTCTTTGCCGTCCTTTCGGTGAATCTGGGGCTGGAGGGCTGGTTCTCGGAACGGGTGCGTTCGGTCGTCGGGTCGTCCCTTGCGGCCGCCCAGGCCTATGAGGGCGAACAGCGGGAAGACCTGACCGCCGATGCCACGGCGCTGGCGGGCTATCTGAACATCGCAAAGCAACAGACCTTCCTCTTGCGTGACGACCAGTTGCGCCCCTTGCTGAGCCAGGGGCAGGAACTGATCCAGCGCGGCCTGAAGGAAGCCTATCTGATCGACGGCACCGGCACGCTGAAGACCCGCGGCGACCGGTCCTATCTGTTCGGCTTCGAACCCGTCACCGCCGAAGACCTGCGCCTTGCCCGCGAGGTGGGCCCGCAGCTGATGGAGGACTGGCCCAACAACGAATTCCGCGCGCTGGTGCATCTGGATGCCTTTGCCGACCGCTATCTTTACGTCAGCCGCGAGGTCGACGGCTCGATCCTGTCGCTGCTGGATGAAACGCAAGAGACGGTGAAGGTCTACAATCAGCTGGAGGCCGATCGGGGCAGCATCCTATTCAACTTCGGGCTGATCTATCTGGGTTTCGCGTTGATCCTGATCCTGGCCGCCGTCTGGCTGGGCCTGTGGTTTGCCGAACGTCTGGCACGCCCTGTCGGGCGGCTGGCGGGGGCGGCGCAGATGGTGGGGGGCGGCGATCTTGACGTGCAGGTGCCCGAGGAAGAGGGCGATGACGAAATCGCCATGGTGGGACGCCTGTTCAACCAGATGACGCGGCAGTTGAAAGGCCAGCGTGAGGCGCTGGTGGACAGCCACCGCACCACGGAACGCCGCCGTCGGCTGTTCGATTCCGTGCTTTCCAGCGTGACGGCCGGGGTGATCGGGCTGGATCCCGAAGGCCGGATCGACTTTGTGAACCGCGCGGCCGAACGGCTGCTGGACCTGCCGGGGGATCAGACCGAGGTGCCTCTGGAAGGTGTTGTTCCAGAATTTTCGGATCTTTTCAGTCGGTTGAAGGACGAAACCGGTACGGCGGTGCAGGAAGAGATCCGCCTGACGCGCCGCGGCAAGCTGGAAAGCCTGCTGGTGCGGATGTCCGAACGGCAGACCGAAGGCGGGCGGGTCGAAGGCTTTGTGGTGGCCTTTGACGATGTGACCGATCTGGTCACGGCACAGCGCATGGCGGCCTGGGGCGATGTCGCCCGGCGTATCGCGCATGAGATCAAGAACCCGCTGACCCCGATCGCGCTGTCAGCCGAGCGGCTGAAGCGCAAGTTCCGCCCCCAGGTGCAGGAGCCCGCGGACCTGGAAGCCCTGACCGATGTCATCGTGCGCCAGACCAATGACTTGCGCCGCATCGTGGACGAGTTTTCCAAATTTGCCCGCATGCCCGAACCGGACCGGAAGGAAACCGATCTGGTCGCCATCCTGCGTGACGCGGTGACATTGCAGGAAGCGGGCCAGCCGGCCGTGCAGTTCCGCTCCGAGATTCCCGAAGGGCCGGTCCTGCTGGATCTGGATGCCACCATGATCAGCCAGGCGTTGACAAATCTTGTAAAGAACGCCGGTGAAGCCATTGATTCCTTGCAAGAAAAAGGTGCGCCGGATGGATTTCACCCTGAAATCCGCATCGAGATGCAGGCCGGCGATGGCGAAAGCATCATCCGCATCATGGACAACGGCATCGGCCTGCCGCCCGACCGCGCACGGCTGTTCGAACCCTATGTGACGACGCGCGAAAAGGGCACCGGACTGGGCCTGCCCATCGTCAAGAAGATCATCGAGGAACACGGCGGGCAGCTGGCGCTGCTGGATGCCCCGGTGTTCGAAGGCAATGCCCATGCGGGCGCCATGGCCGAGATCCGCCTTCCGCGGCTGGCCAAGCGCCGGATGGGCCGGAACATCGGGCCGCAAGGCACGGCCCAGGGGGGTGAAGCATGAGCATTCTGATCGTCGACGACGAAAAAGATATCCGCGAACTGATCGGGGATATTCTGAGGGACGAAGGCTATCCCGTTCGTCTTGCAGCGAATTCCGATGAATGCATGGCCGAGATCAACGCCGATCCGCCGCATCTGATGGTGCTGGACATCTGGCTTAAGGACAGCCGGATGGACGGGATCGACATCCTGAAGACGGTCAAGCGCGACAACCCTGACATTCCGATCATCATCATCTCGGGTCACGGCAACATCGAAATCGCCGTCGCGGCGATCAAGCAGGGGGCCTATGATTTCATCGAAAAGCCGTTCAACATCGATCAGTTGATGGTCGTGGTCGGGCGCGCAATGGAGACCAGCCGCCTGCGGCGCGAAAACCAGGACCTGCGACGCAAGGACGTGACCACCTCCGAGATGATCGGTTCAAGTCCGGCCTTCAAGGCCTTGAAGGCAAATCTGGAAAAAGTGACCAAGTCGAACGGTCGGGTGATGCTGACCGGCCAGCCCGGCACCGGAAAGGAACTGGCCGCGCGCTATATTCACGGCAATTCCAACCGTGCGGCGGCTCCCTTCGTCACCGTCAGCAGCGCCACGGTGGAGCCGGACCGGATGGAAGAGGTGCTGTTCGGGCGCGAGACGGCGGAACGCGGGGTCGAGCCAGGGCTTCTGGAGCAGGCGCATGGCGGCGTAATCTATTTCGACGAAATCGGCGACATGCCGCTGGGCACACAGTCGAAAATCCTGCGTGTGCTGACGGAACAGCAATTCACCCGGTCGGGCGGCACCGACAAGGTGCGCGTCGATCTGCGGGTGATTTCCTCGACGACCCGCGATCTTCCGGCCGAAATCCGTGGCGGACGGTTCCGTCAGGAACTTTATGACCGGCTGAACGTGGTGCCGATCGCGGTGCCGCCGCTGGCCGAACGGCGCGAGGATATTCCCGAACTGACAGGTTATTTCGTCGACTGGTTCCACCGCACCCAGGGCCTGCCCGCACGGGTGCTGACCCCGGATGCCGAGGCGATGCTGCAAACGATGCCCTGGCCCGGCAACATACGCCAGTTGCGCAACGTGATCGAACGGGTGCTGATCCTGGGCGAAGGCGGCGGCCCGATCGAGGCACGCGAACTGCCCGGCATGGAAACCGCCGCGGCTGCGGGCAGTGACGGCATCGTTCTGGGCGGCAGGGTGGCCACCTTGCCGCTGCGCGAGGCGCGCGAGTTGTTCGAACGCGAATACCTGCTGACCCAGATCAACCGATTCGGCGGCAACATCAGCCGCACGGCCAATTTCGTCGGCATGGAGCGCAGCGCCCTGCACCGCAAGCTGAAGTCGCTGGGCGTGGTCACGGGCGGGAAATCCGGCCCGCGTGGCGCGCATTTCGAGGATGAGGAAGAAGAGGCCTGAACCCGGCGAATTGACCCGCCCCCCGGCAAATGCGACACGGAAGGCCAAGGGCGGGGCCACAGGGCAAGGATGTGACGGATGAAGGTGATCATCTGCGGCGCGGGGCAGGTGGGCTGGCAGATCGCCCGGCATCTTTCGGGCGAAAAGAACGATGTGACCGTGGTCGACGTGAATGCCGATCTGGTCCGCCGCGCCACCGAGACGCTGGATGTGCAGGGCGTTGTCGGTTTTGCCAGCCACCCCGATGTGCTGGCCCGTGCCGGGGCCCGCGATGCCGACATGATCATCGCCGCCACCCATTCGGACGAAGTGAACATGGTCTGCTGCCAGATCGCGGCGGCGGCCTTCAACGTCACCCGCAAGATCGCCCGCATCCGGGCACAGGAATATCTGGAAACCGCCTATTCCGATGTCTACAACCTTGACCGGCTGGCCATCGACGTGGTGATCAGCCCCGAACGCGAGGTGGCCGAGGCCGCCCTGCAACGGCTTGCCGCCCCCGCCACCTTTGACACCGAGATATTCATGGGCGGCGGCGCGCAGCTCTTGGGCATCCAGCTGGCCGAGGATTGCCCGGTGCTGAACACGCCCCTGCGGCAGCTGAACGAACTTTTCCCCACCCTGCGCGCCATCGTCACCGGCATCCGGCGCGAGGACAGGCTTTTCGCCCCCGAACCCGGCGACCAACTGCTGCCTGACGATCAGATCTATGTCTTCACCCATTCCGAGGACGTGAACCGCTGCCTTGAGATCTTTGGCAAGAAGAACCGCAAGCAGGAGCGGGTGGTGATCATCGGCGGCGGCAATGTCGGGCTTCGGGTGGCGCAGGCGCTGGAGCAGCGCACCGACCGCACCCGTGCCAAGATCATCGAAAAGAACCGCGGCATCGCCGAACGCGCCGCCGATGCGCTGGAACGCACCATCGTGCTGTTCGGCGACGGCATGGACATGGATCTGTTGATGGAAGCCGCCATCGACCGCGCCGATGCGGTGTTGGCGGTGACGGATGACGACAAGACCAATCTTCTGGCGGCGGTGCGGGCAAAACAGGCGGGGTGCCGGCTGTCCATCGCGCTGGTGAACGATCCCACGCTTGCACCGCTGATGGCCCCCCTGGACATCGACGCCTATATCAACCCGCGCGCCACCACGGTCAGTTCGATCCTGCGCCATATCCGGCATGGCCGGGTACGTAACGTCTATTCCATCGGCGATGCCGAGGCCGAGCTGATCGAGGCGCAGGTGATGT
>DAIOGH010000030.1:0-48958 GCA_036745335.1 Paracoccaceae bacterium
ATGTCTGCATCGTCACCGCCGGCGTGCCGCGCAAGCCGGGCATGAGCCGCGACGACCTGCTGGGCATCAACCTCAAGGTGATGAAGGCGGTGGGCGAGGGCATCAAGCAATATGCCCCGAACGCCTTCGTGATCTGCATCACCAACCCGCTGGACGCGATGGTCTGGGCGCTGCGCGAATTCTCGGGCCTGCCGCATCACATGGTCGTCGGCATGGCCGGGGTGCTGGACGCCGCCCGCTTCCGCCATTTCCTGTCGGTCGAATTCAACGTCTCGATGCGCGACGTGACCGGCTTCGTCCTCGGCGGCCACGGCGATACCATGGTGCCGCTGACCCGCTATTCCACGGTTGCCGGCATTCCGCTGCCCGATCTGGTGGCGATGGGCTGGACCACGCAGGAGAAGCTGGATGCCATCGTCCAGCGCACCCGCGACGGCGGGGCCGAGATCGTCGGCCTCTTGAAGACCGGCTCGGCCTTCTACGCCCCCGCCACGTCGGCCATCGAAATGGCCGAGGCCTTCCTCAAGGACCAGAAACGCCTGCTGCCCTGCGCGGCCTATGTGAAAGGCGCCTATGGGCTGGACGGCCTTTATGTCGGCGTCCCCACCATCATCGGCGCGGGCGGGATCGAACGCATCGTCGACATCAAGCTGAACGCGGATGAGCAGGCGATGATGACCAAGTCGATCGAAGCGGTCCGCGGCCTCGTCGCGGCCTGCAAGGGCATCGACCCCTCGCTGGCTTAAGGCCATCTTTGCGGCTGTGAAGGGGCGTCTCCGCTGGCCGGAGACGCCCTTTTCAATGCGGCACCGATTTCGAGAACAGGTGAATCACCAGCACCCCCGCCATGATCAGCCCCAGCCCCAGGATCGCCGCCAGATCCAGCGCCTGCTTCGCCCAAAGCCAGGCCACCAGCGTGATCAGCACGATCCCGAAGCCCGACCACAGCGCATAGACCACCCCGGTCGGCATCACCCGCAAGGGAAAGGACAGGAACCAGAACGCCCCGGCATAGCCCAGCACGGCCACCACGCTGGGCCAGAGCCGCGAGAAACTCTGCGACCGCGCCAGCGCCGTGGTCGCCACCACCTCCAGCACGATCGCCAGGATCAGGAAGATCATCGCCTTTTGCATGCCCCTGCCCCGCCCCGGTTGATCCGCCGATCTGTTCCATGCCAGTCTGACGGGCGCAAGCCGGACGGCAAGGCATCCCTTGTGCCGCCTCCAAGGCTCTGGCATGGCACAGAGGAACAGGAGATTCCGATGGACTATTCCAAATCCGGCGGTGCCAATTCCGCCAAGACCTCGCCCAAGTCGAAACGCGGTGCGCAGAAGGGCGCGCCGAAACCGCCCGCCCATGACCCCGCCAATGACAAGGCGGCCCTGCTGGCCCGGATGAAGGCTGCCGCCCAGAAGAAACCGTGACCTCACCCTATCTGGTGCCCGGCTTCTACGACCGGGCCCTTGCGGCCGGAAAACACCGCGACATCGTCGGCGGCCGGTGGGAGGAAACCGCCCGTGCCCAGATGGCCGCCCTGCGCGACGCGGGCCTGCGGCCTGACCACCGCCTTCTCGACATCGGCTGCGGCAGCCTGCGGCTGGGCCATATGGCCGTCGGCTATCTGGACCCCGGAAACTACTGGGGCACCGATGCCAGCCTGGCGCTGATGCGACGCGGATGGGAGGCGGAGCTGACGCCCGATCTGCAAGCGCGCCTGCCGCTGGCGCAACTGATCGAGGACAGGGATTTCGCCTTCCCCGGCCTTCCGCCGGACATCGACATCGCCATCGCCTTCGGTGTCTTCACCCATCTTCCCGCCCCGACCCTGCGCCCGGCCCTGCACAACCTGCGCCTGCGGCTGCCGGGCCTGCGCAAACTGCTGCTGACCGTCTTCCTGGCCCCCGAAGACCACCAGGGCCCGTTGCGCCAGCCCGATAGCGTGGTCACACACGCCGACCGCCCGCCCTATCACCGCACCGCCGGGGCGGTGGAGGCCGACGCCCAAGCCGCCGATTTCTCGCCAGACTGGCGCAACACCCGCCTGCCGCGCGGCCAGCGCCTCTGCGTGCTGGTGCCGCAGTAATCTTGCAGAGCTTCGCAAGGTTCTTGTCTCGTCGTCGGCCTTCGCCTCCTCCTCGGGGGATGAGGGGCCTTGCCCCTCAAACTCCCCAGGATATTTGCAGAAGGGAAAGCAGAAACATCTCCGCTTTCCCTTCCTGAAATATCCCCGCCGGAGGTGCGAGCGGGCTGCGCCATCGGTTCGAGCAGACCGCGAGCGGCCCGAGCCGGTTGCGCGGAACGCGCAGAGGCGAGACAAAAAGCTTGCGGCCGCAAGGCCGCTCCGTCTGAAAACCGTCGGTTTTCCCGACCCCGGCCGCCGTTGACCGGCATCGTCCGGCGGCGCATCCTTTGGCGCACAGGATAACGGAGGACCCGATGCGCGCCTGTCTCGCTGCCGCCCTTGCGCTCTTGCCTGGCCTGGCCCTGGCCGAGCCTTCTCCGCTCTCGGCCGAGATCGCCGCCAAGGGGCTGGCGGCCACCGAAAGCCGGCTTGCCGCGCTGCCCGATCCTGCGCCCGCCGATCTTTTCGCGCTGGCGGGCCTGCGCTTTCTGTCCGGCGTCGAGGCCGCGTTGCAATTGCGCTGGCAGACCGGGCTGAGTGCAGACTGGTCGGAACTGCCGATCCTGCGCCTGCCGATCCCGCAGAATCCGCAGGCCCGCCCCTTCACCGGTGCAGATCTCGGGACCTTGCTGACCGGGATCGACGGCGACATGGACGCCGCCCGCGCCGCCCTTGCCCAACTCGGCGCGCAGGATTTCGCGCTGGAGCTTTCGGTCGGCGACCTGTGGTTCGACATCAACGCCAGCGGCAGCCGCGATCCGGGCGAGGATGTGGCCGAAGTGGCCGGGCTGGCGCTGGGGTCCGGTCGGCTGGCGGGCGACGGGATGAATGCCCCCGTCATCCGCTTCGACACTGCCGATGCCGCCTGGCTGACCGCCTATACCCATCTTCTGTCGGCCTTCACACAGGCGGCCCTGGCCTATGATCCGGCGGCATCGGTCGACCGCATCACCGCCTCGGCCGCGAAGATGGCGGAATTCCACGGCAGCACCCCGCCGAACACTGCGATGGACATGATGTTCGGCAAGCAGGCCGACCGGGTGGCGATCATCCTGCATGCGCTGGCGACGAAACCCGATCCCGCGCTTGCCGCTTCGGCCCATGATCACCTTCTGGGCATGATCCGCGAGAACCGCCGCTTCTGGTCGCTGGTCGAGGCCGAAACCGACAATGACAGCGAATGGATTCCGAACGACCGGCAGGTCTCGGGCCTTGGCCTGACCATGCCGCCCGGCACCGGCGCGCGCTGGCAGGCCGTGCTGGCCGATGCCGAGGGGATGCTGACCGGCGCGCTCCTGGTGCCGCACTGGCGCTATGGGGCCGAGGCGGGGATCGACGTCTCGCTGATGTTCAAGGATCCCCCGGCGCTGGATCTGGTCGCCATGGTGCAGGGCGAGGGCTTTCTGCCTTACGTCCGCAAGGGGCCGCAGGCGACGATGCAGGCCTGGCGGGATTTCGAGGATCTGGTCTGGGGCGACTCGCTGCTGTTCGCGGTGTTCCTGAACTGACCGGCGGCGAATCACGTTGGCACCCTCTTCGGCACTGGCCTTCGGGCACATGTGATCACAGAAATCAAACCCGTGATCACAGCCTGAAAGCGTGTGATCACAAATGACCGATTTCGCCGGAATTTCCCGATTTCCTACAGAAAACAGCTTTGGCTCCGCCTGTTTTTCATGCAAGAACCGCCGCAACTGCCCGTTTCCCGGAGTGCTGCGATGAACATCCATGAATATCAGGCCAAGGCGCTTTTGCGCAGCTATGGCATCCCGGTCTCGGACGGCCGCGTCGTGCTGAAGGCCGAAGAGGCCAAGACCGCCGCAGGCGAGATGGACGGCCCCCTGTGGGTGGTGAAATCGCAGATCCATGCCGGCGGCCGCGGCAAGGGCCATTTCCTGGAACCCGAGGCCGGGGAAAAGGGCGGCGTCCGGCTGGCACGCTCGGTCGCCGAGGCGGCCGAATTCGCCCGCCAGATGCTGGGCCGCACGCTTGTCACCATCCAGACCGGCCCGGCGGGCAAGCAGGTGAACCGGATCTACATCGAGGACGGCAGCGACATCGCCAAGGAATTCTACCTGGCGCTGCTGATCGACCGTCAGGCCAGCCGCATCTCGATCGTCTGCTCGACCGAAGGCGGCATGTCGATCGAGGATGTCGCCCATGACACGCCCGAAAAGATTCACACCCTGACCATCGACCCGGCCACCGGGTTGCAGGATTTCCACGGCCGCCGCGTCGCCTTTGCCCTTGGGTTGGAAGGCGCGCAGGTCAAGCAATGCGTGGGGATCGTGAAAAAGCTCTACCAGCTCTTTGTCGAGAAAGACATGGACATGCTGGAGATCAACCCCTTCTGCCTCTTGAAGGACGGATCGCTGCGGCTTCTGGATGCCAAGATGGGCTTTGACGGCAATGCGATCTACCGTCACCCCGACATCGCCGCCCTGCGCGACGAGACCGAGGAAGACCCCAAGGAACTGGCCGCGTCGAAGTTCGACCTGAACTACATCGCGCTGGATGGCGAAATCGGCTGCATGGTCAACGGCGCGGGCCTCGCCATGGCCACGATGGACATCATCAAGCTTTACGGCGCCGAACCGGCCAACTTCCTGGACGTGGGCGGCGGCGCCACGAAGGAAAAGGTCACGGAAGCCTTCAAGATCATCACCTCGGACCCCAACGTCAAAGGCATCCTCGTCAACATCTTCGGTGGCATCATGCGCTGCGACATCATCGCCGAAGGCATCGTCGCCGCGGTGAAGGAAGTGGGCCTGAAGGTCCCGCTGGTGGTGCGGCTTGAGGGCACCAATGTCGAGCTGGGCAAGAAGATCATCAACGAATCCGGCCTGAACGTCATCGCCGCCGATGATCTGAAGGACGGCGCGCAGAAGATCGTCAAGGCGGTGAAAGGGTGAAGGCCGTCGTCGCAGCCCTGTGCGCCCTGATCGCTGCCCCGGCGCTGGCGCAAGAATGGTCGACCGTCGAATTCATGGCACGTGGCCTGAAGAAGGACGATCCGGTCGACGCCTATCGCGGTGCCGCGGCCGCCTGCCTTGCCGGTCAGGGCGATGTGGAAAAGACGGCAAAGCTGTTCGACAAGGGCGGCTGGACCCGCACGGATGATGCCGAGATGGGCCTGATCGAATATCGCGCCTCCGGCGACGATCTCTATGCCCTTCAGGCCGATGACGGCAGCTTCTGCGCCGCCTATTCGGAAATCCAGGGCACCGATGTGGCAACCGGCAATCTTCAGATCCTTGCCGGTGCGGGCGGTTTCGCGCTGGACGCCGCCAGCAGCGACATGGGCTGCGATGCCTATGCCCTTGCCGCCGGTGTCGTGGCCGAAGTCACCTCGTCCGGCAATGATCCCGTCTGTTCGGATGCGGCCACCAGCCAGCTCCGCTTTTCGTTCAAGGCAGGCGGCTGATCCGCCTGCCCGGTTTGCAGTAACCAGTAACGTTCCGAAAAGGAAACCCGATGCGTCTGTCCCTGTTTCTCGTCGCGCTCACCCTCTCGGCCTGTGGCGGCCTGGGCGCGAATACGGAAAACGATCTGGCACCGGTCTGTGCCGAACAATCCGCGATGGCGGAACAGGGCCGGACCGACGGGCGCAGCATCACGATCACCTGCCCCTGACCGGGCGGCGTGGGCGGAACAGAAGTCTTGCGGCGCGTGTAAGATCAGGCGCCGAAATGATGGTCATATCCTGAAGGAGGCCCCGATGGCCGTTCTCGTCGACAAAAACACCAAGGTCATCTGCCAGGGCTTCACCGGCAGCCAGGGCACCTTCCACTCCGAACAGGCCATCGCCTATGGCACGCGCATGGTGGGCGGCGTGACCCCCGGCAAGGGCGGGACCGAACACCTGGGCCTGCCCGTCTTCGACTCGGTGCATGAGGCCGTGGCGAAAACCGGGGCCGATGCCACAGCGATCTACGTCCCGCCGCCCTTTGCCGCCGACAGCATCCTTGAGGCGATCGACGCCGAAATCCCGCTGATCGTCTGCATCACCGAAGGCATCCCGGTGATGGACATGATGCGCGTCAAGCGTGCCCTCATCAACTCGAAGTCGCGCCTGATCGGGCCGAACTGCCCCGGCGTGATGACGCCGAACCAGTGCAAGATCGGCATCATGCCCGGCAGCATCTTCTCGGTCGGCTCGGTCGGGGTCGTCTCGCGGTCCGGCACGCTGACCTACGAGGCGGTGAAACAGACCACCGATGTGGGCCTTGGCCAGTCTTCGGCCGTCGGCATCGGCGGCGACCCGATCAAGGGCACCGAACACATCGACGTGCTGGAGATGTTCCTCGCCGACCCGGAAACCCATTCCATCATCATGATCGGCGAGATCGGCGGCAGCGCCGAGGAGGACGCCGCGCAATTCCTGGCCGATGAAAAGAAGAAGGGCCGCTGGAAGCCCACCGCAGGCTTCATCGCCGGCCGCACCGCCCCCCCCGGCCGCCGCATGGGCCATGCCGGAGCCATCGTCGCGGGCGGCAAGGGCGACGCCGAGAGCAAGATCGAGGCGATGAAATCCGCCGGGATCGTCGTCGCCGACAGCCCCGCCACGCTGGGCGAGGCCGTCCTGAAGGCGATCAAGGGCTGAGGATGCAAAGCGAACGGCGACTATTGGCTAGACAGCGATCCTGCCGCCCTGCGGCCCGGAGCAAGGACTGATGCTGGTTTCTCACGCTCATCGCTTCATCTATCTTAAGGGCCGCAAATGCGCTGGAACTTCTGTCGAGATGGCGCTGGAACCCTTTGCAGCACCCGATCCGGATCTGCCTGTGGTCGAATTTCATCATGCGGTCGTGTCCGAACGCGGCATCGTCGGCATGAGGATACAACTGACGAACACCGACCTTCGCACCGAACTGGACCACAAATGGTTCAACCACATCTCGGCTGCGCAACTGCGCGCATCCGTCGGCGAACACATATGGTCCAGCTATCGCCGCGTTGCGGTCGTCCGCAATCCTTTCGACCGGATGGTATCATATTTCCACTGGGATCGCCATGCGTCGGCTTTGGCGCGAGCTGCCGGACATGACAAGCTTCTTGAGGCGATGAGTTTTGATGACATCAGGGCCGAGTTCAGCGCCCATGTTCGCAGCGAAACTTGGCCTACCGACGAAGATATCCTCTTCATTGACGGGGAATACTGCATAGATCACACCCTGCGCTTTGAAGGGCTTCCAGACGTGTTGACTTCGCTTGCCACGGACCTCGGGCTTGATCAGGCGCGGGTGCGTCTGCCCGTTACCAAGGTGACACAGGGGATGCGACGCGGACGTCCAGTTGCCGATTACTTCGACTGTGATCTGGTGGACATTGTGCGCCGCCGAATGGCCTACAGCTTTGAACGCTTCGGATATTCCGAAGACCCGCTCCAGTGAAAAGGGCGAAATTTACGCATGTTCGATCCCGCTGAACTGAAAGCCAATCCAGACAACGACCGTTCCAGCTTCAAGGAGCACGGGTCATGACCGACCAATCCCCCACCGCCGCCTTCAACGCCTCGTCCTTCCTGGATGGGGCGAATGCCGATTATGTCGACCAGCTTCAGGCCCGCTATGCCGAGGACCCGAATTCGGTCGATGCCGGCTGGGCCGAATTCTTCCGCGCGCTGGGCGACAGCGAGTTGGATGCCAAGCACGCCGCCAATGGCCCCAGTTGGGCGCGGCCCGACTGGCCGCCGCAACCGGCCGATGATCTGACCGCCGCGCTGACCGGGGAATGGCCCGCCGCCCCCGCCAAGGATGCCAGGGCCGCCGGGGCCAAGATCGCCGCCAAGGCCGCCGATCAGGGCGTGAACCTGACCGAGGCGCAGCTGCAACGCGCCGTGATCGACAGCATCCGGGCGCTGATGATCATCCGCGCCTACCGCATCCGTGGCCACCTGGCCGCCGATCTGGACCCGCTGGGCATGCGCGAACAGAACCCGCACCCCGAGCTGGACCCCGAATCCTATGGCTTCACCGAAGCCGACATGGACCGGCCGATCTTCATCGACAACGTGCTGGGCCTGACCCATGCCTCGATGCGTCAGATCCTCGACATCCTGAAGCGCACCTATTGCGGGACCTTCGCGCTGCAATACATGCACATCTCGGACCCCGAGCAATCGTCCTGGCTGAAGGAACGGATCGAAGGCTATGGCAAGGAAATCGCCTTCACCCGCGAAGGCCGCAAGGCCATTTTGAACAAGCTGGTCGAGGCCGAAGGCTACGAGAAATTCTTGCACGTCAAATACATGGGGACCAAACGCTTCGGCCTTGACGGAGCCGAGGCGCTGATCCCGGCGATGGAGCAGATCATCAAGCGCGGCGGCCAGCTGGGCGTGAAGGAAATCGTCGTCGGCATGCCGCACCGCGGGCGGCTGAACGTGCTGGCCAACGTGCTGATGAAGCCCTATCGCGCCATCTTCAACGAATTCCAGGGCGGCAGCTACAAGCCCGAGGACGTGGACGGTTCGGGCGATGTGAAATACCACCTTGGTGCCTCGGCCGACCGCGATTTCGACGGCAACAAGGTTCACCTGTCGCTGACCGCCAACCCAAGCCACCTTGAGGCGGTCAACCCGGTTGTCCTGGGCAAGGTCCGCGCCAAGCAGGACCAGTTCGGCGACAACATCGACCGCACCTCTGTCCTGCCGATCCTGCTGCATGGCGATGCCGCCTTTGCCGGTCAGGGCGTCGTGGCCGAATGCCTGCAACTGTCGGGCATCAAGGGCCACCGCACCGGCGGCTGCATCCATATCATCGTCAACAACCAGATCGGCTTTACCACCGCGCCGCATTTCAGCCGCACGTCGCCCTATCCGACCGACATCGCCCTGATGGTCGAGGCGCCGATCTTCCACGTCAACGGCGACGATCCCGAAGCCGTGGTCCATGCCGCCCGCGTCGCCACCGAATTCCGCCAGCAGTTCCACAAGGATGTCGTGCTGGACATCATCTGCTACCGCCGCTTCGGTCACAACGAAGGCGACGAGCCGATGTTCACCAACCCGGCGATGTACAACCGCATCCGCAAGCAGAAGACCACGCTTCAGCTTTATACCGAACGTCTGGTGGCCGACGGGCTGATCCCCGAAGGCGAGATCGAGGACATGAAAGCCGCCTTCCAGGCCCGCCTGAACGAGGAATTCGAGGCCGGCAAGGACTATCGCCCGAACAAGGCCGACTGGCTGGACGGACGCTGGAAGAACATGCAGACCAAGGATCTGGAAAGCTACCAGCGCGGCGAAACCTGGATCCAGCCCGAAACCCTGGCCGAGATCGGAACCGCGCTGACCCGCGTGCCCGAAGGGTTCCATATCCACAAGACCGTCGCCCGCCAGCTTGAGGCCAAGGCGAAGATGTTCGAATCCGGCAAGGGCTTCGACTGGGCCACGGCCGAGGCGCTGGCCTTCGGCAGTCTTGAGGTCGAAGGCTTCCCGGTGCGTCTGGCCGGGCAGGACTGCACCCGCGGCACCTTCAGCCAGCGCCATTCCGCGCTGATCGACCAGGACACCGAGGAACGCTATTACCCGCTGAACCACATCCGTCCCGGTCAGGCAAAGTATGAAGTCATCGACTCCATGCTGTCGGAATATGCCGTCCTTGGCTTCGAATACGGCTATTCGCTGTCCGAACCCAACGGCCTGACCCTGTGGGAAGCCCAGTTCGGCGATTTCGCCAATGGCGCGCAGATCATGTTCGACCAGTTCGTCAACTCGGGCGAATCGAAATGGCTGCGGATGTCGGGGCTGGTCGTCCTTCTGCCGCATGGCTACGAAGGCCAGGGGCCGGAACATTCCTCGGCCCGTCTGGAACGCTTCCTGCAACTGTCGGCCGAGGAAAACTGGATCGTCGCCAACTGTTCGACGCCCGCCAATTATTTCCACATCCTGCGCCGCCAGATGCACCGCAGCTACAGAAAACCGCTGATCCTGATGACGCCGAAGTCGCTGCTGCGCCATCCGATGTGCATCTCGACGGCCGAGGATTTCACCACCGGATCGACCTTCCACCGCGTGCTGTGGGACGATGCCCAGAAGGGCAATTCCACGCTGAAGCTGAAGGCCGACAAGAAGATCCGCCGCGTCGTCCTCTGCTCGGGCAAGGTCTATTACGACCTTCTGGCCGAACGCGACGCGCGTGAACTTGACGACGTCTATCTGTTGCGTCTGGAACAGATCTACCCCGTGCCGGGCATGGCGCTGACGGCGGAACTGTCGCGCTTCCCCAATGCCGACGTGGTCTGGTGCCAGGAAGAGCCGAAGAACCAGGGCGCCTGGTCCTTCATCGAGCCCGAGCTGGAAGTGCTGCTGACCAAAATCCGCAGCACGCCCACGCGCGCGACATACGCAGGCCGCATGGCCAGCGCCTCGCCCGCGACCGGCCTCGCCTCGCGTCACAAATTCGAACAAACCGCGCTGGTCAATGCCGCGCTGACCATCGCCTGAAGGAGTTGATGATGACCGACGTTATGGTTCCCGCCCTTGGGGAAAGCGTGTCCGAGGCCACCGTGTCCACCTGGTTCAAGAAGCCGGGCGATGCCGTGAAGGTGGACGAGATGCTGTGCGAACTGGAAACCGACAAGGTCTCGGTCGAGGTTCCCAGCCCCGTCGCCGGTGTTCTGGCCGAAATCCTTGCCCCCGAAGGCACCACGGTCGCCGCCAATGCGCGGCTGGCCATCGTGACCGAAGGCGCCACCGCGGCCGCCCCCGCCACCAAGGCCGAAAAGGCCCCCGAACCGAAGGCCGAAGCGGCCGCCGCCGTCGGCTCTCCGGGTGCGGGCCCCGAAACCCCGAAACCGCGCGCCGATGTCGAAGACGCGCCCTCGGCGAAAAAGGCCATGGCCGAGGCGGGCCTCAACCGTGACGCGGTGCAGGCCACCGGCAAGGATGGCCGCGTGATGAAGGAAGACGTGGCCCGCACCCTGGCCGGTGCCGCCGGGGCCGCTGCCGCCGCCGTCGCCACCCCCGCGCCCGCCGCCATTCCGCGCGCGCCCGTCCCCGCCGACGACGCCGCCCGCGAAGAGCGCGTCAAGATGACCCGCCTGCGCCAGACCATCGCCCGCCGCCTGAAGGACGCGCAGAACACCGCCGCCATGCTGACGACCTATAACGAGGTCGACATGTCCGGCATCATGTCCCTGCGCAACGAATACAAGGACGTGTTCGAGAAGAAGCACGGCGTCAAGCTTGGCTTCATGTCCTTCTTCGTGAAGGCCTGCTGCCATGCGCTGAAAGAGGTGCCCGAGGTCAATGCCGAGATCGACGGCACCGATGTCGTCTACAAGAACTATGTCCATATGGGCGTCGCGGTCGGCACCCCCTCGGGCCTCGTCGTCCCGGTCGTCCGTGACGCCGACCAGATGTCCTTTGCCGGGATCGAGAAGAAGATCGCCGAACTCGGCCTGCGCGCCCGCGACGGCAAGCTCAGCATGGCCGAAATGCAGGGCGGTTCCTTCACCATCTCGAACGGCGGCGTCTATGGCTCGCTGATGTCCAGCCCGATCCTCAACCCCCCGCAATCCGGCATCCTCGGCATGCACAAGATCCAGGACCGCCCGGTGGTGGTGAACGGCCAGATCGTCATCCGCCCGATGATGTATCTGGCGCTCTCCTACGACCACCGCATCGTCGACGGCAAAGGCGCCGTGACGTTCCTCGTCCGCGTCAAAGAGGCGCTGGAGGACCCGAGGCGGCTGTTGATGGATTTGTGATGCCCGGCAGGGGGCGGTCTGGTCGACCGCCCCCGCCCATGCCCGGCGCAGGCCTTACATGTTCCTGTTTCCAGATTGAAAGGTCCCCATCGTGACACAACTCCTGATCCAGACCACCGCCCCGGACTACGCCGCCTGGAAATCCGCCTTCGATGCGGAATCGGAAAACATGCACAATGCCGGGCTGAACGCGTTGCAGATCTGGAAGGGCGACGCCTCTGCCATCCTCGTCCTGTTCGAGGTCGCCAACCGCCCCAAGGCCGAGGACTGGCTGGCCAAGCAATCCGCCTTCGGCCGCGGCCTCACCGCGCAATTCCTGCAAACCGCCTGAGGCCCGGAATGTCCCCCGAACTCGCCGCCCTCTCCACCCTGGCGCTGGTGCATTTCGCCACCATCTTCGTGGCGCAACGCTTCCTGACCCGCGACATCGGGCGCGACGGCAACATGGGCACGCGCGAGAACCTTGACGCGCAGCTTTCCCCGCTGACCCTGCGCCTGCGCCGGGCCAGCGCGAATTTCACCGAAAATGTCGGCCCCTTCATCATCGCTGTCGCGGTCGTGGTTCTGGCGCAAAAGACCTCCACCGCCACCGCCGCCCTCGCCTGGGCCTATGTCGCCGCGCGCATCCTCTATGTCCCGGCCTATGCCTTGGGCTGGCAGCCCTGGCGCAGCCTGATCTGGATGGTCGGGGCCATCGCAACCCTCGCTCTCCTGATCCTCGGGCTGATCTGACATGACCCCGGAACTGACCGCCCTTACCCTTTGCGGCCTTCTCCAGATGGTGCAATTCATCCTGTTCGCGGTGCCCGCCAACCGCGATCTGGGGATGGGCTACACCTCCAGCGCCCGCGACCGCCCGCCGTCGCGGCAGATGTCGGTGCTGACCGGCCGCCTGCAACGCGCAATGAACAACCATTTCGAGGGGCTGATCCTGTTCACCCTTGCGGTGGTGGTCGTCACCCTGTCCGGCCAGTCCAGCGCCGCCACCCAGACCGCCGCCTGGCTGTTCCTTGCCGCGCGCCTGCTTTATGTTCCGGCCTATGCCTTCGGCTGGCGTCCCTGGCGCAGTGCCATCTGGGGGGTGGGCTGGGCCGCCACGCTGGTGATGATGCTGGCCACCCTGTTCTGAACGTATGGCTGTTTGCCATACGTCAGCCATACATGAACCATACGCGGGCCAGACCTGCGAAACGCCGAAAGGAAGACCCATGGCCGAGTTTGACGTGATCATCATCGGGGGCGGCCCCGGCGGCTATGTCGCCGCCATCCGCGCCGCCCAGCTGGGCCTGAAAACCGCCTGCGTCGAGGGACGCGAAACCCTGGGCGGCACCTGCCTGAACGTCGGCTGCATCCCGTCCAAGGCGCTGTTGAACGCGACCCACCTGCTGCACGAAACCCATGAAAACTTTGAGAAAATGGGCCTGATGGGCGTGAAACCCTCGGTCGATTGGGACCGGATGCTGCGCTACAAGGACGATGTGATCGCCGGCAACACCAAGGGCATCGAATTCCTGTTCAAGAAGAACAAGGTGACGTGGCTGAAAGGCTGGGGCAGCATCCCCGAACCCGGCAGGGTCAAGGTCGGGGATGAGGTGCATTCCGCGAAAAACATCGTGATTGCAACAGGTTCCGAGGCGTCCGTCCTTCCCGGCATCACCGTCGACGAAGAGGTGATCGTCACCTCCACCGGCGCCCTTGCCCTGCCGAAGGTGCCGAAATCCATGGTGGTGATCGGCGCCGGGGTGATCGGGCTGGAAATGGGCTCGGTCTATGCCCGTCTTGGCGCGCAGGTCACTGTGGTGGAATATCTGGATGCCATCACCCCCGGCATGGATGCCGAAGTGGCCAAGAGTTTCCAGAAAATCCTTGCAAAACAAGGGATCAAGTTCGTCCTTGGTGCTGCCGTTCAGGTGGTCGAACGCACCAAGACCGGCGCGAAAGTGGCCTGGACCCTGCGCAAGGACGACAAGCCGAGCGAGATCGAGGCCGATGTCGTGCTGGTGGCCACGGGGCGCAAACCCTATACCGCCGGGCTGGGGCTGGACGGGCTGGGGGTTGCGATGGGGCCGCGCGGCACGGTGCAAACCGACGACCATTTCCGCACCAATATCAGTGGCTTGTATGCGATCGGCGATGCCGTCGCCGGCCCGATGCTGGCCCACAAGGCCGAAGACGAAGGCATGGCCGTTGCCGAAATCATCGCCGGCAAGCACGGTCACGTTAACTACAACGTCATCCCCGGCGTCGTATACACCACGCCCGAAGTGGCCAGCGTGGGGGCAACCGAAGAGCAATTGAAAGAGCAGGGCCGCGCCTACAAGGTGGGCAAGTTCTCGTTCATGGGCAACGGCCGCGCCAAGGCCGTGTTCCAGACCGAAGGCTTCGTGAAACTGCTGGCCGACAAGGAAAGCGACCGCATCCTGGGCTGCCACATCATCGGCCCCGGCGCGGGCGATCTGATTCACGAGATCTGCGTGGCGATGGAATTCGGCGCATCGGCACAAGATATCGCGCTGACATGCCATGCACACCCCACCTATAGCGAAGCGGTGCGCGAAGCGGCCCTCGCCTGCGGCGACGGCGCGATCCACGCCTGAGGGGAAGATGATCTTCACCGTGGCAATCGACGGGCCGGCAGCGGCGGGCAAGGGCACGATTTCCCGCGCCGTCGCCGCCCGTTTCGGGCTGGCACATCTGGACACCGGCCTGCTCTATCGGGCCGTTGGCGCGCTGGGGGGTGATCCGGTGGCGGCGGCGCAGGGGCTGACGCCCGAAGACCTTGCCCGCGACGACCTGCGCACGCTTGAGGCCGGGCAGGCCGCCAGCCGGGTGGCCGCCATCCCCGAAGTTCGCGCCGCTCTGGTCGCGTTCCAGCGTCGCTTCGCCCGCCGCCCCGGCGGCGCGGTGCTGGACGGCCGCGATATCGGCACCGTGATCTGCCCCGAGGCCGAGGTGAAGCTTTACGTCACCGCCAGCCCCGAAATCCGCGCCCGCCGCCGCTGGCTGGAACTGGGCGGTGATGCCGCCCCCCGCTCCTATGACGAGGTTCTGACCGAGGTGCGCGAACGCGACGCCCGCGACATGGGCCGCGCGGACGCCCCGCTGAAACCGGCAACGGATGCGATTCCGATAGACACCAGCGATCTTGATAGCGAAGCTGCTGTTGCGGCGGCGCTGGCGGTGGTGGCGGCGCGGCTGGACATTGTATCGGGGACCGGGCGGGCGGAAACAGACTGACGCTGCAGCCACCCTGCGATCGGCCGATGACGACGGGGATCAGGATGGCAAAACGGCTATGGCGGACCTTCGGTCTTGCAATAACGCTCGGGGGTGTCCTGCTCGACCAGTCGTCTGCCGACAGCGGACTGCCTGAATTCACCATCGGCCCACCCGAGGGCGCCATGCCCGATGCGGCGTTCGATCTGATGTTCGTTCTGGCGCAGCGCATAGGGCAACAGGCAGACGGGCTTTTTGACCCGCCGTCGCAGGGCTGGCTGCCGCAAGCCCGCACCCGCTTGGCCGCTACAATCGCCGAAGCCGATGCCGAAGCTGCGGCCGTGATGGGCCCTGCCAGCCGGGGCATGGCGGAATACCTGGCCCGGACCCTCTGGTATCGCCAGCAGGCCGAAGGCTGGAAGGCCATGCGCCAATCAGCCGATCTGGCGGTCGCGATGGAGCGGCACCTTTCGGCCAATGCGGTTTTTCTCGGCCGGCTCCTGCCGGGAACCAAAATGGCCGCCGCCACCGGTATCCAGACCACGGCATTGGAGGATGTGCTGTTTCACCTGGTCGGCCAGGCCGAGACCGAACGTGCCATGGGCCAACTGTCCCCCACGCGCTCGGAAGATCTGGCATTCCGGCTGGCACAGGCCGCCTTTACCGGCGAGACGGCCATGGCCTCGTTGCGCAGCCGCCGCCGCGATCCGGTGGTCTTTGACGATTATGCAGCGACCTTTGCCGAGGTGCAGGATCTACAGGCTCTGATGGCCGAGGTGGCCCATATGAACGTCCTGATCGAGCAAGAGTTTCCCTTTCCCGACCCGGACGGCACCTTCGACTCGGTCAACAAGGGAATTGCAGAGGTGCAGACCCGTCTTGCCCGCCTGCAAAAAGACGGAGTGGACATCGCGGATGCGCTGTTTCCCTGGCAATGGTCGGTGAACGATATTCAGCGGTCGCTGCGGCCAGATGAAGCCGTGGTGATGATCGTCCCGGCCGGTGCGCATGTCCTTCTGTTCGCGCTGACCGACAGCGGCTTCGTCCTGCGGCGTGCCGGGACTGACCAGCCGGGCCTGATGGATCAGGCCGCCCGCATTCGCGCCGCCGTGGGCTGGGCAGCCGATCGGGCCGCGGTGCCTCTGACCGGCGCGACCGTCAAGCCGACACATGCCGAGGTTCTGCGGCATGAGGCGTTTATGGCCTATCAGTCCCTGTTGCAACCGGTCGAATTCCTGATCCGGGACCGGCTGCGTCTGCATGTGGTGTCGACGGCGCGGGTCGGGTTGAACCTGCCGTTCGAACTGCTGCTGACTGCCCCTGCCCCGCCCGATGCCGACGACCGCGACCTGCCCTGGCTGGTGCGCCGGCATGCCGTCATGCAGGTGCCCACGCTTGATCTGCTGTGGCTGCGTGGCCGCGAGCCCGCCCCGCCCCGCGGCGAGACGTGGTATCTGGGGTTCGGGGCACCCGAATATGCCTTGCCGTCGCAGCTGGACCGGTCGAACTGGGCAACCCGGATATTAATGGACCTGCGCCCGCTGCCCGACTCGGCCGACGAGGTGGCGCGCGTGGCCGCCTCATTTGGCGAAGGCCGGGGGGCGGCTGTCACCGGAGCGGATGCCAACGAATATGTGCTGAAGCTGATCAACGACGACGGCACGCTGGCACAGATGACCGTGCTGCATTTTGCTACCCACGGGCTGGTCTATGGCGATCATCCCGATGTTGGCGAACCCATGCTGGCGCTGACACCGACGCTGGATGTTGTCAAAAGGCACGGCTTCGAACTGGGCACGATCAATGCGCCCCACCCCGATGGCGCCCTGCTGGCCAGCGAGATCCGGCAACTTCACCTGGCTGCCCGTCTGGTGATCCTGTCGGCCTGTAGCACCGGGGCGATCGAATTCGATCAGGACGGGTTGACCAGCCTTGGCACGGCATTCCTGGCCGCCGGGGCCGAACGGGTGCTGGGCACTCATTGGCCGGTCTATTCACCGGCAGCCGTCGAAATCGTGACAGGAATGGCAGCCGCTGACCCGCAGTTCGCCGATCCCGCAGCGGCGCTGCGCCAGACCCTGCTGACCATCATCGACCAGGGCGGGCGCAAGTCCGACCCGGCTTGGTGGGCAGCCTTTTCACTGGTCGGCGCACCCTAGGCCCCCCCTGTGCGCGCAGGCTGGCCTCTTTCCTTGCGCGCCGGGGCTAAAGCCGCTATAGGCCCCGCATCCTGAAGAAACCTGCCTGCCCCGGCCTGCCGGGCGGGTTGTCTGTTTTCAGGGCCAGCAAAGACCGGCGGAGCCAACCGCATGGCCAGAAAACCATGAAAAGGACCAACTGCATATGTGCGCGAAAAACGCTATGGACGAATTCGAAGCCCTTCTGAAGGAAAGCTTCGAGATTGACACCCCCGAGGAGGGCACGGTTGTCAAAGGCAAGGTCATCGCCATCGAGGCGGGCCAGGCCATCATCGATGTCGGCTACAAGATGGAAGGCCGCATCGACCTCAAGGAATTCGCGAACCCCGGCGAACAGCCCGACATCAATGTCGGCGACACTGTCGAGGTCTATCTGGACCGCGTGGAGAATGCGCGCGGCGAAGCCCAGATCAGCCGTGAGAAGGCCCGCCGCGAGGAAGCCTGGGACCGTCTGGAAAAAGCCTATGCCGCCGAACAGCGCGTCGACGGCGCGATCTTTGGCCGCGTCAAGGGCGGCTTCACCGTGGATCTGGGCGGCGCTGTCGCCTTCCTTCCCGGTTCGCAAGTGGACGTCCGTCCGGTCCGCGATGCCGGCCCGCTGATGGGCATGAAGCAGCCCTTCCAGATCCTGAAAATGGACCGTCGCCGCGGCAACATCGTTGTCTCGCGCCGCGCCATCCTGGAAGAGTCGCGTGCCGAACAGCGCGCCGAAGTCATCGGCAACCTGACCGAAGGTCAAGTCGTCGACGGCGTGGTCAAGAACATCACCGAATACGGTGCCTTCGTTGACCTGGGCGGCGTGGACGGCCTGCTGCACGTCACCGACATGGCCTGGCGCCGCGTCAACCACCCGTCGGAAATCCTGTCGATCGGCGAGACCGTCAAGGTTCAGGTCATCAAGATCAACAAGGAAACCCACCGCATCAGCCTGGGCATGAAGCAGCTCCAGTCCGATCCGTGGGATGCGGTCGAAAAGGCCTATCCGATCGGTTCGGTCCACAAGGGCCGCGTCACCAACATCACCGATTACGGTGCGTTCGTCGAACTGGAAGCCGGTGTCGAAGGTCTGGTCCACGTCTCGGAAATGAGCTGGACCAAGAAGAACGTTCACCCCGGCAAGATCGTCTCTACCTCGCAAGAGGTTGACGTCATGGTTCTGGAAATCGACAGCGCCAAGCGCCGCGTATCGCTGGGTCTGAAACAGACCATGCGCAACCCGTGGGAAGTCTTCGTCGAGAAATATCCGGTCGGCTCCACCATCGAGGGCGAAGTCAAGAACATCACCGAATTCGGTCTGTTCGTCGGCCTCGACGGCGATATCGACGGCATGGTCCACCTGTCGGACCTGTCCTGGGACCAGCGTGGCGAAGAAGCCATCCAGTCCTACCGCAAGGGCGATGTGGTCAAGGCTTCGGTCACCGAAGTCGACGTCGAGAAGGAACGCATCTCGCTGTCGATCAAGGCGCTGGGCGAAGACACCTTCACCGATGCGGTTGACGGCGTGAAGCGTGGCTCGATCATCACGGTCACGATCTCGGCCGTCGAAGATGGCGGTGTCGAGGTGGATTACAACGGCCAGAAGTCGTTCATCCGCCGCAGCGACCTCAGCCGCGACCGGGGCGACCAGCGCCCCGAGCGGTTCCAGGTCGGCGACAAGGTCGACGTCCGCGTCACCAACATCGACCCGAAGACCCGGAAGCTGGGCCTGTCGATCAAGGCGCGCGAAATCGCCGAGGAAAAGGATGCCGTGGAACAATACGGCTCCTCCGATTCGGGGGCCTCGCTGGGCGACATCCTGGGCGCTGCGCTGAAGGATCGCGGCTGATCCGATCGCCTGCGGGCGTTGAAATCGAAAGGCCCCGCCGCCGCGCGGGGCCTTTTGCTTTGGGCATCCGGTCATGCCAAAGCGGGCAACTGCCCCCCAAGTCCCCGTTTTCATTTGTCAGCAGGCAAAACTTGCCCTTATAGTCGGGCCAGAAAACAACGTGGCGGCCGCTGCCCCAGGACCGACCACAGGGGGGGACTTTGGATGATCCGGTCTGAACTGATCCAGAAGATCGCGGACGAGAACCCGCACCTGACCCAGCGCCATGTCGAACGCATCGTCAACACGGTCTTCGAAGAGATCATCGAGGCGCTGGCCAAGGGCGACCGGGTGGAACTGCGCGGCTTCGGTGCCTTTTCGGTCAAGTCCCGCGATGCCCGCGTCGGCCGCAACCCCCGCACCGGCGAGGCGGTGAAGGTCGATGACAAGAGGGTGCCCTTCTTCAAGACCGGCAAGCTGTTGCGCGACCGTCTGAACGGCAAGTGACCCCTGCCCCGCCGCAGGGCGGGGGAGTTGACTTGCAGGACGCGCCGGGACGGCCGATATAGGGGCCAGAACCGGAACGGGGGCTGTCATGCTGCGCTATCTGAAGCTGCTTTTCATCATCGGCACCGGGCTGGTGCTGCTGGTGCTGGCGCTGGCCAACCGGGCCTCGGTTCCCGTCCGGCTGCTGCCCGAGGATCTGGGCGGCCTGACTGGCCTGACCCATGCCTGGGACCTGCCGCTGTTTCTGGTGATCCTGGCCTCGGTCGCGCTGGGGGTGCTGATCGGCTTTGTCTGGGAATGGTTCCGCGAGATGCGGATCCGGTCCAGCGCGCGCGGCTCGGCCAAGCAGGTCGCGCGGCTGGAGCGGGAACTGGCGGTGCTGAAGGACACGCGGGAAGGCCCGCGCGACGAGGTGCTGGCCCTGCTGGAAGACGGGCGCTGATGGCGGATGTGCGGATCAAGATCTGCGGTCTGAAGACGCCGCAGGATCTGGCCGCTGCGGCCGCTGCGGGGGCGGCCTATGCCGGTTTCGTCTTCTTCCCGAAAAGCCCCCGCCACCTTGGCCTCGATCAGGCGCTGGCACTGATGCGGTCCGCCCCCGAGGGGCTGTGCAAGGTGGCGCTTGTGGTCGATGCCGATGATGCCACACTGGACGCCCTGACCGCCGCCCTGCCGGTGGACATGCTGCAACTTCACGGCCATGAATCCCCGGCACGGGTGGCCGAGATCAAGGCCCGGCACGGCCTGCCGGTGATGAAGGCGGTGGGGGTGGCCGAGCCGGGCGATCTGGCGGCAGTGATGGATTACGCCCTGGTTGCCGACCAGATCCTTGTCGATGCCAAGCCGCCGAAGGGTTCAGCCCTGCCCGGCGGCAACGGTCTGGCTTTCGACTGGCGGCTTGTGGCGCAACGGCGCTGGCTGAAGCCCTGGATGCTGGCCGGCGGACTGACCCCCGACAATGTGGCCGAGGCGATCCGGTTGACCAATGCCCGGCAGGTCGATGTGTCTTCGGGCGTCGAATCGGCACCGGGGGTGAAGGATGCGGCAAGGATCATGGCCTTTGCCGATGCCGCCCGGCGCGAAAAGGCCGGGGTTCCGATCCTGCGGTAGCTGTCGGCAAGATGAGCGGCTTGCCAGCCGCAAGGTTCCGTCTCGGCTCTGGCGCAAGCGCCAACCGCCTCGGGCGCTGCCTCCGGCGGGGATATTTGGGGAAGGGAAAGCCGGAGCGGCATCTCTTTCTCTTCTGGAAATATCCCGGGGGGAGGCGAAGCCGGGGGGCTGGCCCCCCTTTTCGCGGCGGGCCAAGGGCGCTACACCCGCAGGGACAAGCGAGGAGACGCGACGATGGCCGAGGACGGGTTGAACAGTTTCATGACGGGCCCGGACGAGGCAGGCCGGTTCGGTATCTTCGGCGGGCGGTTCGTGTCCGAAACGCTGATGCCGCTGATCCTCGATCTTGAGGCGCGCTATGAACATGCCAAGACCGACCCCAGCTTCTGGGCCGAGATGGACGATCTGTGGAAGCATTACGTCGGGCGGCCCAGCCCGCTTTATTTCGCGCCGCGGCTGACCGAGCATCTGGGCGGCGCCAAGGTCTACATGAAGCGCGACGAGCTGAACCACACCGGCGCGCACAAGATCAACAATGTGCTGGGGCAGATCATCCTGGCCCGCCGGATGGGCAAGACCCGGATCATCGCCGAAACCGGGGCGGGCCAGCACGGGGTGGCCACCGCCACGGTCTGCGCCAAGTTCGGGCTGAAATGCGTGGTCTACATGGGCGCGCATGACGTGGAACGCCAGGCACCGAACGTCTTTCGCATGAAGCTTCTGGGGGCCGAGGTCATTCCCGTCACCTCGGGCCGCGGTACGCTGAAGGATGCAATGAACGACGCGCTGCGCGACTGGGTGACGAATGTGCGCGATACCTTCTACTGCATCGGCACCGTCGCCGGGCCGCATCCCTATCCGGCCATGGTGCGCGACTTCCAGTCGATCATCGGCAAGGAAGTGCGCTGGCAGATGGAAGAGGCCGAGGGTCGCCTGCCCGATACCGTGGTCGCCGCGATCGGCGGCGGGTCGAACGCCATGGGGCTGTTCTTCCCCTTCCTTGACGATCCGACCGTCAACATCATCGGGGTCGAGGCCGGCGGCAAGGGCGTGGACGACCGGATGCAGCATTGCGCATCGCTGACCGGCGGCCGACCCGGCGTGCTGCATGGCAACCGGACCTATCTTTTGCAGGACCCTGACGGCCAGATCCTTGAGGGCTTTTCGATCAGCGCGGGGCTGGATTATCCCGGCATCGGGCCGGAGCATGCCTGGCTGCATGACGTGGGCCGCGCGCAATATGTCTCCATCACCGATGCCGAGGCGCTGGAGGCGTTCCAGCTGTGCTGCAAGCTGGAGGGAATCATCCCGGCGCTGGAGCCGAGCCATGCGCTGGCCCATGTCATGAAGATCGCGCCGAAGCTGCCGAAGGACCACCTGATCGTGATGAACATGTGCGGGCGTGGCGACAAGGACATCTTCACCGTGGCCAAGCATCTGGGCGTGATGATGGCGGTCTGACACCGCCGTCCGCCCCGTCCCTGCATCGCATCGCAAGGCCCCGCCTTGGCGGGGCCTTTGCATTCGGGCCCCCTAAACCCAGGTTTATGCGCCTTTTCCCTCGGTTTATTGCGCCGGGCCTAAACCTGCGGTCCATTTATCCGGCGGGTCCTGCCGGTCCAGCTGGTCCCGTGCCGATGGCGCAATCGCCCTGGGGCCGCAGTCGGCTGCCCCCCGAACCGAAAGGACAGATGATGAAACGAGCCCTTCTTGCCGCAACCTTCAGCCTTTGCGGCACCACCGCCTTTGCTGCCGTGGATGCCGAATCCCTGATCGCGGATTTGCAGCGCCAAGGCTATACTTGGATCGAGGTGAAGCACGGCCCGACGCAGATCGAGGTCGAGGCCGTCCGCGACGGCATCAAGATCGAGACGGTCTATGACACCGCCACCGGTACCGTTCTGGACCACGAGACCGAACGCGCCAGCCTGCGCGAACAGGGACGCAGCGGCGTGCAGATCCGCGACAGCCGCCGCGACTTCGAGGATCGGGACGACGACCGCTGGGATGACGACCGGGATGATGATCGCTGGGATGATGACCGGTTTGATGACCGGGACGACCGGGATGATGATCGGGACGACGACAGGGATGATCGGCGTGACCGCGATGACGACCGCGACGATGACCGTTACGACGACTGATCCGCCGATCAGGGTCATCTGTTGCACCCCGGTCTTGCCGGGGTGCCGCAGTTCGGCAAGGATGATCCGGCAAGGCGGAGGCAGGACATGAGGCGCAGGGTCTTTCTGGCCGCGCTGATCGGCAGCGCGATGACGGCAACCGCGGCAGCGGCGCGCGACCGGTCCGATGACATCCTGCGTGAATTGAAGCGCAACGGCTATCGCATCGAGGATGTCGGCCGCACCTTTCTTGGCCGTGTCCGCATCCTTGCCACCAGGAACGGCGGACGGCGCGAGATCATCGTCAATCCGGTCACGGGCGAGATTCTGCGCGACCTCTGGATCGCCGCCGGCGAGCGCGGCGAAGGTCGGGACGATTGGGACGACTGGGACGACGACGACCGGGACGACGATGATCGGGACGACGACCGCGAGGATGACGACGGGTCCGACAAGGATGGCGGCGATGACGACTGATTCCCGCCCCGGAAGGGCCCGGCCATGAGACGACCCTGGGTTCTGGCGCTGGTCTTCCTTGTGCAGTTCCTTTGCGCGCTGTTCTTCGTTTCGGACATCCTCGCCTCGGTGCTGGGGTTGCCGCTGGGTCCGATGCCCTGGGAATTGCGCGAACTGCTTGAGGTGGGGGCGGCCTGCGGCCTGCTGATGGGGCTGGCCCTGGGGGGGCTTGCCTTGCGCCGCGCCCTGCGCGACCGCCGCCGGGCCGAGGAAAGCCTGCGCCGCGCCTCGGGGGCCTTTCACGATCTCCTGGAGGAACGTTTCGCCGAATGGCGGCTGACGGCGGCCGAACGCGACGTGGCGCTGTTTGCGATCAAGGGCCTGTCCACGGCCGATATCGCCGCGCTGCGCCAGACCAGCGAAGGCACCGTCAAGGCGCAGACCAATGCCATCTACCGCAAGGCCGGTGTGACGGGGCGGCCGCAGTTGCTCAGCCTGTTCATCGACGATCTGATGCGCGATGACGGGGCGATCCGGCCGCTGCCCGCCCTGCCGGCCCCGCGCGCGCCGCTGGCGATTTCAGCGAAATAGCGGCGGCTGGCCCTTTGCGGGCTGGTCCAGCAGGCCATAGCGCAGCCCTGCCCCGATCCGATGCGCCAGCGCCGACCAGGCAGCGGCCGTTTCGGGCGGCAGAACGCGGTTCAGCACGGAATCGAACAGGCCCAGCCAGGGTTCGAACATGCCGGGGCGCACGTCCCCGGCATCGCGGTGAACCTGCAACGGATTGCCGTCATAGCTGCGCCGGTGCAGGATCGCATTCTTCCAGAAGGCGGCAATCTTCGCCTCATGCGCGGGCCAGTCGGTGACATGGGCGGCAAAGACCGGGCCAAGACCGGGGTGCTGGCGGATGCAGGCGTAGAATTCGGCGACCACGGCGTCGATCTGGTCGTCGGAAATGGCAAAGCGCGGCGGGATCATGCCGCCACCCTGCCGCCAGCGACGAGGCGCGGCAAGGGCACGCGGTGTCGCAGATCAGCCCAGGTCCACCGCATTGGCCTGCAACACCTCCAGCGGCACCACATGCAGGGTGTTGGCATGGGTGGCGGCCAGATGCACCTGCGGCGCGGCGCCTTCCTCATGCGCCTGAAGAAAGCGCGCGGCACACAGGCACCAGCGGTCGCCCGGCTTCAGCCCGGCAAAGCCGTATTCCGGGCGCGGGGTGGACAGGTCGTTGCCAAGGTATTTCGACAGCGCCAGGAATTCTGCCGTCATCACCGCGCAGACCGTGTGCAGGCCGCGATCCTGCGGGCCGGTGTTGCAGCAGCCGTCACGGAAGAACCCGGTCAGCGGCGCGGTGGAGCAGGGTTCCAGCACCCCGCCAAGGACATTGATCGAGGGTTCCTTCATCCCGTCATGATGGCGCGGCGCGGGGCCCCTGTCCATCCTGCGGAAAGGGCTGCCCGGCCATGGGCGGGATCAGGTCGCCGCGCACCAGCCGGGTCAGGATCGCGGGCAAGGGGCCGAACTGCGACAGCGGGGCCAGCAGGTGATCGCGCAGCACCGGCAACAGGCGGCTGTCCGACTGGTATTGCGGCGTGAAGGCCGCCGACATCGTCTGATACAGCCGCACATGCCAGCGCCGCGCCCAGGCGTAATGCGGGCCGGGGTCCTCGGGCTCCGCGCACAGCGCCTGGGCCAGCGCCAGCGCATCCAGAAGCGCCATGTTCGCCCCCTGCCCCAGTTGCGGCGAGGCGCGGTGCGCCGCATCGCCGACATGCACCAACCCCGGCGCAAAGGGCCTGCGCAGCGTGCCGTGACCATAGCGGGCGGGAATCATGTCCCCTGTGCCCCGGATCGTGGCCAGAAACGGCTCCATCGCCGGCCAGAGCGTCGTCACTTCGGTCTTCCAGGCCGCAATGTCGGCCTGCGGCCAGAGATCCAGCGCCGCACGGGGCATGGACCAGAACACTGCTGCCAGCATCGGGCCGGTCGGGTCGATCCGACCCAGCGGCAGCACCCCGGCCATGCGGTTCGCGGCGCGGTAGCGCTGGCGCAATTCGTCCGGCGGCAGGTCCGTGGCCTCGGGCCAGGGCACGGTGCCCCAGATCGCGCCATAGGGCAGCGGCCGCGCCACCAGTGGCGACAGCGCCGACCCGGCCCCCGCCGCATCCACCACCAGATCGAACGGGCCGTGGCGCTGGCCGGTGTCGTCCACCAGCCAGCGGTGCGCGCCGTCCAACGGGGCAGAGACCATCCGCGTTGCCGTCCGCACCGCACCCCCCCGCGCCTGCATGGCGCGATAAAGTGCTGCGAACAGCGCGGCGCGATGGATCGCCAGCCCGTGAACCGGCCCACCCCGCCGATCATAGCGCACATCCAGCACCCGGCGGCCGCGCGCCGCCTCGTCCCCTTGCATCCGGGTGATCCGCGCGCCCAGGGCCCGCGCCTCCTGCCCTGCGCCGCACAGGTCCAGCACTGCCTGCCCGACCGGCTGGATCACCAGACCCGAGCCGATGGGCCGGGGTTCGGGAAACTGATCGTAAAGCGTGACGCGATGCGCATCCGCCAGCAAGGCCGCCGCCGCAAGCCCGCCGATCCCGGCCCCGACGATGGCAATGCTGGATTGTCGTGTCATGCGGTTCCTTGCGGCTGCCCCGCCGCCAGCTTGCCGATTTCGTCGCCCCCGTCCATCGGACACAGCACCTTTGGGTCAGGGTGTGGGGCAGGAAACCTCATACCCCGTCACCGAAGGCAGGCTTCCGTCCTCACCGATCTCGCCCGCCGTCACCACCGACAGGCCAGTTCCGGCCCGGTCATAGCCATAGACGCAAAAGGCAAAGCCGGTGCCCGCGCAATCCTGCACCTCGGGCACCCCGGCGGCGGTGATCTCCTGCACCATCAGCCAGCCATCGGCCGAGGCAACTCCGGGCTGCCAGCCGTATTCGGCCAGCAATTGCCGGGCCATGTCGATCGGCAGGCCGTGGATGTTCGGCACCTCGGCGGTGCCGTTGCAGACCGTTTCCACCAGCGCGGGCGGCACAATCGCCACATCCTGCGCGCCGATCAGCCGCAGATCAGCCACCGGGGCCGGGATCACCGATCCATCCAGCAGCCGCAACCCGCCGGTGCCGAAGGGAATGGCATAGCCCAGTGGCGCGTCGTCCGCCCGATCCGCATAGACCAGCGCCCGCATCTCGGTGCCCGCAAACAGCGCCACATTGCCGTCGGTCAGTTCGCAGGTGCCGGATGTCGCCGGTTCGGCCCCGCCGACAAAGCTGACGGCGATATAGGGACCGAAGGGCACTTCGCCCGTCACCGCCCAGCCCCGACTTTCGACCGCGCGCCCGGCCCCGGTGGCGGGGCCGTCGACGAAAAGGTGGCGACAGAAATCGCGGTCTGCCGATGCAGCAGGGGCGGCGGGCAGATCGGTCATCGCAAGGATCGTCAGCCCCGGCACCTGCGAGGCAAGGCGCGGGACCTCGGCCATCGCCATGCCCGCCGATGCCAGCAGCGCCGCCGCAACAAGAACCTGTCTCATACCCCACCCCGCATTGCCAGGGGATACTGGGACGGCACGGCCCTGCCTGTCCAGTCGGGAAAGCCGCCCCTTCGGCCGCCACTGGACCACGGCAGGGCCAGCGCCTATAAGGCGCGCCATGCGATGCGGGCGGACAGATCCCCGAATTATCCGCCCGGCGGCCTGATCCCGGCCGCCGGGGGATTTCGCCTGTCCACAGCCACCCAGACCCGCCGCAAGGATATTTTCAGAATGTGCGCCGATACGCCCGAAGCCTCTGCCGACTACCGCGAGACCGTCTTCCTGCCGGAAACCGAATTCCCGATGCGCGCAGGGTTGCCGCAACGCGAACCGGGCTGGCTGAAGCATTGGGCGAAGATCGGTATCTACGACCGGCTGCGCGAAGCAAAGGGCCGCACCCCCTTCGTGCTGCACGACGGCCCTCCTTACGCCAACGGCCACCTGCACATCGGCCATGCGCTGAACAAGGTGCTGAAGGACATGGTGGTCCGCAGCCAGCAGATGATGGGCCGCGACGCCCGCTATGTGCCGGGCTGGGATTGCCACGGCCTGCCGATCGAATGGAAGATCGAGGAACAGTATCGCGCCAAGGGCCTGAACAAGGACGAGGTGGATATCGTCACCTTCCGTCAGGAATGCCGCAAATTCGCCGAAGGCTGGATCGACATCCAGCGCGACGAGTTCAAGCGGCTGGGCGTGACCGGGGCCTGGGACCGGCCCTATCTGACCATGGATTACCACGCCGAAGCGGTGATCGCGGATGAGTTCATGAAATTCGTGATGAACGGCTCGCTCTATCAGGGATCGAAGCCGGTGATGTGGTCTCCGGTCGAGAAGACCGCGCTGGCCGAGGCCGAGGTGGAATATCACGACCATACGAGCCATCAGGTTTGGGTGGCGTTCCCGGTGCTGGCCGGGGCCTCCGGCGGGGGTATTTTGGCAAAGATGAAGGCGAAAGTGGTGATCTGGACCACGACGCCCTGGACCATTCCGCAGAACCGCGCGGTGGCCTTCAATCCTGCAATCTCTTACGGCCTGTATGAAGTGACCGGCGAAGCGCCGGGCCTGTATCTGATGGCCGACAAGCTGGCCGCCGGGGTGTTCGCTTCGGCGAAACTGGCCGAGGATGCCGTCAAACGGCTGCGCGACGTGTCGGGTGAAGAATTGGCGGGCCTGTATCTGGCCCACCCCTTCCGCGGGGTCGAAGGCGGTGGCGGCGAATGGGATTATGACGTGCCGATGCTGCCGGGCGATCATGTGACCGAGGATGCGGGGACAGGCTTCGTACATACCGCGCCCAGCCATGGCGACGACGACTATCAGCTGGGCGTCAAGTTCGGGCTGAAGATGACCTATAACGTCGAGGCGGACGGGGCGTATCGCGCTGATCTGCCGCTGTTCGGCGGCCAGCACATCATCCTGCCCGACGGCAAGGAAGGCCCCGCGAATGTCAGCGTGATCAAGCAGCTGGCCTATGCGGGCGCGCTGTTCGCCAAGGGCAAGCTGAAGCATTCCTATCCGCATTCCTGGCGCTCGAAAGCCCCGGTGATCTATCGCAACACGCCGCAATGGTTTGTCGCCATTGACCGCAAACTGGACGACGGCATGACGTCCTATGGCGACACGATCCGCGCCCGCGCGCTGACCTCGATCAACCAGCTGGTCGACTGGACCCCGGCGACGGGGCGCAACCGCCTGCATTCGATGATTGAGGCGCGGCCCGACTGGGTGCTGTCGCGGCAGCGCGCCTGGGGCGTGCCGCTGACCTGTTTCGTCAAGCGGGGCGTGCGGCCGGATGCGCCGGACTTCCTGCTGCGCAGTGCCGAGGTCAACGCCCGCATCAAGGCGGCGTTCGAGGCCGAGGGGGCGGATGTCTGGTATGTGCAAGGCTTCAAGGAAAAGATGCTGGATGGCATCGTCGATCCGTCCGATTATGAACAGGTGATGGATGTGCTGGACGTCTGGTTCGATTCCGGCTCCACCCATGCCTTCGTGCTGCGCGACCGGGCCGACGGGGCAGGCGACGGCATTGCCGACCTTTACCTTGAGGGCACCGACCAGCATCGCGGCTGGTTCCATTCCAGCCTGTTGCAGGCCTGCGGCACCAAGGGCCGCGCGCCCTATCGCGGGGTGCTGACCCATGGCTTCACCCTGGACGAGAAGGGCATGAAGATGTCCAAATCGCTGGGCAACACCGTCGCACCGCAAGAGGTGATCGACGAATACGGCGCCGATATCCTGCGGCTCTGGGTGGCGCTGTCGGACTACACGGTCGATCTGCGGATCGGCAAGGAAATCCTGAAAGGCGTGGCCGACAGCTATCGCCGCCTGCGCAACACCATGCGCTTCATGCTGGGCAACCTTGCCGGGTTCACCGAGGCCGAGCGGGTCGCGCCTGCCGACATGCCCGAACTGGAGGCCTGGGTGCTGCACCGGCTGGCCGAACTGGATGCCGAGGTGCGGGCGGGATATGCCGCCTATGACTTCCAGGGCGTGTTCCAGAAGCTGTTCGCCTTTGCCACCACCGATCTGTCGGCAGTCTATTTCGACATCCGCAAGGATGCGCTGTACTGCGATGCGCCCACGTCGCTGCGCCGCCGCGCCTGCCGCACGGTGCTGGATCTGCTGTTCCAGCGCCTGACCACCTGGCTGGCCCCGATCCTGGTCTTTACCACCGAAGAGGTCTGGCTGTGCCGGAACCCCGGCGATGCATCCTCGGTGCATCTGCAGGATTTCCCCGAAACGCCGGGCAGTTGGCGCAACGAGGCGCTGGCCGTGAAATGGGACGGCATCCGCGCCGCCCGCCGGGTGGTGACGGGGGCGCTGGAGGTCCAGCGCACCGCAAAGGTGATCGGGGCGTCGCTTGAAGCCGCCCCGGTGGTGCATGTCGCCGATACCGCCATTCTGGCCGCGCTGAAATCGGTGGATTTCGCCAATCTCTGCATCACCAGCGGCATCCAGCTGACCGCCGATCCCGAACCGGCCGAGGCGTTCCGCCTGCCCGAGGTTCCGGGCATCGGCGTGGTCTTCGAACGCGCGCCGGGCGAGAAATGCCAGCGCTGCTGGCAGATCCTGCCCGATGTCGGCAGCCATCGGCATCCGGGCACCTGCAAGCGCTGCAACGACGCCCTGGGGTGATCCGTCGCGCTTTCCTGACGGGGCTGGAGGGGTTTTGCACCCCTCCAGACCTCCCCGCAGGATATTTGTCGAAGGGAAAGATGCAGCGGGCGTGTCGGACGCGGCCCCGGATATGAAAATCCCCACCGCGATGGGTGGGGATTGCGAAGAGAAAGGCGCGAGGGGATGCGCGGCACCGCCCCCGCGCAGGGGGCCCGTCAGGCCGCGACAGGGAGTGTCTTGCCCGACGGGAATGAGATGGCACCGATCACATCCTGAGCGATGGATTTCGCGCCGCTGACGCTGGCAAGGCCGCTCTGGTCCATGGCTTCGACATCCGCGCGGGTCAGGCCGATGTCGTCCAGCAGCCGGTCATCCGCCCGTGACAACAGGAACGCGGTCGAGCGGCGCAGTTGCAGGTGATTGATGAGCGTGGCGAACATGATGGCCTCCTTTTGATCTTGTGGTCAAATATGGCATCGGCTTTGACATTTCACAAACGAATAGGTTTAATGGGTGACATTGATCTGACTGATGGGTAATCCATGCGGGCCCCGCTTGATTCCGACCTGATGCGCAGCTTTCTGGCGGTGGCTGATACCAGATCCGTCACCCATGCGGCGGCACGGCTGATGCGGACGCAATCGGCGGTGTCGTTGCAGATCAAGCGGCTGGAGGACAGCCTTGGCCAGCCGCTGTTCACCCGCCAGGCGCGCGGGGTGGAGTTGACGCCGCGCGGCGAACAGCTGATCCCCTATGCCCGCCGCGTGGTGCAGACGCTGGACGAGGCCGCGGTCGCCCTGCGGGAAAAGCCGCTGATCGGGCCGGTGCGGGTGGGTATCCCGGACGAATATTCCGGCACCGTGCTGCCCCGGGCGCTGGCGGCCTTTGACGAGCGGCATGAAGGGGTGGAGGTTTCGGTCCGGGTGGATCATTCCGAGAACCAGATTCGCGCCATCGAATCCGATCAGCTCGACCTCGCGGTCATCTATGATTGGTCCTATGTCGAGGAGGGCGAGATTCTCTGCATCGACCCCACGGTCTGGGCCACGTCGATCGAACATGCCCAGCATCTGCGGCGGCCGATCCCTGTCTGCGGCTATCTGCGGTCGGACTGGTGCCGCGACTTTGCCGAGGAATCGCTGAACCGGCAGGGCTTCGACTGGCGCACCGCCTGGACCTGCGATGTCGCCAGCGCCTTCCGGGTGGCGGTGGTGAACGGGATGGGGATCGCGCCGCTGTCGCGGTCGACCATCCCGCCGGGCTGCCGCGAACTGACCGGGGCGGACGGCTATCCGATCGTCGACAATGCCCGCGTCGTGCTGCGGCGCAATCCGCGCGGCACCTCGCCCGCGGTCGAAGGCATGGCGGCGCTGCTGCGCGAAGCCTTTGCCCCGCTGCGGGTGCTGCGCCCCGTGGCCGAGACCGGGAAAGGGGCCACCGATGCCGCGCGCGCGTGATCTGGGGGTGCTGGTCGGCCATCTGCCGCCGGGGCAGCGGAATGCGATCACCGATGTGGCGGGCGTCGCGGTGGGCCATGTCACGCTGATCGAGGGCGACCGCACCCGCACCGGGGTGACGGCGGTGCTACCGCATTGCGGCAATGTCTTTCAGGACAAGGTGCCCGCCGGGTTTGCGGTGCTGAATGGCTATGGCAAATTCGCCGGATCGACCCAGATCGAGGAGTTGGGCGAGATCGAGACGCCGATCCTGCTGACCAATACCCTTGCCGTCGGCCGCGCCATCGAGGCGCTGGTGGCTCATACCCTTGCCGCCAATCCGATGGCCACCTCGGTGAATGCGGTGGTGGGCGAAACCAATGACAGCCGGCTGAACGACATCCGTGCCGCCCGGCCTTCGGTCGCCGAGATGCGGGCGGCGCTGGACGCCGCCGTTCCCGGCCCGGTGGGCGAAGGGGCGGTGGGTGCGGGCACCGGCACGGTGGCCTTCGGTCAGAAAGGCGGGGTCGGCACGTCCTCGCGCCGGGTGGGCGACTGGATGCTGGGCGTGCTGGTGCAGGCGAATTACGGCGGGCGGCTGCGGGTGGACGGGGTTGCGCCGCAGGCCCCCGAACATGACGCGGACGGGTCGATCGTGATCCTGCTGGCCACCGATGCGCCCTTGTGTCCGCGCAACCTGAAACGGCTGGCCAGCCGTGCCTTTGGTGGCCTTGCGCGGACCGGGGCGGCGCTGTCGAACGGGTCGGGCGATTATGCGCTGGCCTTTTCCACCCACGACGGGGTGCGGCGCAGCCCTGCCGCCCGCGCAGCGGTCACGCCCGTCCCGGTCTTGCCGAACGAGCTGTGTTCGCCGCTGTTCGAGGCCGCCATCGAGGCCACCGAAGAAGCCATCCTGAACGCGCTGTTCATGGCGGGCGACATGCAGGGCTGGAATGCCGGAACCGGGCAACCGGAATTTGTGCCCGGCCTGAAATCCTGACCCGCCTGAAAACCTGACCCTTCCATCCGCCTGATCCGGGTTGGAAGCGGTCCGCCCTCGTGCCACCATGGAGCGACCCAAGGAGTTTGCCGATGCGTCTTTCCCTGTTGCCCGCCCTGCTTTGCACCCTGCCCCTGACCACCCTGCCCCGGTCGGCCGCGGCCGATGCGCTGGATGACAGCGCCAGCGCCCTGTTCTCGGCCGCCTTCGGCGAGACCTGCCTTGCCGCCTTCCAGGAGGATGGCAGCCTGATCGAGCCGCCGCAAAGGTTCAGCGCGACCATGGCCTCGACCTATGGCGACCCGGAGGCCGCGATTCTGTGGCAGTTCCGCTGCGACATGGGGGCCTATAACCTGATCGAAGTGTTCCTGATCCATACCGAATTCGATGGCCTGCGCCCGCTGGCCCTGCCGCAGCCGGTGTTGCAGGTGGTGAACGAAGACCCTGCGAATTTCGAAAGCCCGGTGACGGAGATCCGCATCACCAGCTGGACCGCCGGATTCCGCGCCGTCAACGCGGGCTTTGATCCGGCGACGGGGCAGCTTTATGCCGCCGGGAAATGGCGCGGTCTGGGCGATGCCTATGATGCCTCGACTTGGGTGTTGAAGGATGGCGGCGCGCAGTTGCTGCATTTCGAGGCCGACGGGTCATATGACGAGGAAAGCAACCCGCAGCTGGTGCTGGATTTCCCGTGACGGCGCTGCCAACCCCCTTCGGCCCGGTGTCGCTGCGCGAAGCGGCGGGGGTGATCGTCGCGCTGGACTGGCAGGCCCACGACGCCGATCCGACCGCGCTGGAGGCCGAGGGGTTGCGGCAGCTGGCGGAGTATTTCGCGGGCACCCGCCAGATGTTCGAACTGCCGCTGGACTGGGGCAGCGGGCTGAACGCACAGGTCCGCCGCGCCATGGCCGCCATTCCCTTTGGCGAAACCCGGACCTATGGCGACATCGCCCGCGACATCGGGGCCCCGGCGCAGGCGGTGGGGCAGGCCTGCGGCGCCAATCCGATCCCGCTGATCATCCCCTGTCACCGGGTGCTGGGGGCCAGAACGCTGGGCGGGTTTTCCGCGCCGGGCGGGGTGGAAACCAAGGTGGCCCTTCTCCGCCACGAAGGTGCGGCGGGCCTGCTGATCTGACGGGCGGCGCGGGCCGCCCTTGCAGCCCGCCGTTTTTCATAGCATTGACGCATCGTTAGCAATTTTCGGAGTGTTAAGACATGCAGGCCCAAACCCCGTCCGGCCTTGGCCGCGCCCTTCTGTCCTTTGCCGCGGCCCTACTGCTGGGCCAGATCGTGCTGACCGGGATCGGCGCACTTTTCCCGGAATTCGACATGCCGTCGTCGATGGGCCTGATCCTGATGCTGGCTGCCGCTATGACCGGAGGGCAAAGCTTTGCCCGCCATACCCACCGGGTAATGACGATGGGCGAGAAGCTGCGCTTTGCCCTGATCGCCACGGCGCTGGGGGTTGTACTGTCGGGCGTGCTGCTGGCGGCGACCTTCGCCTGGTATGGCGTGCCGATGACGCTGGACACCCTGTCCTTTTCCATGACCGGTGACATGCGGCTGGCGGCCGATCTGCGGCCCTGGCTGTGGGCGGTGCTGGCGGGTGCGGCGGCGGTTTCGGCGCTGGTCTGTTTCATCGCGGTCGGCTTTGGCGCAAAGGGCGTGGTTCGCGCGCAGGAGAAAGCCGCCTCGCGCTAGTCTGGTGCTTGCGCGCGCGCTGCCGCCCCTGTAGCCCTGCGCATGACAGATTTGTAGCAGGCGCATCACCTTGAGCCTTGGCGTCTTTCTGGCCGTGCTGGGCGCGGCCTTCCTGCACGCGGCCTGGAACGGGCTGATCCGAACCGGCAATCCCGGCGGGTCGCGCTTGCAGAACCTGCTGGTGATGGCGCTGGTGCAGGGCGGGATCGGCGTTGCGATGCTGTCCCTTGCCCCGCTGCCGGGGCCGCAGGTCTGGCCCTGGATCATCGCCGCCGCCGCCCTGCATTCGGCCTACAAGCTGTGCCTGTCCGCCGCCTACGATCATGGCGACCTGAGCCGGGTCTACCCGCTGGCCCGCGGTTCGGCCCCGCTGATGGTGTTGGCGGTTTCGGCCCTCATCGGCACGGATGCGCTGTCGCCGGGCGAAGTGCTGGCCGTTCTGGTTCTGGGGGCCGGCATCCTGAGCATGGCGGGCGGCGCGATCCGCGCCGGGGAAAGCCGGCGGCTGATCCCCTGGGCGCTGGCCACGGCGGTAATGACCACAGGCTATACGCTGGTTGACGGCCTGGGGGCGCGGGCTGCCGGGGATCTGCTGATGTTCCTTGGCTGGACCTTCGCGCTGGACGGATTGTTTTTCGGCATCGTGGTGGCGGGCTGGCGCGGACGGGGAATCTTCCGCGTCTCGGCCCATGGCTGGGCGCGGGGTGCGCTGGCGGCAATGGCCTCGCTCGGGGCCTATGCGGTGGTGGTCTGGGCGATGACGCAGGCCCCCATCGCGCTGGTTGGGGCGCTGCGGGAAAGTTCGATCCTGTTCGCCATGCTGATCGGCTGGCGGCTGTTCGGGGAGCGGATGGGCCGCGACAAGGCCGTGGCGGGCGGCCTGATCCTGCTGGGCGTGGCATTGATGCGGGGGACGGCATGAGCCTGGGCGTGTTTCTGGCGGTTCTGGCGGCGGCCTTCCTGCATGCGCTGTGGAATGCGCTGATCAAGGTCGGCACCTCCAAGGTGGGCGGGATGGTGATCCTGTCGATCGTCGAGGTGCCGATCGGTCTGGCGGTGGTAGCCTTTTCACCGCCCATCGCACTGACCGCCGTGCCCTGGGTCATCGCCGCAGGCTGCACCCATTTCGCCTACAAGTTCTTTCTCAGCTATGCCTATGACCGCGGCGATCTCAGCCGCGTCTATCCCATCGCCCGCGGGGCCGCGCCGATGATGGTGGCGCTGGTCGGGGCCTTTCTGCTGGCCGATGCGGTGACGGGGCGGCAATATCTGGCGATTGCGGTTCTGGCGGCGGGGATCCTGCTGATGGCGCGCGGCGTCTTCACCAGCGGCGAGGACCGCAGGCTTCTGCCCTTCGCCCTCGGCTCAGCGCTGGCGACCGCGACCTATACGATGATCGACGGCATGGGCGCGCGCATTTCGGGCAGCCCGGCGGCCTATGTGGCCTGGGTCTTCGTCGCCGACGGGCTGATCTTCAGCACCGGCATGATCCTGCTGCGCGGCCTTGCCATCGTGCCGCGCGACATGCGGGCCTGGCGGATGGGGGCGCTGGCCTCGGGTGCCAGCTACGGGGCCTATGCGGTGTCGATCTGGGCGATGACCTTCGCGCCCATCGCGCTGGTGGCTGCGCTGCGGGAAACCTCGATCCTGTTCGCCGTGCTGATAGGCTGGCTGGCCTTCGGCGAGAAGATGAGCCGCGAAAAGGCGGTGGCCGCCGGGGTGATCGTCGTCGGCGTGCTGCTGACCCGGCTGTAGCCCCGATTTTTCGACGAAAAATCGCAGCGATCCTTCGTCGAAGGATCGTCTACCGCACCCGGCGGATGCCCTCGGGAATGATCTGTTGCGCGATGCCCGCCAGCACCAGATACAGCGAGGTCACGATCAGCCCCCAATGCGCCAGGCTGCCTTCGGCGAAGTCGACCCAGGCCGCCCAGGCGGCAAAGGCGATCCAGCCGACGCACATCGCAAGGGACAGGTTGTGCCAGCGTTTGGTGCGGGTGGGGTGGATGAATTTCAGGTTGGTGAACATCGCCACCGTCAGCCCGACCACGATGAACAGGATCACCGATTGCGACGGCTCCACCGCGAAAAGCACCAGCACCACCATGTTCCAGCAGGCCGGGAAGCCGGCAAAGCTCTTGTCCTTGGTCTTCATCCGCGTGTCGGCGAAATAGATCACCGATCCGTAGCAGATCACGATGATCGCCAGCCAGCCGGTCCAGCCCGCCAGCAGCCCGGATTTGAACAGCGCATAGGCCGGGATGAACACATAGGTCAGATAGTCGACGATCAGATCCATCAGCACGCCGTCATAGGTGGGCCAGTTCTTCTGCACGTCGTATTTGCGCGCCAGCGGCCCGTCGACGCCGTCGACGATCAACGCAACCACCAGCCAGAGGAACATCAGGCTCCATTTCTCATCGACGGCGGCCAGCATGGCGAACATCGACAGCACCGCGCCGGTGGCGGTCAACAAATGGACGGACAGGGCCTTCAAACGGTCTGACATATGAATGTGATGGACCAGAATCGTCACGGGTGCAATGCGGCTTGGGGTGGGGATTTCAATCCGGCCGGGAATTGGCGGCGGCCTGTGCCCTTGGATGCGCCCGGTCATAGATCTCCATCAGGCGGGCGGCATCGACGGCGGTATAGGCCTGGGTCGTCGACAGCGACGCATGACCCAAAAGCTCCTGAATGGCGCGCAGATCGCCGCCCGCCGAAAGAAGATGCGTGGCGAAGCTGTGCCGCATCGCATGCGGGGTGGCCGTCGCAGGCAGCCCCAGCTGCAACCGCGATTTCTCCATCGCCAGCTGGATCAGCCGGGGATTGAGCGGGCCGCCGCGCGCACCCCGGAACAGCGGCGCGTCAGGGTCAAGCCGATAGGGGCAGGTGCGAACGTAATCGGCCACCGCCCTTGCAGCAGCGGGCAGGGTCGGCACCAGCCGCGTCTTGCCGCCCTTGCCGGTGATCCGCAGCACCTGCGGCAGGGGATGATCGGCCCCGGTCAGCCCCAGCGCTTCGGATATCCGCAGGCCGCAGCCGTATAGCAGCGTCACCACCGCCACATCGCGGGCCTGCTGCCAGTCGTCGCGCGCCTGTTCGCCGACGGCTCCGATCATGTCGGCGGCCCCTTCCTCGGACAGCGGGCGCGGCAGCTTCCTGCGGTATTTCGGCCCGCGCGCCGCAAGGACCGCCGTCGCCTCGGCCCCCAGACGGTCGGCGGCCCAGGCGGTAAAGCCCTTGACCGACGACAGCGCACGCGCCAGCGACCGCGCGCTGATGCCGCGGTTCTGCTCATGCGCCATCCAGCTGCGCAGATCGGATTTTCCGGTTTCCACCACGCCGCGCAGCCCGGTCGCACCACCGTGATGCAGCGCCAGAAACGCCAGATAACGCCGCATGTCGCGGGCATAGGCGTCGATCGTATGGGGGCTTGCCCCGTTCAGTGCCGAAAGCTGCGCCAGCCAGTCGGCCAGCGCGGCGCGCACCTCTTGCGATATCGCTTCGGCCGTCACGACAGCCAGCGGCGCATCGTCCGTTCGAAGACGCCCGCGAAAAACGCCAGCAGATCAGTGCCATGCGTGGGTTTGAACTGATGCGGATCCTCGGCCCCGAAGACCAGCATTCCGGGCAGGCGACCCTTGCCGAAATCCAGCCGCAACAGCGCCTCGGACCGGACATAGCCCGCGCGGTCGCCGTAAAGCGCATCGCTTTCCGGCATCACCTGCCGCAGGGTGACGGGGCGCAACGGCACGTTGCGGCCGCCCGCGACGTAATTGGCCACAAAGCCCGGCTCGGCCACATAGAGAACGTCACCCAGCCGACGCAGCGCCGGGTCTTCGGCATCCTGCACCGATTCCAGCACCAGCCGCACGCAATCCACCCGCAATGTGGCGGCGACATCGCCGGTCAGCGCCTTGAGGAATTCGTGAAAATCCAGCGGGTCCAGCATCTGAAGGATGGCGCGATGCACCTGATTTGTGCCCGCCAGGTTTTCATAAGCCGCCGCGATGACGGAACGGTGGGTATCCTCCAGCCGATCCAGCCGGGTTTCCAGCCGCTGCATGGCGATGCCGCGCAGATCGACGATATTGGCCCCCATGGCGCGTTCATTCGCGGCCACCAGCGCGTTCATCAGATCGCGATCCTCAAGAATCGTCTCGGGCTCCGCAAGGATGCGGTCACGCAAGTCAGGTTCGATCATGTAAGCTCGCCCGGTTGGTCTTTTCGATTTGGGCGGAACCATAGCAGGCATAGAGTCCGGTTTCGCAGTATTTTTCTGCAAGTTGCGCTGTATTTTGCATGTGGCGTTGCAGGGATGCACTTTGGACGCACAGATCGGAATGCCGGATTTGTGGAATCCGGGGTCAGAAAAAACTCTGCGGGTCGATGTCCACCGCCAGCCGCAGATTGGCGGGCAGCTTCACCTGCGCCACCCATTGCGCCAGCGCCGGTTGCAGGGCCACCGACTTCGGTGCCTTCACCAACAGCCGCACCCGGTGTCGGCCGCGAATGCGCGCGATCGGGGCCGGGGCGGGGCCGAAAACCTCGGCCCCCGCCACGCGCAGCGGGCCGTCGCGGCGGGCCAGCTCGGCGCCGATGTCGAAGACCTGCGCCAGATCGGGGCCGGAGAGGATGATCCCCGCCATCCGGCCATAGGGCGGCACGCCCTGCGCCCGGCGTTCGGCGGCCTCGGCCCGCCAGAACGCCTCTTCATCGCCGCCCAGGATGGCGCGGATGACCGGATGATCCGGCTGATGCGTCTGCAACCAGGCCTCGCCCGGCTTTTCGGCCCGGCCCGCCCGGCCTGCCACCTGCCGCATCAGCTGAAACGTCCGCTCTGCCGCCCGCAGGTCTGACCCTTGCAGACCCAGATCGGCGTCGATCACCCCCACCAGCGTCAGCAGCGGAAAGTTGTGGCCCTTGGCAACGATCTGGGTGCCGATGATGATATCGGCCGCGCCTTCGGCAATCGCCGCGATCTGCTCTTTCAGCGCCCGCGCGCTGCCGAAGAGATCCGACGACAGCACCGCCAGCCGTGCCTCGGGGAACCGCGCCGCCACCTCTTCGGCCAGCCGTTCCACCCCCGGCCCGACGGCGGCCATCCGCCCTGCTACCCCACAGGCGGGGCAGGTCTGCGGCACCGGCTTTGTCGCACCGCATTGATGGCAGACCAGCCGCTTCAGGAAGCGGTGTTCCACCATCCGCGCATCGCAGTGGTCGCAACCGACCTGTGCGCCGCAGGCCCGGCACAGGGTAACAGGCGCATAGCCGCGCCGGTTGATGAACAACAGCGCCTGTTCGCCGCGCGCGATGCGGTCGACCACCCCCCCTGCCAGAGTGTCGGATATCCAGCGGTTCGCGGGCAGGCTTTCCCCCCGCATGTCGATGGCACGCATCTGCGGCATCTCGGCCGCGCCGAACCGGGCGGCAAGATCCAGCCTTGTATATTTCCCGGCCTCGGCATTGGCCCAGCTTTCAAGGCTGGGCGTGGCCGAAGACAGCACCACCGGACAGCCGGTGATCGCCCCGCGCAGCACCGCCATGTCACGGGCGTTGTATAGAACGCCGTCCTCCTGCTTGTAGGAGGTGTCGTGTTCCTCATCGACGACGATCAGCCCCAGATCGCGGAACGGCAGGAACAGCGCCGACCGCGCGCCGACGACCAGCGACGCCTCGCCCTGCCCCAGCATCCGCCACAGCCGCCGCCGTTCCGTCATCGTCACGCCGGAATGCCATTCCGCCGGGCGCGCACCGAACCGGGCCTCGACCCGCGCCAGAAAATCCGCCGTCAGGGCGATTTCCGGCAGCAGCACCAGCGCCTGCCGCCCGCGCCGCAGCGCCTCGGCCACTGCCTCAAGGTAAACCTCGGTCTTGCCCGACCCGGTGACGCCTTTCAGCAGGATGGCCTGGAATTCATCGGCCGCGACGGCATGCGACAGCGCATCCCCCGCAGCAACCTGATCGCCCGCCAGCCGCATCAGACCGGCCGGATCAAGCCGGGGATAGGGCAGATCCTTGGGCGCCTCTTCCTCGGCCAACACGCCCAGCTTGACCAACCCCTTCACCACGCCCGTCCCGCAGGCAGCAGCCTCGGCCAGTTCGCCCAACGTCACCGCAGCACCGCCATAGGACCGCAATGCCTCGACCACCCGATGCCGCGCCTCGGTCAGGCTGTTGGGCACCGTGCCCGCCAGACGATAGATCTTGCGCATCCCCGGCGGATCGCCCAGGCCCGGCGCGCGCGTGGCCAGCCGCAGCATCGCGGGCAGCGGCGTCAGCGTGTAATCGGCGGCGCGGGTCAGGAACAGCCGCAGTTCCTCACGCATCGGGGCTGCGTCCAGCACCCGGTGAACCGGGCGCAGCTTCGCCGGGTCCCAGGTCCCTTCGCCCGGCCCCCAGACCACGCCCAGCACCCGGCGCGGCCCCAGCGGAACCTCGACGAAATCGCCGCTGCCGCAACCGCCTTCGGGCGCGCGATAATCCAGCACACCGGCCATGGTCCGACCCAGCGATTCCGTGATCAGAACCCCCACCGTCTTGCCCGCGATGAACTGCTTCTCGTCCAATGTTAGCGCCAACATATTCCGGCAGCGCGCCCTTTCGCACCGCCCCCTTTTGCGGTAATAGCCGTCCGAACCCGACACCTCCACCCCCGCCAGAAGGAAGCCGCCATGAGATTCTTCGTCGATACCGCCGATGTGGATGCCATCCGCGAATTGCACGATCTGGGCATGGTGGACGGCGTCACCACCAACCCCTCGCTGATCCTGAAATCAGGCCGCGACATCATCGAGGTGACGAAAGAGATCTGCTCCTTCGTCGAAGGCCCGGTCTCTGCCGAAGTCGTCGGCCTGAAATCCGACGAGATGATCGCCGAAGGCCGCAAGCTGGCGGAAATCGCCCCGAACATCGCCGTGAAGGTGCCGCTGACCTGGGACGGCCTGAAGGCCTGCAAAGTGCTGTCGGACGAAGGCCGGATGGTCAACGTCACCCTGTGCTTCAGCGTCAACCAGGCGCTGCTGGCCGCCAAGGCCGGGGCCACCTTCATCAGCCCCTTCATCGGCCGTCTGGACGACATCAATCTCGACGGGCTGGAACTGATCGCCGACATCCGCCGCGTCTATGACAATTACGGCTTCGAGACCAATATCCTTGCCGCCTCGGTCCGCACCCTGAACCACGCCTCGCAATGCGCGCTGATCGGGGCCGATGTGATGACCGCGCCCCCCGCCGTGATCAAGGCCATGGCCAGCCATGTGCTGACCGACAAGGGCATCGACCAGTTCATGAAGGACTGGGCCAAGACCGGCCAGAAGATCCTCTGATCATTTTCTGTCCCTAAATATCCTGGGGGTCCGGGGGCAAGGCCCCCGGCCTTTTTCATTCAGCGCGGCCGGTGGACGTGCGCGCTTTGCACCAGTCCGAACCCGACCAGGATCACCAGCATCGCCGATCCGCCATAGCTCAGCAGCGGCAGGGGCACCCCCACCACCGGGGCCATGCCCATCACCATCGACAGGTTGACGGCAAGATAGAAGAAGAAGTTGGCCGCCACGCCGATGATCAGCAGCGATGAAAACCGGTCGCGGTTCTGCAGCGCCGACACCAGACAGAAGCCGATGATCAGCGCGTAAAGCACCAGCAGGGAAAAGGCCCCGACAAAGCCGAATTCCTCGGCCAGGGTGGTGAAGATGAAATCGGTGTGCTTCTCGGGCAGGAAGTTCAGCCGCGATTGTGTGCCCTGCATGAATCCCTTGCCCGACCAGCCCCCCGACCCCAGCGCGATCTTGGCCTGAAGGATGTTGTAGCCCGCCCCCAGCGGGTCGGCCGACGGATCAAGGAAGGTGTCGATCCGGCGATACTGATAGTCATGCAGGAATTGCCAGGGCGTGCCGCGGGTCAGGAACACCCCGGCCACCGCGCTGACCGTCAGCGTCGCCACTGCCGCGAAATACCACAGGCTGACCCCGGCCGCGAACATCACCGCCGCCCCGCCCAGCACCAGCATCAGCGATGTGCCAAGGTTCGGCTGCATCAGCACCAGCACCGTCGGCGCGATGATCAGCACAACCGGCAACAGCACCCACAAGGGCCGCGAGGTCTTTTTGGTATCCAGCCAGTCGTAATAGGCTGCCAGCAGCATCACCAGGCTGAACTTCATCATCTCGGACGGCTGGAATTGCAGAAAGCCGAAGTCGATCCAGCGTTGCGCGCCCATGTTGGTCTGGCCGCGGAATTCGACATAGACCAGCAGCACGAAGGCGGCGACATAGGCCAGCCCGGCCATGCTGCGCCAGATCCAGATCGGCACCATGGCAACGATCAGCATCAGCACCATGCCGCCGGCAAAGACCTGCGCCTGCCGACGGGCCCAGACGTCGAAATCGCCGCCCGCGATGGACCACAGCATCAGCACACCGATCGAAGCCACCGCCGAAGTCAACAGGATCAATGGCCAGTTGAGATACAGCACCTTGCGGATGCCGGTCGGAACATGCCTGATGCGGCTTTCCAGAAAGCTCATGGTGTCAGGCCTGTTCGCTGCCGGGCGCGGCACCGGTGACGGGATCGCGCAGCGGCAGTTCGTTCAGCATGGTCTCGATCCGGCCGCGTTGCGACTTGGGATAGGCGGTCAGCGGCGGCAACCCGTCCGACAGGGCGCGCAGCAGGATGTCGCGGGCAATGGGGGCCGCCACGGCCGACCCGCCGCCGCCATGTTCGACCACAACCGAGACCGCATAGCGCGGATTGTCAAAGGGCGCATAGCCCACGAACAGCGCATGGTCCCGCCGTGCCCAGGGCAACTGCTCGTTCGAGATCACGCCGCGCTTGCGCTCATCCGGCGTGATGTTGCGGACCTGGCTGGTGCCGGTCTTGCCGGCCAGAATCAGCGCCGGATCGGCGATCATGCTGGACCGGGCGGTTCCCGCACTGCCATTCACCACGTCATGCATCCCGCGGCGCATGGCATTCAGGAATTCCGGCTTCAACCCCAGATCCGGGGCCTCGGCCACCGGCACCTCCTGTGTGCCCACCATCCGCAGCAGGCGCGGCGACACGGCCCGCCCCGAGGCGATCCGGGCCGTCATCACCGCCAGTTGCAGCGGAGAGGCCAGCACATAGCCCTGCCCGATCGAGGCGTTGATCGTGTCGCCGATCCGCCATTCCGCCTTGTGACGCTCCATCTTCCAGGCGCGGTTGGGCATGATGCCTTCGGTGATGGCCGACATCGGAATGTCGTGGCGCACCCCAAGGCCCAGGAGCCTGCCCATCTCGGCCATCTTCTCGATGCCGACCTTCTGCGACACGTCGTAATAGAACACGTCACAGCTTTTCTCGAGACTCTGGGTCAACCCCACGGTGCCATGCCCGCCGCGCGAATGGCAGTGGAACCGCCGCCCGCCGAATTCCAGATAACCGGGGCAGCGCACCTTGTAGCCGGTGTCGATTGCCCCGGCCTCCAGCGCGGCCAGGGCCGTCACCATCTTGAAGGTCGACCCCGGCGGATAGGCCCCCGAAACGGTCTTGTTGGCCAAGGGGCGGTGATCATGTTCGGTCAGCGCCGAATAATCGGCATGGCTGATGCCGCGCACGAACAGGTTGGGGTCAAAGGACGGCGATGAAGCGATGCAGATCAGATCGCCGTTGCGCACATCCATCACCACGACAGCGGCGGATTCCTCGCCCAGCCGCGCCTGTGCGAAATTCTGCACATCGGCGTCAATGGTCAGCCGGATATCGGCCCCCGGCTCTCCTTCACGCCGCTCCAGCTCGCGCATGACGCGGCCGACATGGTTGACCTCGATCCGCTTGGTCCCGGCCGACCCGCGCAAAGTGTCCTCCATCCACTTTTCAACGCCGATCTTGCCGATCTGGAACTTGGGCAGCCGCAGCACCGGGTCGGGGTTCACCTCGCCCTCAAGGTCCTTTTCCGACACCGGGCCGACATAGCCGACGACATGGGCGAAATCGGTATCGCGCGGATATTGCCGCGACAGGCCCATCTCGGGCACCACACCGGGCAGGGCAGGCGCATTGATCGCCACTTTCGAGAAATCGTCCCAGCTGATCCGGTCCTTCACGATTACCGGGACAAAGGCCGAATGCTTCTTCACCGCCGCGATCGACTCGTCCAGTTCCTCGGCCGTCATCGGGATCAGAGAGGCCAGCCGGTGCATCACCAGATCGACATCGCCCGCATCCTCGCGCGTCACAACGATGCGATAGTTCTGTTCGTTGCCCGCAATCACCTTGCCGTTGCGGTCAAGGATCATGCCCCGGCGCGGCGGGATCAGCCGGATGTTGATGCGGTTCTCTTCGGCCAGCAGGCGGAATTCATCGGCCTGGTCGATCTGAAGATAGCGCAGCCGGGCCCCCAGCGCGACGACCATCGCCGACATCGCCCCGCCCATCATGAGCGCGCGGCGGGTGATGCCGCGGGCGCTGTCGTCGGTATCCTTCTGGGTGCGTCTCACAACCGCCTCCCGTAATCGTCCGTCTCGCCGGTGGCGGGCTTGTGCAGATCCAGCACCAGCCGCGATGCCGCCACAACAACGGGATAGGCCAGCACCGACCAGACCAGTTGCACCAGCGCAAAGCCCAGGGGCAATTGCGGCAAGAGCGCCATGGCAAAGACCAGCCGATAGGCCAGAAGCATCGCCACCATCAGCCCCGACACCAGCAGCCATTCCACGACGAAGTTCAGCTCGCGCGTCAGCGCCACCCGCGAACGGATGAATTCCGACACCATCACCACCAGCGCCGTCCACAGGCCCGGCGGGCGCATCAGGATCAGGTCCTCGACCAGCACCACCCCGGCAATCAGCCAGACCGGCAGATAATCGGGCCGTCGCATCACCCAGGCCAGGGTCAGGCACAACAGAAGGTCCGGCCCCGGCAGCCGCCCGGCCCCGCTGCCCAGGGGCAACAGCCGCAGGAACAGCAGGGCAACGAAGATCGCCACGAACAGCGCCCTGTAGCCCCAATGCGCGGCCCGCCACAGGCTGATCATCCGCCCCCCCCTTCGGCAACGGTGCCATCCTCGGCATCGCCCGATCCCTCTTCGCCCACATCGCCACCGCCGGCGACGGGCGGGGCCGCAGCTTCGCCTTCGGCATCCACTTCGGGATCGGGGGCCGATGGCAGCAGCGGCGGCGCGATCAGGCCGCCGGCATCAAGGATCGGGTCCAGTTCATGACTGCGCAGAACGCGCAGGAATTCCAGCCGCTGATAATCGGCCGACAGCACCACGCGCAGCCTCCGATCGGTGTCGCGCACCACCTGTCCAACCAGCAGGCCCGCCGGCAGCACCCCGCCATCACCCGATGTCACAACCCGGTCGCCTGGCGCCACCTCGTCGGCATCCTCGATGAACTCAAGAATCGGCATCGAGGAATTGTCGCCCGACAAAAGCGCGCGCTGGCCCGAAGGCTGCACCGTGACCGGCACCCGGCTGTTGGTATCGGTGACAAGGATCACGCGGGACGTGCGTTCGCCCAGCCCCGAGATGCGGCCGACAAAGCCCAGCCCATCCATCGTGGCCCAGCCGTCGCGCAGCCCGTCGCGCGCCCCGACGTTCAGCAGCACGGACTGCCGGAACGGGCTGCCGCTGTCCGCCAACACCTGCCCCGTCACCCAGGTCAGCTTGGGGTCCAGCCGCACCTTGTTCAGATCCAGGAGGCGCGCGTTCTGCTCCCCCAGTTGCCGCGCCGCCTCTTTCCAGGCGATCATCTTCTGAAGCTCTCGCTTCAATTCCTGATTCTGCTCATGGATACGGGTGTAGGACTGGAAATCTTCGGCCATGCCTGCGGCTTTGGTCACTGGCACGAGGGCCCATTCCATATTCGGCACCACCGCATCGACCAGCGCCGACCGGAACCGCTCGACCCGCGGGGAATCGATCCGCCACAGCAGGAACAGGCCCAGAAGCACAGCCACCAGCAACACCACCAGCAGGCGGCGCAGCGGGCGGGTATATTCCTCCGGTCCTGTGGTCTTGGTCCTGGCCAAGCGTGCCTCGCCATCCTCGGGCTGTTCTGGGGGGCGTCAGGCCCCCGTCACCTGCAACCCGTCAGCTGTCGTAGTCGATGACGTGCCGCAGCTGCTTTTCGTATTCCAGAGCTTTCCCGGTGCCCAAGGCAACACAATTCAGTGACTCATTGGCCACCGAGATCGAAAGCCCGGTCTGTTCCCGCAAGGACAGGTCCAGATCGCCCAAGAGCGCCCCGCCCCCGGTCAGCATCACGCCACGGTCGACGATGTCGGCCGCCAAGTCCGGCGGGGTGGCTTCCAGCGCCTGCATCACCGCATCACAGATCTGCTGCACGGGTTCGGCCAGCGCCTCGGCCACCTGGGCCTGATTGATTTCGGTTTCCTTCGGCACGCCGTTCAACAGATCGCGGCCCCGGATCGTCATCGAGGACCCGCGCCCGTCATCGGGCATACGGGCGGTGCCGATACTGGTCTTGATCCGCTCGGCCGTCGATTCCCCGATCAGCAGGTTCTGATGGCGGCGCAGATAGCTGATGATCGCCTCATCCATCCGGTCGCCGCCGACGCGGACCGACCGCGCATAGACGATATCGCCCAAGGACAGCACCGCCACTTCGGTGGTGCCGCCGCCGATGTCGACGACCATGCTGCCGGTCGGTTCGGTGATCGGCATCCCGGCCCCGATGGCCGCCGCGATGGGTTCGGCGATCAGCCCCGCCCGGCGGGCACCGGCCTGCAGCACCGAATTTCGGATGGCGCGCTTTTCCACCGGGGTCGCGCCATGCGGCACGCAGACGATGATCTTCGGCTTGGAAAAGGTGGTGCGCTTGTGAACCTTGCGGATGAAATGCTTGATCATCTCTTCCGCCGCCTCGAAATCGGCGATGACGCCGTCGCGCATCGGGCGGATCGCCTCGATGCTGCCCGGCGTGCGGCCCAGCATCAGCTTGGCATCCTCGCCCACCGCCAGCACCGCCTTCTTGCCGTCCTTGGTGTGATAGGCCACCACCGAGGGTTCGTTCAGCACGATGCCCTTGCCCCGGATATAGACCAGCGTATTGGCCGTCCCGAGGTCGATCGCCATGTCGGATGAGAAAAGGCCGGAGAGAATGGACATGCGAGCGGGGTCCTTGCAATTGGGGCGCGGCCCGCGACTCACAGAGTTTCGGGAGGCGCCCCCATATAAGGGCCTGTGCCGATAAGGGAAAGGGCAGCAGGGTGCCCCTCGCGCAAATCCGCGTGTTTGCAGAAGCCTTGCAGAAACGGCAGCGGCAGCGCGAAAAACCCTGCATGGGTTGACCTTATCCGACATCGGCGCAATCTGGGGCGCAATCTGGGGCCGGACAGACGCAAAGGATGGCAGATGACAGGCGTTGCAGGACGGGTGGCCCTTGTCACCGGCGCGGGCAGCGAAGGGGGAATCGGCTTCGCCATCGCGCGGGCTTTGGCCGCGGGCGGGGCGCGGCTGTGCATCACCGCGACCAGCGCCCGCATCCATGACCGAGGGGCCGAGCTGGGCTGCATGGCGCATGTCGCCGACCTGACCGATCCCGCCCAGGTGGCCGGGCTGTTTGCGGCCGTGACCGAAAGGCTGGGCCCGGTCGAGGTTCTGGTGAACAATGCGGGCATGGTGCAAAGCGGCAGGCGGGTCAGGCGGCAGCCGCTGGCCGGATGGTCCGACGCGGACTGGGCTCATCACATGGCGCTGAACATCAACACCACCTTCCATTGCTGCCGCGCCGCCCTGCCCGGAATGGCCGCGCGCGGCTATGGCCGCATCGTCAACATCAGTTCCGTCACCGGGCCGATGGTCAGCATCGACGGCAGTTCCGCCTATGCCACCGCCAAGGCCGCCGTCACCGGCATGACCCGGTCGATCGCGCTGGAATACGGCGGGCGCGGCATCACCTGCAACGCGGTCCTGCCGGGCTGGATCGCCACCGCCAGCAGCAGCGCGGCCGAAATCCGCGCCGGAAAGGCCACCCCCGCGGGCCGCCCCGGAACCCCCGAGGAAGTGGCCGCCTGCGCGCTGTTCCTCGCCTCGGCCAAGCGTCCTATGTCACCGGCACCACGCTGGTGGTGGATGGCGGCAACACCCTGCAAGAGATGAAGCGCGGATGATCGACCCCGATTTCCTTCCCGGCGTGCCCGCCGCGGCCGTCCTGACCGCCCTGCGCCGCAGCCCCGGCAACGAGCTGACCACCGGCAAGTTCAACAGCCCGGACTCCTCGGCCGCGCTGGTGGCGAATGCCTTCGGCTGGTTCCTGGATCGTCCCGATGCCCTGCCGCCGCTGCCCGACGTGCCGATGGGCCAGCCCGAAGCGGTTGAGGTCGAGGCCGAGCTGCGCTTTCCCTGGTCGGGGGGGCGTCACCCCTGGCTGGATGCCGTGGTAACGACACCGACCACGTTGGTGGGGGTGGAATCGAAACGCTATGAACCCTTCCGGCCGCGCAAGACACCGGTGTTCTCGGAAGCCTATGCCAGCCGCGAATGGGGGCCGGGCATGGCGCGCTGGAACGTGATGCGCCGCGCGCTGGAGGATGGCAGCCAGGGCTATCGCCATCTCGATGCCGTGCAACTGGTGAAACACGCCTATGCCCTGCGCACCCAGTCGGTGAAACGCGCGCGCGGGGCCGTGCTGGTCTATCTGCACGCCGCCCCCGCCGCCTGGGCCAGCGGCAAGCCCCTCGACCCCGCCCTGCCCCCGCTGCACGAAGCCGAAATCGCCCATTTCGCCAATGCCGTCGCCGGGGCCGATGTCACCTTCGCCGCCCTGCGCTGGCGCGACCTTCTGGCGCAATGGGCCGGGGTCCCCGCCCTTGCGGCCCATGCCGCCGCGATCACCGCCCGGTTCGGCAGACTCTAGAGCGGGATGATGCTTGAGTGAATCGGGGGGGATTCCCTTGGGTTGGGATTT
>DAIOGH010000031.1:0-46569 GCA_036745335.1 Paracoccaceae bacterium
AAAATGGCCGCGTGAGTTCTACGGTCGCGCCCCGTTAAAACGGGGAGGATTACCCCATAGCCGCCTAAATTGTAAGAAAATGTATCCGCACTTGAGTTATAGTTACCGCGTGAAAAAATTGAACCGCCCGTTGTTGCGTCATTTGGGTAGGCCCAAGCCGAGAATGTGAACTGGTTCCCCGGACTGAAGTCCAGGCTGGAGTTCTGACCAAAGGTTATCCCGTTTGCGGCCCCACTGTTAAAGGTGAGCGCTCTTCCAACGGTGCCATATGTCGATGATCCGCCGTTAAGACCATTGACCATCGTTCCAGCTAGGCCGTTTCCACTGCTATCCGCCGCAGTCGTACCCGTGGTTTCATCCAGCTTCCAATGCCCGACAAGGCCGTCCGTCACATCCGGCCATGGGGGGGTCATGGAGACATGGCGGTTGCCGTCGAAGTACTCCATCTTCCGGTGGTTGCTGTTGTAACGGATACCATCTTGGGCCGCCATGATCTCCTGAATTTCCGAAACGGTAAGGACCCGCCTGTAAATCCGTACATCATCCATCATTGCGTTTCCGCCAATATTACATAGCTCCAAAGGCGCTGAATTGGATGTATCCCCAACCAAGGAACGGCTGATATAGTTTGCACCGTCTCTGTAACAACCAAATGTGTTGGCCACTGCATCAATGGTGCAGGTAACATGAGACCACGTTCCAAATCGAGCACTCAGGTTCGGGCCGAAGACGTTGTTACCGTCACCAATGAAGTGACGCCCCTGTAATCTGTTTGGCACACCGTCCTGCTGTAGAGTATAGCCCCTATATGGACCGGATGTACGTTTCTCTATGGGAGTCCCGCTGCCCGGTGCGTTATACAACCAGAACGCTATCGTCATAATTTGGCCTGGGACAACGTCAAAGTCATCGTTGTCAGGTATAGTAACAACACCACCAGTTCTGCAACCTCTCCCAACCATACCTGGCACACTCATCACGGACGCATCAACACTATAGGTTCCGTGACGCCCATTCCCGCTGCTGTCCGCTGCCACTGTGCCGCTCGTCTCATCCAGCCGCCAATGCCCGATCAGGCCGGAAGGGACGACGGCGGTTCGGTTTGCAAGGCCCAGATTATAAAGTTGCTGGACTTCTGTGAGGTTCAACATACGATTATACACCCGCACATCATCCATGCGTCCGTTCAAACTATCATTAAAGGTATCACTGCCAATTCTTAAATTTTGTGTCCCCCAGTTTGGCGTTAAAAATACGTCAGTGGCCGTATTGACCAGAACGCCATCGCGGTACCATAAGCCTGTTGCCGATGATGCCTGAAAAACAAAAGCAATATGATACCATCGGCCGGTATCCCATGCGAGACCGCCCGATGCTAAAGAGCTTGAGAGTGTTCCATCCCCAAGCACAATCTGCAGAGACTCCCCTATATAGCCGTTCACGGCAAGATACCATCCCGGCGAGGTATCAAGCGCCGTTTGCTTTTTGTCCATAAGCCGCCAGACATCATCGGCTTGGGTATTCCAATCCACATTCGTATAAACCCAGAAAGAGATCGTAATATCTTGTGTGGGATTTAAAGACGCGTTGTGCGGTACTTGGATATATTCAACGCCGCTTCCAAAACCTGCTGCTCTGTTTACGGGGCCAATCTGGTTATAAGAAACGCCGCCGATCTGCGTACCCGTATTGCTGTTTCCAGATGTGTCGGCAAAAGTACCGCTGGTTTCATCAAGCGTCCAATGCGCCATTAATCCACCTCTGGGGTCTGGCAGAGAACTCGTGCCCCCCCGTCATCGCGATCCAGTTCGTGCCGTCGCAGTATGCGGGAACATTGTCCGTGGTGTTGAATGTCGCATCCCCGGCTGTTCCGACAGGGTTTGTGCATGCGCGTGCAGGAGCTGCAATGGAAAGTACAGCGATGAGGGTGGCAAACAATAATTTCATACATGAATCCCCGGATCAAACAAGCATACCCATTCTTGAATAAATATTGGTTAACGGCAAATTAATTTGAATTTCCGTATTCTCTTTGGCGTTCACATCGGAATTTCATTATCGGGCTGCAGCTCAAGCGGCGGCATTTTTTCGTCGTTTTGCCCGAATTCTTCTTCGGCGAAGCGCTGCTTGTCCGCATGACCGTAGCGGATCAAAAGGCGGAGCGTCTCTTCCGTGCTTTCGCCGTGGAAGTCCGCCAGCTCTTCGAGCTTAGCCGTCAGGTCTTGGTCCAATGTCAGCCGGACCGTCTTGGTCATTATCGTTGCTCCTTCATCATGGTGTGAACTCCGGGCCATCGAAGCCCTTGTCGCGGCGTCTGGTCTGCGACCGGTTTTGGGTCTTTGCGCCGGACTTCTCATTGAAGTCTTTCACGCGGGGCAGGTCGCTGCGCTGCAGGGCCAGGTATTCGCCGATCTCCCGCTCGATCTCGCCAATGTCCTTGGCGCGGGTCTCGCGGAAGTGCTGAACGGCCTTTTGCAGCTCTTGCCGCTCCGTCAGTTGCCTTGAAACCAACGCATCCTTCTCCGCTCTGTCTCGCTGCCAGGCTTTCAGCGCCTCGACCTCATTCTGAAGCCTGATCTTCGAATATCTCCCCGTGATCCGGTGCCAGATGCCTGAAAAACCCCGAGGCAGTCGCGCGGCCCTTGCCCGCTCTTCCGCCTGCCACCGGCGCGCATGGACTTCGCCGAGGTCCTTCCGTTCCTGACGCTGGCGTTGCACCAGCTGTATCCGTCGGAACTCGACGCTGGGAGACAGCCGTCCATAGGTCGCCTCGACCTCCTTGATGTAGGTCTGGAGTTTTTCGGTCATCCGGGTGGCGATCAGGGCTTTCGCCGCCTCGACCGAAGGAAGCCGTTCCGGCTTGGGGAAGCGTCCGGCCACATCTTTTTCTTTCACACTGGACCACCGGCCAAGGGCATAGACCTCGCCCCGGTAGTCCACCGCAACCACGCCCCGGCGATCCCCACGGGCCAGAAAGAAGCCCTTCTCTTCCAGTGCCGCTTTCAGGGTGGCGGCATTGTCGCTGGCATGCCAGCAGGCCCGGAACATGGCCTTCAGCATCCGGGGATCGACCTCGTGCCGCTTGGCCTGCTGCCATTCCTCGCGGCTGAAGTTCAGCGGATTGCGCAGGGCGCGGTCGATGAAGCCTTTCGGCATCTCCCACTGATGATGCAGGAACAGCTCCTTGGCCACGTCGTTCAGGCGGGTCTTGAACCAGGCGAGGTTCCGGGCTGTCATCGTTTCATGATCGATCCGGGACCAAACGGCATGGGCATGACGTCGCCCTTCCTTCTCATGGAAGACGATGGCCCGTGGCAGACCGTCCAGACCGAGGCGCATCTCGACCATCTCGATGGCCGTCTCGAAGGTGGCCACATCGACCGCAACATCAGGCGGCGGACTTAAAGAGAGGGAGAACAGGCATTGCTTGCAGCGTGTGCCTTTGGCGATAGCCTCGGCCTCGTTCAGGGCATCAAGAAGCCCTTCGCTGGTAAACCCGCGCAGCTCATGAAGCTCGACATGCTCGTTCTCACGCAGGTTCAGAAGGTGCCGGGCCAGCTGGGCGGCATTGCCACGTTGGGAGCCTTTCAAAATCATGGCTCACCCCCCGCGCTGGCTCCAAGGGCGCGCATGAGTTCGGTCCGGATCAGGGCGACGGCGGCGCAGGCCTCGCGGAGGTCGCGTTCGGTTTCGGGCGTGACGGGGAGGGAGCCGGTGTTCACCGCCCGCGCCAACTGGTTGAGGTTCTGCGACAGGCGAGAACCGCCAAGCGCCCCAAGGACGCGGCCCAAGGCCTCATGGTCCTTGACCGGTGTTTTCCCCCGCGTCTTGCGTGGGTTGGTATCCTCACCGAAGAGCCGACCCCGGATGTATGCCCCAAGGCTCATCCCGGCAGCGTCCCGCTCCAGCCGCGCCCGTTCCTCGAAGGTAAGGCGCAGTGAGAAAGGGGCAGGGGTGCGGGGTTTGGCTGCTGCTACAGCGTTGAATTCACTCTCTGGGCGGGACATGGACACACTTCAGATCGCTAAGATCGAAGTGTGTCAGCTGGCTTTGCCAGCCCTCCAGTGTATCAATGAGGGTGTTCGAACTTTCTCCCCCAAGGTCCACCATGCCGCCCGCCACCTGCCGCGCCCCCAACACCAGCGCCGTGACAAGGGCAGCGACTTCGGCGCGCAGGACGGGTTCGGGCAGGCCGACCAGCCGGCCCTGAAGCGCCAGATGCACCACACCATGCACGGCACCGAAAAGGGTGCGGACCCGCAGCGCCACCGCCTGCTGTGGCAGGTCGGGGCGCAGCGCCATCAGCGGCGCACCGATCCGGGCGATCAGGTTCTGATATTCCTGGCGGTGCCAGTCGGGCATCTGCAGGGCTTCGGGCCACTGATGTTCGAAAAGCGCCGACCACAGCCGCCGGTTTTGCAGGGCAAAGACCGCATAGGCATCGGCCAGCGCAAGCGTCACCTGTAGCGGATTGCCTTCGGGGGCGGTCAGCGCCTCGGCCATCCGGGCAAGGGTGCGGCTGTTGACGTGCAGGACCAGCATGTCGAGATCGTCAAAGGCGGTGTAAAGCCCGCCAAGGGCGCAGCCCGCGCGTTGCGTGACGTTGCGGGCCTTCAGCGCGGCAAGGCCGTTTTCGGCAATCTCGGCCTCGGCCGCGTCGATCAGCCGGGCTTGCAGATCGGCCTTCCGGTCCCTGGTCGAATTGTCGCTCATCCGTCTCTCGATCGTTTCTGAACGGCGTTCAAAAAAATGTTGAACGCTGTTCATTTTGGGCGCAAGGTGAATTGAACAGCGTTCATTTCGACGCTATCACAAGGAGGACCCGATGTTCAACACACTCGTCACCCTGATCCGGGGACGCGGCCACGATGCGGCGCTGGCCGTCGCCGATGCCAATGCTTTGTCGATCCTGCGCCAGCAGTTGCGCGATGCGGCCGCGGGGGTCGAGGCTGCGCGCCGGTCGGTTGCCGTGGTGATGGCCTATGCCGAACGCGAGCGGCGGTCGCTGCCGCGGATCGGCGGCCAGATCGCAGATCTTGAGGTGCGCGCGCTGGCGGCGCTGGGGCAGGGGCGCGAGGATCTGGCGACAGAAGCCGCCGCCGCCATCGCCCAGCTTGAGGCCGAACGCACCACGGCCGAACGGGCGCTGGCGCGCTATGAGACCGAGATTGCCCGGCTGCGCGACGAGTTGGCCGGGGCCGAACTGCGGCTGCGCGAACTGCAACGCGGGATGCAACTGGCCGATGCGGCGCAGAAATCCCAGGCGGTGCGCGGCGTGGTGCAGCGGCCCGTCACCGCCTCGCTGGCCGAGGCCGAAGCGACGCTGACCCGGTTGCAGGACCGCCAGTTCCAGGCCGAGGCAACGGCGGCAGGCGTGGCCGAGCTGTCGGCGGGTCTGTCGGCCGAAACCGTGGCGGTGCGGCTTGCAGCGGCGGGTTGCGGCCCGGCTCTGCGCCCCGATGCGCAGGCCGTGCTGGCACGGCTGAAGGCGAAATCCACGTGAAGATCGACGTTCAATCCATTGAAACTTGTCAGCAACCAGAGGAATGACATGACCGAGCTTTCGCAATCCCCGATCCGCACCTCGCAGGCGTTCAACCTGTTCAGCTATGGCAATTTCGTGGTGGCCGCCGTGATGATGGCGGGGGGGATCTATTTCCTTGAGGCCAGTTTCGCGGCCAAGGGATTCTATGCCATGGCGGCGCTGATGCTGGTCAGTTCGACCGTCGGCATCACCAAGGCGCTGCGCGACAAGGAAGAATCGGACCGGCTGGTCAACCGGCTGGAAGAGGCCCGTACCGAACGGCTGCTGGCCGAAGTGACGCAGAACAGGGGCTGAGGGACCGCCGGGGTCGGTCCACGATCCGCCCCGGCTTTCCGCCCTTTGGTGCATCCGCGCACAGTGACTTGCCGATCACCGGGGTTTTGCAGGCGGGCCGATTGGCTGCATACTGCCTGAGGCGACCCAAAGGCAGCAAAGGGAGGCACCGATGAGCTGGAACCCGATCCTCGACCCGTCGATCCCGATCGGCGATCAGGTGGACAGTATCGAAACCGTCATCGTCCCCCGCGCCCGCGATCTGGGCGGGTTCGAGGTGCGGCGGGCCCTGCCATCGGCGCAAAGGCAGATGGTTGGGCCGTTCATCTTCTTCGACCAGATTGGCCCGGCCGAATTCCTGACGGGGCAGGGCATCGACGTGCGGCCGCATCCGCATATCGGCCTTGGCACCGTCACCTATCTGATGCGCGGGCGGCTGCATCACCGGGATTCGCTGGGAACCGACCAGTGGATCGAACCGGGGGCGGTGAACTGGATGATGGCGGGCCACGGCATCACCCATTCCGAACGCACCGACGGCGCTGCACGCAAGGCGCCCCTGTCGATGTTCGGCCTGCAGACCTGGCTGGCGCTGCCTGAGGATCGGGAGGAGGATGCCGCCGGCTTCATCCATGTGCCGAAGACGCAGTTGCCCGAGCTGGAGGGCGAGGGCAAGGAGGTGCGGCTGATCCTGGGTCAGGCCTGGGGCGAACGGGTGCCGCTGGATATGCCGTCCGAGGTGTTCTATGCCGATGCGCGTCTGGCACCGGGCGCGGCCATTCCCCTGCCCGAGGATCACGAGGACCGCGGTGTCTATGTGCTGGAAGGCGAGGTTTCCGTCGGCGGGCAGGCGTTCGAGTCCGGGCGGATGCTGGTGTTCCGGCCGGGCGACCGGGTGTCGGTGAAAGCGGGCGATCAGGGCGCGCGGATCATGCTGCTGGGCGGGGCCACCATGGGCGGGCCGCGCTATATCTGGTGGAATTTCGTGGCGTCGAGCCGTGACAGGATCGAGGCGGCGAAAGAAGCCTGGCGGGCGGGGGACTGGACGCATGGCCGCTTCAGCCTGCCGCCGGGGGACGATCACGAACATATCCCGGCCCCGGAGCGCTAGAGTCTGTCCGGCGCTGACAGAAGCGCCGGACAGACTCTGGCTTCTTCGGGATCGCGTGCCTTTCGCCAAAACCGGAGTCCACTTTTGTCGGACACGCTTCCAGGGCGTGATTTTTCCCGCGCCGCCCCATTGACGGCGGTGCGGGGGGTCTGTATCAGGCCCCCACGGTTCGCGCGGTGGTAGCTCAGTTGGTTAGAGTACCGGCCTGTCACGCCGGGGGTCGCGGGTTCGAGCCCCGTCCACCGCGCCACCGTTCCCCCCTTTGCATCCTGACCGGCCATAGGCCCGTCCAATGGCGGGCAGCGGCGATCCTGCTTTTGTGTCAATGGCTTGTGCCGTCCGGGGGATCGCTTGCCCTGTCGCGCGACCATTGCGATTTCCCGCTTGACGCCCCCGGCGCGACCGACTATCCCGCCGCAATCGCGCGGTGGTAGCTCAGTTGGTTAGAGTACCGGCCTGTCACGCCGGGGGTCGCGGGTTCGAGCCCCGTCCACCGCGCCACCGCTCCCCCGTATCCCTGGTGTTTGTGCAGCGGCACGAGGGTCAGAGCCTCATCCGATAGCGGATGTGATCGTCGGTGCGGACATACTGATCGTAAAGCGCGCGGGCCTTGGCATTGTCATGGCGGGTGTGCCAGTAGAGCCGCTTCCAGCCCTTGCCCCGCGCCAGTGTCACCAGATCGTCGATCAGCGCCCGGCCGATTCCGCTGCCGCGCGCAGCCGGATCGACGAACAGGTCTTCCAGATAGCAATCCTCGCCGATCACCCAGGACGACGGGTGATGCAGATGCATCGCAAAGCCGACGGGGCGACCGTTCAGGCAGGCGATGCGGGCGTTCAACGGCGCTGCCGGGGCCAGGATATTGGCCCAGGTGTTCGCGGTGACATCGGGTGTCAGGGTTACGCAGTAATAATCCAGATAACCGTCCCAAAGCCGACGCCAGGCCGGTTCATCGCCCGGCATGGCGTCGCGGATCGTCAGCGTCATGCGATGCGGGCCAGGATGCGGGCCCAGCTGCGGATGCCCTTGTGGAAGCTTTCCAGGTCGTATTTCTCGTTCGGCGAATGGATCTGGTCGTCATCCTTGGCAAAGCCGACCAGCATCGCATCCATGCCCAGCACGGATTTGAAATAGCCCGCGATCGGGATCGACCCGCCTTCGCCGACAAAGACGGCCGGGCGGCCCCATTCCTCGGTCAGGGCGGCGCGGGCCTGTTCGAAGGCCGGGTCCGAGATCGACATGACCGAGGCCGGAGACCCTTCGATGCCGTCATGCCATTCGATCCGGCAATCGGCGGGGATGCGGGATTCTGCCCATTGACGGAAGGCGGTCAGAATCTTTGCCGGGTCCTGCCGGGACACCAGCCGGAACGACACCTTGGCATGCGCTTCGGCCGGAAGCACGGTCTTGAAGCCGGCACCATTGTAGCCGCCCCACATGCCGTTCACCTCGGCCGTCGGGCGCGACCACAGCATTTCCAGCGGGGTGCGGTCCGCTTCTCCCGCAGGCAGCGACAGGCCGACATCGCCCAGATAGGCGGCATGGTTGAAGGCCAGCCCCTGCCACTGGCTGCGCAGCGTGTCGGGCAGTTCGTCCACATCGTCATAAAAACCGGGAATCGTGACGGCCCCCGAGGCATCGTGCAGGTCGGCCAGAAGTTGCGCCATCACATGCAGGGGATTGCGGGCAAGCCCGCCATAGGCCCCGGAATGCAGGTCGCGTTTTGCCGCGTGAATGGTGAATTCGGATTTCGCCAGCCCGCGCAACTGGGTGCTGATCGCGGGCACGCGGTCTTCGTAAAGCCCGGTGTCGCAGATCAGGGCCAGGCTGGCGGTCAGTTCGGCGCGATTTTCCTGCATGAAGGGGATCAGCGAGGGCGAGCCGGATTCCTCTTCGCCTTCCAGAAAGATCGTCAGCTTGCCGGGCAGGCTGCCATGGACATGCTTCCACGCCCGGCAGGCCTCGATGAAGGTCATCAGCTGGCCCTTGTCGTCGGACGCGCCGCGGGCGCGGATGACGCGGCCCTTGGGCGTGTCCTGGATTTCGGGATCGAAGGGATCGCGGTCCCAGAGCGACAGCGGATCGACCGGCTGCACGTCGTAATGGCCGTAGAACAGGATATGCCGCGGACCGGTCCCGCCATGGGCCACCACCATCGGATGTCCCGGCGTGGCGGCGGCGCGGGCCTCGAAACCCAGCGATTGCAGATCGGCGACCAGCCACTCGGCGGCGCGGGCGCAATCGGGTTTGTAGGCAGGATCGGTGGAAATCGACGGGATGCGCAAAAGCTGCATCAGCCGGTCCAGCGCCTGCGGCAGGGTTTCGTCGATGCGGGCAAGGGTGGCGTCCAGCGACATCGCGCTCTCCGATTTGTTATGGCGGGGGGCAGCCTAGCAGGCGGCGGGGGGCTGTCCAGAGGGGGCGGTTTGCGCTAGGGGGCAGAAAAGCCATCTGTGGAGGGTGCGATGAAGGGTCAACTGGGTCTGGCGGCGGCGCTGGTGCTGGCGGCCGGGGCGGCGGCGGCGCAGGATGTGGCCGTGGAAGAGGCCACCTTGGGCAAATCGGCGGTGAAGCTGCATGTGCAGCCCTTCCTGACCGAGGAAGAGCTGATGACACTGCGGCTGGTGCTGTCGAACGAACAGGCGTTGCAGGTGTTCATCTCGGCGGGCGAGGGGGCCGAAAAGGGCTTTGCCGCAATGGCGGTGAACCAGAAGGAAGGCTTCATCCGCAAGGGCAAGCCGGTGGCGTCGGCTGTGGCACTGGCCGGGCTGGCCACGGCCGAAGAGGCGGGGGCAGCGGCGGTCAAGGCCTGTGAAGAGGCATCGAAGGCCAAGGCGCCTTGCGTTCTGGTGCTGGAAGTTGCGCCGGAATGATTGAAAAAGCTGTATCATGGGGGCGACAATTCGCCCCTTGATACCGCCCCCCGGTTTGACGCAAGTCAAGGCAGGGGAGCGCCCCGCTGCGCTAGGGTCAAGTCCCAAGCCAAGGCCAGGAGACGACGATGGATTACGAAGCCCGACTGACCCATGCGCTGCAAAAGCTGCATGACGAGGGGCGCTATCGCACCTTCATCGACATCGAGCGCAAGCAGGGCCATTTCCCGCATGCAGTCTGGACACGGCCGGACGGGACCGAAAAGCCGATCACCGTCTGGTGCGGCAATGATTATCTGGGGATGGGCCAGCATCCCGCAGTGCTGGCCGCAATGCACGAGGCGCTGGAGGCGACCGGGGCCGGATCGGGCGGCACGCGCAACATCAGCGGCACCACGGTCTATCACAAGCGGCTGGAGGCCGAACTGGCCGATCTGCATGGCAAGGAGGCCGCCCTGGTCTTCACCAGCGCCTATATCGCCAATGACGCCACGCTGTCGACGCTGCGCAAGATCTTTCCCGGCCTGATCATCTATTCCGATGCGCTGAACCATGCCTCGATGATCGAAGGGGTGAAGCGCGGCGGCGGCGAGAAGCGGATTTTCCGGCACAATGACCTGGCGCATCTGCGTGAGCTTCTGGCGGCGGATGATCCGGCGGCCCCGAAGCTGATCGCCTTTGAATCGATCTATTCGATGGACGGCGATTTCGGTCCGATCGCCGGGATCTGCGACCTTGCGCAGGAATTCGGCGCCCTGACCTATATCGACGAGGTGCATGCCGTGGGCATGTATGGCCCCCGCGGCGCGGGCGTTGCCGAACGAGACGGCCAGATGCAGCGGATCGACATCATCAACGCCACGCTGGCCAAGGCCTACGGCGTTTTCGGCGGCTATATTGCTGCATCTGCGAAGATGGTGGATGCCGTCCGCAGCTATGCGCCGGGCTTCATCTTCACCACCTCGCTGCCGCCTGCGGTGGCGGCCGGCGCGGCGGCTTCGGTGCGGCTTCTGAAGGGGCCCGAAGGCGCGAAACTGCGCGAGGAACAGCAGGCCAATGCCCGCATCCTGAAGATGCGGCTGCGCGGGCTGGGCCTGCCGATCATCGACGAAGGGTCGCATATTGTGCCCGTGCATGTCGGCGACCCCATCCATTGCAAGATGCTGTCCGACATGCTGCTGGAACAGTTCGGCATCTATGTGCAGCCGATCAACTTTCCGACCGTGCCCCGCGGCACCGAACGGCTGCGGTTCACGCCCAGCCCGGTCCACAACCCAGGGGAGATCGACGCCCTTGTCCGGGCGATGGATTCGCTGTGGCGGCACTGTGCGCTGAATCGTGCCGAGGCAAGCGCCTGAAAGGCGATCCTGCATGTGCAAAGGGCCTTGCCCTGTGCTAGCGTTCCCCGCAATACGAAGCCTGTGAGTCGCCGGGGAAGCGACTCGGGCAATAACAGGGCGGCCAAGGGGACAGGTCACGGATGATCGGCTGGAGGTCCAAACCTCAGGCATCGGAAGAGGAGAAGCCGAAGGGCTTTGACGATTTCGATCTGCGTCTGGGCGACCTGATGCGGGGCGAACGCGCCACGCTGGGCAAGTCTCTGCTGGATGTGCAGCGAGAGCTGAAGATCAAGGCCACCTATATCGCCGCCATCGAGAATGCCGATGTGTCGGCCTTTGAAACCCCCGGATTCGTTGCGGGCTATGTGCGGTCCTATGCGCGCTATCTGGGGATGGACCCGGATGACGCTTTCCGCCGTTTCTGCGCTGAGGCGAATTTCACCGTGGCGCATGGTCTGTCGGCTTCGGCCGCGCCGCAGCGGCAGGCACAGCAGGCGCGGGTCCGGGCGGAATTCGCCGATCCGCTGGCCAATCCGAACGCCACCTTCATCCCGCGCGGCGAAAGCGTGTTTTCACGGATCGAACCCGGTGCTGTCGGCTCGGTCGCGGTGCTGCTGGTGCTGATCGGGGCCATCGGCTATGGCGGCTGGTCTGTGCTGCGCGAAGTGCAGCGGGTGCAGCTTGCCCCGGTGGACGAGGCCCCTTCGGTGGTGGCGCAGATCGACCCCTTGTCCGGGGCGGAACCGGCCCCGGCGCCTGTCGTTGCCACCGGGGCGACTACGGCGACGGCCACGGCCGAAGTTGCGCCCGACGGGTTGGACCGGCTGTACCGTCCGCAGGCGCTGGATGTGCCGGTGCTGGTGTCGCGCGACGGCCCGATTGCGGCCATCGACCCGCGGCTTGCCGGGGTCGCACCCGCGCAGGATGGCATTGCCGCCGCCGACCAGCCCGCCACGGGCGAAGAGGCGGTTCAGGTTGTCGCCGATGCGCGGCCCGGTGTGGAAATCCTGGCCGTGCGTCCGGCCTGGGTGCGGGTGAATGCCGCCGATGGCACGGTGCTGTTCGAAAAGACGCTGGATGCGGGCGAACGCTATGCCGTGCCCGCGCTGGAACAGGCGGCGCTGTTGCGCACCGGAAATTCCGGTTCGGTCTATCTGCTGGTCGATGGCGTGACCTATGGGCCGGCGGCTCCGGGGGCAAATGTGGCCAAGGACATCGCGCTGTCGCCCGATGCGGTGACGGATCGCTATGTGATGGCCGATCCCACGGTGGATGAGGCGCTGGCCAAGGTGCTGACGGCGGATGCCTCGGCCACTGCCCCGGTGGTGCAGGACTGATCCTTTCGTGATGGCGCGGCGGATGCCGGGTGGTTGCCGCCCTGTGGCGTTTTGCCTATGTTCCGCGCATCCGGCGTGACCGTCCGGCTTGAGGCTTTCCGATGTCGCTGAATCCGATCCGACCCTGGCGCAATATCGAGCGGCGGCAAAGCCGCCGGATCATGGTGGGCCGCGTGCCGGTGGGCGGCGATGCGCCGATCACGGTGCAGACCATGACCAACACCGACAGTTCGGATGTGGCGGCGACGCTGGCGCAGGTGATCCGTGCGGCCGAGGCGGGGGCGGATATCGTCCGCATCTCGACCCCGGACGAATCCAGCACCCGCGCCTTGCGCGAGATCTGCCGCGAAAGCCCGGTGCCGATCGTGGCCGACATCCATTTCCACTATCGCCGCGCCATCGAGGCGGCCGAGGCGGGCGCGGCCTGTCTGCGCATCAACCCCGGCAATATCGGTGATGCGAAACGGGTGGCCGAGGTGGTGCGGGCGGCGAAGGACCACGGATGCAGCATCCGCATCGGGGTGAATGCCGGGTCGCTGGAGCGGCATCTCCTGGAGAAATACGGCGAGCCTTGCCCGGATGCGATGGTCGAATCCGGGCTGGACCATATCAAGCTGCTGCAGGACGCGGATTTCCACGAATTCAAGATCTCGGTGAAGGCCAGCGATGTCTTCCTGGCGGCGGCGGCCTATCAGCAGTTGGCGGTGGCCACCGACGCCCCGATCCATCTGGGCATCACCGAGGCGGGCGGGCTGACCGCGGGCACGGTGAAATCGGCCATCGGGCTGGGCAGCCTGCTGTGGTTCGGGATCGGCGACACGATCCGGGTGTCGCTGTCGGCCGATCCGGTCGAAGAGGTGAAGGTCGGCTACGAGATCCTGAAATCGCTGGGCCTGCGGACGCGCGGGGTGCAGATCATCTCTTGCCCCAGCTGCGCCCGGCAGGGGTTCGATGTGATCAGGACGGTCGAGGCGCTGGAAAAGCGGCTGGAACACATCAAGACCCCGATGAGCCTGTCGATCATCGGCTGCGTGGTGAACGGGCCGGGCGAGGCGCTGATGACCGACATCGGCTTTACCGGCGGCGGCGCGGGCAAGGGCATGGTCTATATGGCCGGCAAGCAGGACCACACCATGACCAACGACCAGATGATCGACCACATCGTCGGCCTGGTCGAAAAGCGGGCCGAAGCCATTGCGGCCGCCGAGGCGCAGGCGGCCGAGTAGTCAATTTTCTTCGAAGAAAATTGCAAAATCCTTGATCAAGGATTTTGCCCCCGTCAGCCCTCTTGGCCCGTCAGCCCTCGTTGCGCTGGCCCTCGACGATCTGGCGCATCCCGTCCAGCGGCACATAGCCGCGCACCATGGTCTGGTCGATGACGAAGGTCGGCGTGCCGTTGATCTCCATCGTGGTGGCCAGCGCGTGATTGGCGGTGATCACCGCCTTCACCTCGTCCGAGGCCATCTTGCCCGCCACCGCCGCCGGATCATGGCCCAGTTCCTGCGCCAGCCGCGCCAGCGTTTCGGCGGTGGCATCGCCGCGCAGGGTGACAAGCGCGTCATGCGCGGCCTTGTAGGCGTCGTCGCCATAAAGCATCCGCACCGCGATGGCGAATTGCGACGACAGCAGCGACTGTTCGCCCAGAATCGGGAATTCCTTCAGCACGAAGCGGATGTTACCGTCGCTGCTGACCAGATCCTCGACCTCCTGATAGGCCTTGCGGCAATAGCCGCAGCGGTAGTCCATGAATTCGACAACGGTGATGTCGCCATCGGGATTGCCGCCGACCCAGTCGTCGGGGCTGTTGAAGATTGCCCCGGCATTGGCCTTCAGCATCTCGATATCGCGCTGATAGGCGGCTTCGTCCTCTTTGCCTTGCAGGACGGTCATCGCCTCGACGATGACTTCGGGGTTCTCCAAGAGATAGGCCTTCACCTCTTCGCGGAAGGCGGCGCGCTCTTCCTCGGTCATCTCGCCCAGACCCCCGGCCAGGGCGGTCGAGGCGGTCAGGGCGGCGGCAAGGGTAAGGGCAAGACGCATGGGGCTTCCTTGGGCTTGGGTTGACCCGCAGGGCGGGGCAGGGCAGATGAATGCGCGGAAACCTTAAGGGGCGGGGCATGACAAGCGCAAGTCGGGGATCGCGGCGGGGCAATGTCGATCCCTTCATTGTGATGGATGTGATGGAGCGGGCGCGGGCGGCCGAAGCGGCGGGCCGCCGGATCATCCATATGGAGGTCGGTCAACCCGGCACGCCTGCGCCCGCCGGTGCGGTGGCGGCGTTGAAATCCGCGCTGGATCAGCCGCTTGGCTATACCGTGGCGCTGGGGTTGCCGGAATTGCGCGCCGGGATCGCCGGGCTTTACCGGCGCTGGTATGGCGTCGATCTGGATCCGGCGCGGGTGATCGTGACCACGGGATCTTCGGGGGCCTTCCTGCTGGCCTTCACCGCGATGTTCGACGCGGGCGACCGGGTGGCGCTGGGAGAACCGGGATACCCGAGCTATCGCCAGATCCTGCGCGCGCTGTCGCTGACCCCGGTCGGCGTGCCGGCGCGACTGGAGAACCGGTTGCAGCCTGTGGTGGAGGATCTGGAGGGGCTGGATGTGGCCGGGCTGATCGTCGCCAGCCCCGGCAACCCGACCGGCACCATGCTGGACCGTGCGGCGCTGGCCCGGCTGATGGACTGGGCCGGAGATCGCGGCGTGGGTTTCGTCTCGGACGAGATCTATCACGGGCTGCATTACGGCGACCGGGCGGTTTCGGCGCTGGAGATCGGCGACCGGGCCTGGGTGATCAACAGCTTCTCGAAATATTTCAGCATGACCGGCTGGCGGATCGGCTGGATGGTGGTGCCCGAGGATCAGGTGCGCCGGGTGGAACGACTGGCGCAGAACATGTTCATCTGCCCGCCCCATGCCAGCCAGATCGCCGCCCTGGCCGCGCTGGACTGCGGGGATGAGCTGGAAGCAAACCGCAAGGTCTATGCCGAGAACCGGCGGCTGATGCTGGAGGGGCTGCCGAAGGCGGGGTTCGACCGGATCGCGCCACCGGACGGGGCGTTCTACATCTATGCCGATGTCTCGGGGCTGACCGGGGATTCGTTGCAGTTTGCCGCCGAAATCCTGGACGGGGCCGGGGTGGCCGTCACGCCGGGGGTGGATTTCGATCCCTTGCGCGGGCGGCACTGGATGCGGTTCTCCTATGCGCGGTCGACGGCCGACATTGCCGAGGGGTTGCAGCGGCTGTCGGCGTTCATGGCGGGCCGGATTGCGGGAAGGTGAATTTACTTTTTGCGGCCTGCCGGGGATACTGCGGCAAAAATCCGGGCGGGCGATGCGGGCAGTTCTGGCAGCTTTGATGGTGATCTGCGCGCTGGCCTTCGGGGCGGCGGCGCAGGACCTGTCGGCCCTGGCCAGGCTGTCGGCGGGGCAGAGCCGGATCACCGGCGATGCGGCCCGGCTTGAACTTACCCTGTCGATCAGCCAGCCGGTGCCCTGGCGGGTGCGAATGCTGGACGGGCCGCCGCGGCTGGTGCTGGATGTGCGCGAAGTGGACTGGACCGGCATCGACGGGCTGGCCCGGCCTGCGGTGGTGCGCGATCTGCGGGCAGGGGTGTTCCGTCCCGGCTGGTCGCGGCTGGTGGTGGAACTGGACGGCCCGTGGATCATCGCGCAATCCGAGATGCAGACCGCCGAAGGGGCTGCTGCGATCCGGCTGGCACTGGTGCCCGCCGCGCCCGAAGTCTTTGCCGCCGAAGCCGCACGCCCCGAACCCGCCGACTGGGCCGCGCCGAAAGTGACGGACCTGCCGCCGCCGGTGGCGCAGGGCGGCGGCCCGATCGTGGTGGTGCTGGACCCCGGCCACGGCGGGATCGACCCCGGCGCCGAAAAGGACGGCCAGACCGAGGCCAGGCTGATGCTGACCTTCGCGCGCGAACTGAAAGAGGCGCTGTTGCGCGATGGCCGCTTCAAGGTGGTGATGACGCGGGATGACGATGTCTTCGTGCCGCTGGAAACCCGGATGACGATTGCCCGCGCCGCCAGGGCCGATGTCTTCCTGTCGTTGCATGCCGATGCGCTGGCCGAGGGCGAGGCGCAGGGGGCCACCGTCTATACTCTGGCGGATGAGGCCAGCGATGCGGCAGCGCAGGCGCTGGCCGAGCGGCACGACCGCGATGACCTGCTGGCCGGGCTGGATCTCAGCGCCCAGGATGATCTGGTGGTGACGGTGCTGATGGACATGGCGCGGACCGAGACGCAGCCAAGGGTGGACCGGCTGGCGGCGGCGCTGGTCGGGGCCATCAAGGGGGCCGAATTGCGGATGCACCGGCACCCGCATCAGGAGGGCGGATTTTCGGTGTTGAAATCGCCCGACATCCCTTCGGCGCTGGTCGAGGTGGGCTTCCTGTCCTCGGCGCGGGATCTGAAACGGCTGACCGACCCGGACTGGCGGGCGCGGATGGTGGCGGCGCTGGTGGCCGGTCTGGGCACCTGGGCGGAAGAGGATGCCGCGATCCGCAAGATGAAGGGCGATTAGCCGCCTGCGGCCGCCGCGGGGCGGCCCAAGGTTTTGACGCCGGACGGCGTCTGATGTAGGGACGCACGGAATCCACGGGGGTGCGCGTGATACGGTTTGTCGGCTCGTTCTTCGGAGCCATCTTCACCATGCTGACACTGGGCGCCATTTTCGGTGCCCTGACCGTTGGCGCGATCTTCTGGATGTATTCCAGCGATCTGCCCAGCCACGAGACGCTGAAGCAATACACCCCCGCCACCATCAGCCGCATCTATACCGGCGAGGGCCGGATTCTGGACGAATTCTCCAAAGAGGGCGAGCGGCGTCTGTTCGTCCCGGCCGAGGATATTCCCGATCTGGTCAAGCAGGCTTTCATCAGCGCCGAGGACCAGAACTTCTTTGTCCATGGCGGCTATGATGCCCGCGGCATGATCGCGGCGCTGATCGAGGCCATCCGCAGCCGGGGCGAAGATGTGCGCGGGGCCTCCACCATCACCCAGCAGGTCGCCAAGAACATGCTCTTGGACGGCACCCGCAAGGGCGCGAAGGGGATCGAGCGCAAGATCAAGGAAATCATCCTGGCCACACGGCTGGAAGAAACGCTGTCCAAGGACCGCATCCTTGAAATCTACATGAACCAGATCGACCTCGGCTATCGCAGCTTTGGCGTGGCGGCGGCGGCGCAGACCTATTTCAACAAGACGCTTGACCAGCTGACTGCGGGCGAGGCGGCCTATCTGGCCGCGCTGCCTAAATCGCCGGGCAAGGGGCTGCGGCCGGTGCAGGAATATGACCGCGCGGTGGAACGGCGCAACTATGTGCTGCACGAGATGCTGGAAAACGGCTATATCGACCAGGACACCCATGACCGCGAAAAGGCGCTGCCGCTGAAGACGGTGATGGGGGGCGATATTCCGTCCTATCGTGACGATCTGCCCGACCGCAGCTATTTCACCGAGGAAATCGCCCGCCAGCTGTCGAAGAACTTCGGCCAGGAGGAATTCACCGGCGGCGGGCTGACGATCCGGGCCACCATCGACCCGGAATTGCAGCGCGAGGCGGAAAAATCGCTGCGCACGGCGCTGGAAAAATATGACCGCAGCCTGGGCCGCTGGCGGGGCACAGGCAAGGTGATTGCAGCCGAACAACTGGGCAGCGAAGAGGCATGGCGCACGGCGCTGGCGGCCACCGAGGTTCCGCGCGACATTGCGGGCTGGTTCCCGGCGGTGGTGCTGGAGGTGGGCGACCGCGAGATGCGGATCGGCATCGAGGGCGTGACCGCCACCGAGGCCGAGCCGCAGGTGGTGCCCCGCAATGACATCGAATGGATGCGCGGCAGTTTCGCCGACAACTTCAAGCCGGGCGATGTGGTCCATGTCCGCCGGATGGTGCAGGACAAGGACGGCGCTTTCATCCGCTGGACCCTGCGGCAGGTGCCCGAGGTGCAGGGTGCCTTCATGGCGATGGATGTGAACACCGGCCGTGTGATCGCCATGCAGGGCGGGTTCAGCTATCAGCAATCGGTGTTCAACCGCGCCACGCTGGCCAAGCGGCAGCCGGGGTCCAGCTTCAAGCCCTTCGTCTATGCGGCCGCCCTGGACAGCGGCTTTACCCCGGCGACGATCGTGGTCGATGCGCCGATCGAGGTGAACACACCGCAGGGGCTGTGGACCCCGAAGAACGCCTCGAACAAGTTCTACGGCCCCACCCCCCTGCGCACCGGGGTCGAGCAGAGCCGGAACCTGATGACCATCCGCATCGCCGAAGAGATCGGCATGCAGACGGTGGCGGGCTATGCCGAGCGTTTCGGCGTCTATGACCGGATGAATCCCTATCTGGCCAATGCGCTGGGGGCACAGGAAACCACGCTTTACCAGATGGTTGCCGCCTATGCGATGTTCGCCAACGGCGGAGAGCGGGTGGAGCCGACCCTGGTCGACCGGGTGCAGGACCGCTATGGCCGCACGATCTATCGCCATGACAAGCGGGTCTGCGCCGATTGCACCGATGCCACCCTGCCCAGGGGCGACGGGCTGACCGTCACATCCGACCGCGAACGGGTGATGGATGCGATCACCGCCTATCAGCTGACCTCGATGCTGGAAGGCGTGGTCCTGCGCGGCACCGCCCGCGGCATCAACCTGCCGGTGCCGGTGGCGGGCAAGACCGGGACGACCAACGACGCCAAGGATGTCTGGTTCATCGGCTATACCAGCACCATCGTGGCAGGCTGTTACATCGGCTATGACAATCCGAAATCGCTGGGCAATGTCTCGGGCGGCGGCTTCTGCGGGCCGGTGTTCGAAAGCTTCATGAAGGAAGCGATCAAGAAATACGGCGGGTCGAAGTTCAAGGTCCCTCCGGGCGGTTATTTCGTCAAGATCGACCGCTTTACCGGCGCGCGGCTGCCGGACAATGCGACCGGTGATCATGTGGTGTCGGAATATTTCCGCGAAGGCGAAGATCCGATCTTCGGCCTTGGCGCGCTGGTCGATGGCGGCTTTGAGATGGGTCAGAACCTGCCGCTGTTCGCCTATGGCGAAACCGATGCTGGCGGCGGATCGACCGTGACCACGGCAACGGGCGAAACCGCCGTGGTTCCGGGCAAGGCCGATTTCGGCACGGTGTCGGCGGGCGGGCTTTACTGAAGAGGGCGGGCGCGCGGCCCGGCCTGCCCTTGCCGGGGCAGGAGGCAGGCGCTATCACGCCGCAACGGGATTGGATGGACGGAACGACATGCGCGCTGAAACGCAAGCTCAGGTGGAGGCGATCCGCAAATCGCTGGGTCTTCTGGCGCAGCGGATGGATTGGGAGACCGCGCCGCACCGGCTGGAGGAATTCAACGCGCTGATCGAGCAGCCCGATCTGTGGAATGACCCCGCCAAGGCGCAGAAGCTGATGCGAGAACGGCAGGGGCTGATGGATGCGGTCAACGGCTACAAGCTGATCGAGGCCGGTCTGAACGACAATGTCGAACTGATCGAGATGGGCGAGGCCGAGGGCGAGGATGCGCTGGTGGCCGAGGCGGAGGCGGCGCTGAAGGCCCTGGTCGAGGTGGCGGCGCAGAAAGAGCTGGAGGCGCTTCTGAACGGCGAGGCCGACGGCAACGATACCTTCCTTGAGATCAACGCCGGGGCAGGGGGCACCGAAAGCCAGGACTGGGCCGAGATGCTGGCGCGGATGTATACCCGCTGGGCGGAACGGCGCGGGTTCAACGTCGAGATGCTGTCGGAAGAAGCCGGGCAGGAGGCGGGGATCAAGTCTGTCGCCTACAAGATTTCAGGCCACAACGCTTATGGCTGGCTGAAGACCGAAAGCGGCGTGCATCGGCTGGTGCGGATTTCGCCCTTCGGATCGGGCGACAAGCGGCAGACCTCTTTCGCTTCGGTCTGGGTCTATCCGGTGGTCGATGACAACATCGAGATCGAGGTGCTGGACAAGGACATCCGCATCGATACCTTCCGGTCGTCCGGTGCCGGCGGCCAGCACGTCAACAAGACGGATTCGGCGGTGCGGATCACCCACTTTCCGACCAATATCGTGGTGACATCCTCCTTGAAATCGCAGCACCAGAACCGCGAAATCGCGATGAACGCGCTGAAGGCCCGGCTTTACCAGATGGAGTTGGACCGCCGGTCGGCCGCCACCAACGAGGCGCATGAGAACAAGGGCGATGCCGGATGGGGCAACCAGATCCGGTCCTATGTGCTGCAACCCTATCAGATGGTGAAGGATCTTCGCACCAACCATGAGACCAGCGATACCCAGGGCGTGCTGGACGGCGATCTGGATGGTTTCATGGCGGCGACGCTGGCGCTGGACATGGCCGGAAAAAGCCGCGCCGACGCCTAAGGGGCTGCTCGTCGATGTCTTCGCCACTCCTCGCAGGGCTTGATCGGCGAGGCGCGACAGGCGAACGAGGAGAGGCCGGAAACAGCACCGAAAATACATGTTTGGAATTCAGCTATCCGCCGCATAGCCTTTGCCCGGCAAGAGGGAGAGGACCATGCAGCAGACACCGGCGGACATCCGCCCGATGCCCGAAATCCTGCAGCTTGACCTTGGCGACCTGCGCGCAGCCCTGGCGGCGGGCTGGCGCGATTTTCTGTGCGCCCCGCTTTACGGGCTGTTCTTCGCCGGGGTCTATGTGCTGGGCGGCTGGCTGATCGTCTGGGCCTCGATCACCGAAGGGCAGATCTGGTGGGTGATCTTTGCCGGGGCCGGCTTTCCCATCCTGGGCCCTTTCATCGCCTGCGGCTTTTACGAGGTATCACGGCGGCTGGAACTGGCCGAGCCGCTGGGCTGGCCTGCCGTGCTGGGCGCGGTGTTCCGGCAAAAGGACCGGCAGATCCCCACGATGGCGGCGATCATCGTGGTGTTCTTCCTGTTCTGGAACTTCCTGTCGCACATGATCTTTGCGCTGTTCCTTGGCACGGCGACGCTGACCAATATCTCCAGCAGTCTGGATGTGTTCCTGACGGCCGAAGGTCTGATGATGCTGGCGGTGGGAACGGCCGTGGGGGCGGTGTTTGCCGGGGTGCTTTATGCGCTGACCGTGGTCAGCCTGCCCCTGCTGATGGACCGCGAGGTCGATTTCATCACGGCGATGATCACCAGCTGGGCGCTGGTGATGGCCAACCCGGTGGTGATGGGGCTTTGGGCCGCGTTGATTGCGCTGTCTTTGTTTGTCGGCATGGTGACGGGCTTCCTCGGGCTGTTCGTCGTGCTGCCGCTGTTCGGCCATGCCAGTTGGCATCTTTACCGCCGGGCGCTGGAATAGCGGCGTTCCGGCCCGCCGGGAAAATGCGAAAGGCGCGCCGGGGGCGCGCCTTCGAGGATCGGGTTTGGAACAGCCTCAGATCTCGGCAGGCTTTTCCACCGGCGCTTCGGCAGCCGCTGCGGCCCCGCGCATCGGCGGCAGGGTTGCGGCGGTGACGCGGCCCGAGGCCAGCGGGTCTTCCTGACGCTGCACCGAGCCTTCGAAATGCGCCCCGGATTCGATGGCGATGGTCTTGTGGATGATGTCGCCTTCCACCCGCGCGGTGGCGGTCAGGCGGACTTTCAGCCCACGGACGCGGCCGATCACCCGGCCATTGACCACGATGTCATCGGCGACAATCTCGCCCCGGATGGTGGCGCTTTCGCCCACGGTCAGGAGATGGGCGCGGATGTCGCCTTCGACGGTGCCTTCGACCTGGATGTCGCCGGTGGTGCGCAGGTTGCCGACAACGGTCAGGTCCGAAGACAGGACCGAGGCCACGGCCTTGCCCTTGGGAGCCGAGGGGGTAAAGTCCATTGCGGGTTTCGTCACGGGTGCCTCCGGGGCCTTGGGTTTGTCGCCTTCGGCCTTGGGACCGGGTTCGTTGATGCGGCTTTTAGAAAACATCGCTGGCTGCCTTTATGAACTTCACCGGGTTGACGGCCGCGCCGCCTATCCTGACTTCGTAGTGGAGATGAGTGCCGGTCGACCGGCCTGAATTGCCCATATCACCGATCCGGTCCCCGCGCGAGACCCTTTGGCCCACCTCGACCCGGATCTGGGACATGTGGGCATAGCGGGTCTCGATGCCAAAGGCGTGCTGGATCTTGACCAGACGACCATAGCCGTTTTCCCAGCCGGCATGAATCACGACCCCGTCAGCGGTGGCATAGATCGGGGTGCCGTAATCGCCGGCCAGATCCTGTCCCTCGTGCTGGCGATAGCCGCGGCCCAAGGGATCGTTGCGCCCGCCAAAGCCGCTGGTCCAGCGGACCGAGGATTTGACCGGCATCCCCAGCGGCACCCGAAAGGCGGCCATGCGGTAAAGGTTCATTTCCTCAAGCTCCTTGAGGATCGCATTGGCGCGCAGTTCCTCGGTCGTCAGCACCCCGCCCGAGGTGGAAACCGTGATTGGCGCCAGCGGGCCGCCCTGACCGGAATAGCCCTTGCGGACACTTTCGATGAGATCGTCGGGGTTCAGCCCGGCCGAGCGGAACATCTTGTCCAAGGGCTCCATCGAGACGGTGACGGCCTCTTCCAGCTTGGCAAAGATCGCATCGTTGCGGGCCTGAAGGGCGGCCTTCTCCAGTTCCAGCGTTTCAAGATCACGGCGCACGGCGGCGGTTTCGGCCAGTTCCGCATCGCGCATCCGGGCCGACTGGCCCAGGGCGCCGGTCAGATAATCCAGCGTGGCGGCCGTGTCGCGGATGCGGCCCATCTCGGTCGCGCCGCCATCGCCCTGCTGGTTCAGCGCCAGTGTCACGCGGTCGGATTCGGCGCGGGCCTCGTCGCGTTCCTGGATGGTGCGGCGCAGGGTGTTCTGAACCACCTCGATCCCGGTTTCCAGCTCGCGCCGACGGTCTTCTGAGGCGAGAAGCTTTTCCTGCATCTCGGACACCTGGGCCAGCGCGATATTGAACCGTTCCTGCGCGCGCACCGCCTCTTCGGCGCGGGCATCGCGGTCGGTGGCGATCATCGCCAGTCGTTCATCGAACAGGCTGCGTTGCCGCGCGCTTTGTTCGCGGGCCGATCCGGCGCCGATGGTCTCCATCATGATGATGGCGGTGGCGACGATCGTCCAGGCCAGGCCCAGGGTGCCGATCACAAGGGCAAAGGCCTGGGTGGCCGGGCGAAGACGCACGAAACGGGTGCCGTGATCGGATTTCAGGAACAGGCGTTGTTCGGGGAAATACCGCTCCAGCTGGGTATTGATCCGAAAGGCGAAGCGGGTCAGCACTGGCGGGCAGGTCCGTCTGTTGTTCCAGGAAGGGCCGGGACACCGCAGCGCCGGGCTGCTGACTGATTAGACAAGCTGTTGCAGGGCCGCAATGTTTTTGACCATGGGCCCGGAAAAGCTGCCCAAGGACCGGGGAATATCGGCAAGAACCCGCCGATCAGCCGTGGATTTCATACGCATCGGTTTCGGCCAGCGGCCAGTAGAAATCGGGCGGCAGGCCGGCCTCGGCGCGTTTCTCGACGTTGAAGGGCGGTTTCAGCGCGCCGTGGAAATAGCGGCGGACAAGGGCATGGAACACATCCTTGGGGTCTTCGCCATCGCGCCCGCATAGCCAGTTGAACCATTTCGAGCCATAGGCGACATGGGCCACCTCTTCGGCATAGATGGTTTCCAGCGCGGCGACGGCGGCGGTTGCAGCGGCATCGCCAGCTTCGGCGGCCTTGCGGAAGATCCCGATCATGCCGGGGGTCACGTCCAGCCCGCGTGCCTCCAGCACCATGGGAACGACGGCAAGGCGGCCTTTCAGGTCCTCTGCCGTATCCTCGGCGGCCCGCCACATGCCGGCATGGGCGGGAAGGGCACCGTAATGGCTGCCCATCTGTTCAAGAACGTCGCATATCAGGTTGAAATGATTTGATTCCTCATCCGCCGCCTTCACCCAGTCGTCGTGAAATCCGGGTGGCATCGGGGGATCGGGGAAGCGGGCGATGATGTCCCAGTGCAGATCCACCGCGTTCAATTCGATATGCGCCAGGGCATGCAGCAGGGCGATGCGGCCCTGCGGGCTGCCGGGGCGGCGGCGCGGCACCTCGCGCGGGGGCAAAAGCGCGGGGCGCTCGGGCCGGGCCGGGCGCAGCGGCGGGGTGGCGCGACCGACCGGGATCGGCTGGCCCGAGGCGCGGGCCGCAAACCATGCGGCGGCATGGGCGCGCGACACCGCGCATTTGCGGCGGCCATCGGCGGTGGTCAGCACCTCCACCGCCATTTCGGCCAGCGTCAGCCCCATGTCAGAGCGCCCGCGCCGCAGCCAGCACCTCGTCGGCATGGCCCTTGACCGAAACCTTGGGCCAGACCTGCACCACGCGGCCGGTGGCGTCGATCAGGAAGGTGGCGCGGGTGATGCCGAGAAAGGTCTTGCCATACATGCTTTTCTCGCCCCAGACGCCGTAGTCCTCGCAGGTGCTGCCATTCTCGTCCGAGACAAGGATCACCGACAGATCATGCTTGGCGCAGAATTTCTCATGCGCCTTAACGCTGTCTTTGGAAATGCCGATGACGGTGGTGCCAGCGGCGGCGAAATCGGCGGCGCGTGCGGTGAAATCCTGTGCCTCCAGCGTGCAGCCGGGGGTGTCGTCCTTGGGGTAGAAATACAGCACCACCTTGGCGGGGCGCAGGGCGGACAGGGTCACAGGATCGCCGCCATTGCGGGGCAGGGTGAAATCGGGGGCGATGTCGCCTTGGGTGATCATGGGCATCTCCTTGCCAAGGGGGAAGGCTGTTCTTGGTGTTCTAGTTGTCTTCCGGCAAACTACAAGGCATGGGGCGCAGGCGACCCGCAACAAGACGGGCGGTATGATCGGGGCAAGGCCGGCCATGGCCGAGGATATGGAGCATCAGGCGGAGACGACCGCGACCGGGGCCGCCCCCCGACCGCGGCGGCGCTTCCTGCGGCGCAGGCACCGGCCCCGCGTGGGCTTGCGCCTTGCGCTGGTGCTGGTGCTGCTGGCTCTGGTGACGGGTCTTTGCGGCATGGCTCTGACCGGGCGGACGATCGGCCTGCCGGTCTGGGCGGTGGCCGAGATCGAAGACCGGCTGAACGCCGCCCTGCGCGACAGCCATCTGCCCGATGGCGGTGCGGTGGCGGTGGGCCAGATCGAACTGGCGCTGGAGCGTGACTTCTCGCCCCGGTTCCGCCTGCTGGACCTGCGGCTGATCGAGCCGGGGGGGCGGTCGATCCTGGCGCTGCCCGAAGTGCAGGTCGGACTGGACAGCGGCGATCTGATGCAGGGCCGGGTGCGCCCGGCACATGTGCGCATCCTTGGCGCACAGCTTGAGGCGCTGCGTGATGCCGAAGGGCGGATCGGGCTGTCGGTCGGCGGAATTTCCGGCGCGCGGGGGCCGCAAGGCGTGGCCGAATTGCTGGATTCGCTGGATCGCATGTTCTCGACCCCGGCGCTGGCCGGGCTGCGTCTGATCGAGGCCGAGGCGCTGACCCTGACCCTGCGCGACGCGCGGGCCGGGCGCGACTGGCAATTCGGCGACGGGCGGCTGGTGCTGGAGAACAGCGAAGGCGGGCTGGGGCTGGAACTGGGCCTGACGCTGCTGGACGGGGCGACGCCGGCGCAGGCGCGGCTGACGGTGCAGACCGACAAGGCAAACGCGACCGCGCGGTTCCTGGCCAATCTGGACCAGATGGCGGCAGGGGATCTGGCGGCGCAGGCCGCACCCCTGACGATTCTGGGCCTGCTGGAGGCACCGATTTCGGGCCGGATGCTGGGGGAACTGGGCGAAGACGGCCGGTTGCGCGGCTTTGAAGGCACATTGTCGCTGGGGGCCGGGGCGGTGCGGCCGGAGAAGGACGCGGCCCCGATCCGGTTCGACCGCGCCGATGTGGCGTTGCGCTACGATCCGGCCCGCCAGCGGATCACGCTGGGCAGCCTGCGGGTGGAAAGTCCGTCGCTGCGGCTGCGCGCGCGCGGATCGGCGGAATTGCAGGATGGCGCGGGCGGACTGGCGCAGCCGGGGCAGTTGCCGCAGGCGGTGGTCGGGCAACTGACGATATCCGAGGTGATGGTGGACCCCGAGGGCCTGTTCGCCGAGCCGGTGGTGTTCGACACCGGCGCCCTGGCGATGCGGGTGACGCTGTCCCCGTTCCGGGCCGAGATCGGGGAATTGTCGCTGGGGCAGGGCAAGGATCAGTTGCGGCTGTCGGGCGACATGGCGGCGGTGCCGGGGGGCTGGCAGGGCGGCATCGACGTGGCCTTGCCCCGGATCGACGCCGACAGGCTGGTCAAGCTCTGGCCGGTTTCGGTGGTGCCGAAGACCCGCAGCTGGCTTGCCGCCAATGTCGGGCAGGCCGAGTTCGAGGATTTCAACGCCAGCCTGCGGATCGCGCCGGGGCAGGAGCCGCGCTTTGCGCTGGATTACGATTTCGCCGGGGCCGAGGTGCGGTTCATCCGCACCCTGCCACCGGTGAAGGATGGCCATGGCCGGGCAACCATCTTCGGCAACAGCTATGTCATCGCGCTGGAGGGGGGGCATGTGGTCGCCCCGGACGGCGGCAGGATCGACGCCACCGGATCGGTGATGCGGGTCGAGGATATCGCCGTGATCCCGGCCATGGCCGAGGTGGAACTGACCACAGTGTCCACCCTGACGGCGGCGCTGTCGCTGATGGATCAGGAGCCGTTCCGGTTTCTGACCAAAGCCGGGCGTCCGGTGGCCCTGGGCGATGGTCTGGCGGCATTGACCTCATCTCTGCGGTTCCCGCTGAAGGAGAAGATCGGCGTCGGCGATGTCGGCTATACCGTGCGCGGCATGGTGCGCGATTTCCGGTCCGGGGTTCTGGTGCCGGACCGGGTGCTGGCCGTGCCGGAGATGACTGTCCGGGTGACGGCCGAGGGCCTGGCACTGGCGGGCCGCGGCACGCTGGATGACCTTCCGTTCGAGGCGACCTTCAACCAGCCCTTCGATCCCGCCGCCGGGGGGCGGGCGACGGCAAAGGCCCGCATCTGGCTGACCGATGCGCGGATGCGCGGCTTCGGCATCGCCCTGCCGCAGGGCTGGCTGTCGGGCGAGACGCAGGCCGAAGTGGAGATGGTGATTCCCAAGGGCGCGCCGCTGACCCTGTCGCTGACCTCTACCCTTGCAGGGGCCGCGCTGAAGGTGCCGCCGCTGGGCTGGTCGAAGGCGGCAAAGGCGAAGGGCAGCCTGTCGCTTGAGGCGCGGCTGGGCGCGTCGCCCGAAGTGACCGCGCTGCGGCTGGAGGCCCCCGGCCTGCGGGCCGAAGGCGGGCTGACCACCCGCGCGGGCGGCGGGCTGGAGCGGGCCCGCTTTTCGCGGCTGGTGGCGGGCGACTGGCTGGATGCGCCGGTCGATCTGGTCGGGCGCGGCCGGGGGGCCGTCGCGGTCGAGGTGCTGGGCGGCACGCTGGACCTGCGCCGGATGCCGAAATCCGCAGGCGAGGGCGAGGCGTCCGGGGCCGAGATGAAGGTGGCGCTGAAGCGGCTGGTGGTGTCCTCGGGCATTGCGCTGACCGATTTCCGCGGCGCATTCAAGGCGATGAAAGGCGGGCTTGACGGCCGCTTCACCGCCGGGGTGAACGGGCGTGGCGGGATCGAGGGCGCGGTCGTGCCCGACCGGGGCCGCACGGCGGTGCGGATCAAATCCGGCAATGCCGGGCAGGTGATGGCGGCGGCGGGGGTCTTTGCCAATGGCCGGGGCGGCGCGCTGGATCTGACCCTGCAACCGCGGGGACCCGAAGGGCAATATGTCGGCATTGCCACCTTCAGCAACCTGTCGGTGCAGGAAGCGCCGATGCTGGCCGCGCTGCTGTCCGCAGTGTCGGTGGTGGGCCTGCTGGAGCAGATGGGCGGCAACGGGCTGATGTTCGACGATGGCGATGTGGAATTCGTGCTGTCGCCCGCAGGTGTGCAGATCACGCGCGGGGCCGCGGTCGGGGCCTCGCTTGGCATTTCCTTCGAAGGGGCCTATTCCAGCGCCAGCGGACGGCTGGACCTGCAAGGCGTGATTTCCCCGATCTATATCCTGAACGGCATCGGCCAGATCTTCGCCCGCAAGGGCGAGGGGCTGTTCGGCTTCAACTATCGCCTCAGCGGGTCGGCCGACAATCCTTCGGTTTCGGTCAATCCGTTGTCGATCCTGACGCCCGGCATGTTCCGTGACATTTTCCGCCGCCCCGCCCCGGTGGTGCGCAAGGCGACGGGGGGCTGAGGGTGCAGCTTTCCGATTTCGACTTCGATCTGCCCGAGTCGCTGATCGCCACGCGGCCCGCGCGGCCCCGGACGGCGGCCCGGCTGCTGCTGGCCCAGGGCGATGCGATCAGCGATCTGCATGTGCGCGACCTGACCGCGATCTTCCGCCCCGGCGACCGGCTGGTGCTGAACAACACCCGTGTCATCCCGGCCCGGCTGTTCGGCCGCCGCAGGAGGGGGGAGGCGGTGGCCAAGGTCGAAGTGACTTTGCTGGAGCCTGCGGCGGCCGGCGGCTGGCGGGCGCTGGCCAAACCCCTGCGCAAGGTGCAGCCTGGCGAGGTGATCGAATTTTCCGATCAGCTTGCCGCCACCGTGGCCGAAAAGGGCGACACCGATCTGCGGCTGGTGTTCAACGTTGCGGGCGACGCCTTCGATGCCGCGCTGGCGCAGGCGGGTGCGATGCCGCTGCCGCCCTATATCGCCGCCAGGCGCCCGGCGGATGATCAGGACCGCACCGATTACCAGACCGTCTTTGCACGCCATTCCGGCGCGGTGGCCGCCCCCACCGCCAGCCTGCATTTCGATGCCGATCTCATGTCCGGGCTGGCCGCAAGGGGGGTGGAGTTCACCGAAGTCACCCTTCATGTCGGTGCGGGCACCTTCCTGCCGGTGAAGGTGGAGGATGTGACCACCCACCGGATGCATTCCGAATGGGGGCAGGTGACGAAGCGGGCAGCGGATGAGATCAATGCGACGCGGGCCGCCGGGGGCCGGGTGATCCCCATCGGCACCACGGCCCTGCGGCTGATCGAGACGGCGGCGCGATCGGGCCGGGTGGAGCCCTGGGAAGGCCCGACCGACATCTTCATCTATCCCGGCTTCCGGTTTCAGGCGACCGATGCGCTGATGACCAATTTCCATTTGCCGCGCTCGACGCTGCTGATGCTGGTTGCGGCGCTGATGGGCAAGCCAAGGATCGACCGGATTTACCAACATGCCGTGGAATCCGGCTATCGTTTCTTCAGCTATGGCGATGCCTCGCTGCTGATTCCCGAAGGATAAGAGATGCTGAGAGTCCTGCTTCATTCCTGGCCCTTGCTGACCGGGGTTCTGCTGCTGATGGTCGGCAACGGCGTGCAGGGCAGCCTGCTGGGCATCCGCGGCACACTGGAGGCGTTCAACACGCTGCAACTGTCGGTCGTGATGTCGGCCTATTTCCTGGGCTTCCTTGTCGGATCGCGGCTTGCGCCCGAGATGATCCGCCGGGTCGGGCATGTGCGGGTCTTCGCCGCCCTCGGATCGCTGATCTCGGCGGTGCTGGTGCTGTATCCGATGCTGGTGGAATGGCAGATCTGGGCCCTGATGCGGGTGGTGATCGGCTTTGGCTTTGCCGGCATCTACATCACCGCCGAAAGCTGGCTGAACAACACCGCCACCAATGAAACGCGAGGGCAGACCCTGTCGGCCTATATGATCGTGCAGATGCTGGGGGTCGTGGCCAGCCAGGCGCTGCTCGCCGCCGGCGATCCCTTCGGCTATGACATGTTCCTGATCCCGTCGGTGCTGGTCTCGCTGGCCTTCCTGCCGATCCTGCTGGCGCAGACCCCGGCACCCACCTTCGAATCCACTGCCGGGCTGGGCGTGCGGGAGTTGTTCCATATCTCGCCGCTGGGCTGCGTCGGGATGCTGATCTCGGGCGGGGTGTTTTCGGCCATGTTCGGCATGGCGGCGGTCTGGGGCACGCTGATGCTGTTCTCGGTCAGCCAGATCGCGCTGTTCACCTCGGCGCTTTATGTCGGCGGGCTGGTGCTGCAATATCCGATCGGCTGGCTGTCCGACCGGATGGACCGCCGTCAGATCATGCTGGGGCTGTCGGTGGGGGCCACCGTGGTGCTGGCGCTGGCCACGGCGGTTGCGCTGCCGTTCTGGGCCTATCTGGTGGTTGCGGCCCTTCTGGGCGGCGTGACCTATCCGATGTATTCACTGCTGATCGCCTATACCAACGACTTCCTGTCGAAAGAGCAGATGGCGGCGGCTTCGGCCGGGCTGATCTTCCTGAACGGCTTTGGCGCGATCTTCGGCCCGCTGATCACCGGCTGGTTGATGGGGGTGGTGGGCACGCGCGGGTTCTTCCTGTTCATGTGCGTCCTTTATGCCGCGATGGCGGGCTATACGCTGTGGCGGATGCGCCGCCGCGCGGCGCCTGCGGTCACGGGTGCGTTCCGGGGCGTGACGCCCACGGCCTCGACCGTCGCTGCCGTGGCCGTGCTGGAGGCCGCGCCCGAGATCGGCCCGTCGCCCGAAAGCCCCGAGGCCGCCGCCGCCGCAGCCGAGGCGCTGGTGATCCAGCCCCCGCCGACGGATGAGCCGACGCAACCCTGAGGTTGCGCCCCGCGCCCTTGCCTGTCAGGTTGCAGGAAAACGGAGGTGCCGATGTCCGACCCGGTGGCAGTGCTGGATTTCTGGCTGGATGAGATTGGCCCCGAGGGCTGGTATGCCGGAACGGCCGAGATCGACGATGCCTGTGCTGCGTTCGCGGATCTGGTGGCCGCCGCGCGCGAGGGCAATCTGGAACACTGGATCGACGGGCCTGCCGGAACGCTGGCCTATCTGATCCTGACCGACCAGTTTCCCCGCAACATTCATCGCGGCACCGCGCTGGCCTTTGCCAGCGACATCCGCGCCCGCGCTGCCGCCCGCCGTGCGCTGGATGAAGGCTGGGACCTGAAGGTTCCCGAGCCGGAACGGCAGTTCTTCTACATGCCGCTGGAACATTCCGAGGATATGGCCGATCAGGATCTTGCCGTGGGGCTGATGGAGGAGCGGATGCCGTCCGAACCGGACATGGCGCTGCACGCCCGTGCCCACCGCGAGATGATCCGCCGCTATGGCCGCTTTCCCCTGCGCAATGCGGCTTTGGGACGTGAGAGCAGCGCCGCGGAACAGGAATTTCTGGCCGAAGGTGGCTATATGGCATTGGTCAAGTCGATGCGGGCGTAGCCATGCGCAGGGCGCATGGGGTGTCGGCGTCAGGTTCGTTGCTGGATTGAATGATATGGTTTAAGGGTAAACCACTTTTCCGAGGGAGGGAAGAATGGCCGACCAGGGCTTTGATGTGGTGGTGATCGGGGCGGGTCCCGGCGGTTATGTTGCGGCGATCCGTGCGGCGCAACTGGGCCAGAAGGTTGCGATTGTCGAACGCGAGCATCTGGGCGGCATCTGCCTGAACTGGGGCTGCATCCCCACGAAGGCGCTGTTGCGCAGCGCCGAAGTGTTCCACCTGATGCACCGGGCCAAGGAGTTCGGCCTGAAGGCGGATGGAATCGGCTATGACCTGCCCGCCGTCGTTGCCCGTTCGCGCGCGGTGGCAAAACAGCTGTCGGGCGGCATCGGCCATCTGATGAAGAAGAACAAGATCACCGTCTTCATGGGCACGGCAACACTGCCCAAGGCCGGCGTGGTCAGCGTCAAGACCGACAAGGGCACCGACACGCTGACGGCCAAGACCATCATCCTTGCCACCGGTGCCCGCGCCCGCGAATTGCCGGGGCTGGAGGCGGACGGCGATCTGGTCTGGAGCTACAAGCATGCGCTGGTGGCAAGCCGGATGCCGAAGAAGCTGCTGGTCATTGGATCGGGGGCCATCGGCATCGAATTCGCTTCGTTCTTCAACACGCTGGGGGCTGACACCACCGTCGTCGAGGTGATGGACCGCATCCTGCCCGTCGAGGATGCCGAGATCAGTGCCTTTGCCAAGAAAAGCTTTGTCAAGCAGGGGATGAAGATCCTTGAAAAGGCGGCAGTGAAGAAGCTGGACCGCAAGCCCGGTGTCGGTGTCACTGCCCACATCGAGCAGGACGGCAAGACCACAACGCAGGATTTCGACACGGTGATTTCCGCCGTCGGCATCGTCGGCAATGTCGAGGATCTGGGGCTGGAGGCTTTGGGCGTCAAGATCGACCGCACCCATGTGGTGACGGATGAATTCTGCCGCACCGGCGTTCCGGGCCTGTTTGCCATCGGTGACATCGCCGGGGCACCCTGGCTGGCGCACAAGGCCAGCCATGAGGGCGTGATGGTGGCCGAGCTGATCGCGGGCGGCCATCCGCATCCGATCAAGCCGGGCAGCATCGCCGGCTGCACCTATTGCCATCCTCAGGTCGCATCGGTGGGCATGACCGAGGCGAGGGCGAAAGAGGCGGGCCATACGGTGAAGGTCGGCCGCTTCCCCTTCATCGGCAACGGCAAGGCGATTGCGATGGGCGAGGCCGAGGGTCTGGTGAAGACCATCTTCGATGCCAAGACCGGCGAGTTGCTGGGCGCGCATATGATCGGGGCCGAAGTGACCGAGATGATTCAGGGCTATATCGTCGGTCGCACGCTGGAAACGACCGAGGAAGACCTGATGAACACCGTCTTCCCGCATCCGACCATGTCGGAAATGATGCATGAGGCGGTGCTGGACGCCTATGGCCGCGCGCTGCATATCTGAGACTGGGGGGCTGGCGCGGGGCATCTGCCTGCGCTAGCCATGCGGCATGCGTGCAACGTCTCCCATGCTGCTGGTCTTCCTCTTGTGGTGCGCGGGCCTTGGGGCCGCGGCCCAGTTCGGCAAGATTTCGGTGATCTTCGACGATCTGCGCGGCCTTTACGCCGGGCAGGGCGAGGTGGCACTGGGGCTGGTGGTGTCGGTCGTCGGCATGGTGGGGCTGATCTTCGGCACCACGGCGGGGCTGATCGTCGCGCGGATCGGCCCGAAACGCGCCATCGTTGCGGCCATGGCGCTGGGGGCCGGGGTCTCGGCGCTTGAGGCGACGCTGCCTGCCCTGCCGCTGATGATCCTTGCCCGCGTGGCCGAAGGCGTGTCGCATCTGACCATCGTCGTCGTCGGCCCGACCATGATCGCGGGGCTGGCGCCTGAGGACAAGCGGCCCTTTGCGATGACGCTGTGGTCCTCCTTCTTCGGCGTCACCTATGCGGTTCTGGCGGTGATCGCCGGGCCGGTGCTGGGTTGGGGCGGCATTCCCGGCCTGTTCCTGGGCCATGCGGTCTGGATGGCCGTTCTGGCGTTGGTGCTGGCGCTGGCCCTGCCTGCCGATCCGCGGACCGCGCCGGGGTCGATGGGCAACCTGCTGTCCGAGCATCTGCGCATCTATGCCTCGCCCCGGCTGGCGGCCCCGGCGATGGGGTTCTGCTTCTATACCTTCCTTTATGTGGCCTGCCTGACCCTGCTGCCGCCAGAAACGCCGCTGGCCCAACGCGCCCTGATGGCCACCGGCATGCCGCTGGTATCGATTGCGGTATCGCTGACGCTGGGGGTGCAGCTTCTGCGCCGGATCACGGCGGTGCGGCTGGTGCAATGGGGCTATGCGGCGGCGATTCCGGGATTTCTGCTGCTGTGGATTGGGTGGGGCAGCGGGCCGGGCATGGTGCTGGCCGGGTTCTGGCTGTCCGCCGCGCTGGGGATCGTGCAGGGGGCCAGCTTTGCCACCATCCCTGAACTGAACGCCACGCCGGAAGACCGCGCCCGCGCGGCGGGGGCCATCGCGCAACTGGGCAATCTGGGCACCACCACCGGCACGCCGATCCTGGCGCTGGTGCTGGCCCAGTCGGGCGGCGGCGCGATGGCGGCGATTGCGGTCATTCTTTGCGCACTTGGCATCGCAATACACGCGGTGCAGGCCGGGCGGCGGGCGCGGGCGGTCTGATCGAAACCCGCGCGCGTTCCCTCTACGTTCTCAAAATCCAGTTGGATACCGGGGCGAATTGCCCTATCTCTGGGGCGTATCCTGGGGTGTGCCATGGCGGAACAGAAGTTCATCGAAGTGCGCGGCGCGCGCGAACACAATCTGAAAGGCGTGGATGTCGATATTCCGCGCGATCGTCTGGTGGTGATTACCGGACTGTCGGGCAGCGGAAAATCCTCGCTGGCCTTCGATACGATCTATGCCGAGGGCCAGCGCCGTTATGTCGAATCGCTGTCGGCCTATGCGCGGCAGTTCCTCGACATGATGGGCAAGCCGGATGTCGACCATATCTCGGGGCTTTCCCCGGCGATTTCCATCGAGCAGAAGACCACCTCGAAAAACCCGCGGTCGACCGTCGGCACCGTGACCGAGATCTACGACTACCTTCGCCTGCTGTTCGCCCGCACCGGCACGCCCTACAGCCCGGCAACCGGCCTGCCGATCACCGCGATGCAGGTGCAGGACATGGTCGATGCGGTGATGGCGATGCCCGAAGGCACGCGGGCCTATCTGCTGGCCCCGATCGTGCGCGACCGCAAAGGCGAATACCGCAAGGAATTCCTTGAGTTGCGCAAGCAGGGGTTCCAGCGCGTCAAAGTTAACGGCAGCTTTCACGAGTTGGAAGAGCCGCCCACACTGGACAAGAAGTTCCGCCACAACATCGACGTGGTGGTCGACCGGATCGTGGTGCGCGAGGGGATCGAGACCCGGCTGGCCGACAGCTTTCGCACCGCGCTGAACCTGGCCGACGGCATCGCGGTGATCGAGACCGCGCCGGCCGAGGACGAGGGCGAACGGATCACCTATTCCGAGAAATTCGCCTGCCCAGTCAGCGGGTTCACCATCGCCGAGATCGAACCGCGGCTGTTTTCCTTCAATGCGCCGTTCGGGGCCTGCCCGGCCTGCGACGGGCTGGGGGTGGAACTGTTCTTCGACGAACGGCTGATCGTGCCCGATCAGGGCCTGTCGATCCCGCAGGGCGCGCTGGCCCCCTGGGCCAAGTCGAAATCACCCTATCTGACGCAGACGGTGGATGCGCTGGCGCGGCACTACGGCTTTGACAAGAAGACGAAATGGCGGGACCTGCCGGACAGCGTGAAGCAGCTTTTCCTTTATGGATCAGATGGTCAGGAGATAGACTTCGCCTATGACGAGGGCGGCCGCAGCTACAAGGTGCGCCGCGTCTTCGAAGGCATCATCCCGAATATGGAGCGCCGCTACCGTGAAACCGACAGCGCCTGGAGCCGCGAGGATATGGAGCGGTTCCAGGGCCACCGCGACTGCCACGCCTGTGGTGGCTTCCGCCTGAAACCCGAGGCGCTGGCGGTGAAGATCGGCGGGCTGCATGTCGGCCAGGTGGTGCGGATGTCGATCCGCGAGGCGCATGACTGGATCGGCACCGTGCCTGGGGCGCTGACCGGCCAGCAGAACGAAATCGCCCGCGCCATTCTGAAGGAAATCCGCGAACGTCTTGGTTTTCTTGTGAATGTCGGGCTGGACTACCTGACGATGAGCCGCAATGCCGGCACGCTGTCGGGCGGCGAAAGTCAGCGCATCCGGCTGGCCAGCCAGATCGGATCGGGGCTGACCGGGGTGCTGTATGTGCTGGACGAACCCAGCATCGGGCTGCACCAGCGCGACAACGACCGGCTCTTGACCACGCTGAAGAACCTGCGCGATGCCGGCAATACCGTGCTGGTGGTGGAACATGACGAGGATGCGATCCGCGAGGCGGATTACGTCTTCGACATGGGGCCGGGGGCGGGGGTGCATGGCGGCACGGTGGTGTCGCGCGGCACCCCGGCCGAGATTGCCGCCGATCCCGCCAGCCTGACCGGCCAGTATCTGCACGGCACGCGTGAGATTGCCGTGCCCAAGACACGGCGGAAGGGGAACGGCAAAAAGCTGACGGTTGTCGGGGCTTCGGGCAACAATCTCAAATCGGTGACGGCCGAGTTCCCGCTGGGCATGTTCGTCTGCGTGGCCGGTGTGTCGGGGGGCGGCAAGTCCACCCTGACCATCGAGACGCTGTACAAGACCGCCGCGATGCGGTTGAACGGTGCGCATGAAACACCCGCGCCCTGCGAGACGATCAAGGGGTTCGAGCATCTTGACAAGGTGATCGACATCGACCAGCGCCCGATCGGGCGGACGCCGCGGTCGAACCCGGCCACCTATACCGGCGCCTTCACCCCGATCCGCGACTGGTTCGCCGGCCTGCCCGAGGCCAAGGCGCGCGGCTATGGGCCCGGCCGGTTCAGCTTCAACGTCAAGGGCGGGCGCTGCGAGGCCTGCCAGGGGGATGGCGTCATCAAGATCGAGATGCACTTCCTGCCCGATGTCTATGTCACCTGCGAGACCTGCAAGGGCCACCGCTACAACCGCGAGACTCTGGAAATCAATTTCAAGAACAAGAGCATCGCCGATGTTCTTGACATGACGTGCGAAGACGCGCGCGAGTTCTTTTCCGCCGTCCCGGCGATCCGCGAAAAGATGGTGGCCCTGTGCGAGGTGGGCTTGGGCTATATCAAGGTCGGCCAGCAGGCGACCACATTGTCAGGCGGCGAGGCGCAGCGGGTCAAGCTGTCGAAGGAACTTTCCCGCCGCGCCACCGGCCGCACGCTGTATATCCTGGACGAACCGACCACCGGCTTGCACTTCGAGGACGTGAGGAAACTGCTGGAAGTACTTCATTCCCTTGTGGATCAGGGCAATACCGTTGTCGTGATCGAACATAATCTCGACGTGATCAAGACCGCCGACTGGATCATCGACATAGGCCCCGAAGGCGGCGACGGTGGCGGGCAGATCGTAGCCACAGGCACGCCGGAGCAGATTGCCAAGGTCGAAGCCAGCCATACGGGACGCTATCTGCGGGATATGCTGAAACCCAAAAGAGTGGCGGCAGAGTAGGTTGCCCCCTTGGGGCGCTACGTCGGCCCCATTTTCTGTCTGAAAATATCCTGGGGGCCGGGGGCTAGCCCCCGGCTGGGCCTGCCTTAGTCGCCCCGGCTGGCGCGTTTGCGTTCATGCGGGTCAAGTTCGCGCTTGCGCAGGCGGATGATCTTGGGCGTCACTTCGACCAGTTCGTCATCGTCGATATAGGCGATGGCCTCTTCCAGGCTCATCTTGACATGCGGGGTCAGGCGCACGGCTTCATCGGTGCCGCTGGCGCGGACGTTGGTCAGCTTCTTGCCCTTCAGCGGGTTCACTTCCAGATCGTTGTCGCGGGAATGTTCGCCGATCAGCATGCCGACATAGACCTGCTCCTGCGGGCCGATGAACATGCGGCCGCGATCTTCCAGGTTCCACAGCGCATAGGCCACCGACACCCCGGCCTCGGTCGAGATCAGCACGCCCTGGCGGCGGCCCTGGATCGGGCCCTTGTGCGCGGCGTGCCCATGGAAGATGCGGTTCAGCACGCCGGTTCCGCGTGTGTCGGTCAGGAACTGGCCCTGATAGCCGATCAGCCCGCGCGAGGGCACATGTGCGATGATGCGGGTCTTGCCGACGCCTGCGGGCTTCATCTCGACCAGATCGCCCTTGCGCTCTCCGGTCAGCTTGTCGATCACGGCACCGGAATATTCGTCGTCGACATCGACGATGACTTCCTCGATCGGCTCATGGCGGATGCCGTCGATCTCCTGCATGATCACGCGCGGGCGCGAGATCGACAGCTCGAACCCCTCGCGGCGCATGTTCTCGATCAGCACGCCCATCTGCAATTCGCCGCGGCCCGAGACTTCGAAGGCCTCGCCGCCGGGGGTGTCGGCGATCTTGATGGCGACGTTCTGCTCGGCTTCCTTCATCAGCCGGTCGCGGATGACACGGCTTTGCACCTTGGTGCCGTCGCGGCCCGCAAGCGGACTGTCGTTGATGCCGAAGGTGACTGTGATCGTCGGCGGGTCGATCGGCTGGGCGGGAATCGCGGTCTCCACCTCCAGCGCGCAAAGGGTGTCGGCCACGGTGGCCTTGGTCATGCCGGCGAGGGTAACGATGTCGCCGGCAACCGCCTCGTCGATCTGGGTCTGGGTCAGGCCGCGGAAGGCCAGGATCTTGGTGACGCGGAACTGTTCGATCCGGTCGCCGTTGCGCGACAGCGCCTTCAGCGCGGCACCGGTGGCGATGCGGCCGGATTCGACGCGGCCCGTCAGGATGCGGCCCAGGTAGGGATCGGCCGACAGCGTGGTGGCCAGCATGCTGAACGGTTCATCCTGCCGGGCCAGTTGTTGCGGCGGCGGGACATGGCGCAGGATCAGGTCGAACAGCGCCGACAGATCCTTGCGGGGGCCGTCCAGCTCCAGATCCGCCCAGCCCGAGCGGCCCGAGGCATAGACATGCGGGAAATCCAACTGATCGTCGCTGGCCCCGAGATTGGCGAAAAGATCGAAGACCTCGTTCAGCGCGCGGTCGGGTTCCGCATCGGGCTTGTCGACCTTGTTCAGCACGACAATGGGGCGCAGGCCCAGGGCCAGCGCCTTGGCCAGCACGAATTTGGTCTGCGGCATCGGGCCTTCGGCGGCATCGACCAGAAGGCAGACGCCGTCGACCATCGAGAGAATCCGCTCCACCTCGCCGCCGAAATCGGCGTGGCCGGGGGTGTCGACGATGTTGATCCGCGCGCTTTTCCATTCGACCGAGGTGGCCTTGGCCAGGATGGTGATGCCGCGCTCGCGCTCGATGTCGTTGCTGTCCATGGCGCGTTCGGAGACGGCCTGATTGTCGCGGAAGGAACCGGACTGTTTCAGAAGTTCGTCCACCAGCGTGGTCTTGCCGTGGTCGACGTGGGCGATGATCGCAATGTTGCGGAGTTCCATGACTGTCCGGTCTGTAAAGGGCTGGCGGGGCCTTACAGGGTTTTCACCGGCAAGACCAGAGGGACGCGGCCGCTGTCAGACGGCGACGTAACGATCACGGCGATGGTTGACGGCCAGGAAAAGCGAGAAGACGGCCGCGCCGAGAAAGCTCATCACCAGCATGTCAAGCGGCAGGATAAAGGCTGCAAGGCCGAAGATCACTGCATCCGACAGCAACTGCGCCGTTCCGGCGCGAAAGCCGGTGCGATCCTGCAATTCGATCCACAGCACCGAAAGGCCGCCGAAACTGCCGCCGTGGCGGATGGCGGCAAGGGCGGCGATGCCGAAGAGAAGGCCGAAAAGCACGGCGGCAACCGCCGGTTCGATCCGGCCGAATTCAATCCAGCGCGGCAGGATGGCGACCAGGGTGGACAGGGCCGCCGTGGTCGCCAGTGTCTTCAGCGCAAAGCGGGGCCCCAGTCGGCGCCAGGCAAGGCCGAGGAAGGGCAGGGTGACGGCGAAATAGACGGCCGGGAAGGGCAGGCCGGTCAGATGGGCAATCAGCACCGCGATTCCAGTGGTCTGACCGGTGACAAAGCCCATATGCGTCAGGATGTGCATCCCCAGAGCGGCCATGGTGACACCAAAGGCGATGCCCTGGGCGTCGTCCAGCGGCGTATGCCGGGTCGCATCGGGGCGCGGAGTGCCGGGGGCTTCGGGCATGTCGGTCCTGCGGTATCAGTGATGTGGAAAGGCAGCGCAGGCATAGTCTCATGTCGAAACAAAGTCAATGATGCTGACTTATATTGATGCAGATTAAGGTGAGCAAGATTGCAATAAGTCATCCCGAAGTTGTATATTCTGCATCTGCGCCCAATATTTGACAAATTTCGGGTCAAGTTTTTGCAGGTCCGTTCCCCAATGGCCTGACCCGGACGTGTCAGCCCCGGCAAGATTCCGGCACATGGCCCCTAGAAGAAGGAGAGTCATCGTGAACAGTGAATGCATGTCATCGACCCCGCCTATGCGTTTCGCTGCGGTCCTGGCGACTGCTGCGGCTCTGGCCTGCGGGCCGACACTGGCGCGGGCCGATCTGGTGAACATCGGCAAGACGGATGGTGGCGGGCTGGGTGTCGGCGTCAATGTCGGGAAGGTGAAGGTCGGGGTCACGGTCGGCGATGGATCCGTGGCCAAAGTCGATGCGGATGTGGTTGGCGTCGATGCCACGGCCGAGGTGGGCGGCAGTTCGACCGCTTCGGTCTGTGTCGGCGCGTGCAACACCACAACGACACCGCCCGGAACGATACCCGGAACGACCCCCGTCACGCCGGTCGTGAGCCGGCCCGTCACACCGGTCCCGACCGCGCCGCCGGTGGTGCCGAAGGTGCTGGCCTGCGCCACGGCCGAGGGGAACACCACCGCCTTCAACGGCTATCCGCTGTATGATCGGGATGGCCGGATGCTGGGCATCATCCACAGTGCGGTGATGGATGGTCAGGCGAAGATCAAGTCGGTTTCGATCCGCAGCGTTTCGAAGACATGCACCTCGATCGGCAAGACCGGATTTACCGTTGCGGGCTATGCGATCACCGGGGCTTTCGATGCCCGGAAATCGGGGCTGGCCTTCACCAACTGAACAGGAGTGAAAAAGGAAAGGGCCGGAGTTTCCTCCGGCCCTTTTGCCATACGTCCGCGTATGTTCAGGCGGCCAGCGCCTTGTTCAGATAGTCGTCCACCTTTTCCAGATAGCCCATGGTGGTCAGCCATTTCTGATCGGGGCCGACCAGCAGCGCCAGGTCCTTGGTCATGTAGCCGTCTTCCACCGTCTGCACGCAGACCTTTTCCAGCGTGGTGGCGAAACGCAGCAGCGCCTCGTTGCCATCCAGCTTGGCGCGGTGCTTCAGCCCGCCGGTCCAGGCGTAGATCGAGGCGATTGAGTTGGTGGAGGTCTCCTTGCCCTTCTGATGCTCGCGGAAGTGGCGGGTGACGGTGCCATGGGCGGCTTCGGCCTCGACCACCTTGCCATCGGGCGTCAGCAGAACGCTGGTCATCAGGCCCAGAGAGCCGAAGCCTTGGGCCACGGTGTCCGACTGCACGTCACCGTCATAGTTCTTGCAGGCCCAGATGTAGCCGCCCGACCATTTCAGCGCCGAGGCCACCATGTCGTCGATCAGGCGGTGTTCGTAATGGATGCCCTTGGCCCTGAACGCATCGGCGAATTCGGCGTCAAAGGTCTGCTGGAACAGATCCTTGAAGCGCCCGTCATAGGCCTTGAGGATGGTGTTCTTGGTCGACAGATACACCGGCCAGCCTTTGAGCAGGCCATAGTTGAACGACGAGCGCGCAAAGTCGATGATCGACTGGTCGAGGTTGTACATACCCATGGCGACACCCGAGGCCGGGGCGTCGAACACGTCCTTTTCGATCACCGTGCCATCCTCGCCGACGAATTTCATCGTCAGCTTGCCCTTGCCGGGGAAGCGGAAGTCGGTGGCGCGATACTGGTCGCCAAAGGCGTGGCGGCCGACGACGATGGGCTGGGTCCAGCCCGGCACCAGACGCGGCACGTTCTTGCAGATGATCGGCTCGCGGAAGATCACGCCGCCAAGGATGTTGCGGATGGTGCCGTTGGGCGATTTCCACATCTGTTTCAGGCCGAATTCCTCGACCCGCTGTTCGTCCGGGGTGATGGTGGCGCATTTCACCGCGACGCCGACCTTTTTGGTCATCTCGGCCGAGTCGATGGTGATCTGGTCATTGGTCGCATCGCGGCTTTCGATGCCAAGATCGTAGTAAAGCAGGTCCACATCCAGATAGGGCAGGATCAGCTTTTTCTTGATGAAGTCCCAGATGATCCGGGTCATCTCGTCGCCGTCCATCTCGACGATGGGGTTGGCCACCTTGATCTTGGTCATGGGTCCGCCTTTCGTTTGGGGATTCGCTGGCTGCTGCATAGCGGAAAGCGGCGCGTCGGGAAAGATGGTATGCGAAGGTATACCGAAAGTGCCACAGACAGCCGGGGCTCCTCGATGACTTCGTCACTCGTCGCGCGCGCCCGACGAAAAGGCGAAGGCGCATCAGGAGGGGTCAGCCGAACCAGGGGCGCGTCTTTTCGCGCACCCAGTCCCAGAGTTGCGGTGCGACGCGGGCGATCTTGACGCCGACGCGAGATTCCAACTGGTCGAAGGACACGTCATAGGTCTTCCAACTGCCGCCGCCCGACATCAGGTTCTGCATCACCGGCTGCACCCGGTCCAGGCTTTTGGCAAAGACGGCATCGGGGGTTTCGGCCGCTTCGAACTCATCCCAAAGCGCGCGGAAATCACGGGCCTGATCGGCGGGCAGCAGGCCGAAGATGCGGTCGGCCGCGCGCTGCTCGGCCGCAACGGTCTCGGCGCTGGCATGGGCGGTGCCGCCATGGGCATGGATCGGCACGTCGCCCACGTCAATTTCCACAAGGTCGTGGATCAAGAGCATGCGGATTACCCGGTCGATCGACACGCCCGCCGGGGCCTGATCGGCCAGAACCATGGCGTAAAGCGCGATGTGCCAGCTGTGTTCGCCCGAGTTTTCAAACCGCGACCCATCGCCCAGCGTGCTGGCCCGCAGGACGTGGCGCAGCTTGTCGGCCTCGTTCAGAAAGGCGAACTGCCGATCAAGCCGATCCGAATTCATGCCGGTCAGTGGCCCGCGCTCAGATCACGCGGCGCGTCGGGGGCCTTGCCGCCTTCGCGTTTTGCCTTGATCGCCCTGGTCAGGAAGTCGCGGCCGCGCCGTTCGGCCAGACGGATGCGGATCGAGGTCATGTAGGCCTCTTGCAGAGTGGGAGAGGCCGCGCCCAGAACCCGGCTGACCTGTTCGTAAAAGGCATCGTCAGCCAGTTCGGCCTGGCTGTCGAGGACGTCCTGGGCCAGCTTGTCGGCAAGATCCTGGATGAAGGACATCAGCGGGTTCCTTCGCCCATACGGCGGCGGACGTAGTCGCTGACGGTCTGGATCATCGGCTGCATATGCGCCTCTTCATCCTTGAAGAAATGGTCCGCGCCCTCGACTTCGGTATGGGTTATGGTGATGCCCTTCTGCTCATGCAGCTTGCCGACAAGGGTGCGGGTGTCCTTGGGCGGGGCCACCTTGTCGGCGGTGCCGTTGATGATCAGGCCCGACGACGGGCAGGGGGCCAGAAAGCTGAAATCATAGATGTTCGCCGGGGGCGAGACCGAGATGAAACCGGTGATCTCGGGGCGGCGCATCAGAAGCTGCATCCCGATCCAGGCCCCGAAGGAAAAGCCCGCCACCCAGCAATGCTTGGCGTTCTGGTTCATGTTCTGCAGGTAGTCCAGCGCCGAGGCGGCATCGGACAGCTCGCCAATGCCCTGATCGTATTCGCCCTGGCTGCGGCCGACACCGCGGAAGTTGAACCGCAACACGGTGAACCCGAGGTTGTAGAAGGCGTAATGCAGGTTATACACCACCTTGTTGTTCATCGTGCCGCCATAGGCGGGATGGGGATGCAATACGATGGCAATGGGCGCGTCACGGTCCTTTTGCGGATGGTAGCGGCCTTCAAGACGGCCATCGGGGCCGGCAAAGATGACTTCGGGCATGGGTCTCGCCTGTATGTTCCAGCGGGTCCGGGCGATTCTTGACGGTATTGCCCGGTCAAATTAGAATGGTTCCAGATCCGATGTGACGGATCTGGGGCTGCGGTTTGAGGTAATGGCCGCCGGGTCCGGCGTCAATCTGTTTGCGTCCATACGCTTGCGCAGGGGGAAGTGATGAAGCTGTCGACGAAGGGGCGCTATGCCATGGTTGCGCTGGCCGATCTGGCGCTGGCCGAGGCGAAATCGGGGGGCGATGATCTGGTCTCGCTGGCGGCAATCTCGAAACGGCAGGACATTTCGCTGCCCTATCTGGAACAGCTGTTCGTGAAGCTGCGCCGGGCCGGGCTGGTCGAGGCGGTGCGCGGGCCGGGCGGCGGCTACAAGCTGGCGCGCAGCCCCGACAGCATCCGGGTGTCCGAGGTGATGGAAGCGGTCGAGGAGACGGTGGATGCCATGCATTCCGGGGCAGGGGCCACGGGCGGGGTGTCGGGGTCGCGCGCGCAGAGCCTGACCAACCGGCTGTGGGAGGGACTGTCGGCCAATGTCTATGTCTTCCTGCATCAGGTGCGGCTGTCGGATGTGGTGAAGAACGACCTGACCCCCTGTCCGGCGGTGCCGTCGCTGTTCCGCGTGGTGGACGAGGACTGAGCGCCAGGCACGAAATCGGGGGCGCTTCGCCCCCCGGACCCCCCGAGGATATTTGTTGAAGGGAAAGCCGGATGGGGCGCCTCTATCTTGATTGGAACGCGACGACTCCGCTGCGCCCCGAGGCGCGTGCGGCGATGCTGGCGGCGATGGATGTCGTCGGCAATCCTTCTTCGGTTCATGCCGAGGGCCGGGCGGCCAGGGCGGTGATCGAGAAAGCGCGGGCACAGGTGGCGGCGGCGTTGGGGGCCGAAGGGGCGGATATCGTCTTCACCTCGGGGGCGACGGAGGCGGCAGCTTTGGCCTGTGCCGGTCGTGGGCTGCTCTGTGCCGCCGTGGAGCATGAGGCCGTGGCGGCCTGGTGCGATCCGGTGCTGCCGGTGGACCATACGGGAGCGGTCGGGGCCGCCATACCGGGGCGTATGGCACTGCAACTGGCCAATTCCGAAACCGGGGTGGTGCAGGTCCTGCCGCCGGGTCTGGCGGTGTCGGACCTGACGCAAGGCTTCGGCAAACTGCCGCTGGCCTTCAACTGGCAGGGCTGCGAGATGGGGCTTGTCTCGGCGCACAAGCTGGGCGGACCCAAGGGCGCGGGTGCGCTGGTGATACGGCAAGGGGTTGATGTGAAATCACAATTGCGCGGCGGCGGGCAAGAGATGGGGCGTCGTGCAGGAACAGAGAACCTGATCGGTCTCGCCGGATTCGGTGCGGCGGCCGAGGCAACGGTGCGCGATCTGGCCAATGGTGTCTGGGAAGAAGTGGCCCAGATTAGAAATATTCTAGAATCAGCATTGTCGGCGGGCGCGAAGCAGATTATTTCAGTCGGGAAAGGCAGCGAACGGCTTCCCAACACGTTGTGTCTGATTGCCCCCGGCTGGCGGGGGGAAACGCAGGTCATGGCTATGGACCTTGCCGGTTTCGCGATCTCCGCGGGGTCGGCCTGTTCCAGCGGCAAGGTCAGGGCCTCGAAGGTGCTTCGGGCGATGGGGTTCGACGACGGGCAGGCCGCGCAGGCCATCCGCGTCTCGATCGGGCCGGGCGTGACGGAGGAAGACGTGCTGCGGTTCGCGGAGGCGTGGACCAAGGCCTATGGGCGGGCCCGGTCGCGGGCGGCGTGATGGCAGGAGGACGAGGATGAACACCGAGGTTGCACAGGATGTCCGCGAGGGCGTGGACCGCGAGACCATCGAGACCGTTCAGGCCATGGCCGGTAAATACAAATACGGCTGGGAAACCAGCATCGAGACGGAATATGCGCCGAAGGGCCTGTCCGAAGACATCGTGCGCCTGATCAGCCAGAAGAACCAGGAGCCGGAATGGATGCTGGACTGGCGTCTGGCCGCCTATCGGCGCTGGGTGAAGATGGAAGAGCCGCGTTGGGCCATGCTGCACTATCCCGACATCGACTATCAGGACCAGTATTATTACGCCAAACCCAAGAGCATGGCGGTCAAACCTAAATCTCTGGATGAAGTTGATCCCAAGCTTCTGGCCACTTACGAAAAACTGGGTATCCCTTTAAAAGAGCAGGCCATTCTTGCGGGAGTAGAGGTGCCGGAGGGGGAGCGTCGCGTCGCGGTGGATGCGGTGTTCGATTCCGTCTCGGTCGGGACGACCTTCAAGGCCGAACTGGCCAAGGCGGGCGTGATCTTCTGCCCGATCTCTGAAGCGGTCCGCGACCATCCTGATCTTGTGCAGAAATATCTGGGCAGCGTGGTGCCGCAATCCGACAATTTCTTTGCCACGCTGAATTCCGCAGTGTTTTCAGACGGCTCTTTCGTCTATATCCCGCCGGGAACCCGTTGCCCGATGGAACTGTCGACCTATTTCCGCATCAATGCCGAGAATACCGGGCAGTTCGAGCGCACGCTGATCATCTGCGACAAGGGCGGCTATGTGTCTTATCTTGAAGGCTGCACCGCGCCGAAGCGCGACACGCACCAGCTGCATGCCGCAGTGGTGGAAATCGTCATCCTCGAGGATGCCGAGGTGAAATATTCGACGGTGCAGAACTGGTATCCGGGCGATGAAGAGGGCCGGGGCGGCATCTACAACTTCGTGACCAAGCGCGCCGATTGCCGCGGCGACCGGGCCAAGGTGATGTGGACCCAGGTGGAAACCGGGTCGGCGATCACCT
>DAIOGH010000032.1:0-44292 GCA_036745335.1 Paracoccaceae bacterium
GAAAACTACATCCGAAACTCAGGATACGGTTCCGTGTAGCGTCATCATGCTCTAAAGGGCTTTGCCTCAGCGTCGACAAGCCAATGCCCAGATCCTCCGCGATCTCCCGCCGCGTCCGACCGCTGGTCAGCGCCAGCCGCACCGCCTCACGCCGAAACTCCGGCGTCGGTCTGTTCCCGTTGCCCATAAAACACCTCCTGGTTCCTCAGTTGGTGCTCACCACATTTTCCGGGCAAGTCCACAGAGCCCCGCCACAAATCCGAAAGCTTGATCACAAGGACCAGAAGACCCGAACCAGATCAATGGCTTCCGTCCCTAGTCCGCTTTCGTATCCTTGCTGTAATACAGGGTGCCGATCTCGATCTGCGGGCGCCCGACATCGCGCCGGTGGCGATTGGTATCGCGCAGGGAATAGACGCAGCCGCAATATTCCTGCTGGTAGAACTCTTCACGCTTGGAAATCTCGATCATCCGGTTCGAGCCGCCGCCCTTGCGCCAGTTGAAATCCCAGTAATCCAGCCCGTCATAGCGGGCCACGGCCCGCGCGCCGCAGCCATTGATCTGGTTCATGTCCTTCCAGCGCGAGATGCCCAAGCTGGAGGTCATCACCGGAAAGCCGTTCTCATGCGCGTAAAGCGCGGTGCGTTCGAACCGCATGTCGAAGCACATAGTGCAGCGGATGCCGCGCTCGGGCTCCCATTCCATCCCCTTGGCCCGCGCGAACCAGTTGTCGGTGTCGTAATCGGCATCGACGAAGGCCACGCCCTCCTTCTCGGCAAAGCGGATGTTTTCATCCTTGCGCAGCAGGTATTCCTTCTGCGGGTGGATGTTCGGGTTGTAAAAGAAGATCGTGTAGTCGATGCCGCTGGCGGTCATCGCCTCCATCACCTCGCCCGAACAGGGGGCGCAGCAGGAATGCAGCAGCACCTTGCGGTGCCCGCCGGGCGGGGTCAGATGGGGGCGCTGAATCTCGGTCATGGGTCGGCCTCATACCATGCCTGCCTGTCCGGGAAAAGCGCGGGCGGGGCGGAAGGCGTGGTATTCCGTACCCCCGGCCGTCTGGCCATATCCAACCCGGCGCTTCGCCCCCTTGCCCGAACGGAGACCGAGAATGACCTCAGACACCGACTGGATCGACCGCTTTTCCGGCCTGCGGAAACTTCCGGCCGAGATCCGGGCAGATCTGGTCCGGGGCAGTCAGATCGTGGCGCTGCCTGCCGGAACCGCCGTCTTCGCGCCGGGCCAGTCGGCGGACCACCTGCTGCTTTTGCTGGACGGCACCGTCCGCGTGCAGCAACGCTCCGACACCGGGCGCGAGGTGTTTCTCTACCGCGTCCATGCGGGCGAAAGCTGCGTGCTGACGACGGCCTGCATGCTGGCTTTCGAGGATTATTCCGCCGATGGCATTGCCGAAACCGATGTCACCGCCGTTGCCATCCCGCGCGCGACCTTCGACGATCTTGTCGCCCGGTCCACGGTGTTCCGGCACTTCGTCTTTGCCGCCTATTCGCGGCGGATCACCGATCTGTTCACCCTGATCGACGACATCGTGTTTCAGAAGATGGATGTCCGGCTGGCGTCGCGGCTGCTGGAACTGGCCGATGCCGACCAGATCGTCCGGGCAACCCATGCCACGCTGGGCACCGAGCTGGGCACCGCGCGCGAGGTGATCTCGCGCACGCTGGCGGAATTCCAGCGCCGCGGCTGGGTCGAACAGGCGCGCGGCGAACTGCGGCTGATCGGTCGCGCAGGGCTGGAACGGCTGGTGCGGTCGGCCGGGGCCGCCTGAGCGCAGGCCATCGGTGACGAAGTCACCAAAGCCGCAAGGCCGGTCATGCCAGGGTGCCCCGGATGATTCTGCAAGGGGACCGGAGATGACCGTCAACATGGGCAAGATCGACAGGGGCCTGCGCCTCGTCATGGCGGCGGTGCTGGCCTATGCCGCCTTTGCGACCGACAGCCTGGGCACGGGCGTGCTTTACTGGGCCGCGCTGGCCGTCACCGCCGTCTTTATTCTGACGGCGCTGGTCGGCAATTGCCCGCTGTACAGCATCCTTGGCATCCGCACCTGCCCGGTGTCGCGGTGATCGAGACGGCGTTCACGCCCTGGGCCTCGCTTGCAGGCGGGGCCCTGATCGGGCTGGCGGCGGTGCTGCTGATGCTGGTGGCCGGTCGTGTGATGGGGGCCACCGGGATTGTTGCCGGATTGATCCGGCCGGTTTCATCGGGTGATTTCGTCTGGCGGGCGGCGCTGCTGCTGGGCATGGTCAGCGGCCCGCTGGCGGTGGCGGTGGTCAGCGGCGGGATGCCTGCGGTGCAGGTGCCGGTCAGCCTGCCGATGCTGGGGGTCGGCGGCCTGATCGTCGGTCTTGGCGCAAGCTGGGGATCGGGCTGCACCTCGGGCCACGGGGTCTGCGGCATGGCCCGGCTGTCACCGCGGTCGATCGTCGCCACACTGACCTTCATGGCGACCACCTTCGTCACCGTCTACCTTGTCCGTCATGTGATCGGGGCCTGACCGATGCGTCTTCTGTCGCTTTATCTCATCGGGCTGGTCTTCGGCACCGGCATCTCGGTCTCGGGCATGGCCAATCCGGCCAAGGTGCTGAACTTCTTCGACATTGCGGGGACCTGGGATCCTTCCTTGATCTTCGTGATGGGCGGCGCGCTGATCACCACCTTCATCGGCTACCGTCTGGTCTTCCGTCGCCCCGCCCCGCTGATGGAGGCGAAATTCGTGGTGCCGACATCCCGCGTCATCGACGGGAAACTGGTCGGCGGATCGGCAGTCTTCGGCATCGGCTGGGGCATCGCCGGATTCTGCCCCGGCGGCGCGCTGCCTGCCCTGGGCACCGGACGGTGGGAGGTCTTTGCCTTTGCCGCCGCCCTTTTGGCCGGGATGGTCCTGGCCCGCTTCCTGCAATCCATTGCGGCCCGCGCCTTCCGCGCTGCGGCCTGATCCAGAAACCGGAGGACCCGACATGATCCAATATCCCGTCCGCATGGACATAAAACCCCTGGTGCAGGCCTTCTTCGACGAGGCCACCAATACCATCAGCTATATCGTCAAGGACCCGACCTCGACCGCCTGCGCCATCGTCGACAGCGTGATGGACATCGACTATGCGGCCGGGCGCATCACCTATGACCACGCCGACGAGCTGATCCGTCAGATCAGGACACAGGGGCTGACGCTGGAATGGATCATCGAGACCCATGTCCACGCCGACCACCTTTCCGCCGCGCCCTATATCCAGCAGAAGCTGGGCGGCAGGATCGGCATCGGATCAAAGATCCTGATCGTGCAGGACACCTTCGGCAAGGTGTTCAACGAAGGCACCGAATTCCAGCGCGACGGCAGCCAGTTCGACCGTCTGTTCGACGACGGCGACAGCTATATGGTGGGCAACATGCCCGCCTTTGCGATCTACACCCCCGGCCACACCCCGGCCTGCATGGTGCATGTGATGGGCGATGCGGCCTTTGTCGGCGATACGCTGTTCATGCCCGATGGCGGATCGGCTCGTGCCGATTTCCCCGGCGGCGATGCGGCGACGCTCTACGATTCGATCCAGAAGGTGCTGGCCCTGCCCGATGCGATGCGGCTTTTCATGTGCCACGACTACGGCCCGAACGGACGCGACATCCAGTGGGAGACCACGGTGGGTGACGAGAAGGCGCACAACATCCACGTCGGCGGCGGCAAGACGAAGGAAGAATTCGTCAAGTTCCGCACCGAACGCGATGCCACGCTGTCGATGCCCCGGCTGATCATCCCGTCGTTGCAGGTGAACATGCGCGCGGGCGAGGTGCCGACCGACCGCGACGGACGGCCGATGCTGAAAGTGCCGGTGAACAGCCTGTGACGGAACCCCAGGGAGACGCGCGACCATGGAGTTGAAACGGATTTCACCGAAAGTCACCGTCTGCCCGCAGATCACCGCCGCGGATGTGGCGGCGATCAAGGCGGCAGGTTTCCGGGCGATCATCTGCAATCGCCCGGATGGCGAGGGCGCGGACCAGCCCGGCTTTTCCGAGATCGATGCGGCGGCCCGCGCTGCCGGAATCGAGGCGCGCTATGTCCCGGTCAAGGCCGGGATGGTGAGCGATGCGGACGTGGCCACCTTCGGTGACGCGCTGGCCGGGGTGCAGCGACCGGTTGTGGCTTATTGCCGGACCGGCACACGCTCGGCAACGCTGTGGGCGCTGCACGAAGCGAAGAAGCGGCCTGTCGCCGAAATCCTGGCGATGACCAAGGCCGCGGGCTACGACATGAACGGCGTTGCCCGCCGCATCGCCAATGGCGGCAAGACCCCCACCGAAAGCGGCGATGCCAGCTTCGATGTGGTCATTGTCGGCGGCGGGGCGGGCGGGATCTCGGTCGCGGCCAGTCTCAGGTCACGCAAGCCCGACCTGTCGATTGCCGTGATCGACCCGGCCGACACCCATTATTACCAGCCCGGCTGGACCATGGTGGGCGGCGGCATCTTCAAGGCTGCGCAGACCGCCAAGGCCATGGGATCGCTGATCCCGCGCGGTGTCACCTGGATCAAATCCGCCGTCGCCGCGTTCGAGCCGCAGAACAACGCCGTCATCCTTGACGGCTGCCGGGTGGTCAAATACGCCCGCCTCGTCGTCTGTCCGGGGCTGAAGCTGGACTGGGCCAAGGTCGAAGGTCTGGTCGAGACCCTGGGCCGCAACGGCGTGACCTCGAACTACCGTTATGACCTTGCGCCCTATACATGGGACCTGGTTCAGGGCCTGAAGCGCGGCCGCGCGCTGTTCACCCAGCCGCCGATGCCGATCAAATGCGCCGGCGCCCCGCAGAAGGCGATGTATCTTTCGGGCGATGCCTGGCACCGCGCGGGCGTTTTGAAAGACATCGACATCCAGTTCATGAACGCCGGCGGGGTGTTGTTCGGCGTCAAGGATTATGTGCCCGCGCTGATGGATTATGTGCAGAAATACGATGCGACGCTGAATTTCTTCCACAACCTGATCGCCGTCGACGGGCCCGCGAAGAAGGCCACCTTCCGCGTGACCAGACCCGACGCTGAAACCGAGACCGTCACTGTCGATTTCGACATGATCCATGTCTGCCCGCCGCAGACCGCGCCCGATTTCATCCGCGTCTCGCCCCTGGCCGATGCGGCTGGCTGGGTGGATGTCGATCAGGCGACCCTGCGGCACAAGAGCTTTGACAACATCTGGTCGCTGGGCGACGTGATGAACGCACCGAATGCCAAGACCGCGGCGGCGGCGCGCAAGCAGGCCCCGACCGTGGCCGAGAACATCGTTGCCGACATCGCCGGGCATTCGGCGGCGGCACAATATGACGGCTACGGCTCCTGCCCCCTGACGGTGGAACGCGGCAGGATCGTGCTGGCGGAATTCGGCTATGGCGGCGCGCTTAAACCCAGCTTCCCGAAATGGCTGATCGACGGCACCCGCCCCACCCGCGCCGCCTGGCTGCTGAAGGAACGCATCCTGCCACCGATCTACTGGCTGGCAATGCTGCGTGGCCGCGAATGGATGGCCCGGCCCGAAAAGGTGCAGGTGGCCCAGGAATAGCGGCCATCCACCCCTGCCCCCGTTTTCCCGACAGGACCAGCAATGCTTCGCCGATATCTCCCGATTCTCGACTGGGGTCGCCGTTACAGCCGGACGGCCCTTGCCAACGACATGATCGCGGCGGTGATCGTGACGATCATGCTGATACCGCAAAGCCTTGCCTATGCGCTGCTGGCGGGGCTGCCGCCCGAGGCGGGGATTTATGCCTCGATCGCGCCGATCGTGCTTTATGCCCTGTTCGGCACCAGCCGGGCGCTGGCGGTGGGGCCGGTGGCGGTGGTCTCGCTGATGACAGCGGCGGCGGTGGGCGAGGTCACGGCACAGGGAACGGCAGGCTATGCGGCGGCGGCGCTGACGCTGGCCCTGCTGTCGGGCGGCATCCTGGTGCTGCTGGGCCTGCTGCGGCTGGGCTTCATCGCCAATTTCCTCAGCCATCCGGTGATTGCGGGGTTCATCACCGCCTCGGGAATCCTGATCGCCACCAGCCAGCTGAGGCATATCCTGGGCGTTCCGGCCGGCGGGCAGACCCTGCCCGAGATGCTGGCCGCACTTTGGGCGCATCTGGGGGAAACCAGCGGGATCACAGTGCTGATCGGCCTTGCCGCCACGGGATTCCTGTTCTGGGTCCGCAGGGATCTGAAACCGGCGCTGAAGCGGATCGGCACGCCGCCGCGGCTGGCCGACATCCTGGCCAAGGCGGGGCCGGTCGCGGCGGTTGTCGCCACCACGCTGGTGGTCTGGGGATTCGGCCTGCCGGACCGGGGCGTCAGGATCGTCGGCACCGTGCCGCAGGGCCTGCCGCCGCTGACCATGCCATCGCTGTCGCCTGATCTGATCGGCAGCCTGCTGTTGCCCGCGATCCTGATCTCGGTGATCGGCTTTGTCGAAAGCGTCTCGGTCGCCCAGACCCTTGCCGCCAAGAGACGCCAGCGCATCGACCCGGATCAGGAGCTGATCGGCCTGGGGGCGGCCAATCTGGGGGCCGCCTTCACCGGCGGCTATCCGGTCACAGGCGGTTTCGCACGGTCGGTCGTCAATTTCGATGCCGGGGCCGAGACGCCGGCGGCAGGTGCCTTTACCGCCATCGGCCTTGCCATCGCGGCGGTGGCGCTGACGCCGCTGGTCTATTTCCTGCCGAATGCCACGCTGGCCGCCACCATCATCGTTGCCGTGCTGGGCCTGATCGACCTATCGATCCTGAAGAAGACCTGGGCCTATTCCCGCGCCGATTTCAGCGCCGTCGTCGCCACCATCGCCGTCACGCTGCTGGCGGGGGTCGAGGCGGGGGTTGCCTCGGGTGTCGTGCTTTCGGTGCTGTTGCACCTGATGAAGACCTCGCGCCCGCATGTCGCCGAGGTGGGCCTTGTCCCCGGCACCCAGCATTTCCGCAACATCCATCGCCACGCAGTTGAAACCGATCCTGCCCTGCTGACGCTGCGGGTGGACGAAAGCCTGTATTTCGTCAATGCGCGCTTTCTGGAAGACCTGATCCAGCGCCGCGTCACCGAAGGCTGCGCGATCCGAAATGTCGTGCTGATGTTCTCGGCGGTGAACGAGGTCGACTATTCGGCGCTGGAAAGCCTTGAGGCCATCAATCACCGGCTTAAGGACATGGGCGTCGGGCTGCACCTGTCCGAGGTCAAGGGCCCGGTGATGGACAGGCTGGGCAAGTCGCATCTGGCGCAGGATCTGAACGGCCGCGTGTTCCTGTCGCAGTTCGACGCCTGGATCGCGCTTGCGACCTCGGCATCACGCCAAGCCGCAGCCGAATAGGCGGCCCTTCCCCGATCCACCCACCGCCCCTCAGCCGCGCGATTCGGCTGCGGATCAGGCGTTGAACAGGAAATGCAGGACGTCGCCGTCCTTGACCTCATAGGTCTTGCCCTCGACGCGGAACTTGCCCGCCTCTTTCGCCCCGGCTTCGCCTTTGCCGGCAACGTAATCGTCATAGGCCACGGTTTCGGCCCGGATGAAGCCTTTTTCGAAATCTCCATGGATCACGCCCGCCGCCTGCGGGGCAAGCGTGCCCTTGGTGATCGTCCAGGCGCGGGCCTCTTTCGGCCCTACGGTGAAATAGGTCTGCAGGCCCAGAAGCGCGTAGCCCGCCTTGATCAGCCGGTCGAGACCAGCCTCATGCAGACCCATTTCCTCAAGGAACACCGCCGCATCCTCGGGCGGCAATTGCGCCAGCTCTTCCTCGATCCGGGCCGAGATCACCACAGCACCCGCGCCCTGCGCCGCCGCCATTTCGGCCACGCGGGCCGACTGGCCGTTGCCATTGGCGGCCGACGCCTCTTCGACGTTGCAGACATACAGCACCGGCTTCGAGGTCAAGAGCTGCAGAAGACGCCAGTTGCGCAGGTCGTCCTCGGCCACCTTGACCGTGCGGGCGGGCTTGCCCTCGGCCAGCGCCTTTTCGGCCAGGGTCAGCAGCCGGTCCTGCTCGACCGCTTCCTTGTCGCCGCCCTTGATCTTGCGGGCAAGGTTGGCGCGGCGGCGTTCGATGGATTCCAGATCCGCCAGCATCAGCTCGGTCTCGATGGTTTCGGCATCGGCCACCGGGTCGATCCGGCCTTCGACATGGGTGATGTCGCCGTCTTCAAAGCAGCGCAGCACATGGGCGATGGCGTCGCATTCGCGGATATTGGCCAGGAACTGGTTGCCAAGCCCTTCGCCCTTTGATGCGCCGCGCACAAGGCCGGCGATGTCGACAAAGGTCATCCGCGTCGGGATGATCTGCTTCGATCCGGCGATCCCGGCCAGCACGTCCAGCCGGGCATCGGGAACGGCCACCTCGCCCACGTTCGGTTCGATGGTGCAGAAGGGGAAGTTGGCCGCCTGGGCCGCAGCCGTGCGGGTCAGCGCGTTGAAGAGGGTGGACTTGCCCACATTCGGCAGCCCGACGATGCCCATCCTGAAACCCATGATGCCCTCCTTTGGCGCCAGCCTTGCGACCGGGCCGCTTCTACGGGGGGTGGCGGCAAGGTTCAAGTTCCCCGACTCGCGGCTTGCGCATAGTCTTGGCGCCATGCGCCACAGGAGACTCCGATGTCCTTCGATCCCTATATCCATTTCCAGGGCAATTGCCGCGAGGCGATGACCGCCTATGCCGCCATCTTCGGCGGCAAGGTCGAGATCATGACCTATGACCAGGCCCCCGATGCGACCGAGGCGATGAAAGCCTCGGGCCTCGTGATGCATTCGACCCTGCATCTGAACGGGCGCCTCCTGCTGGCATCAGACTTTCCACCCGGCCATGCGGGCGATCCGCAGGCCGCCATTACCATCAGCCATATCGCGTCTTCGGTGGTGGAAGCAAAACGCCTGTTCGCGGCGCTGGCCGAAGGCGGCACGGTGATGATGCAGGTTCAGCCGACGTTCTGGTCAGACGGGTTCGGAATGCTGAAGGACCGTTACGGCACGCATTGGATGGTCTCGGCACCCTGGCGGCAGCCTGGCTAGGAGACCGGGTGCCGCAGCGCGAGTTTTCGACGAAAACCCGGACTCGGCCCCCCATTGATTTTTCCTGCCCGGCCGTGGCAGATGCCAGGGTGGATTTCAGGGGATGGGCATGACCAGGATCGACGACACCTTCGCGCGGCTGAAGGCCGAGGGCAAAAAGGCCTTCGTCGCCTATATCATGGGTGGAGATCCGGATGAGGCTGCCTCGCTGGCCGTGATGCAGGGCCTGCCGGACGCGGGTGTCGATGTGATCGAGCTGGGGATGCCCTTCACCGATCCGATGGCGGATGGCCCGACCATCCAGCTGGCGGGGCAGCGCGCGCTGGAAGGCGGGATGACAATGGACAGGGTTCTGGCCATGGTGCGGACCTTCCGGGCCGGGAATGCCACGACGCCGATCGTGCTGATGGGCTATTATAACCCGATCTATTCCCGCGGGGTGGAGCGGTTTCTGCAAGAGGCGATGGAGGCCGGGATCGACGGGCTGATCGTCGTCGATCTGCCCCCCGAAGAGGATTCCGAACTCTGTCTGCCCGCGCAGGCGGCCGGGCTGAATTTCATCCGGCTGGCGACGCCGACCACCGATGACAAGCGGTTGCCCAAGGTGCTGCAGAACACCAGCGGTTTTGTCTATTACGTCTCGATCACCGGCATCACCGGGGCGGCGGCAGCGCAGGCCGGGGATGTCGGCCCGGAAGTGGCGCGGATCAAGCGGTCGACCGACCTGCCGGTGATCGTCGGCTTCGGCATCACCACGCCCGATCAGGCCCGCACCATCGCCAGCGTGGCGGATGGCTGTGTGGTCGGGTCTGCCATCGTCAAGGACATCGGCGCGGGCAGGCCGGTGGCCGAGGTGCTGGCATCGGTGGCGGCGCTGGCTGCCGGGGCGCATTCGGCCTGAGACAGGGCTCCTCCTTCGCCTCCGGCTCGCCCTCGCGCGATGACAAACCGAAGGCGCAGGAAGAGCGGATCAGCGCAGGTCTTCCGGCAGCAGATCCGCCGGCATGTTCTGGAAGCTGACCGGCCGCAGGAAGCGGCGGATCGCCATCGTGCCGACCGAGGTGGCACCGAAATTCGTGCTTGCGGGATAGGGGCCGCCGTGGACCATGGCTTCGCAGACCTCGACCCCGGTCGGGAAGCCGTTCGCCAGCACCCGTCCGGCCTTGCGGGCCAGCACCGGCAGCAGGGCAGATGCCTGCGCGTGGTCGCCGGCATCGACATGCAGGGTACAGGTCAGCTGCCCTTCAAGGCTTTCGGCCACCGCCTGCATCTGGGCGAAATCGCGCACGGTGACGATGAGGCCGAGGGGGCCGAACACCTCTTCGCCCAGCGTATGATTGGCCAGCCAGTCATCGCCCGACACGGCGAAGAGATAGGGCGTGGCGTTGCGCAGATCGCAGGTCGTGGTCAGCACCTCGCGCACGCCATGCGTGCCGGCAATGCGGTCGCGGCCGTGGCGATAGGCCGAGGCGATGCCGTCGGTCAGCATGGTCTGCGCCGCTGTCGGCTCCACCGCCGCTTTGGCTTGCGCGTGGAAGGCGGTGGCGGCGGGGCTGTCGATCACCACGGCAATGCCGGGATTGGTGCAGAACTGGCCCGCGCCCATGGTCAGCGATCCGGCCCAGCCTTTTGCGATGGCTTCCCCGCGCGCCGCAAGGGCGGTTGGCATCAGGAACATCGGGTTGACCGAGCCCAGCTCGCCGAAGAAGGGGATCGGATCGGGACGTGCGGCGCAGAGGTCGAACAGCGCCCGCCCCCCGGCCAGCGATCCGGTGAAGCCGACGGCGCGGATGGCTGGATGGGTAACGACCGCCTCGCCGACCTTGCGGTTGCCGCCCTGGATCAGGCTGAAGACGCCCTTCGGCATCCCCGTGCGCAGGATGGCCGCCAGCACGGCCTCGGCCACCACTTCGGCGGTGCCGGGATGGGCGGAATGGCCCTTCACCACCACCGGGCAACCGGCCGCCAGCGCGCTCGCGGTGTCACCCCCGGCGGTGGAGAAGGCCAGCGGGAAGTTCGAGGCCCCGAACACCGCGACCGGGCCGACCGGCAGCTGCATCAGCCGGATTTCCGGGCGCGGCAGCGGCTGGCGGTCCGGCAGGGCCGCATCCACGCGACGGTCAAGGTAGTCGCCCTTGCGGATATGGCTTGCGAAAAGCCGCAGCTGGCCGGTGGTGCGGCCGCGCTCGCCCTCGAGCCGGGCGGCAGGCAGGCCGGTTTCCAGCGTGCCGATCCAGGTGATGTCGGCACCCCGCGCCTCGATCTCGTCGGCGATGGCGTCCAGAAAGGCCGCCCGATCTTCGCGCGTCTTTGCGGAATAGGCCGGAAAGGCCGCTTCGGCGGCGCGGGCGGCGGCATCGACATGCGCTACGGTGCCGGCCGAGAACAGCATCGGATCACCGCTGACCGGCGCATTCGGGAAGGTTTCGGGATGGGAGACCCAGTCTCCGGCGATCAGATGGCGGCCATGCGGCGCGAAGGGCATCGGTCCTGCTCCCAGCTTGGTGTCTTGCGCCGATGGGTCTAGTGACTTCGCAGAGGCAGGGCCAGCGGAAACCGCCGGTGCGTCGGCACCCCGGTTTCTTCCAGAAATCGGCACCTCTTGCCATGGATTGCGCAAGCCCGTCTGTTTCGGTAAAGACTTCTTACCAGTTTCCGCATTGGGGAAGGCCATGTCTGTCATCACCTGCATCGAGGATCTGAAACGGCTGCACCGCAAGCGCACCCCCCGGATGTTCTGGGATTACTGCGAATCCGGCAGCTATACCGAGCAGACCTTCCGCGAGAACACCTCGGATTTCGCCAGGATCCGGCTGCGGCAGAAGGTGGCGCGCGATCTTTCGGACCGTGACATCTCTGGCAGCATGCTGGGGCAGAAGGTGGCGATGCCGGTGGCACTGGCCCCGGTGGGCAGCTGCGGCATGCAGCATCCCGATGGCGAGATCCTTGCCGCCCGCGCCGCGAAGAAATTCGGTGTGCCCTTTACCCTGTCGACCATGAGCATCTGTTCGATCGAGGATGTGGCCGAACACGCCGGCCCCGGCTTCTGGTTCCAGCTTTACGTCATGCGGGACGAAGCTTTCGTCGATGCGATCATCGAGCGGGCGAAAAAGGCGCAATGCTCGGCCCTTGTGGTGACGCTGGACCTGCAGGTTCTGGGCCAGCGCCACAAGGATCTGAAGAACGGCCTGACCAGCCCGCCGAAACCCACCATCCCGAACCTTCTGAACATCGCAACCAAGCCGCGTTGGGCGCTTGGCATGGCGAAGACGCCCCGCCGCCAGTTCCGCAACATCGTCGGCCATGTGCAGGGCGTGACCGATCTGGCCGACCTGACCGCCTGGACGAACGAGCAGTTCGACCCCAAGCTGGACTGGTCCAAGGTCGCCCGTATCCGCGACCAATGGGGGGGCAAGCTGATCCTGAAGGGCGTGCTGGATGCCGAGGATGCCCAGAAGGCAGCCGACATCGGGGCCGATGCCATCGTGGTGTCGAACCACGGCGGGCGGCAACTGGACGGGGCGCTGTCCTCGATCCGCGTCCTGCCCTCCATCGCCCGCGCCGTGGGCGGCAAGACCGAGATCTGGCTGGATTCCGGCATCCGTTCCGGTCAGGACGTGCTGAAGGCGCTGGCGCTGGGGGCCACCGGCACCATGATCGGCCGCGCTTATCTGCACGGGCTGGGGGCCATGGGAGAGGCCGGCGTGACCCGCGCGCTGGAGGTGATCGGCCGTGAGATGGACATCACCATGGCCCTGTGCGGAGAGCGGTCCTTGCAGGACTTCGGGCGAGATAATGTGCTGGTGCCCGAGGATTTCGAGGGGAAGTGGCTGTAAAGGCTGTAAAAGGCCAGACAGGCTGCTTTTCGGGACGCAGCGGACGGTCAGGGCAACGAGAGGCCAGTGCCCGACCGCGGGTGGGCGCAGCCAACGGCTGTTCGATGCGCTTTATGGCACGGCCCCTCCTGCGGGTCAGGCGGAAGACTGACGGCGCAGAAGCGCCCGCCCTCAGGGGCGGTCGGGCGCTGGCCGGGGCGGCTGACGCCGCTGTTAACCCGGCCGGGACTCCCTTCAAGCGTCAGGGATAGCGGCACCATCCCAACCGTCCGCAATGGGTTCAAACCTGCATCTGGCTCGCCTCCCGCACCGATCAGCGCCCCTTGCAATTTGATCAAATCTTGCGGCATAGTGCGCGGCGTCCAGAGGTGCCGCCATGTCCACAGAAACCATCGCCGGGATCCGCAAGGATCGGCTTGCCGCCTTCGCCGCGCGCGAGGCGGCGATCTATGCCAAGGCCCGCCCAAAAGCTGCCGCCGCGCTGAAGAAGGGCGCGGGGAATTTCCTTTCCGGCGTGCCGATGCACTGGATGGCCGACTGGCCGATGCCGCATCTGCCGCTGGTCGCCAGCGCCAAGGGCGCGCGGATCAAGGATATCGACGGCAACAGGCTGGACGATTTCTGCCTTGGCGATACCGGCAGCATGTTCGGCCATTCGCCCGCGCCGGTGGCAAAGGCGATCCGCGCGCAGGCCCGCCACGGCCTGACCTACATGCTGCCGACCGAGGCCTCATTGGAGGCCGGACGCCTTCTGACCGAACGCTTCGGCCGGTTCCACTGGCAGATCGCCACCACCGCAACCGATGCCAACCGCTTTGCCCTGCGCGTTGCCCGCGCCATCACCGGGCGGCCCAAGGTGCTGGTCTTCAACGGCTGCTATCATGGCACCGTGGATGAAACCTTCGTCAGCCTGGAAAACGGCGTCACCGTCACCAGCCCCGGCCTTCTGGGCCAGATCAACGACTTGACCGTTACAGCCACCTGCTGCGAATTCAACGATCTGGCGGGCGTCGAGGCCGCGCTGGCCAAGGGCGAAATCGCCGCCATCCTGACCGAACCGGTGATGACCAATTCATGCATGGTCCTGCCCGATGCCGGCTTTCATGACGGGCTGCGGCAGCTCTCGCTGCGCCATGGCGCGCTGTTGATCATGGACGAGACGCATACGATCTCATCCGGGCTTGGCGGCTATACCGGCGTGCATTCCCTGCGCCCCGACATCTTCGTCGTCGGCAAATGCGTGGCGGGCGGGATGCCCACCGCCGTCTGGGGGCTGACCGACGAGACCGCGAAGCGGTACGAGGAGGTGAACGACAACCGCCCCTCGGGCCGGTCTGGCATGGGCACCACGCTTTCCGGCAATCCGATGCAATTCGCCTGCCTTGTGGCGAACCTGTCGCAGGTGATGACCGCCGAAAACTACGCCCATATGGAAAAGGGGGCCGAGCGCCTGTCGCATGGCCTGGCCAGATCCATCGCGCAACATGGCGCGCCCTGGCATGTCGTCCGCGTCGGCGCGCGGGTCGAGTTCATCTGCGCGACCGGCCCCTTGAAAAACGGTGCCGAGGCCGGTTTCGCCCATCAGCCGCAGCTTGAGGCCGCCATCCACACCGGCCTGATCAACAGGGGCAGCCTGATCGCCCCCTTCCACAACATGATGCTGGTCAGCCCGGCCACGAAAAAACGCCAGATCGACCGGCTGATCGCCCATTTCGACGCCATCCTGACCGATCTTTTCGCGAAAGCCTGACATGACCGAGACCAGCCCCTCCGGCTCGACCGTTGCCGAAGCCGAAGCCTTCCTCGCCGCCCATCCCGAAATAGAGGCGTTCGACATCGTGCTGCACGATGCCAATGGCATCGGCCGCGGCAAGATCATCCGCCGGCATGAACTGCTGTCCTTCTACAAATCCGGCCGCCATCTGCCGATCTCGATCCTCGGATTGGACATCTGCGGCGAGGATGTGCATGAAACGGGGCTGATCTGGGACCAGGGCGATGGCGATCTGCGGGCCTGGCCGATCCCCGGCACGCTGGTGCCGCTGCACAACACCACCCCGGCCCGCGGCGAGGTCTTCATGTCGATGTATTCGCTGGACGGCGAACCGATGACATCGGACCCCCGCCACGCGCTGCAACGGCAGGTGGACGCGCTGTCCGCTGACGGCCTGCATCCGGCAGGGGCGTTCGAGCTGGAGTTCTTCCTGCTCGACAACGAACGCGGCCCCGATGGCAAGATGCAACCCGCCCGCGACGTGCTGGACGGCCGGTCCTCGCGCAAGACCGAGGTCTATTCCGTAGATCACCTGCACGGGATGCTGCCGCTCTTCTCCGACATCTACGCCGGGGCAAAGCTGGCAGGCATCACCGCCGAAACACTGATCAGCGAATATGCCCCCGGCCAGTATGAGCTGACCCTGCATTACCGCACCGATGTGATGCAGGCCGCTGACGATCTGATGCGGCTGAAACGCATCGTGCGGGCGCAGGCGCGGGCGCATGGCGTGACCGCCTGTTTCATGGCCAAGCCGAACGAGAATTACGCCGGTTCGGGGATGCATTTCCATGTCTCGATGCTGGATGATGCGGGCAAGAACGTCTTCGTCGAGGCGGTCGAGGGCGACTGGAACCCGACCATCCTGCACGCCCTTGGCGGGCTGAAAGAGACGATGGCGGAGTCCATGCTGGTCTTCGCCCCCCACGCAAACAGCTGGCGCCGCTTCGCCTCGCAATCCTACGCGCCGGTGTCGCCGACCTGGGGCGTCAACAACCGCTCGGTCGCCCTGCGCATCCCGGCGGGCGACATCAGGGCCCGGCGGATCGAACACCGCCCGGCCGGCGTGGACGCCAATCCCTATCTGGTCGCTGCCACCGTGCTGGCCGGCATCCGCCGCGGACTGGCGCAAAAGACCGATCCGGGGCCGGAAACCACTGGCAACGGCTATCAGGACGATGGCGGCAGCGGCATCCCGAGCGACTGGAAATCGGCGATCGAGGCGGCGAAACGCTCGGGCTTCCTGAAGGAGGCGCTGGGTGAGGACATGCACCGCACCTTCACCGCCATCAAGGCGGCGGAATATGCGCGGGTGATGCGCACGGTGTCCGAGGTCGACTTCGACCTTTACCTGCACACGGTCTGACCAGGGACCCGGATTTTCGACGAAAATCCGAAACGAGTTTTCGTCGAAAACTCGCCCCCCCTACCCCTGCCGCAGCGCCCCGGCAATCAGCGCAGGCACCGCCGGATGCAGGCCGACGGGTGGCAGGATACGCCCGGCAAAGCCCGCTTTGCCCAGAGCCTCGGGCAGATCCTTTTCCACATGGCCGCCCGCCATGGCAAAGAACGGCAGGCAGATGCTGTCCGGTCCATGGCCGGTGGCATCCTCCAGACGGGGCGTCTGCTCGATGAAGGCGGCCGAGGCCGGAAGACCGGTGCGCAGGGTGATCTCTGCCGCCACCAGATCGGCGATCGCCGCCGGGGCGCGCGATTTGAACGATCCATGCGCGGCCAGCAGCACCCGCGCCGCGCCGCTTTCCTGCGCGATCGTCACGGTCAGATCGTGCAGTCCCGGCAGGTTGCCCAGCGGCATCAGCATCCGCCAGCCGGTCGCCCCTGCCGCCTGCAACCGCGCCGGAATCTGCGCCCCGGTGAACCACCCGCCCGCCATGAACAGCGGAAACACCAGCCCCGGCGTCCCGGCCGACTCGGCGTCCAGCCGCCCCGGTTCGGCCAGTGTTGCAGCACCGATCCGCCAGCCGGGCAGCAGGGCGGCCACCTTTTCCGCCAGAAGATCCAGCGCCCGCGCGGCAGGGCCGGGGTCCGATGGCTGGCCATGCGCGATGATCAGCGCGCGGGTCATGTGTCGGGCCCGGTCAGGCTGCTTGCCGTCACGGTCTCGCGGCAATGATCGATGAAGGCACGCAGGGTCAGGGCCGAGGTTGCCCCTTCGGCCAGCACCAGGCCCAGCCGCAACGGATCGGCCTGATGCAGCGGCACATGGCATAGTCTTTGCCCATCCGGGGCAAGATCGGATTGCGGGCTGATGTTGGCGATGGAATAGCCAAAGCCGTTCGCCACCATCGCCCGCATCACCCCCATGTCTCGCGTGCGCTCCACCACTTTGGGGCGCAGGGCACGGGGGCGGAAGATTTCCATGAAATAATCCGTCGAGAACGGCAGGTCGAGCAGGACCATCGGATGCGGCGCAAGATCCTGCGGCGTGACATGGTCGCGCCCCGCCAGCGGATGATCGACCGGAAACAATGCATAGGGCGGCAGCTTGACCAGCGGAACAAAGGCCAGATCGGCGGGAATGTCCAGATCATAGGTCAGCGCCACATCCAGCCGCGCCTGCCGGATACCGTCCAGAATCTCGGCCTGATGCCGTTCGTATTGCCGGAAATCCACCTGCGGATGCCGCGTCACGAAACTGCGCCGCAGACGCGGAAGCAACACCTGCGCAAAGGTCACAAGGCAACCCACGGACAAGGGCCCGCGCACCTGCCCCGTGATCGCATTGGCCAGATCGTTCAGCCGCCCTGCTGCCGCCAGAACCGCGCGCGCCTCGTCCACGAACTGCCGCCCGCCTTGCGTCAGCGACAGGCCCTGCGCATGGCGGCGCACGAACAGTTGCAGGCCGAATTCCTGCTCCAGCTGGGCGATGGCCGCGCTGATGGAAGGCGATGAGACATTGACCCGATCCGACGCAGCGGCGATGGAGCCGGTCTCGCCCACGGCGACCAGATATTCCAGCTGACGAAGGGTAAAGCGCAAGGGCATGGCGCGACGCTATCCGCAGACCCGCGCCGGGAAAACCCTATTCGTCTCCGGGCACCCCGTAGGAGGGGGCCCATTCGGGGTCTTTGGCGCGCTGGATATAGGCGGCCATCTGGGGCTGATAGACCGCCCAGGCGCGGGCAACCTCTTCGATCGGCGTCGCGGTTTCGGACCAGTCCGCCCGCAGCCAGGCGATGGGCCAGCTTTCGCGGTCCACCACCAGAAGCCCCGCCGAATGCACCGGCCCGGCCTCTCCGCCCGCCGCGGCACCCGCCTGCAGGGCCGCAACCAGCCGGTCGCCGAACGTGCCCCTTGCCGACCCATACCCCGCCAGCATGGCGGCAGGCACACCCTGACTGGCCAGCAGGTTCCCCCCGGCCACGGCCCCCTGCCCTTCGGCCAGCGCCCAGACGCCCAGCGTCCTGACCCCGGAGTGACTGGCCACCCGGCCGGCGGCATCGACGCACATCAGCTGCCGATAGGCGGCATGCGGTGTCCTGGCCACCACCTGCGCCATGGCTTCAGGCGCCGAGGCACCCGCCGCCATCAGATCCAGAAGCCCTGGCCCCAGCGTCGGATCGGTGATGTTCTGCGTCGCCGCCACACCCACCCCGGCTCGCGCATGGGCACAACGGGCCGCGACAGCGGGCGAAGACGAGGAAATCACCATTCCGAACGCCCCGGTTTCCGGGCAGCGGGCAAGAAGGGAAAAGGTCATGCTGGGCCTCTTGTGGCACCGCCGGGGGCGCTTCGCCCCCCGGACCCCCAGAGGATATTTCCAGACAGATGAAAATCCAGGCCAGACAGTCCGGCTTCATCTTTGCGAAAATACCCCACGGGGGTCCGGGGGTGTGAAACCCCCGGCTTCGGGCTCAATCCGGGATGACGGCGGTGGCGTCGATCTCGACCAGCCAGGAGGGCCGGGCCAGCGCCGTGACGACAACTCCGGTCGAGACCGGATGCACGCCCTTGATATATTCCCCCATGGTCCGGTAGACCGCCTCGCGGTGGCGCACGTCGGTCAGATAGACCACGACCTTGCAGACATGCTCCATCCTGCCGCCGCATTCCTCGACCAGTTGGCGGATGTTCTGCATCACCTTGTGGGTCTGTTCGACCGGATCATGGCTGCCGATGTCCCTGGCAGTATCCAGATCCTGCGGGCACTGGCCGCGCAGGAAGATCGTGGTGCCCCGCGCGACAACGGCCTGGCACAGGTCGTTGTCCAGCTTCTGTTCGGGATAGGTGTCCTTGGTGTTGAACTTGCGGTGACGGATATGGGCCATCTGCGGTCTCTTTCAGGTCGGTTGGGATCAGGGCATCCGGCTGGCGAGCCAGCGGGCAAAATCGTAATTCGGGCGTTCCAGGTGACTCAGCGCGCCGGGGCCGGACATCCTGGCGCAAAGGCCGCGATAGACCCGCTCGACGCAGCCCTTGTCCTCGACGTTCACATCATCCAGAAGCGCCTTCACGCCCTTCAGATGCTGGGCCGCTTGCGGGTCGGCCATCCAGTCCGCACTCATCCCGCCGCCGAAGAGGACATTCACCTTCCCCGGCCCGTCCGGCGTCAGCGAGAGATACCAGAAATAGCCCGGCGTCAGGGTGATCAGCAGGCTGGGATAGATCGCCAGCAGCCAGGTGATCCGGCGGTCATCGCCCGTGAGCGTGGTGTTCGACGGATGTGCCAGCGCCAGAGGCACCAGATCGTTCTTGAGGATCCAGTGATAGTTGAACGCCTCTTCGCCCTCGGGGCATTCCATCCTGTTCAGGTCGGATGCCCCGCCGATGGTGCCCGCATGGCAGACCGGCAGGTGATAGCTTTCCATGAAATTCTCGGCCAGCACCTTCCAGTTGGTGTGCCAGCTGAACTCTTCGCGGAAGACTTCGGTATAGGTTTCCATCGGCAGATGACCAACCAGCCGGTCCACGCCTGCAAGCGCCAGCGAGGGCGGCGGCGCATCCGGGTTCAGCGTCACCATGATCCAGCCGCGCCAGTTTTCCACCCGGATCGCGGGCAGGCGGACATCCTCCTTGCAGAAGGTCTCGTTCCGGGCCATTGCAGGCGCGCCCCGCAAGCTGCCGTCCAGGTTGTAGGTCCAGGCATGATAGGGGCAGACGATCGACCGCCGGTTGCCGCGCCCTTCCAGCAGGGTGGACATCCGGTGGCGGCAGACGTTGGACAGGCCGCGCAGGGTGCCGTCGCGGTCGCGCAGGATGATCACCGGCTCACCCGAGATGTCCATCGTCATGTAATCGCCGGGGTTGGGCAGCGCCTCGGCCCGTCCGGCGCAAAGCCATTCGCGGCCGAAGACGTGCTGCTGTTCCAGTGCCGCGAAACTTGCCGAGGTATAGACCGATTTCGGCATCGCCTGCGCCCGTTCGAAGGGTTGGGCGACATTGACGCGCAGGTCCTGAAGGGCGGGGTCATGGGCGGTCATCTGGCGGCCTTCGGGCGGTTGGACAGCTGGGACGGGAAACACCTATGCCAAGATACAACATTTGGAAAAAGGACGGTTTTGTGCAGCCGCGGTTAGGCTCCGCCTAATCAAGGAAAGTGGCGGCGGATGGCTTCGGCAAAGGCACGGGCAAGGGTCGGGTTGGCCTCGGGGCCATAGTGGATGCCATCAACCGGGCTGACGCGGATCAAGGCCCCGGCATCCAGAAACGGCAGGCCGTTGCGTGCCGCCATGGCGGCGATCCTTGCCCCGAGCAGTCGTGATTTCTGCGCCCCACCGGCAAAGATCTCGGCCAGACAGCCCACCTCCTCGACCGGCGGCGGGGCGACGATCAGGACATCGGGCGCAGCCCCACCCGGCCCTGCCCCGCTGGCGCGGATCAGCTGCACCAGGCGTTCGACCGACAGGGCGATGTCCCCGGCATTGACGCTGAACCGCTCTTTCAGGTCATTGGTCCCCAGCATGATCAGCACCGTGTCGACCGGCCGATGGGTTTCCAGAAGGGCAGGCAGCACGCGCAACCCGTTGCGATGCGGGCCTTCGACCGGGTCGTCATGCAGCGTCGTGCGGCCCGGATGACCTTCGCTGATCACCTCCCACTCCGGCAGCAGGGCCTGCAACCGGCCGGCCCAGCGCTCGTCGCGGTCATAGCGGCCGACGTCGGACAGATCGGCCATCGGCATGGTGCCATGGGTGTTGCTGTCACCGAACAGCAGCAGGGTTCGGGTCATGGCGTCACCTCATAGGGCCAGTTGGCCTGTGTGAAGGCCCCGCCATCAACCCAGAGCGTCTGGCCAGTGACGAAGGCGGCAGCATCGGAGATCAGGAACAGCAGCGGTCCGCAGATGTCCTGCGGGGTGCCGACGCGGCGCAGGGGGGTCACGCGGGCCCAGGTGGCGGCATAGTCCCCGGCCTCGGCCGCGGTGCGTTCGGTGGCAATGGCACCGGGGGCGATGCAGTTGACGCGGATGCCATGCGGCCCCAGCTCCACCGCCGCGACCTTGGTAAACTGTTCGATCCCGCCCTTCGAGGCGGTGTAATCGACCAGCCGGGGGAAGGCGAGCTTGTTGCAGCCCGACCCGAGATTGATCACCGAACCGCCCTGGCCCGCCGCCACCAGCGCCCGGCCGAAGGTCTGGGTGTTCAGGAACGACCCGCGCAGATTGGTGCGCATCACCGCATCCCACTGCTCGGCGCGCAGATCCAGCAGGCTGGACCAGCTCTGGATGCCCGCGTTGTTCACCAGCACATCCGGCACCGCCCCGGCCCAGTCCGCCGCCTCGGCATGCAGAGCGGCGACGGCCGCCTCATCCCCCGCATCCGCCTGCCAGCCCTTCGCTCGTCCCCCGGCCGCGGCAACCTCGGCCTCCAGCCAGGCGGCAGCCTCCGGCGCGCCCAGATGGCTGAAGGCCACATCATGCCCCACCCCGGCAAGAGCCAGAACCAGATGCCGCCCGATCGCCGAATCTCCCGCCGTCACGATGGCTGCCATATCGTCCTCCTGTCCCGCAGCTTAGCCACGGCCAGGCAAAGCGGAAAGCCCACTGTCCATGGCAAGGGTCGGATGCCTCCGGCGGGGATATTTCAGGAAGGGAAAGCGGGAAACCGTCACTCTTTCCCTTCTGCAAATATCCTCGGGGGGCTTGGGGGGCGAAGCGCCCCCAATCTTCAAGGAGGAGGCGCAGGCCGACGACGAGACCGGAACCGTCGCATCAGCGGCCTTAAGGTAGCACTTCGAACCGATCGACATCGACCATGCCGTGATCGGTGATCTTCAGATGCGGGATCACCGGCAGGGCGAGGAAGGCCAGTTGCAGGAAGGGTTCCTCCAGCACCACGCCCAGATCGCGGGCCGCAGCTCGCAGGGCCACCAGCTTTTCGCGCACCTCTTCAAAGGGCAGAAGACTCATCAGCCCGGCCACCGGCAGCGCCAGTTCGGCCAGCACCCTGCCGCCGCAGGTCACGACAAAGCCGCCCTCGATCTCGGTCAGCCGGTTGGCGGCCAGCGCCATATCGGCGTAATCGGCGCCGACGACGGCGATGTTGTGATGGTCGTGGCAGACGGTCGAGGCGATGGCGCCGCGCTGCATGCCAAAGCCCTGCACGAAGCCGGTCGCCCTATTGCCGTTCTTGCCGTGGCGTTCGATCACCGCAATCTTCATCAGGTCGCGGCCGACATCCGGGCGCTTGTCGCCATCTACCGGCGGGATATCGAAGGTCAGATGCGGGGTGATGATCTTGCCGGGCAGGATGCCGATCACCGGGGTTTCGGCGCGATTTCCGGCGGTGCGGAAATCGCGGCCGACCACCTTCGGGGCCTTGACCGACCGGCGGGCGACCGGTTCTGTCCCCTCTCGCGCCGCGAAAGCCGCCGCATCAGCCACCACGCCGCCCGCGAGGACCATGGCGGCATGGCAGCCCTCAAGACTGTCGATCACCGTGATATCGGCCCGCTTGCCCGGCGCGATCAGCCCGCGGTCCTTCAGGCCGAACGCCTCGGCGGCCGACAGCGAGGCCGCGCGATAGACCGCCAGCGGCGGGCAGCCCAGGGCAATCGCTGTGCGGATCATATGATCGAGATGGCCATGCTCGGCGATGTCCAGCGGATTGCGGTCATCGGTGCAAAGGCAGAGGTAGGGCGAGTGCCGTTCGGTCAGGATTGGCGCCAGCGCATGCAGGTCCTTTGACACCGACCCTTCGCGGATCAGCACCCGCATCCCCTTGCGCAGCTTTTCCAGCGCCTCTTCGGCCGTCGTCGCCTCATGCTCGGTGCGGATGCCGGCGCTGATATAGCCGTTCAGGTCATGGCCCCGCAGCAGCGGCGCATGACCGTCGACATGGCGGCCGCGGAACGCCTCCAGCTTGGCCAGGCAGCCGGGATCCTTCATCAGGACACCGGGGAAGTTCATGAATTCTGCCAGACCGATGACCTTGGGGTGATCCATCAGCGGCACCAGATCCGCCGCTTCAAGCCGCGCGCCCGCCGTCTCCATATGCGTCGAGGGAACGCAGGACGACAGGTTGACGCGGATGTCCATCAGCGTCTGCGCCGCTGAGGCAAGGAAGTAATGGATGCCGGTCAGCCCGCAGACATTGGCAATCTCATGCGGGTCGCAGATCGCGGTGGTCACGCCGCGCGGGGTAACGCAGCGGTCGAACTCATGCGGGGTGACAAGGCTGGATTCGATATGCAGATGGGTGTCGATGAAACCGGGCACCAGCACCTTGCCCGAGACGTCGATTTCCCGAGCGCCTCGATAACTGCCGAACGTGCCCACGATCGTATCACCGCAGATCGCCACATCGGTTTCCACCAGATCGCCGGTGATCAGGTCGAAGACACGCCCCCCCTTCAGCACCAGATCGGCCGGGACAAGACCGCGGCCCTGGTCGATCAGGGCCGTCAGCGGGGGCGGGGAAACGGGCATGGCAACACTCCTTTGCCGCATGGAACGCCGAAAGGCCGACCAAGGGCAAGGGGGGCAAAGGGGTTGTGCTGCGCGGCAGGGCATGGTTGGAACGGGACAAAGGCAAGAGGTTCCCATGCGCCCGCTGCGCGGCATCGGCTACAAGGTCACGTCGGTGGTGATCTTCATCATCATGGCGGCGATGATCAAATCCACCGCCGACCATGTGCCTTCGGGGCAAACGGTGTTCTTCCGGTCGTTCTTCGCCATTCCGGTGATCGTGGTCTGGCTGGCGCTGCGCAAGGAACTGGCGCAGGGCTTCCGCACCGCCAATCCCTTTGGCCATTTCTGGCGCGGGCTGATGGGGACGGTCGCCATGGGCCTGGGCTTTTCCGGGCTGGCCTATCTGCCGCTGCCCGAAGTGACCGCCATCGGCTATGCCGCCCCGATCCTGACCGTGATCTTCGCCGCAATGTTCCTGGGCGAGGAGGTGCGGCTGTTCCGCATGGCCGCCGTGGCGCTGGGGCTGGCCGGGGTGCTGATCGTGGTCTATCCGCGGCTGACCGTGCTGGACCCCGGCCGCGCCGGCTATGCCGAGGCGTTCGGGGCCATGGTCGTCTTGGGCGGTGCCCTCTTCTCGGCGCTGGCACAGGTCTTCGTGCGCAAGCTGGTGCTGGCGGAAAAGACCGCGACCATCGTGTTCTGGTTCTCGGTGACGGCCTCGGTGCTGTCGCTTTGCACCCTTCCCTTCGGCTGGGTCTGGCCCACGCCGGGGGAAGCCGCGCTGCTGGTCGGCGCGGGGTTTCTGGGCGGGGTCGGGCAGATCTTCCTGACCTCCAGCTACCGCGAGGCCGATGCCTCGGTCGTGGCCCCTTTCGAATATGCCTCGATGATCTTTGCGCTGGCGATCGGCTGGTTCGTGTTTTCCGAAGTGCCGACCTGGACCATGCTGCTGGGGGCCGCGCTGGTGGTGACGGCGGGCTGCCTGATCATCTGGCGCGAGCATCAGCTGGGGCTGAAGCGCGAACAGCAAAGAAAGGCGATGTCGCCGCAGGGGTAGCGAAGGCCCAGCCCGGCCGCCACCTCACCCTTCGCGCGCTTGCGCGTTCTGGTCCAAGAGATAGCGTTGCGACAGCGGAATCGCCGCCGCCCCCAGCGCGCGGGCATCCGCCCCGACCGTGCCTTCGCGGATGGCGGGCGGGTCGATCCCGGCCAGATCCAGCGACATCAATATCCTTTCGGTGCGCCGCACGATCTCGGCCCGGACCGCGACCGGCATCCAGCCGTCGATCACCACCGCCTCGATCTCGACCAGCGCCGCCGCCGACAGGGTGGCATGGGCAAGGCCCGAGGCCGCCAGCTCGATCCAGCGTGCCAGCACATCGGGCGGGGCATTCCATTTCCCCGGCTGTTCCCAGATGTGATCGCTCGGCACGCCGGCGGCCTCCATCTCCTGCGCCAGCACCCACATCGACGCCACGTCCAGCAGCCGTTTCATCCGCCCGTCCGGGCCCGGCACCGGCATCGGCCCGACGCCCGCCGCATTGCCGGTGCGGCCCAGGAACAGCTGGCCGTTCATCACCAGCCCGCCGCCGATGAAGGTGCCGAAGTAGAAATACAGGAAATCGCGCGGCCTGTCGCCGGTGCCGAACACCAGTTCCGCCCCGCAGGCCGAGGTGGCGTCGTTCTGCACATAGACCGGCAGGCCCGACAGCGCCGCCAGTTCGGCCCCGATGTCGCGGTTGCGCCAGGCGTCCATCTCGTCCTGCGGTGCGCCAAGGATGGCGATCCAGTTCCACAGCTGGAACGGAATCGCCACGCCCATGCCGCCCACCCGGCCCCGCAGATCCGGCGGCAGCGTCCCGATCAGTGCTGGCAGGGCGGCGGCGACAAAGCGGGTCACGACATCGGGGGTGGGATAGCGGTAGACCTGCCGCCGGGTCGCCCGCACCCGGCCCAGGAAATCCACCAGCACCAGATCGGCCGACCGCCGCCCCACCTTCAGCCCCAGAAACAGCGCGCCGTCGGCGTTCAGCGACATCGGCACCGAGGGCTGGCCGACCTTGCCCCGCAACGGCTCACCCCGCAGCAAGAGCCCGTCCTGTTCCAGTGCGCGCATGATCACGCTGACGGTCTGCGCCGAAAGGCCGGTCATCCGGGCGATGTCCGATTTCGCCAGCGCGCCGTGCTGGCGCACAAGGCTGAGAACCAGCCGTTCGTTATGCGCCCGCATGCCCGACTGGTTGGTGCCGCGCGCAACCGGCCCCTGCCCCGCGCCTTCGGGCAGGCTGCGGGTTTCGGGTGCAAGGTCTGCCATCTGTTGCTTCACGACTCCCCCTACCCGCCCACGAAGGCGATTTCCCGAAGATTGGCAAGGGAAACGGCCGGAAGTCAATAATAAATCAGAGTGATTTATTTATCTTGACGCAAAGACCAGAATCGGTGTTTCTAGGCCCAGCGCAGAGGGTGATGGACCTGCGCGGCGAATTGCGAACGGGGCCAAGGTGCCCCACCTAGGGAGGATGACCATGAAGACGATGACCAAAGCCCTGATGGGGGCTGCGGCCCTTGCACTGTCGGCTGGCTATGCCGCTGCCGACGGCACTGCCGCCTGCCTGATCACCAAGACCGACACCAACCCCTTCTTCGTCAAGATGAAGGAAGGCGCCGAGGCCAAGGCCGCCGAACTGGGCGTTACCCTGAAATCCTATGCCGGCAAGATCGACGGCGACCATGAGGCGCAGGTTGCGGCCATCGAGGCCTGCATCGCCGACGGGGCCAAGGGCATCCTGCTGACCGCTTCGGACACCAAGGCCATCGTCGATGCGGTCAAGGCCGCCCGCGACGCCGGCATTCTGGTCATCGCGCTGGACACCCCGCTTGACCCGATCGACGCCGCCGACGCCACCTTTGCCACCGACAACTTCCAGGCCGGCCTGCTGATCGGCCAATGGGCCGCCGCCACCCTGGGCGCGGACGCCGCCAATGCCAAGATCGCCCTGCTGGACCTGGCCATCTCGCAACCTTCGGTCGACGTTCTCCGCGACCAGGGCTTCCTGACCGGCTTCGGCATCGACACCAAGGACATCGCCAAATGGGGCGACGAGGAAGACCCGCGCATCGTGGGCAACGAAGTCACCGCCGGGAACGAGGAAGGCGGCCTGAAGGCTATGGAAACCCTGCTGGCCAAGGACCCCGACATCAACGTGGTCTATACGATCAACGAACCCTCGGCCGCCGGTGCCTATGAGGCGCTGAAGGCGGTGGGCAAGGAAGGATCGACCCTGATCGTTTCGGTCGATGGCGGCTGCCCCGGTGTGGCCAACGTCAAGGACGGCGTGATCGGTGCCACCTCGCAGCAATATCCGCTGCTGATGGCCTCGCTCGGCATCGAAGCCATTGCCAAATTCGCCGCAGACGGCACCAAGCCCGCACCGACCGAAGGCAAGGACTTCTTCGATACCGGCGTGGCGCTGATCACCGACAAACCTGCTGCGGGTGTCGAGTCGATCGACACCGCCAAGGGCACCGAGCTGTGCTGGGGCTGATCGTCCCGATTGATCGCTGAACCAGAGTCGTGAAGAGTGTCAGGGCGGCCCGGCCGGATTTCCGGGCCGCCTTTTTCACGGGCTGATCACAGGGCAGCCTTGCGCGCGTCCATCGCAATCAGGACCGCCGGGCCGCCGCAGGGCGCCATGCGCCCCAGAGGGGGAATGTGACATGTCATCAGAGACAAAGACGACAACCGGCTACGAGGCGGGCCTTCAGGGGGCCTCGGAGAAGGTTGCCGAATTCCACGACGACAAGACCACGCTGAAGAAATTGCAGCACTGGCTGCACCAGACGCCTTCGGCCGTGCCGATGATCGTTCTGGTGGTGGCGCTGGTGGTCTTTGGTGTCCTCAGCGAGAATTTCTTCAAGGCAACCACGCTGTCGACCATCCTGCAACAGATCGCCATCGTCGGCATCATCGGCTGCGCGCAGTCGCTGGTGATCCTGACGGCGGGGATCGACCTGTCGGTCGGTGCCATCGCGGTGTTTTCCTCGGTGCTGATGGGACAGATGACCTTCCGCTATGGCATTCCCGCCCCGGCCTCCATCGCCATCGGGCTGATGTTGGGCACGGCAATGGGTTTCGTGAACGGCTGGCTGGTGGCAAAGGTGAAGCTGCCGCCCTTCATCGTCACGCTGGGCACCTGGCAGATCCTGCTGGCCTCGAACTTCATCTTCTCGGCCAACGAGACGATCCGGTCATCGGACATCGCCGCCCAGGCCCCCTCGCTGCAATTCTGGGGCGGGTCGATCCAGCCGGGCGGGGTGAAGGTCCTCTATGCCGTCTTCCTACTGATCGCGCTGGTGGCCCTTCTGGCCTATGTGCTGCGCCACACCGCCTGGGGACGACATGTCTATGCCGTGGGGGATGACCCCGATGCGGCCGAACTGGCCGGGGTGCAGACCAAGAAGGTGCTGATCCAGGTCTACGCGCTGGCGGGTTTCTTCTGCGCCATCGCGGGCTGGGTGATGATCGGCCGCTTCGGCTCGGTCTCGCCCACGGCCTCGACCGGGCAACTGGGCAACATCCAGTCGATCACCGCCGTGGTGATCGGGGGGATCAGCCTCTTCGGCGGGCGCGGCAGCATCGTCGGCATGTTCTTCGGCGCGCTGATCGTCGGCGTGTTCGAGATGGGGCTGAAGATGGTCGGCACCGACCCGCAATGGACATTTTTCCTCATCGGTCTTCTCATCATCCTCGCCGTGGCGGTGGATCAGTGGATCAGAAAGGCATCGGCATGACACAAGAGCCCATTCTGCAGGCCCGCGGTCTGGTCAAACGCTATGGCAAGGTCACGGCATTGGATCATTGCGACTTCGACCTTTACCCCGGCGAAATCCTGGCGGTGATCGGCGACAATGGCGCGGGGAAGTCCAGCCTGATCAAGGCGCTGTCCGGCGCCGTGCAGCCGGACGAGGGCGAGATCACACTGGACGGCAGGCCGGTGCAGTTCTCCAGCCCGCTGGACGCCCGCGCCCATGGCATCGAATGCGTCTATCAGACGCTGGCGATGTCGCCCGCCCTGTCGATCGCCGACAACATGTTCATGGGGCGGGAACTGCGCAAACCGGGGATCATGGGCGATCTGTTCCGCCAGCTTGACCGCCCGGCGATGGAGAAATTCGCCCGCGAAAAGCTGAACGAACTGGGGCTGATGACGATCCAGAACATCAACCAGCCGGTCGAGACGCTGTCGGGCGGCCAGCGGCAGGGGGTGGCGGTGGCGCGCGCCGCCGCCTTCGGGTCGCGCGTGGTGATCCTGGACGAACCCACCGCCGCGCTGGGGGTGAAGGAAAGCCGCCGCGTGCTGGAACTGATCCGCGATGTCCGCTCGCGCGGGATTCCGATCATCCTGATCAGCCACAACATGCCGCATGTGTTCGAGGTGGCGGACCGCATCCACATCCACCGGCTCGGGCGGCGGCTCTGCGTCATCAGGCCGGGCGATTACAGCATGTCGGATGCCGTGGCCTTCATGACCGGCGCAAAGCTGCCCGAAGGCGTGACCGAGGCGGCGTAAGGCTTGTCGTTCGACTTCGTTTCCTCCACGCGGCGGCCCGAGGAGGAACGAAGTCCCCGACGAGGATTGTGGGGAAAGACGTGAACATCGAAGGACTGGTCAATCTGATCCGCGCCCGCGCCGATGGCCCGGCGCGGTTCATCGTTGCCCTTGCCGGCCCCCCGGCCAGCGGAAAATCCACCCTGGCCGCCGGTCTGGCCGCCCGGCTGTCGCCCGGTGCCCGTGTGGTGCCGATGGACGGGTTCCACTATGATGATGCCGTGCTGGACGCCCGCGGCTTGCGCACCCGCAAGGGCGCACCCGCCACCTTTGACGCCATGGGTTTCCTGCACCTCCTGCGCCGCCTGCGCGACGAAGACGAGGTGGCGATCCCGATCTTCGACCGCAGCATGGAACTTTCGCGCGCCGGGGCCGAAATCATCGGCCCCGACGACCGCATCCTGATCGTCGAGGGCAATTATCTCTTGCTGGACGAAGATCCGTGGCGTCAGCTGACCCCGCTGTTCGACCTGACGGTCTTTCTGGACGTGCCCGAGGCCGAGCTGATCCGCCGCCTCACCGTCCGCTGGCAGCATCACGGGCGCGACGATCAGGCCGCGCGGGACTGGATCGCCACCAACGATCTGCCGAACGCGCTGACCGTCCTGACCCGGTCCCGCCCGGCCGAGATCACGTTGCGCAACATCTGACACCTCGGGCCAAGGCCGGGCCACCTTGGGCAATTCGGCCCGGCGGGCCGGAAATCGGCCCGGCAAGGGTTGAATTCCCCGCCCCGACAGGCAAATTGACGCCAACACCCGCCGCGACGCGACTTGCAGCCGCACGCACGCCCCGACGAGGATCCGATCCGCATGTCCCCTGCCCTGATCGCCGCGCTGCCCTTTCTTGGTGCGCTGCTGCCCGCTCTGGCCGACCGGATGGGGCGCAATGCGGCGGCCCTTGCGGCGGGGGCCGTCACGGCGCTGGCGCTTCTGGGCCTTTTGTCCCATGCCCCTGCGGTCTTGCGCGGCGAGATGGTGACAGCCGCCTTCGACTGGCTGCCGATGCTGGGGCTGAACGCCACATTCCGCATCGACGGGCTGGGGCTGATGTTCGCCGGACTGATCCTGGGCATCGGTCTTCTCATCATCTTCTACGCCCGCTTCTATCTGTCGCCGGACGATCCGATGGGCCGGTTCCTGACCTATCTCCTGCTGTTTCAGGGCGCGATGGTGGGAATCGTGCTGTCCGACAACATCCTGCTGATGCTGGTGTTCTGGGAGCTGACCTCGCTGTCCTCGTTTCTGCTGATCGGCTGGTGGGGCCATCTGGCCGAGGGGCGGCAGGGCGCGCGGATGGCGCTGGCCGTAACCGGCGGCGGCGGCCTTGCGCTGATCGCCGGGATGCTGATCCTTGGCAACATCGCCGGATCGCACGAGCTTTCGGTGATCCTGACCCAGAAGGATGCCATTCAGGCCAGCCCGCTGTATCCGCTGGCGCTGGGGCTGATCCTGATCGGCGCCTTCACCAAATCGGCGCAGTTTCCGTTCCATTTCTGGCTGCCGCATGCCATGGCCGCGCCCACGCCGGTTTCGGCCTATCTGCATTCGGCGACCATGGTGAAGGCCGGTCTTTTCCTGATGGCCCGGCTCTGGCCCGTGCTGGCGGGCACCCCGGAATGGACGGCGATCGTTGCCACCGCCGGGCTGATCACCCTGCTGGTCGGGGCCAAGATCGCGCTGTTCAAGGATGACCTGAAGGCGATCCTGGCCTTTTCCACCGTCAGCCATCTGGGCCTGATCACCTTTCTTCTGGGCCTTGGCACCGAAGCGGCCGCCACCGCCGCCATGCTGCACATCCTGGCCCATGCCAGCTTCAAGGCAGCACTTTTCATGGTGGCCGGGATCGTCGATCACGAAACCCACACCCGCGACATCCGCCGCCTGGGCGGGTTGCGCCGCGCGATGCCGCTGACCTTTTCCATCGCCCTGATCGCCAGCCTGTCGATGGCCGGGGTGCCGCCGCTGAACGGCTTTCTGTCCAAGGAGCTGATGCTGGAAAATGCAGCCCACACCACCCTGCTGGTGGCGCTGCTGGCGCTGGCCGGGGCGGCGTTGTCGGTGGCCTATACCTTCCGCTTCCTGTCCCATACCTTCCTTGGCGCAGAGCGCGAGCATCACCCCAAGGCCCATGATCCCGGCCCCGGCCTCTGGGCCGCCCCGGCCCTGCTGGCGGCGCTGGTCATCGCCTCGGGCCTGCTGCCGATGACGGTCTTCGGTCCCATCGTCGATGCCGCCGCCTCGGCCACCACCGGCACGGCGGTTCATGCGCACATCGCGCTGTGGCACGGCCTTGGCACGCCCGCGCTCTGGATGTCGCTGGCGGCCTTCGGGATCGGCTTCATCGCGCTTGGGCTTTACCCCCGATTGCGCAGGCTCTGGGATGGCTTCCCGCGTCCCGAGGCAAAAGCCATCTTCGACGCGGTGATCGACACCCTCGCCGCGCTGTCGCGCCGACTGACGGCCGCCCTGCATGACGGCAGCCTGCACCGCGCTCTCTTCGCCACCATGGGGGTGATCCTGGGTCTTGGGCTTTACGCCTTCCTGACCGGCAGCCATGCTTCCGGCACCCGCACCCTGCTGCCCGTCGAAGGCGCGCCGCTGATCGGCTGGGCGGTGATGGCCGCCGCCGCCATCGCCACCCTGCTGCGCCACCACGACCGGGCGCTGTCGCTGCTGCTGACAGGTATCGTCGGGCTGATGCTGTCCGCCGGCTTCGCCTGGCTGTCTGCCGCCGACCTTGCCCTGACCCAGATCACGGTCGAGGTGGTGACGATCCTGCTGATGCTGCTGGCGCTGAACTTCCTGCCGAAATCCACCCCGCGCGAACAATCGCCGCTGCGTCATGCCCGCGATGCCGGGCTGGCCGTGGCCGCAGGCATCGGCGCGGGTGCGCTCGGCTGGCTTCTGATGACGCGCGACGCCGCCTTTCCCCGCATCTCGGAGTTCCACTGGGCGCAGTCGAAACCCGGCGCGGGCGGCACCAATGCGGTCAACACCATCATCGTCGACTTCCGCGGCTATGACACCTATGGCGAGATCACCGTGCTGGGCATCGCAGCCCTGGTGATCTTTGCCATCGCTGCCTCGGTGCTGTCGTCGAAACCGGCGCTTGACCGGCTGGGCGGCCTGCGCATGGGCCGGAACGCGGGCGATGCCCATCCCCTGATGCTGGTCGCGGGAACCCGCTTCCTGATGCCGCTGGCGCTGATGGTCGGCGTGTTCATCTTCCTGCGCGGCCACAACCTGCCGGGGGGCGGCTTCGTCGCCGGTCTGGTCGTCGCCATCGCCATCCTGCTGCAATACATCGCCTCGGGCTTTGTCTGGTCGGAACGCCGCCTGCGGTTCGACCATCAGGCGCTGATCGCCGCCGGGGTGCTGGTCGCCACCCTGACCGGGGCTGCCGCCTGGGCGATGGGCTGGCCCTTCCTGACCTCGGGCTACGATTACCTTCACCTTTGGCCGCTGGACGAGATCGAGCTGACCACCGCCGCCGTCTTCGACCTTGGCGTCTTCCTCTGCGTCCTGGGCGCCATCCTGCTGGCGCTGTCGTCGCTGTCGCGCTTTGCCCAGCACACCACCGACCGGGTGGATCCGGCCGGAAAGGAGGGCTGAGCGATGGAAGCCCTTGTCGCCATCACCATCGGCCTTCTGACCGCCGTCGGCACCTATCTGATGCTGCGGCTGCGCAGTTTTCCGGTGATCCTCGGCCTCACCTTCCTCAGCTATGCCGTCAACCTGTTCCTGTTCGCCGCCGGGCGGCTGAAGGCCGGGGCCGTGCCGATCGTCTATACGACCGAAGCCCCCAGCGACCCGCTGCCACAGGCGCTGGTGCTGACGGCCATCGTCATTTCCTTCGGCATGACCGCGGTGATGGTGATGATGGCGCTGGGGGCCTGGCTGGAGCTGGGGCATGACCGCGTCGACCCCGACCGGGACGCGCCGGAGGATCAGGGATGACCATGGGCCACTGGATCATCGCCCCCGTCGTGCTGCCCGCCTTTCTGGCGGCGTTGTCCTTGCTGCTGGCCCGGCACGGCACCACTGTCGCGCGTTTCCTGGCACTGGGCGGAACGGTGGCCCTGCTGGCCATTTCGGTCACGCTCATGATCGCCGCCTCGAACGGCCCGCCGCAGCTTTACCGGCTGGGCGACTGGCCCGCGCCTTTCGGCATCGTTTTGGTGCTGGACCGGCTGTCGGCGCTGATGCTGGTGCTGACCTCGGGCCTTGCGCTGCCGGTGCTGGTGCAGGCCATCGTCACCGGCTGGGACATCAGGGGCCGCAAGTTTCACGCACTCTGGCTGTTTCAGCTGATGGGGCTGAACGGGGCGTTCCTGACCGGCGATGCCTTCAATCTGTTCGTCTTCTTCGAGGTGCTGCTGATCGCCTCCTATGGGCTGATGGTGCATGGCGGCACCGGCCCGCGCCTGCGCGCGGGCGTGCAATACATCGCCGTCAACCTTGTCGGGTCGACGCTGTTCCTGTTCGCGCTCGGCACCGCCTATGCCGTCACCGGCACGCTGAACATGGCCGATCTGGCAGCGAAGATTCCGGCCTTGCCCGACGGCGATCAGGCCCTGATGCGGGTGGCGGCCGTGCTGCTGATGCTGGTCTTCGCCATCAAGGGCGCGCTGGTGCCGCTGCATTTCTGGCTGCCCGGCACCTATGCCGCCAGCCCCGGCGTGGTGGCCGCGCTGTTCGCCGTGATGACCAAGGTCGGCGCCTATGCCGCCCTGCGCTTCGGCACGCTGGTCTTTCCGCCCGATCTTGCGGTGACATCCGGCCTGATCGGCCCGCTGCTGCTGCCTGCGGGGCTGATCACCCTTGCGCTTGGGGCCATCGGCATCCTTGGGGCCGCCTCGCTGCCCCGGCTGGCCGCCTATGCCGCGCTGATGTCGATGGGCACCGTCTTCACCGCCATGGCCGCCTTCACCCCATGGGCCACCATGGCCACCCTTTACTATGTGATCCACTCCACCCTTGCCGGGGCCGCGCTGTTCCTGATCGCCGATCTGGTGCAGGCCCGCGCGCCTGGCAGCCGCCTGCCGGGCCTGCTTGCCGCCCTCTTCATGGCCTCGGCCATCGCCACGGCCGGGCTGCCGCCTCTGTCCGGCTTTCCGGCCAAGCTGATGATCCTTCAGGCCCAGCCGCTGTGGCCGGTATGGGCGGTGATCCTCGGCGGCAGCTTTCTTGCCCTTCTCGGCCTGTCGCGCAGCGGATCGGCCCTGTTCTGGAAACCGCAGGGCGACGCCGCGACGCTCCCCCTGACGCAAGCCCTGATCCCCGCCGCCCTGCTGCTGGCGCTGGTGGCGCTGACGGTGCTGGCCGGACCCGTCACCGCATGGCTGGCCGAAACCGCCCGCCTGCTGCACGACCCCGCGCCCTATATCCTTGCCAACGATCTGCCCGGAGGGGCCTGAGACCATGCCGATCCTGCGCAGCCTTTACCCCCATCCCGGCCTGTCGGCCTTTCTCACCCTGTTCTGGCTGGTGCTGGCCGACAGTTGGACCTTCGGGTCGCTGGTGATGGGCCTGGTCCTTGGCACCCTGATCCCGCTCTTCACGGCGCCCTGGTGGCCCGGCAAACCGCGCCTGCACCGCCCGCTGGAGCTGGTGGCCTATCTTGGCATCGTTGTCTATGACGTGGTGATCGGCTGCTTTCAGGTCGCCCGCGTCATCCTGTTCATGCCGGCGGACCAGATCCGCACCACCTTTCTGACCGTGCCGACCACCCTGACCTCGCCCGAGGCGGTGGCCCTTCTGGCTGGCACAATCACCATGACCCCCGGCACCCTGACCGCCGACATCTCGGCCGACGGGCGCAGCCTCCTGGTCCACACCCTGCACGCCCCCGACCCCGACGAGGTGCGCGACGGCATCCTTGCCCGCTACGAATCCCGGCTGAAAAGGATTTACGGATGATCCTCGATCTTGCCCTGACCTTCGCCATCGGCTGCTTTGCGCTGGCGCTCGTGCTGAACCTCTGGCGCCTTGCCACCGCCGAAGATCTGGTCGACCGCATCCTTGTCGTCGATACGATGGCGGTGAACACCACCGCCCTGATCATCCTTTATGCCGCCCATTCCGGCGCGATCTTCAGCTTCGAGGCGGCGATCCTCTTCGCCATGACCGGCTTTGTCGCCACCGTCGCCTTCTGCAAATACCTGCTGCGGGGGAGCATCATCGAATGACCACCCTTGCCGAACTTCTGGTCGCGGCCCTGCTGGTCATCGGCGGCCTCTTCGGCCTGATCGGGTCCTGGGGCCTTCTGCGGCTGAAGGACCGGATGCAGCGCCTGCATGCGCCGACCAAGGCCACCACGCTGGGCGTAGGCACCGCCCTTGTGGCGCTGGCCTTCGAGGTCTGGCTGGTGCAGGGGCGTCTCGCCTGGCGCGAGGCGCTGGTGGTGGTGTTCTTCTTCGCCACCGCGCCGCTGTCGGCACTTTTCATCGCCAAGGTCCATCTGTTCCGCACCGTGCCGCGCGGCAACCTGCCCGCCACCGGAACCGGAACCGACTGGGCCAGCTTCGCCCCTGACGAGGATCAGGCCCCGCGCGACGCCGGGTGATCGGCGAAACCTGACCATATGGTCAATTTTCAGCCGCGACACCCTTGCCAGCCCGCCCCGCTGCATGGCATCGTCATCCCCTGTCCCGCTGCGGGCGACCGGAGGCCACCGTGCAGACCCTGACCCCGACCAAGGCCGGAACCGGCCTCTTGCCGCAAGTCTCGGCCCATCAGGGCCACCCCCGCAACCCCGGCATGCCGCTTGACCTCGACTGGGTCGCCTCGGTGCAGGCCAACACCAGCGCGATCGAACGCCGCTGCGCCACCATCGGCGGCCGCCGCTCGGTCAAGAAAGACCATCAGGCGGCCTGGCTTCTGAAGGCAATCAGCCTGATCGACCTGACCACGCTGTCGGGCGACGACACGCCGGGCCGGGTGCAACGCCTTTGCGCCAAGGCCCGCGCCCCGGTGCGCGCCGAGATGCTTGAGGCGCTGGGAATGCCCGGCCTGACCGTCGGCGCGGTCTGTGTCTATCATGACATGGTGGAAACCGCCGTCCGCGCGCTGGAAGGATCGGGCATCCCGGTCGCCGCCGTTTCCACCGGCTTTCCGGCCGGCCTGTCGCCCTGGCACCTGCGCATCGCCGAAATCGGCGAAAGCGTGAAGGCCGGCGCAAGGGAAATCGACATCGTGATCTCGCGCCGCCATGTGCTGACCGGCAACTGGCAGGCGCTTTATGACGAGATGGCCGAAATGCGCGCCGCCTGCGGCGAGGCCCATGTCAAGGCGATCCTCGCCACCGGTGAATTGCAGACCCTGCGCAACGTCGCCCGCGCGTCGCTGGTCTGCATGATGGCGGGGGCCGATTTCATCAAGACCTCGACCGGGAAAGAGGCGGTGAACGCCACCCTGCCCGTCAGCCTGACGATGATCCGCGCCATCCGCGACTACGAAGACCGCACCGGCATCAAGGTCGGCTACAAGCCCGCGGGCGGCATCTCCAAGGCCAAGGATGCGCTTCTGTATCTGGCGCTGATGAAGGACGAACTGGGGCACGACTGGCTGCAACCCGACCTGTTCCGCTTCGGCGCCTCGTCGCTTCTGGGCGACATCGAACGCCAGCTGGAACATCATCTGACCGGCCATTATTCCGCCGGCCACCGCCACGCGATGGGCTGACGATGCACCTGCACCCGACCGCAGCAGGGGCTTTGCCCCTCGCCCGTTCCGGGCTCACCCCAGGATATTTGAAGACAGAAAATGAAGCTGGGCACCCCTCGCATTTTCTGCCCTTAAATATCCCCGCCGGAGGCGCAGATCGGCCAGAGAAAATCCCGCCCGGATCAGGGCGCTGGGAGTTGACGCCATGACGATCAAGGAAATCTTCGACGCAATGTCCTATGGACCCGCGCCCGAGTCCAATGCCGAGGCTTTGGCTTGGCTGGCAAAGCACAAAGGCAACTTCGGCCATTTCATCGACGGCGGCTTCACCGCGCCCGAGGCCTCGTTCGCAACCCGGAATCCAGCCACTGGCGCGGTGCTGGCCGAGGTCAGCCAGGGCTCTGCCGCCACGGTGGACAAGGCCGTTGCCGCCGCCGCCCGCGCCTTTGCGAAATGGTCGAGGACGCCGGGGCACGAGCGGGCGAAAGTGCTTTATGCCCTTGCCCGGCTGGTGCAGAAATACGCGCGCCTGTTCGCCGTGCTGGAGACCATGGACAACGGCAAGCCGATCCGCGAAAGCCGCGACATCGACATTCCGCTGGTTGCCCGGCATTTCTACTATCACGCCGGTCTGGCCCAGCTGCTGGACGCCGAACGGCCGGAGATGGAGCCGCTGGGCGTCTGCGGTCAGGTGATCCCGTGGAACTTTCCCCTGCTGATGCTGGCCTGGAAGGTGGCCCCTGCCCTTGCGGCGGGCAATACCGTGGTGCTGAAGCCTGCCGAATACACCCCGCTGACCGCCCTGCTGTTCGCCGAGATCAGCCGTGAGGCCGGTCTGCCGAAAGGGGTGCTGAACATCATCACCGGCGATGGCGACACCGGCGCAGCCCTGGTGGCGCACCCCGGCGTGGCCAAGGTCGCCTTCACCGGTTCCACCTCGGTCGGCAAGCGCATCCGCGAGGCCACCGCCGGGCAGGGCAAGGCGCTGACGCTGGAGCTTGGCGGCAAGTCGCCCTATATCGTCTTTGACGATGCCGATCTTGACAGCGCCGTCGAAGGGCTGGTCGACGCGATCTGGTTCAATCAGGGTCAGGTCTGCTGTGCGGGCAGCCGCCTTCTGGTGCAGGAAGGCGTGGCCGATCGGTTCCATGCCCGGCTGAAGCGCCGGATGGACGGGTTGCGCATCGGCGATCCGCTGGACAAGGCGATCGACATCGGTGCCATCGTCGACCCTGTGCAGCTGGACACCATCACCCGGCTGGTCGACGGATCGGACGGTCAGGTCTACCGCGCCGCCACCCCGGTGCCGCAGGGCTGCTTCTATCCGCCCACGCTGATCACCGGGCTGTCCACCGCCTCGCGCCTGATGCAGGAGGAAATCTTCGGCCCGGTTCTGGTCTCGATGACCTTCCGCACGCCCGCCGAGGCGGTGGAACTGGCCAACAACACCCGCTATGGCCTTGCCGCCTCGGTCTGGTCGGAAAACGTCAACCTCGCGCTTGACGTGGCCCCCAGGCTGCGGGCCGGCGTGGTCTGGATCAACGGCACCAACATGTTCGACGCCGCGGCCCCCTTCGGCGGGGTGCGCGAGTCGGGCTTCGGGCGCGAAGGCGGGTGGGAGGGCTTGTCGGCCTACCTTCGCCCCGCGCGCAAGGGCAAGGCGCTGAAATCCATCGCCGCCGTCGCTGCCCCGCATGACCCGCAGGTGGGCGGCATCGACCGCACGGCCAAGCTGTTCATCGGCGGCAAGCAGGCCCGCCCCGACGGCGGGCAATCCCGCGCCATCTGGTCGGCGAAGGGGCACCTGCTTGGCCATATCGGCCTGGCCAACCGCAAGGATGTAAGGAACGCGGTCGAGGCCGCCCAGGCCGCAAAGGGCTGGGGCCGCGCGATCGCGCATACTCGCGCCCAGATCCTGTATTACATCGCCGAGAACCTGTCGGCCCGCGCCGCGGAATTCACCACCCGTCTGCGCGACATGACCGGCAAGGATGGCAGTGAGGAAGTCGAGGCCGCGATCCAGCGGCTGTTCACCTTTGCCGCCTGGGCCGACAAATACGAAGGCGCGGCCAAGCCGGTGCCGATGCGCGGCCTGGCGCTGGCCCTGCCCGAGCCCGTGGGCGTCATCGCAGCCCTCTGCCCGGACGAGGCCCCGCTTCTGGGCCTGATCTCGGCCATGGCCCCGGCCATCGCCATGGGCAACACCGTCGTCCTTGCCGCCTCGGCCCCCTACCCGCTGGCCGCGACCGATTTCTATCAGGTGCTGGAAACCTCGGACCTGCCCGCAGGCGTGGTCAACATCCTGACCGGCCCGCATACCGACATCGCCAAACCCTTGGCCGGGCATATGGATGTCGATGCGATCTGGTCCTTCGACAGCACCCCGCCCGCGCTGGTGGAAAAGGAAAGCACCGGCAACCTGAAACGCACCTGGGTGGCGAACGGTCAGGCCCGCGACTGGATGGCACATGGTCAGGAACGCGACTTCCTGGCCCGCGCTACCGAGGTAAAAACCGTCTGGGTGCCCTACGGCGAATGACCCCGCGCGCGCGCCTTCGATCGCTGTACGAAGGCCATGGCGAGGCGGGCGACCGTTTCCGCTATGGCCTGCTGGCCTTCGATCTGGCGACGGTGTGCTATCTGGTCGCCACGTCCTTCCTGCCGCGCGGCACCCACAACACCGTCATCGACCTTGTAATCGGCCTGATCTTCCTGGCCGATCTTCTGGCCCGGCTGCTGATCTCGCGCCGCCCGCTGCGCGAGTTGTTCAGCCTCTGGGGCGTCGCCGATCTGCTGGTGATCGTCTCGCTGCTGTTCCCGATCTGGGGCGAGGGGCTGGCCTTCCTGCGCGTCCTGCGTCTGTATCGCGTCTTCCATTCGCCGCAGACGCTGGACCAGCTGGGCGATGACATCCCCGGCTTTCGTCGTCATCAGGATGCAATCCGCGCGGCGGCCAACCTGACGATCTTCCTCTTCGCCATGACGGCGCTGGTTTATCAGACCCAGTCCGGGGTCAACCCGCGCATCGCCGATTACACCGACGCGCTGTATTTCACCGTCACCACGCTGTCGACCACCGGCTTCGGTGATGTCACCCTTGTCGGCACCTCGGGCAAGCTCTTGTCGGTCTTGATCATGATCGTCGGCATCAGCCTGTTCCTGCGGCTGGTGCAGGTGGTGCTGCGGCCGTCGAAGGCGCATTTCCCCTGCCCGACCTGCGGGTTGCGCCGCCATGACCACGATGCCGTGCATTGCAAGGCCTGCGGCACGCTTCTGAACATCCCCGACGACGGGCTGGACTGACTGCGCAGCGCGCGTCAGCCCATGCGCAGGGCCATGTCCAGCATCCGGTTGGAAAAGCCCCATTCGTTGTCATACCAGCCGAAGACCCGCAAAAGGCCCTGCGGCGTCACCTTGGTTTCAGGCGTGGCCATCACCACCGATTCCGGCCGCGCCCGCAGGTCGGTCGACACCAGCGCGCGGTCGGTTGCCCCGATCACGCCTCCGGCGGCACGGAACGCCGCATTCACCGCCTCGGCCGTCACCGGCCGATGCACGGTCAGGTGAAAGTCCACGCAAGAGACCGAGGCCACCGGCACCCGCACCGCCTGCGCCACGATCCGCCCCGCCACCTGCGGCAACACCCCGTCCAGAAGTCGCGCGGCCGATGTCGTCGTCGGCACCATCGACAGCGCCGCCGCCCGGCTGCGGGCGTAATCCGCTGCCGGGGCATCCACCGTGGGCTGGCTGCCGGTATAGCAATGCACCGTGGTCATCGACCCGGTGACGATGCCCCATTCGCTGTCGATCAGCCTGGCCAGCGGGGCCAGCGCATTGGTGGTGCAGGAGGCGTTCGAGACGATGCGCTGATCCCCCAGCCGATCGTCATTCGCGCCCAGCACCAGCGTCACCTCGGCTGCCGCCGACGGCCCCGAGACCAGCACCCGCCGCGCCCCGGCCCTGAGACCCCGCGCCGCCATTTCGGTCGTCTCGGCCCGGCCGGTGCATTCCATCACCAGATCGGTACCGCGCAGATCGAGACCGGAAATATCCGGCGTCCGGTGCAGCGGAATGGCTTTCCCGTTCACCACCAGCGCGCCGCCCTCCAGAGCCACCGTGCCGCGCCAGGGGCCGAAGACCGAGTCATATTCGAAGAGATAGGCGCACATCTCGGGCGCCGCGATGTCGTTGATGCCGGTGATCTCCAGCCCCGGCCAGGTCTTTGGGGCCTGCGCCCAGGCCCGCAGGACGCTGCGCCCGATCCGCCCGAAGCCGTTGATGAAGACCCGCATCGCCACAGCCCTCCTGCCGCCCTTTCGCGCAGTCTCATCACGGGACAGGGGCTGCGGCAACAGCCTTTTGATCAAAACTTGTGCCCGTCACAATGCGCGCCGGGTCCGGCAGCGCCAATTTTCCTGATCAGGAAAATTTCAAATTCCTTGCGCCAGGAATTTGCGCGCTCAGACCCCGACCTCGATCCCCATGCCGCGTTCGCGCGCGCGGGCCACTGCCACGGCGGCCACCGCCAGATCCTGCAATCCCACGCCGGTGCCGTCGAAAAGCGTGATCTCCTGCGCCGACCGTCGCCCCGGATGCCCCCCGGTCAGCACCTCGCCCAGCGGCGTGATCGCGGCGGCATCCAGCGTGCCCGCCGCAACGGCATGCTGCGCCTCGCCGATGCTGATCGACTGCGCCACCTCATCGGTAAAGACCGACGCACCAGCGACCAGCGCCGGATCCACCTCCTGCTTGCCCACCGTATCGGTGCCCATGCAGGCCAGATGGGTGCCGGGGCTGACATGCGCCGCCATCAGGCTGGCTGCCGGAGAAGAGGTGATCGTCACGATCACATCCGCCTCGACCATCCGTTCCAGCGGCACCGCCTCGAACGGCAGGCCCAGTTCCGCCGCCACCGCACCCAAGCGCGGCAGCATCTCGGGATGCAGGTTCCAGCCGATCACCCGCTCGAACCGCCGCGTCCGCGCCGCGGCGCGCAACTGGAACCCGGCCTGATGACCTGCGCCGACGATGCCCAGCACCTTTGCCTCCGGCCGCGCCAGCCTGTCGATGGAAATCGCCGCCGCCGCCGCCGTTCGCAGCGCGGTCAACAGGTTGCCGCCCACCATCGCCTGCGGTCGTCCGGTGTCGGGATCGAACAGGAAGACGCTGGACTGGTGGTTGATCATTCCCTTCGCCGCATTGCCGGGAAAATAGCCCCCCGCCTTCACCCCCAACTGACCACCCGCCCGGTCCAGCCCCGATTTGAAGCCATATTGCCGCCCCTCGCCCAGAGCCTCGCGCACCACGGGGAAGTTATAGGCTTCGCCGCGTGCCATGGCGGCAAAGGTCGCCTCCACTGCGGCAAAGGCATCCTCGGGCGAGACAAGAGAGGCGATCAGCGCCTCGGGAACGATCAGCATCGGTGGCTCCTTGCAGCGGGCAGAAGAGCGGGGGTTTCACACCCCCGCACCCCCTGGGATATTTATCGAAGGGAAAGACCTAATAGGCCTTGCCGCGGGCCGAGACCGGCCAGACGACCTCGACCTTGCCGCCCCGCACGCCGACATACCAGTCATGCACGTTGCAGGTCGGGTCGCAATGGCCGGGGACCAGCTTCAGCTTGTCGCCGACCTTCAGTACGCCTGCCGGGTCGTCGATCACCCCATGTTCATCGCTGCATTTGATGTATTTCACATCGTCACGGCCAAAGACGACCGGCAGGCCCGAATCCACCGACTGCGCCTTCAGCCCCGCATCACAGATCGCCTTGTCGGCCTTCACATGGCTCATCACCGAGGTCAGGATGAAGAGGGAATTCTCCCATTCGCCCCGGTCGATCCGCTGGCCCTTGTCGTCAAGGATACGGCCATAGTCGGCATCCATGAAGGCATAGCTGCCGCATTGCAACTCGTTGTAAACCCCTGACGCGCTTTCGAAATAATAGGATCCGGTGCCCCCGCCCGACACCAGTTCGGGCGGCAGGCCGGCAGCTTTCAGCCCCTCGACCGCCTCTTTCACCTGCGCGATGGCGGCATCGAGCTTCACCTTGCGGTCGGCATAGCTGTCCATGTGCTGCATCGCGCCCTGATAGGCCTGGATGCCCTTGAAGCTAAGGCCCGGCGCGGCCTCGGCCGCCTTGGCGATGGCCACCACTTCCGCCGCCGTCTTCACCCCGCAGCGCCCCGCGCCGCAGTCGATTTCCACGAAGACGCCCAAGGTCGTGCCATGCTTCACCGCCGCCGCCGACAGCCCGGCGATGTTGGCCAGATCATCCACGCAGACGATGGTGTTCGCGCCCAGTTTCGGCAGCCGCGCCAGCCGGTCGATCTTGGCCGGATCGCGCACCTGGTTGCTGACAAGGATGTCCTTGATTCCCCCACGCGCAAAGACCTCGGCCTCGCTGACCTTCTGGCAGCAGACGCCGACCGATCCGCCCAGCCGCTCCTGCAACAGCGCCACATCGACCGACTTGTGCATCTTGCCATGCACCCGGTGCCGCATCCCGTGCGCCTTGGCATAGTCGCCCATCTTGACGATGTTGCGCTCCAGCGCGTCCAGATCCAGCACCAGGCAGGGCGTCTGGATATCCGCCTCGGCCATCCCCGGCAGGGCCGGGATGTCGTAGCCGACCTCGAGCTCTTCAAAATTCTCTTGCTTATTCATGGCCTTACCCTTTCATCCAGGGGAGTTTGTCCAGATCGACGTTGCCGCCGGTGATGATGATGCCAACGCGCTTGCCGCGGAAGGCCGCGCGGTTCTTCAGGACCACGGCCAGCGGCACCGCGCTGGAAGGTTCCATCACCACCCGCAAATGCTTCCAGGTCAGCTTCATCGCCTCGATGATCTCCTCTTCCGAGGCGGTGTAGATTTCGCTGACGTGATTTGAGACGAAATGCCAGGTCAGGTCCTTCAGCGGCACCAGCAGCCCGTCGGCAATGGTCTTCGGCGCATCGTCGGCGATGATATGGCCAGCCTTGAAGCTGCGATAGGCGTCGTCGGCCTGTTCCGGCTCGGCAGCGATCACCTTCGTCTCCGGGGCAAGGGTCGACAGCGTCAGGCAGGTGCCCGAGATCATGCCCCCTCCGCCGATGGGCGCGACGACCATGTCAAGTCCGCCGGTCTGCTCGACGAACTCGCGCGCGCAGGTGCCCTGCCCCGCGATCACGCGCGGATCGTTGTAGGGGTGGACGAAATCGCCGCCGGTCCGGGCCTGCACTTCGGCGAAGGTCGCCTCGCGCGAAGAGGTCGATGGTTCGCATTCGGTGATCACCCCGCCATAGCGGCGCACGGTGTCCTTCTTCGCCTGCGGCGCGGTGCGCGGCATGACCACGTTGCAGGGGATGCCGCGCAGCATGGCGGCGTAGGACAGGCACGAGGCATGGTTGCCGCTGGAATGCGTGGCGACACCCTTCTTCGCCTGATCCTCGGTCAGCCCAAAGACGGCATTGGTCGCCCCGCGCACCTTGAAGGCGCCGGGTTCCTGGAAGTTCTCGCATTTGAAGAA